>WGMG01000006.1:0-669962 GCA_016125185.1 Armatimonadota bacterium | reverse complement strand
CATCGGCTTCAACTCTGAACTCATATTCCCAAAGTAAACCCAAGGGAAAATGTCGAAACTTCCGGAAACTAAACGCACTTCATCGGCATTCCGTTCGTATGAACCTTAGAATGGTCAAGCAAATAGGAATCGGCGGAGCCCTCGCTAGTCTCGTCGTCTGCGCTGCCTGCGCCATGAACACGGTGCAGGCGTCGACCGGACAGAAGGGTCAGCCGACACCCCCCACGAAACATATGGAAGGAAAACAGTTAGTCGTCGCCGGCGGTTGCTTCTGGTGCGTCGAAGCCCAGTTCGAAGAGTTGAAGGGAGTCCTGGACGTCGAAAGCGGCTACGCGGGCGACTTCAAGGGCACGGTCACCTATGGCGATGTCTGCACCGGTCGAACCGGCGCGGCCGAAGCGGTCAAGATCACTTTTGACCCTAAGCAGGTCAGCGAAGCCGACCTCCTACGCATCTTCTTTGTGGCCCACGACCCGACGACGCTGAACCGACAGGGACCGGACTCCGGCACCCAATATCGCTCGGCGATCTTCTACACCAGCGACGAAGAAAAGGCGCTTGGCGAGAAGATCATCAAGGAGATTTCGGCCGAAAAGATCTACCCGAACCCCATCGTTACGACGCTGGAGCCGCTGAAGAACTACGTTCGTGCCGAGGAGTACCACCAGGATTACTTCAAGAAGTACGAAGCCGCCTCGGAAGAGGAGCGAAGCCACATGAACGCGGGCTACTGCGCCTTCGTGGTCTCGCCTAAGGTTGCCAAGTTCCGCGAGCACTACCGGGATAAGCTGAAGAAGGGTTAAGTCTCCTTCGGACTAGCTCCCACCCGTTCGTCCTAGGGCCCGACTCACGGACTCCCTCGGCAAGCGAGGGAGAATTTAGTCTGTCGTCTTCTGAAACTCGACAATTTCGGCCATCGCCGCCTCGCCGATCTTGTCGAGTTTCGCTTTCCACTCTTCCTCGTGCGGCTTCAGCGCGTCGTGAATCGCCTCTAGCACGGCTAGGTTACGGAACCATTTCTGGTTGGCGGGCACCACTCGCCACGGCGCCTCATCCGTCGAGCACTTCTCCAGCAGGTCGTCGTACGCATCCATGTAGTCGTCCCATAGTTCGCGCTCCTTCCAATCGCCAACGCTCAGCTTCCACGCCTTTGTCGGGTCCTCCTGCCGAGCAATCAACCGCTCCTTCTGCTCATCGTTCGAGATGCACAGATAGAACTTCAGGACGATCGTTCCCGACTTCACCAAGGCATCCTCGAACGCGTTGATGATCGCGTACCGTTCCTTCCAGACCTCCTTCGGAACAATCTCGTGGACCCGCACCACCAGCACGTCCTCGTAATGCGATCGGTTGAAAATCACCGATTCGCCTTTCGCCGGCGTTTGCTGATGGATTCGCCACAGAAAATCGTGGGCCAACTCGATCGGCGTCGGAACTTTGAACGACGCAACCCGCGTCGATTGCGGGTTCATGAACTGCATGATGCTTCGGATCGTGCCGTCCTTCCCCGCCGTATCCGGCCCCTGCAGGACGATTAGAATCGGATTTCCGCCCGCCGCGTAATGGAGTTCCTGCAGCTTTGAAACCTTTTCGCCTAACTTTGCGATCTTCTCCAATCCGTCGTCCTTCGACAGCCCGGCGGTGTCCGACGGGTCAAAGTCGCGCATCTTTACTTTCGATCCTGGTTTGACGAGCTTGGCGTACGACATATTCAGCTATTCTATCTTCCGTCCATGTCGAAACCCAAGGAAACCCGCGTCGGATGTTACGCCGTGATGCACGAGAACAACCGAGTTCTGCTATGCCGTCTCTCCGATGGACTTGAGCATCGTGGCCGCTGGACACTTCCTGGGGGAGGATTGGAATTCGGCGAAAGCCTAGAGGAAGCGATGGTTCGCGAAGTTCTGGAAGAGACGGGACTGCAAGTCCAATCGAGCGGTCTGATCAGCTTTCATTCGCGGGTAGCCGAGTTCGACGAGAAGTCGCTTCACCTCCTCCAATTCCTCTTTGGTGCCGAGGTCAAGGCTGGTGAGTTAACCAACGAAATTGACGGAACCACCGACCTCGTCGAATGGGTGGAAATCGACTCCCTAAACGACAAAAACGCGGTGGACATTGTCCACCACGCCTTAAAGTCGATACTCGGTTAGGCCGCTTTCGCTTCGCGCGGCACATCGTCGATGTGCGTCACGCAGTTGCGACCATTGTTCTTGGACGCGTACAGCGCATAGTCCGCTTGCTCCACCAACTCGCGCACGCTCTCGACGCCCGTAAACGTTGAGCAGCCGATGCTCGAAGTGATCTCGCGGTAAGGCCAGTGATACGTGTTGATCGCGGTGCGGAACCGCTCCGCCGCGATCAGTGAAGATGTCTTGTCGCAGTTATCCAAGATGATTGCGAATTCCTCTCCGCCGTAGCGCGCCGGACGCTCGTAGCGTCGTGCGGTTTCCCGCAGAATCTCGGCAAACTTCTCCAAAATCTCGTCGCCCGCTTGGTGGCCAAACACGTCGTTCAAGGACTTGAAATGGTCGATGTCGAACATCAGCACCGAGAACGTGTGGCTCTGCCGAATGGCACGATCCAAAACCTCTTCCAACAGTTCGTTGAACCGTCGGCGGTTGGTCAGCGAGGTCAGACCGTCGGTAACGGCCAGCCGTCGCAGTTGGCGGTTCGCCTCCTGCAGCTTCAGACGCTGTCGCTCCATGACCTTCAGGTAGTTGCGGTTCTCTCGCATCTGTTCTTCCAGTCGCTCCTGCGCCAAAACGCGTGCCGTGATGTCCAGGTTGCCCGCGATCGCGGCGACAACCTCGCCCTTCTTGTTAGTCAGGCACACCACCTTACACGCCAAATGAACGACGTCTCCGTCGTCCCGCGTGAACGTCCAGTCGAATTCCGAGCCGCCATCGCTGGCGAAAATCTCTGCGATCTGCTCCGCCGACCATGCGCCGGTATAGTCTGGATCGAGAACGTCCCAAACTGAATTGAGAAATGCCTGATAGCCTTCGATGCCGAAGATCTCAGTCGCTAGACCGTTCCACTCATGGATCATGCCCTTGGCATCGAACGTGAAGCATCCAATCGGCAGACCGTTGAACAGCGCCTCAAAGCGTCGCGAGGCGATCTCAAGGCTTTCGATGCTGGCATGCAAGTCGTCGTTCGTTCGCGTCAGCCGCTCTTCGGCCTCGCGCCACTGGCTTCGGTCGTCAAACATCTTGATCGCGAAGTCCAGAAAATGCTTGATTTGATCGATTGGCCCCGAAGTGAGGACCAACTCTGTTCCCAACTGATACCAGTCGCTGGCGTACTCCGGTTCGGTCCAAACGACAACTGTGTGTCGCTTTCGCGCCTCCCCTGCCAACCTTGTAGCACACTGACTCGTCGGTTTTTGATCGCACCGAATCACGTAAAAGTGATGTCCTTCTTCGGCAAATCCCGAATAGGCCTTGTGCTCATGCGGCACAATTTCGAATCCCTGCAGGCGCAAGAATTCTCCGACCTCGGTGTCGATTTCCCCGACCCAGTGACATATCCCCCGATTCAAATTCATTGTCGTCACTTAAGCTTAGTACTAAACTTATCAGCAAACTTGGACAGTATTTTTAGGGTCAATCGCTAGTTCCGTAACTCTTTGTCGGCCCAGGCTTGGCGATATTTGGTGTGAACATACCGAGGAACGGTGAAAAGCCCCTTGGCGGTTTCTGCCGGTCGGCAATCCTCGGTGAACGCGATTCGATAGCCGGTTGCCGAAGCCAACGCCGCCACGCGAGCGTCGTATTTCCCGTTCGGGTAGGCCAATTCAGATGTGGGATGCCCGATATGGGCGGCGATGGATTCTCTCGACTTTGTGAACTCCTTGGTCACCGCTTCGTCGCTCATCGTGGTTAGGTCGGCCGGATGCGAGACGGTCTGCGAAGCCACCGAGACCAGCCCAGATTGACTCAACTCTTTCAACTGAGCCCATGTCATCTTTGGTCGCCCCACCTTGGAGCCCACAAACCCCGTGTGCACGAACTGTGTGACGGGAATCTTCTCCTTTCTTAGGATCGGCCAGGCGTACTTGTAGAACCCCTCGTAGTTGTCGGCAAACGTGATGCAGATCGCTTTGGTCGGCAGAGTCCTTCGATGCTCGAGGGCTTCATAGATGTCATGCGTGCTGACGAACACTGCCCCACGCTTTCGAAGCCATGCAATTTGGTCTCGGAACTCCTGCACCGTGCAGTCGAACCAGACAGAGTTGGCCCTTCGTTTGGGAATGATGTCGTGATACGTCAGAATGGGTGTCCTCGTCGAAGCGACCAGGAGCACCCACGCAAAGATCACGGCGCTTCGGTTCGAGCCGTGGTGATCTTGTCGCCAACTCGTAAGACATCGACCACCGAAGTCCCGCTCGCCACCGATCCAAACACCACGTAATTGCCATCCAGAGAAGGTAAGTCATCGAGGCAGACGTAGATTTGGCTTCCCGCTGTGTTCAAACCGGAGGACCGCGCCATGCCGAGCGCATACTTCAGGTGGAGAAGGTCGTTAGCTTCAAAATCGATGGTGTAACCCGGTCCGCCAGTGCCGATCGAAGGATCGGTCAGCGGAAGAGTCTTGGTCAGCGGGTCTCCCCACTGAACCACGAATCCGGCCTCGTAGCGGTGGACATAAATGCCGTCATAAAACTTCGCGTTTGCGAGCGACACCAGGTTCGCGCAGGTGTTCGGAGCCTTGTCCGGCCTCAACGCGAAGACCACATCGCCTTGGTTCAAGAAGCTGAACCGGACGTTCAAGTTGCTGACCACGTTCACCGTCACCGAATCCGATTTCGACGAGTCGGTCTTACTCGTGGCCGTAATCGTCACGTTGCCCAGATAGGACGCATCGGCCGTCCATTTGCCCGTCGTATCGATCGTGCCCGAGGTCGCCGTCCAATCGACGTCGCTCGACTCCACGCCGGTCACCAGCGCCTTGTACTTGAAGTAACCCATCGGGATGGTCGTGTTTGATGCGTTGTCGTTCTCAATGCTGACGGGAGGTACGACGTCGATGGTCACCGTCGAGGACTTGCCTGGATCGGCGACGCTCGTCGCCGTCACCACGGCGGTTCCGGCCGAGGTGGGAGCCGTGAATAAGCCGTTGGCGTCCACAGCGCCGTTCGTGGTCGACCAAGTCACCGCGTCCGTCGATGCACCCGTCACCTTTGCCGTCAGTTGGAGGGTCCCACCGAATGCCGCGTAGACCTTCGTCGAGGACGAAGACGACGGCGTGATAGAAACCGTATAGCCGGAATCGATAATCGCGGTCGTCTTGCCCAGCTTGCTGGGGTCGGAAGTCAGTGCAACCTGAATCTCATAGCTCCCCGATGCGGCGGGGGCCGTGTAGATGCCTTCCTGCGAAATCGTCCCACCATTCGCGGTGTTGACGGTCCAAGTGATCGGAGCCGTACCGCCATTGAGAATGGCCGTTAACTGAATCTTTTCCTTCGGCTTAAGATGAACCGGATTCGGATTAATCGAAAGCGCGTTGACCGTGCCCGACCCAACGCTGACGCCGCCACCGGCGCAACCCAACACACACAAAGCTAGCAGGCAGAAAAATGCCCAAAATAGAGACCGCATCGGGTCTATTCTAGCTAATTTCCTTTCAGATTGACCTTGATCGGCAAAGAAACCCGCAAAACTGGGTGGGTCGAATTCTCCTCAAATGTGTCGCCGAAAAAGCCCCACGCCGTCAGTCCATCCACCGCATCCGGCTCCAAAAGTTCGAACGCCAGCAGGCCCAGCGGTTGCGCCATCGGAACAAAGTAGCCCGAAACCTTGTGCGCGACTGGCGACCATTCGCCGTCCAGAGTGATCAGCTTATGGCCCTGAAACGCGTTCCGGGCCTGGCTGAACTTCTCGATATGGAACTCCTCGGCCGGAATCGTCTGTGGTGCGTCGGCAATCTCCTGCATCTTGATTCCGTGGAGTTTCAGCTTCTCGATCGCCTTGGTGGCGTCGCTTGGCACGATGAACGCGAACGGATACTTCGCAAACTTCTCGCCCTCAAACCGGTCGTACACATCCATCGGTACGGTCTCAATATCCCGCACCGGCCCCGATCGTCGGCCGCCGTCCGCCAGCCCCTTCTCCAGCAGAACCGGCTCGTTGCCTCGCAGCTTCATCTTGTAGCGAATCGCCATTTGCGGCGCTTTCGTTGGATTCTTGCCCCAATTCACAATCGCCGCATCCGCCCGCTTCTGCATCGCCTTGACCCGCTTTTCGTCCTTCAGCAGCTTCTGCATGCACTCGTCCACAAAATGCTCCGTGTCCAGGACTCGGTCCTTGAAGGTCTCGTATACCACGGACTCACTGAGGATGGTCAGCGTGTTGCGGAGCGCGCCATAGTTCGTCACGTATCGCGGTTCGCCGCCAAAGGTCTCAAAACGCCATTTGCCGCCCTCGTTGATGCCATTTCCGTAGTCGAAGATGTCCTTCCCATAGTCCTTCTTCATGTTCTTGCGGATGGCGGGAAGGAATTCGTCGAGTTCGTACTTGGCCAATGCTGGGTGCGTGTTCGGATTCAGAGGACCAGCGTACGTTAGTTGGTAACCGTGTCGCGTGCCGTCAGTCGTGTGCAGGTCGAACATCGCGTGTGGGTGCCAGGTGTAGATATGCTTCAGCACGCCCTCCATCTCCGGCGACTCCACCTTCATGCAGTCTCGGTTCAAGTCGAGGTTCTGCCCGTTGTACCGAACGCCGATCATCTCCGGACCGTTCTGCCCCGGGCGATTGCGCTCTTGCGGACCAAACTTCTCGTTCCCGTCGATGTTGTAGATTGGCTGAACGATGAGAATCGCCTTATCCAGCACGCCTTTCTTTTGGCGGCAATAGTCGCGCAGAAGCATCATCGCGGCTTCTTTCCCTTCTACTTCGCCCGCGTGGATGTTCGCCTGGATGTAGATGATCAGTTTGCCGGACTTCGCCGCCTCTTTTGGACCTTTCACCATCGGCCGCGCCGCGATCACCATCGGAATCTTCTTCCCTTCTGTGCTGGTGCCGCTATACCGAATGTCGATCGGCGCACCCGTCGCCTTCAGGTCCTCCAGAAACTTCATCACGTCGGCGTACGACGAGGTCTCCTGGTAGTTAGTGGCCTCGGCTTTGGTCAACGGCCCGGTTTGGCTTTGCGCCATCAAGACGAACGAAACGACCGACGAAATCATGCTTGATAGGTTAGCCGACGATCCCGCGAATGTAAAGAGAATCCGATGACTTTCGACGGTCGTCTTGCGACTTCGGCTGGTACCCTTTACCATATGAGACCCGACGGGCGAGAACCCGACCAGTTAAGACCATTCAGCTTCGATCGCGGCTTTGCCAAGTTCGCCGAAGGCTCCTGCCTCCTCAAAATCGGAGACACCCACATGCTGGTTACCGCGACCGTCGAAGAACGAGTCCCTCCGTTCCTGAAGGGCAAAGGAAGCGGCTGGCTGACCGCCGAATATTCGATGCTTCCCCGTTCGGGCCGCCAGCGCAACGACCGGTCGCTGATGAAGCCGAACGGACGCTCGATGGAGATTCAGCGGCTGATCGGTCGCGCCCTCCGCGCGGTTGTCGACCTCGAAAACCTTGGTGAGCGCACCATCACGCTTGACTGCGACGCCATTCGCGCCGACGGCGGCACCCGATGTGCAGCCATCACCGCCGCTTACATTGCTACGTTCGACGCCCTCGAATGGATGAAGAGCCAGCGGATGCTGAAGAAGGATGTTCTCAAGGACCAGATCTCGGCCATTTCCGTCGGGGTCTACCGAGGATCCGAAGTACTGGACCTCAACTACGACGAAGACAGCGTCGCCGACACCGACATGAACGTCGTGATGACCGGCGCGGGTAAGTTCGTCGAAGTCCAGGGCACCGCCGAAAGCGATCCGTTCGACGCGGTCACGCTGGGGCACATGCTCAAGCTTGCCAAGAAAGGTTGTGACGAACTCATGGCCGCTCAGCGAGAAGTCCTCGGCCTTCCATGATCGCTCGGCTCGTCATCGCGACTCACAACCGGAAGAAGGCTGGCGAGATGATGACCATCTTGTCCGAACGGTTTCCGTCGCTTGAACTGCTCACCCTCGCCGACATCGAGGGTGCACCGGAACCCGAAGAAACCGGCACCACTTACTCCGAAAACGCCGCCATCAAGGCCCAATCTGCCTTCGATTTCACCGGCGACTGGTGCGTGGCCGATGACGCGGGCCTGGAAATCGACGCCCTTGACGGCGCGCCTGGACTTTACAGCAAGCGCTTCGGTGGCGAAGACCTTCCCTTTCCTGAAAAGATGGCGAAGATCCTTCACTTACTCGAAGATGCCGATACCCGCGCGGCCCGCTTTCGGTGCAATGTCGCCCTCGTCGGTCCGAACCATCCCGTCAAAGTCTTCGAAGCCATCTGCGAAGGCGAAATCGCCGCCGAGCCTAGCGGGAACGGTGGATTCGGCTACGATCCCATCTTCTATTTGCCCCAATTGGATTGTTGCATGGCTGATCTGACGGCCCAGCAAAAGCACCAGGTCAGCCATCGCGGCAAAGTTCTCAAGCAATTCGGCGACTATCTTGCCTCGATATGAAAACCAAACGCGTCCCGAGCCGTCCATAATCCAGTAAGAGCCATGACTGTCGTACCGATTCTCCTCGCCTCACTCACGCTCCAAGGCGCGCAAAAGGCGCCCGACTATCGGGTCGTCGAGGTCAAGCAATGCGGATTGTCCGTGTCCGTTCCCAAAAGCTGGGTCGCAAACCCAAAGGACTCCAACCTCGTCGCTTCCTTCAAAATCCCGATTCCTGGCTCGAAGAATGAGGGGCGCATGGACCTCGCCTACTCATCGGACCAATCCACCGACGTCGACGGCTTCCTCGCCGCCACCAAGCAGATTCTCATCACCGGCGGCAACACGGTCGAAAAGCAGTGGAAGCTCGACCTCATGAACTCGACGATGGCTCTCACTCGCTTCTCCAAGGGCGGCTCTACCACGGTGCGTGGCATCCTCTTCCGCGAAGACAAGTCGAAGTTCGTCCTCTCTGTGAGCTCGATTTCCGGCGAATTCGACAAGGTCGAACCCTACATGCAGTCAACCCTTGAGACCCTTCGCGAGATCAAGGTTACGCCCGCCAAGAAGCCGGCCGTCGCTGTTGAAAAGAAGATTGCCATTGTTCGCCCCAGTCCGGGCAAACCCGCTCCGCTTCCCGTCAAGGAAGACCTAATGGCTGGAACCACCGCGACCGTCCTCAATCTGCCCGCAGGTTCTAAGGTCGCGAAGCTATCGGATTCCGCCGCTTCAGTGACGATTCCCGGCATCAACGGTTCGATCATCTTCACCGCCTACGACACGGGCGGCAACCCACCGAGTCTCATCTTCCAGACCAAGGCGGCTGAATCGGCCAAGCTTTTCACTGGTTCGATCTATCGCATCGACAAGACGTTCCAGCACAACCCGGACAAACAGATGCGGGATATGGTGTGGCGAACCGGTGTCTCTGCGAAAGACTCCTCCCCTCTGCTCACCTGTGACTGCGTGGTCACCCAGGTCGGGACCGTCTACCTGCATGCGTTCTATTCGTCGTCGACCAAAGCCGACTTTACCAAAGCTCAGGCCATCGTCACGAAGTACCTTCTCCAGGCCGACCTGACCCAAAAGAAATAGTGGTCTTCGCCTTCAGCACGAGCTCTGCCATCGCCTCGGTCGCCGTTTTCGACGCCGAGGGCAGAATCCTCTTTGCCGAAGAAAAAGCCGCCAGCATGCAAGCCAGCTCGGCTTGCTTCGAAATGCTCGACCGGGCCGGATTTGACCCCAAACTCGGAACCCTTTTCCTTGCCGACATTGGTCCCGGCTCCTTCACCGGTACTCGCGTGGGCGTGGCTATTGCCAAAACTTTGGCCTACGTGGCCAAAGCCCGGTGCGCCGGCGCGACATCCTTCGATCTTATCGCCCCCGACCGCACCGTTGTTCTCCCATCCAAGAAGACCGAGTGGTTCATCCGTGAGCCAGGCCAGGAGCCGTACCGAACCACTTCCCTGCCCGAGCACGACTTTGTCGGCTTTGGCAAAGGCATTGCCAACGAAACCTTCCCTCTCGCCGCCCGCTTCGCCTCTCTCCTGCCTCATCTGAAGCGTACGAGTCCAGAGGAGTTTGTCCCGACCTACCTCATCGAGCCCAGCATCTCCGTCCAGAAGAAGGGCCTCGGCCTCGCCGGAGGCACCACATGAACTGGGAAATCGTCGAGCGCCAGGTGCCGATCAAAACTTACACGACGCTTAAGGCCGGGGGCAACGCCGAATACTTCTCCATTGCCCGCACCGCCGAAGACTTGCGCAAGATCGCTGAAGGCTGTCAACAGCACGATATCCCATTGACCCCGCTCGGATGGGGCAGTAACGTTCTCCCTGCCGACAAGGGCGTCCCCGGCATGATCGCCGTCAACCTCGCCTCCAACATCGACTTCGGCGACGACGGCGTGGTCACTTGCGACTCCGGAACCGGCTTCCAAAACCTCTTTCTCCAATGCGCCCAGCGCAGTCTCGGCGGCCTCGAATTCGCGGTCGGAATCCCCGGCAGTGTCGGCGGCGCGCTCGTCAGCAACGCTGGTGCTTACCGAAGCGACATCTCCGAGTTCCTCGTCGAAATCGAGATCACCCATGGGGGAACGACCCAATGGGTCGATCCCAGTTGGATGCAGTTCTCCTATCGCGACTCGGTTCTCCGCAAGCCCGACCCCGTCAGCGCCGTCATCCAGCGTGTGCGCATGCGCCTACCCGAGCGCGAACCGAAGTTCATCTACGACGAAGCTCGCGAATACCAGCGACAGCGCATCGGCAAACAGCCACCCTCTGCCTCGGCCGGAAGTTTCTTCAAGAACGTCGTCAGCGAGGAGCTATCCCAGCGTATCGAGGGCTTGACCGAAGGCATGCGCAAGAACCGAGTCGTCCCCGCCGGTTTCCTCATCGAAGCTTGCGGCCTCAAAGGCTTTCGCCTGGGCGGCGCCATGATCGGCTCCCGCCACGCCAACTTCCTACTGAACGTCTCGGGCGCGACCGCCACCGAACTCCGTTCGTTGGCGCACTACGCCAAGATCAGTGTCCAAGAGCGATTCGGCGTGGAGCTAGAAGAAGAAGTGTTGTACCTGGGCGACTGGACCAACTACGAGCCTATCCGTCCTTAAGGCGGTGCGAATCCAGTTGCGGCGGTGTCAGCCACCCGTGTTCATTCATCGTCAGCGCGAGCATCAACGTCAACTGCAACAAAGCCGACGCTAACAGTAGAAAAAACGCCGACTTCAGCAACGGGAGCCCGATCCGCCTCGCCAAACGGTTTTGATTTTTGTAGGTGGTGTAGAACCGCGTTCGCCGGTCTCCGACCATCTTCTGCATCGGCATGAGGTGCAAACGGCGCATCCACGGCCGCCTCATCCAATGCAGGATCAGGAACCAGGTGTTTCGGGCCAGCAGGTTCGCAAAACTTAACACGCGCGCTACTCTCAATGTACACTACGCCTGTGCAGTTCGATCATGCCGTGTTCCATTGGATCAATTCCTGGCCCTCAAGTTTGGAATCGGCGATGCAGTTCTTCAGCCAAGCCATCAACATGCGGTGGGTTCAGGTTCTCCTGCTCATCGTCCTCATCGCGATGATCGCGGCCGGAAAGGACACCCGCAAGGGTGCCATCTGTAGCATGATCGCCTTCCCGCTTTCGGACGGCACTACTAACCTCTTCAAGCATTGGTTCCCGCTTCCCCGTCCGTTTGACGATCCGACCGTCACCGGCATCATGGTTCGCCTGCCCGAAGCTCACACTGCAGGAACGGCGTCAGCCCACTCTGCCAACATGATGGCCGCCGCCATTTGCATGCTCATCGCCCTGCGCTGGGGCGGAATACCTTGGCTCCTGCTCGCCTTCCTGGTCAGCCTCAGCCGAATCTACACCGGCATGCATTTTCCCTATCAAGTGCTGTTGGGCTGGATCGTAGGTGCCTTCTACGCCGTACTGATTTCTTGGCTGTGGGATTTCATCGCCAAAAAGCGGGCCAAGAAGTCCGAAGGCGATGAGCCCCCCGCACCGGAGCCTCAGCAAGTATGAACCTAGAGCGGCCCGTCACCCGAGCGTTCCTCATCGCGATCGCCTTGTCGATCGTCCTGCCGTACCTCCCCATTGTTCGGCTCCTTCTGCTCCCGTTCGACTACCTGAACACGCACCTGCACGAGATGTTCCACGCCCTCACCGCCATCCTGACCGGCGGGCAAGTCAGCCATATCCAGGTCTTCACCGATGGATCGGGCGTGACTTTCACGCGCGGCGGCCTCACGCCCGCGATCCAAATGGCCGGTTACCTCGGCTCGTCGCTGTTTGGTGCCGCCATGATCCAGTCGGCAACCAACGAGAAAGCGGCTCGCATCTGGCTCCAAGTACTAGGCGGAATGGTACTCGTCTCCAATGTGATCTGGGTTCGAGGCGACCTGGTGGGTTGGACCATCGGCCTCGCCTGGCCGGTCGTCATTCTGGTGCTGGCCAGTCGCCTCAAAGGTGACAGTCTAGTCTTCGCGGCTCAGTTCTTCGCGGTCCAACAGTGCCTGAATGCTCTCAAGTCTGTACGCGACCTCGTACTCCTCGCCAGGACCGACGTACCAACCGATGCGCAACTAATGGCCCAGAGCACGCACATTCCGGCGATCGTCTGGGCTTTGTTATGGGCGGGCGTTAGCCTGTTCGGCATCGGCCTTGCCGTTGTCAAGATGAATTCTTCAGCTAAGAGAAGTTAGCGGACCGGAACCGGGTCGAGCATCTCGAAGTGGCTTAGCGACTTCTGAATTTCGCCGTCGATGCGGATTTGGAACGTCTTCACGTCGTCAAACTTGGCCAGCGCCGCCTTCATCGTCTCGATAAAGTCGGCCTCCGCCTCGCTTCCCATGCCTTCCAAAAGCTTGTCGTTCATGTCCACGATGGCGTTGCCGTTCTCAACGTTCACCGCCAAGACTCGAAACTCGCCGTAGTTCTTCGCCTTCAGCGCCGCGTTGACGTCTTCCGCGCGCGATAGGTGCGTGGTCTTCTGCCCAGCAGGCGTGCCGGAGGTGGTGCCCCCGCTCGTCGTCTGCGGTTTGGAGATCACCTCACCCGGCTGATCGATCGGCTGGTTCGTCACAAACGAGTTTTTAGGCTCGTTGCGCACATAGCTGATCACGCCGGCAAAACCGGCTCCGGCCACCGCGGCCACCGCGATAAGCGCCCATGGAAAACTGCGATTCTTCATTGCCCGTAGTACGTTTTCAGCCCTGCCACCACTGATTTAGCCAATGCCTTTCCGAAGGCTTCCGACTGCAAAACCTGACGATCTTTCGGGTTCGTGATGAACCCGGTTTCGATCAAAACCCCCGGCATGTTCGAAAGCCGCAGGACCGCGAAGCCTGACTGGTAGATCGTCCCGTCGCTTCGCACGCCCATATCTGGTAAGAGTTTACTTTTCACAATTTCGGATTGGATGCATTCGCCGAGGAATTTACTGATCGCGCTCCCCTTGTGATAGAAGGTGATGGTGCCCGACGGCGTCGTGCCGCCGCCCCTTCCCGGCTCGTTGACGTGGATCGAAAGGAAGATGTCTGCGCTGTTCTTGTTCGCGAGCGCCGGACGAGCTTCGAGCTCGGGGAACGAGTCGTCGTTGCGCGTCATGATCACAGTAACGCCTTCCGCCGTCAAAGCGTCCCGGACATAGCGAGAAAGGAAAAGATTGATGTTCTTTTCCATGATGCCCGCCGCCGTCGCGCCGTGGTCGCGTCCACCGTGCCCGGCGTCCAAAACGATGACCTTTCCGTCCAGGCGTCCGCCGGTGCTGGTGGGTCGAACCAAGTTCAAAACAACGCCCGTCGCCGAGGTCGTGATGTCGGCGCCCATCGCGCGCTCAAGCCGAAGGCGAAGGATCGTCGAGGTTCCGTTCTTTTCGGCCGTGATCTCTTTGATCGCCTTGGACTTCAGTTCAAAGTCTTTGGGCAAAACGCCGTCGAGGTTGGAAAGCTCCAACTCCAGGATGTTCTTTTCCGGCTTACGACAGGTCGCAGTGCCAACCCATTGGCCGGGCGCAAACTTGATCGCCATCGACGTGTTCGTCTCATTCTCCCAATTGATCGCGATGGGAAGATCGATCGGACCCGTCGGAACCGGATTCTGAGTTGGGTTTTGGGTCTGATTTTGCGTCGTCTGGTCCGTCTTGGGCGGGTCGTCCTGTTTCGGCACCGTCTTATCCGGCTTCGGCGTCGCGACTTCCTTGGGTCGGACCGGTTCTGGGCTCAGGTCAAGCTTGATCTGGCTTGAATTAGAAACCTGCCCCTTTGGGAGGTTCGGAACGAAATCGAGGTTGAGGACGATGCGCACCGTGTTGGGGCCGTACTGCGACACGCTGGTACTGCCGTCGGCGTCCACCTTGGTCTCTCGGGTGAACTTCGCGCCATCAAGGTCGATCACGACCTTCTTGCTACCGATCACCGAAACTGTCGTCTTGACCGCCATGGCCGAGTCGACGTTCAGAACGCCTTTATTGACCGAAACGCGAAAGACGGGACTGGAAACTTGAAGGATGTCGTATCCGCCGGGGTTCCAACTGGAATCTCCGCCGACCTTATCGACGGCCGCGCGAAGCGGAATGCACGTTTTGCCCTCGACCTGCCGTGTGGGAATGTTAAAGGTTCGACTCTCGGCGACGATCTTCGCGCCGGCATTGGCCGAACTCGCGGTCCAACCGAGGTCGGCCACGTTTTCGAGGGGCAAAAGGAACTCATCTCCCACTCGATAGCCGCGCAAGGGAGTCTCCCGGAAGGTGAAGTTAACGGAAGCGACTCGGGATTGCGAGGCCGCTGCTACTGTACTGAGCGCCGTCCCTAGCGCCAGAATTAGATGCAGTTTTCTCATCCTGACCCGGTAATTGTACATGCTTTTTTCGATAGTGGACACTCTCCCCCTTGGAATTTTCGGCTTTTTTCTGGGTATCTTGAATCGCTGTCCGGTTCATTCGGACTTCCCCGGGCGATTAGCTCAATGGTAGAGCATCTCGTTTACACCGAGAGGGTTGGGGGTTCGAGCCCCTCATCGCCCACCACTTCCAGTCGCTAGTTGGCAGTTTGCAGTCGACAGAACTCTTGTTCCCAGTTCACGGCTTGCGGATCACGGTTACCGGCTCCTTATCTTACGCACTTTTGCTGGGAAAGTTCACCCGAGCGAATTCGAGTAGTCATCCGTTTGGCTTCTGTTAGATTCTGCACCGGGTATGTGCGACATAACCCGTGGAGCCCCATGACCAGTCTCCAGCGTATCCTATCGGATGCGCAAACCAATTACCACGCTCGCTCTTATGACTTGTTACTTTTGGTGATTTGCGGCACGCTCAAAAAGCTTTAAATACTCTTCTTCAGCACCTCCAGAACTAAGGGAACTCCGATTTTCTCTGCAACCTCCAGAGCCCACTGCCCAGCGTTCTTCAAGTGTCCCAGGGCCGTAGGAGCGTCCCCTTCTCTTGTTGCCTTCTCCGCAGACGCCAATTCTGCAACGGCGTGGTCATGTTCTACTTCTGAGGCCTCAAGACGTGCACTCCGTCTCAGTTGTTTGATCTCTTCGGCCAATTGCTTTAGGTCAATTGCTTCTTCGTTACTTGAAGAATGCTCAGCAGAAACGTTTTGAACGTGGATACCGCCGGAGATGGTTCCTTTATAGTTAATGACACCTTTATTTTCGTTTACTCTCATTGTCTCACTCTGCAGTTGGCGTTGGGGCTGCCAGTACTACTGCACCCTTTTTCTTGCTGGGCTTTGCTTTCGCTGGCTTCTCATTTCTTACAATGGCTCCACCGCTAATTGATCCGCTTTGGTTGATTATTCCGAAGTTATTCACGATTGCGGCTCCTTCGTCAAAGGAAGTCGTATCGATACCTGCCGATTCAAGGCAATCCTTAAAACCCTCCTGGATTGCTACATCGTTGACTTTGCGAAGCATGAGGAGATCAGTGGCCTCAAACTCATTTCGAGAATACTTCCTGCTTTGCCACACCCTAAATGCAATCTTTGTAGGACTATAATTCCACTCACCGGTCGTCTTCAGAATTCTCACTTTTCGTCTTAGCTCAAGGCGTTTTACCTCCGGAGCATAGTGGATCATAGCTAAGCCAAGCGACATTACCATTTCGAATACCGACGGCTCTTTCTCGCTGAATTCATCGGTCACTTTTGGCATGAATCCATGGTGTGCAAAGACTTGGATGAGGACCGGTAACCAAGACATTGCGACTATTGCTAATAACGGCAGGAATGTGTCTTCTTTTGAGGTCTCAGCTTGACTCAAAAGCTGACTCAAGTCAAGACTCGTCATAGCTCCAGCCAAGGCAACCCCACACGCAGACCCTAAGTGAAAAAAGACCAGGGCAATAATGAGGGCGGCCACCTTCTCTTTTTGACTTGTTGATAGCGCTTGCCACCAGGAAGGACCACGCCCATCAACTTCTAACTCTTGAGATGTTGGTTCATCCGAGTAGATTCCCAAGAACTTGTCAACTACGGGCAACAACTTTGTTCCTGAGGACTCCAGGTAGGTAAATGGACCAACGTGGGCCAAACGAAAGAAAGTCATTACACCTAAATCTCTTACGGGATCATAGTAGGAAACCCTCTTATATACTCGCGATGTGGAGTTTGACTCGGACTTAGTCTGCTCGACTTCCTCAACGGAGAGAGCTTGCTTCGGAGAACCTTTATCGAGAAATTGGCTCGCTTCGTGCCTCAATCCCAGACCACTAGTGAGCACGATTTCATCGACGGACAGTCGCGATGCAACAAACTTACCAAGTCGATGTTCGTTTCGAGCCGAAGATGTTACGAGCGCATCGGTGATGCTCTGAACAATCTTTTCCTCAGTGCTATCGATATTTAGATCCGCTGCTTCCTGGGATTGCTCACCATCTGACCTCTTTCTCCTGTCGACCATTTGACTCCATCCCGAATCTTCTTCCCCTAGCAAGGCAAATGGATGATAGCCACCAAAAAAAAGCAGATTCTTTTGCTGGGACCCATCACAGTACGAGCGCAGTTTGTTCACACGTTCCTTATTCTCTAGGAGAATCTTGCTGGGGTCGTACGAATCAGAGCGACAGTAGTTCTTCCAGTGCTGCTCGTTCGACGTATTGCCTGCTGCCATCCAAACAGCAAGTATCAGAAGCGGCAAGCAAAGAATTGCGTAGACTAGTGGAGACACGAAGAAGGTCAGACTGGCTACCAAAATCACAAAATAGGGCCAGACTGAACGGTGTCCTTTCATTACTATAGCCTGAGAAGCGTGGGCGACTAGTAGCTCGCAGTCAATTCCCCATTCCTGGTTTCGAGCATGATCCCAGTCGCGCCTAAAGTGGTTGATTACTACCTGTGCGAACGCCGGTTTGCGGTAGCAACAAGCAATCAGCCGCCTCATAAGAAGGTGGTTTATGGGAACTGCTTCATATTGTCGCAGTTCCATATTTTCGATCTTTGCATCTTGTTTTTTGGGCCAACTGACGGGATCAAGTTCGCCTCCGCAGGTGCATAAGAGCTGGCCGAACGCAATAGGAACCTGCAACGCGACCACTTCGCCGCATACAGTGCAGGACATATTCAAGGTCTTTGCCTCCTCAGATATCTGTTCAATCGATTTTTGAGGGTTGGGCTTCCCTTCACCAACTCTATTACTTGGTAGCGATACAACTGCCCGAGACACAGTTTTATCGTTTTCGGTATAACTCATTCTCTTCAACATTTTTCATCACCAAAATGCCTCAAATACCAACAATGAACTTTATCACGTATTAATGAAAAAATGTTGAATTGACGAGTCACTTCGTGAGCATGGTTAATTGAAGTGGTCCGCGTATCCGACGCTCTGCCCGAGCGTTGTGTTGGTAGGATATGCTGGAGACCTAGTTGTTCGCTTCTGCGTCCTGATATGCCACGGCGTTAGTGGAAAGTCTCGCCACGCTCCAGCATGGCGATAATGCTTTCGATCTTCCGCGCCCGAGTTTCGCTCTTCTTCACCACGCCGATGCGATACAGCACGGCATAGCGGTTCGCCCCGGTCAAAGTCGCAAAGAACTGAGCGGCCTTTTCGTTGGCATCGAGAGCCGCCTGCAGGTCGGGCGGAACCGTGGCTCGGCTAGCGGGCGCATAGGCGGCCTCCCATCGACCGTCGGCTTTGGCGGCTTCGACTTCGGCTAAGCCCGCTTCCGTCATTCGTCCCAGGTCGATTAACTCGATCGCCCGCGTGCGATTCATCTCCGACCACTTGCTCCGAGCCCGGCGTGGCGTAAAGCGAATTAGCCAGAATTGATCGTCGTAGGCGGCGAGTTGCCCATCGATCCAGCCGTGGCAAAGGGCGATATCAATCGCCTCGGCTTTGGTCACGCTCGCAATTCCCGACCCTTGCTTGGCAATCTTCAGCCACAGACCCGCCGTCGACGGCTGACCACAAATCCACGAAGCAAAGGCGGCGGCATTCGTAAAGCCAAGAATCGGCAAATCGCCTTTCGTTTCCATATCGCGTAGCCTTTGCACCGGTCACGAGGCCCCGACTCATTCTATCGTCCGCCTCCTCCTGCGATCAAGACGCCTCCCCCGCCTTCTAGGTACGGACTTCCCTTAGCACCTCCTGAAGAAGGCAAAAGTACCCCTTTCGGCAGCAAATTCCGCACCTTAGTTCATTGCTTTATTGGGTTCAAAAACCAACCATGAAGCGATTTTCGACAAAAGGATAAAACGAGCTACAGTCGTCATTGTTGGAGAGCCGATAACTCCCTAAGACCGCAAAACTTTTGGGGGGATTGTTTCAATGCGCCACTTTTCAATTAAGCAGCAGCTTGCCGTTCTGATCGTCTTCGCTTTCGTCGTTTCGTTCCTGATTGGGACGTTCCAAATCCGATCCGTGCAGCACGTATCGGAAGGGCTCGAAGGTGCAATCAAGAGTTCGAAGATTCTGCGAAACCACCTCGAGGCCGACATGATGCACGACGCGCTGCGCGCCGACGTCATCGCCGCCCTCTACGATGCTTCTCAGGGCGGAAAGGACAAAAAGGAGATTCTTGAGGGCCTAGCCGACCACTCCGATCATTTCCAGTCGATGATTAAGGAAAACGACTCGATGCCGCTCACGCCCCTCACCCGCAAGGCTCTGGATGACGTAAAGCCTGCCCTCGACTCGTACGTTTCGAGCGCCGGAAAGATTACGAATTTGGCTTACTCGGACTACGAAAAGGGCAAAGGCGAGCTTCCGAAGTTCCTTGAAGCCTTTGAAGTCCTCGAAGGCAAGATGGCCGACCTTAGCAACACAATCCAAGGTGATGCAGCCAAGGAGAAGGCTATTGCCTCGGAAAGCAGTCAAACAAACCTCAAGGTTTCCCTCTTTGCGGTTTTCGCCATGGGCGCCTTCGCAATCGTGTCGCTTTGGGTTCTCGGATCACGCATCAATAAGCGCGCCGAAGACGTTAAGGATGCGGCCAAAGAACTCGAAAACTCCGTCATCGGTCCACTCACAGAGGCTCTACACAACCTGGCGGCCGGAAACCTGGCCTACCGTCCGCAAATCGAAGCCGTTCGCATGTCCCAAGGACCTCGGGACGAAATTGCCTCCGCCTTCGACAGCATGGCCGACCGCACCGAAGAGATGGTCGGCGCATACGATGCCGCTCGGACCGGGCTCAGCAACACCGTCAGCAAGATGTCGTCGGGAGCCGAAAAGCTAGCCCTGGCCAGCGAGAGCATGAAGAACGCCGTCGACATGACGATGCAGACTTCAACGGAAATCGCCCGCGGGTCCGAGTCGCTAGCCGAGGCCACCACTAGCACCGCCCAGTCTCTCGAACAACTTCACAAAAGCATCGAAACGGCTGCAAACGGTTCGATGAAGCAGCTCGACACCGTTGAGGAATCCCTCGAATCGCTCACTTCGGCCAACCAAGCGCTGGACATGGTCAACCAGACGTCCGGACACATGGCGGATAACGCCAAGCAGGGTTCTGCCGCCGTCGCGAAAACGGTTGGAGCGATGGAAAGTATCTCCAAACAGGCCGATCAGTCGCTGACCGTTGTCCAAGACCTTAAGGAAAAGAGCCATAAGATTGGCTCCATCGTCAAAGCCATCGAGGATGTCGCGGCTCAGACAAATCTTCTCTCGCTCAATGCCTCCATCGAAGCCGCACGTGCCGGTGAGCATGGACGTGGATTTGCCGTCGTCGCCGACGAGGTGCGCAAGCTATCGCAGGAAGCATCCGACGCCGCCAAGGAGATCGGTCTCCTTATCAACGATGTGACATCCTCCGTTAACGAAGTCGTCCACTGCGTCGAAGAGATGCGAAGCGAAGTCGTGACCGGCGTAGGACTCACCAAGGAAACGGGCTCCATTTTGTCGGTCATCGTCGAGAGCATTAACGGAACCGTCGACCAAATCCTGGTCGTCAGTTCCGAAGCCGAAGCAACGAGCAAGAAAATGGTTGCCCTTCAACAAGTTGCAACCAACGGCAACAAAATCGCTCAAGAAATGCGGGGAATTGCCGGAACGGTTTCGCACTCGGCCAACAGTTCGGCCGCCATTAGCGAGGAGTCGTCGGCCTGCGCCGAGGAACTGCGCGCCTCAACCACTCATCTTGCCGCCGCGGCCGAAGACCTCGAAGCGATATCGGCCGAGCTTCGAGAGGCAGCCACGAAGTTCGTCATCGACGAAAAGAACCACCTAAAGCTCGCAGCCTAACGCTGCGTTCGTCGATCATGCTGGCAACGAGCAGGCCAGCATGATCGACAAGCGTAGAACACGAAGACTTCTCCGCAATCTTGCCTCGGTAGTCCCTTCAGAACTAGAGGTCGACACAGTCGGAACCTTGAATCCCGGAGGATTATCGATGAGGGATTGATCGATAGGTCGGGACCGGTAGTCCCACCGATTCATGCCAGTCGAACCACTCGTCCCCCGGTCTCGCGACGTCCGCTTAGGGTTGTAGAGGACAAGATGGATCTCCTTAACATCATCCCTGTACTTCAACTCGAACGAATAGGTGACCGTCTGCGGCTTATATTCGGAGGCCTTATCCAAACTTCCCCATCCCTTGGTACTGCCGCTGGCGGCCTTGCCCCACCATTGTCCCCGGCCGCTCTTTGGGGTCAAGGTGAGTTGGTTGCCCCCAATTTTCCAGGTGCCAGTCTCATAAAGGAACAAAATATCTTTGGTATAGACGCTCCAATCTTTGGCGCGGAAGACATAGGTTCCGTCAGCTTTGAACAGATACTCGCGGCGAAAATACCCCGCCGTGAGTTGAGGGAAGCCATTGGTGCTGGTCCCATTAGATTCGGTGATGTAATCATCCCACAGCCCGACAAGTGACGCACTCTTGACATCCGGTGAGTTGGTCGACGTAACTTTGCTCGCATCCAGCGTCATCGAGGCAAGGAGCGCTTGGTAGTCCTTGAAGTATGACAACGTCGTGGCATTGCAGAGAACCGAAAGGCAAATCTTGCTATTTGAGTAGACGGTGAGGATCGTAGCCACGTTCGAGCCCTTGTATTGCCAAACTCCCGAGCCACTCATTACGGTCCAGCCACCTGCTGACTCCGGCTTTGCCTTTTCCGCGTTCGAAATCTTCCTCGAATTCGCGACTAAGTCCTTCCAATCCTTATCGAAATCAGCCTGAATGTCTCCGGCGCTTGTCCGATGTTGATAGATGGCGATTTGACACCAATTTTCTCCTTCGGTCTTGGAATACGAGAGAAATCCTTCGCCATTTTGTTGGGTCCAAGCGACTGGAGAATCGAACGAGGCAATGTCATACACCTGCTTTTCAGAAGCGAAGGCATTGGTAGTGACAAAGAGCAAGCACGCTAGCAAATGAGACTTAATCGCACGCACCGTCCTAAGATATCATCTTTCGAAGTATCCCGGGCCAAAGCAATTGATGAATAGGACCCGAACAGCAATCATCGGGCAGGAAAAGCCCGCAGAAATAAGAAAGAGGAACGTGCCACAGAGCAATAAAGGGGGCCGAGGAACATAGCCCCCTTTCAAAAACGCACTTAACGACTAACCGTTAGTCCGATTTCTTTTGATCCATCGTCGCCGGGTCGGCGATATGTCCCTTGGAGTTAGCCGCAAACTTTGCAGGATCTTTCACAAACTGGCCGCTGCACATCGGGCAGCAGAAGTAGTAGCGAGTTCCCTCGTAGTCCGCATAGCCGCCAGCCTTGTCGTACGACTTAACTGCTTCCTTGCTAACCGGGCAGAACAGCGCTTCTTTCTTCGGCAACGATCCGTACTTCGCCGGAGTCTTGTCAAAGGTCGCCTTTTCGTCGGCCGAAGCAAAGTAGTATCGAATGCCCTTATAGTCCGAGAATCCACCCTCGGCCTTCTTCATGTCGATCGGCTTCATGCTGACGGGGTCAAAGTACGAGACACCGATCGTCTTGCCGTCCTTCGCGGCCTTAGCGATGTACTCCTTCGGATTCTCTTTGAATTTAGTGTCGCATCCGCCGCAGCAGTAGCTGAATGCCACGCCGTTGTATTCGGTCACTACCGAATCCTTCGAAGCGGGGCCGCCCATAACCGGACATGAGAGAGTCGGAGCTTGCTGAGTGGCGAGAGCGATTGCGAGAGTTAAAATCATGACGTTATTCCTCTAATAGTCAGTGGCAAAGCAACGTCCAACGAGGCCCCTTTGCCATTCATCCATAGCATACTACGAGACCACTTGCCCTAGTGTTCCTACCAGGTCTTCAGACGATGCCTAGGTTCAAAAACAAAGCCCCAAACAAAAATCAAATAAATATTTTTCATACTTGCCGACGAAGCTAGAAATGAAGTCCAGTTCCTCGACGTCGTTGGACATCAAGGAACCATATCGGTCGGAAGAGGAAATCACGGGCGCCTCCCCACCGGCCGACAGGCACTGAAAACCTCGATGCGCGAGCAAGGATGCGTCGCTCATCACCACCTGCAAAACCAACCAACTCGAAACCAGGAAGACTCGATGAAAGATCAAAAGACCCTCAGCGACCATCAGTTCTCGCGCCGCGACGCCGTCAAGTACCTTGCCAGCGCCGGCATCGTCGCCTCGACCATCGTCGTCGGGTGCGGCGGAGGTACCGATTCGGCATCCGCCGCCGGTGCCGCCGCTCTCACCATCGATTGGCCTGACCGATCGCGTCTCATCCCCGATGCTTCTGAAAGCATCACGATCTCCTTCCTCAACGGCTCCGTCGTCGTCGCCACCCAAACCGTTGCCCGACCCAGTTCCGCATCCTCGACCACGGTCTCCTTCTCGGGGCTCGTCGCCGGAAGTCTGACCCTCAAGGCCGAGGCATTTCCCAACGCCGATGGTACCGGAACCGCCCAAGCCAGCGCCTCCAAATCGGTGACCATCACCTCGGGTGTCACCTCGACCCTGTCGATCACCATGAATTCGACCGTTAGCTCGCTCTCGATCACTCCGAGCAGCCCATCGGTCGAAGTTGGCAGCACGCTCCAACTGGTCATGACCGCGCTCGACTCCAACGGCGCAGTAGTACTGGTCTCCAGCGGAAACGTCACGTGGACTTCCCTTTCCACCAGCGTCGCCACCGTCGATTCGACCGGTTTGGTCAGTGGTCTCTCCAGCGGAAACGCGATCATCCAGGTCACGGAATCCGAGTCCGGCAAAACGAATAGCGTCAGCCTGACCGTCACCTCGACCAGTACGTCGTGCCACCTCATCCCTACCGAAACCGACGGCCCTTATCCGCTCTACAGCGTCCTCAGCAATTCGTCGATGATCCGCACCGCCGTCAACGAAACCAAAACCGGCGTTCCTCTCACCATCGAGCTTACGCTGGTCAACGTGAACGGCGGATGCGCCGTGATCCCCGATGCCTACGTCTACATTTGGCACTGCGATAAGGACGGCAACTACTCCGGCTACAACGGCTACGAAGGCCAAACCTTCTGCCGTGGCATCTACAAAACGGACGCCACTGGGAAAGTCACCTTCACCACCATCTATCCCGGCTGGTACACCGGACGCATTACTCACGTCCACTTCCAGGTCTACCTGACGACCCTCTCGCAGACCAACGTCACGGCGACCTCGCAGATGGCCTTCCCGCAGGACATCACCACTGCGGTCTACAACTCCACCCTGTACGCCGCCCACGGTCAGAACACGTCCGTCACCAGCTTCGCGCAAGACAACGTGTTTAGCGATGGAACCACCTACCAGATGGCAACTATGAGTGGTAGCATCGCCGCCGGATACACCGCGAAACTTGCGGTTGGCATCAACCACTAGGAAAGGCTCGCAAGATGTCGGCGTCCTACCGCCGACATCTTAGCCTAGTCGAACAATCAGAAGGGTGGCAACTGAGATCGTCAGCCAAAGCGTGGTCCCCAGGAGCAAGGGCTTTACTCCAACGCTCCTCAAGGTTTCGCGGCGCAGCCCCGTTCCAATAAGGAACAGCGCCAGCGCGAATCCGGTCGTTGCAACCCGCTTGAAGTCCAACTCAAACCCGTGGATCGCCGGAATGAAGGTGCGCAGCGCAGCCGCCAGCAAGAAGAAAACGACAAACCAGGGAATCTGCCCCTTCGCCTGACCGGTCTTGCCTTGTCGGCGAAAAATCCACTTGGCGACGAAGATCACCGGCACCAGATAGAGGACGCGGGATAGTTTCACAGCCGTCGCCTCGTCGAGCGCAACCGGCCCATACGAAGCGCCGGCGCCAACCACACTGGCGATGTCGTGAATCGCAATTCCCGACCAAAAGCCGAACTGACGTTGCGAAAGCCCCAAGAAGTGGCCGATGGGTGGGAACACCAGCAGCGCCAGGGCATTGAGTACAAACACGGTTCCAACTGCCACCGAAATGTCTTCCTCCGGCGCATCGATCACGGAACTGACAGCCGCAATGGCCGAACCGCCGCATATCGCCGTGCCCGCACTCACGAGGAACCCGGTAACTGACCGCATACCCAGCCTTCGGCAAAGCGCCCACCCAAGCAAGAAAATTCCCGTGATGGAAACAAGCGAAAAAATGAGGCCGCTTTGTCCAGCCTTCGCGACCTTCCCGACATCCATCGAAAAACCAAGGATCACGACGCTCATCTGAAGCAAGTTCTTCGACCATTTTCTTGCTTCGAATGGATAAGGATTTCCGACAGTCAGGGCCAAGGCCACCCCGCTCAAAAGGGCGATGGGAGCAACCAATGATCCGACAGCCGATGGAAGCGGAAGGAGCGGAACCAAACACAGCAGGCAGAGTCCCCAGAAAACCACCCTGACGCTGGCCGTGTTGAAGAACATATTTTCATTGTGTTGCCCTAATAGCCATAAGTCAAAGACATAATAATCATAGAATCCATAAGGAAATCTTATAAGTGAATCTCAGTCAGTTGCATCAGTTCTTTTTGGTGGTCGAAGAAGGTAGCGTGACTCGCGGAGCCCAAAGAGCTGCGGTCAGCCAACCGGCAATTTCGCGCGCCATAGCCGATCTCGAACACGCCCTTGGTACCCGTCTTCTCGATCGATATCCGAAAGGGGTTCGGCCAACCGAAGCTGGCCGACTCCTGGCCGACTATGGCCGGCGGATCTTTCAACTCGAACGGGAAGCGATAGCTGCTCTAAACGATTTGCAGGGCCTGGATGCTGGCAGCATTCAGATTGGCGCAAGCACGACGATTGGCGACTACTTGCTCCCAAAAGCTGTCTCCTCATTCCTTACTCAGTATCCAAAGGTCAAGATATCGCTTGAAGTCTCAAATACCGAAATGATCCAGCAAGGGGTCCTCGACGGTCGATATGACATCGGATTTACGGAGGGAAGAGTCGATTCTGACAAGTTCGAAACGTCCGTTCTCGCCGAAGACCAGCTATCGGTCATCGCACCGCCGGAACACCCGTTGGCAAATAGAGCCGTCTCCTTATCCGACCTCGCTCAGTATGGATTCATCATGCGCGAACATGGTTCTGGCACCCGAAGAATTGTCGAAGAGGGATTTGATCGGTTAGGATTCAATCCGACCATCTCTTGCGTTATGGGGAGCACGAAGGCGGTTACCCATGCTGTCGCGACGGGCTTGGGGCTCGGCGTGGTCTCCACACTGGCGCTCGAGTCCGAGTTCCGCGAAAAAGCGGTTATCGAGCTACAAACCCCATTCCGGTTTACTCGGCAACTACACATTGTCCGCTTGGCCGGCAGCAGCCAATCGGCAGCCGTACGCAGGTTCATGGAAGTCCTTCGTTCAAGATTCCAATAATGGGGATAACTCTGCGGAACGAATAACTGCCTTTAGGCATTTGGCCACTGGTCTTGTTACCGCTAAATGCGCGAGACTATAGTTGGCTACTTCATGTGGCTTAATGAGTACAAAATGCCTAAGTTTGTAATTGAAAGAGAGATCCCCGGTGCTGGAAACCTTTCGGCCGGTGATCTCCAAGGAATTTCACAAAAATCCTGCTCCGTCCTTCGCGAGCTGGGACCCTCCATTCAGTGGGTTCAGAGCTATGTCACCGACAACAAAATCTATTGCGTCTACATTGCCCCCAACGAAGAAATGGTCCGTGAGCACGCCTCCAAAGGCGGCTTCCCGGCGAACTCGATCAGCGAAGTTCGAACCATCATCGACCCGACCACCTCGGAGTAAGCGTCAAAACAAAGAAGGTCTTGGCGAGAATCGCCAAGACCTTCTTTGTTGCTTCAAAATCCGCTTAGGCAGACTTTCGGCGTCGGATCAATGCGATCGCGCCCAGGCCAAGCACGGCCAGCGAAGCCGGTTCAGGAACGGTGCTGGTATTCGCTTGAAGGTCGTCCATCGCCAGATAGTTGTCTCTGCTGACGATTTCGATCCTCGAAATACCAACCGTCGATGACCAACCTTGCCACTGCAGGACGTTGGTGGCCGACATCAGTTGCTGATCGGTACCGATCTGCATACCGGCGGAATCAAAGAACTGCAAGAAGGCAGGAGAGCTCGCTTCGAGGGCGAAGTATCCACCAAAGGAGTCAACTGGGCTGGCGAAGAGGATTTCTCCATTCTGATCGCCCGACGGGTTTGCGCTGATGTCCTCAAAGCCAACGGCCTTCGCGCCGCTATTGACTCCGGCGGATCCAAGACCGCCAAGGCCCCAGGTCGCGCCAGCACCTGGCTCGTACACATACATGTGCTCGGCATTCATCGGAACGCTGTTGAGTGTGCCACCGCCACCAAAGATCGACATCGTTTGGTAGTGACCGGCGATTTGGGAATTGGTAAAGGACTCAAAGCCTTCACTCATTGAACCGGTAAAGGGTCCCACGGAAGAAAGTTGCGCCAACGAGAGCGCGGCAGGCACGGCGAACATCGCCGTCATGATTAGTTTTTTCATTTTGCCCCTCAACTAAGGCTCCCCAACCATGCGTGGGGAGAAACACTATGAGTTTGCACCAAACGAGACTATCTGTCAACCTAGTAGGACTACCGGTCTATTGACAGGCTGTGAATCGTCCCAATGAGTATGAAGAGGTGGCACGGCGTGGCCAGCATGGTCCTCGGTATCGGCATCGTGGCCGGTACGATTCTCGCCATGCCTCATGGCGAACCGGTGGGTGGCAACCTCGTATGGGTTTTGATGATCGGCGGAGCCGCTCTCTTCGTCATCGTCGGTCTTGCCGTCCTGTTCGGCAGGACCGACAAAGCCTAGTTGCTTAATTCGGCATGATCGCCGAACGCCGGAATCACTACATCCCACCCATATTCATCCCGAATTTTCGCTGCCAACGCTTCCTGCGCCGGAGGCTCGCCGTGGACGATGAACGTCTTCTTCGGGGGTGTATTGAAGAAGCTCAGCCAGTGCATAATCTCGCCCTGGTCGGCGTGCGCCGACAGCGCATTCAACTTATCGACCTTGGCTCGAACCATCACATCCTGCCCAAAAATGCTCACCGAGGGCGCGTGCTCGATCAGTTCTCGGCCCAGCGTCCCCTGAGCCTGATAGCCGGTAAACAGGACCATCGTCTCCGGTAAGCCCAGCCGGTGCATCAAGTGGTGCTTGATGCGCCCGCCGTTCGCCATGCCGCTTCCCGCGATGATGACCTGTGGACCATGCTGCTTGTTCAGAGCCTGCGACTGCTCCCGATCGCGGATGTAGTTCAGCCCCGTCGGCTCCAGTTCGCTTTGACCTTCAGCGATGGAAACCTTCATTTCGTCGTCGTGGTCGTCCTTCGCGTCGGCGTAAACCTTCGTCACCGAAGTCGCCATCGGACTGTCGATGTAAATGGGAATGCGTGGCATCCTTCCCTGCTCCTGCAGCATCTTGAAGTAGAACAGCATCTCCTGCGTGCGCCCAATCGCAAAGGACGGAATCAAGATCGTCCCGCCGTTCTGCCAAGCCCAATTCAACGCCTCTTCTAGCTTGATCATTGGGTCCTCCTTGGAGTGCAGACGGTCGCCGTAAGTCGACTCGATCACGAGATAATCCGTGTAATCGACGACCTCAGGGTCCTTGATGATTGGCGTGTCGAACCGACCCAGGTCTCCGCTCATCAGCAGCAGTTCGCCGTTCGGCAGAGCAATCTCCGCGTAGGCCGAGCCCAAAATATGCCCCGCATGCTTATACACCCACGATCCTCCGCCTGGTAACTCGTGCCTTGTGTTGAACGGCACCGCCTTGAACTGCTTCATCGCCCGATAGGCGTCGTCCTCATCGTACAGGGGCTTAGCGTCGTGACGGAGGCCATGCCTCACGTGGTACCGAGCCTCTTCTTCCTGAAGTCGGCCAGAGTCCGCCAGCGATATTCGCGAAAGACTGATCGTCGGCGCGGTCGCATAGATCGGCCCGGTGAAACCGTCCTTTACCAGCCGCGGCAGCATGCCGATATGGTCGAGGTGAGCGTGAGTGATAACCACCGCATCGAGTTCGGACGGATCAAACGGAAAAGGCTGCCAGTTCCGATCCTTGAGGTCGCGGGTCCCTTGATACATTCCGCAGTCGATGAGGACTTTGGCTTTGCCGAGGGAAAGAAGGTGTTTTGAGCCAGTAACGGTTTTCGCTGCGCCGAAAAACCCCAACGTCGGAGTCATAGACTCCATTTTACTGATACGGAGGCCACACGACGCTGTCTTTTTGAAGGCGATCCGAGCGGAGCAGCTTCGTTGAAGTCACTTCCCAGCCGCCCATCTTGGCGTTCGCCGCCGTCGGACTGTGCTTCAGCTTCAATTTCACCAGCGGTGAGTCGTTGCCGCCCCAGTCCTGAGGCTCATTCGACACCAGATACACCACTGCGGTGTTATTGGTCGCGTACAGCACCTTGAAGTACTTCATCGTGCCCTGGATCGGGCAGTCGTCGCTAGTGAAGTAGTCCTTCACCACCGGCTCAAGCGCCTGCTCGTGGAGCTTGGTCATGACCTCGACATAGCCGAAGGGTCCAACCCAGGCCACCGCCAGGCACGCCAACAAAGCCTTGCCAAATGCGAACTCAGGCTTTCCGGGCCCAACTTTGAACAATGCGATACCGAAGGCTAACACAAAGCCCGCAAAAGCGCCTGTCAAAAGGTAGACCAGCCACTCGATCATGGTAGGTGAGTTATTCCGCACCCCTACCAGGTCCAACGCCCGCAGAATTACTGGGTTCTATTCGTCGCTGGGGTCCACGTGGACCGTACAAACCGCCGGGTCCAGTGCGCTCTCAATCGCCTTCTCTACCCGGTCCGCCAGTTCATGTCCTTGCACCACGCTCCACGTCCGAGGCACCACCAAATGAACATCGATATAGTGCACATTCCCCGAATGCCGAGTCCGCAGTTTGTGGTAGCTCAGCAAGTCGGGCTCCGACTTCAAGATTCCCTCGATCGTCGACAATTCCTCCGGCTCGATTCGCCGGTCGATAACCTCGTCGAACGACCGATGGATCATCCGCACCGACGAATATCCGAGCCACAGCGACAAACCGAGGCCAAACAGCGGGTCGGCATAATGCCATCCAGTGTACCGGGTCACCAGCAACGCCACCAAAACGCCGATCGACGTCGCCAAATCGACCAACAAATGCTGGGCGTTCGATTTCAGAGCGAACGATTCGCACTCCTTGCTCGCCTGATTGATGCGGTTGAAGATCAATCCGCCCAATAACGTACACGCCACGATGATCCCTACGCCGGCATCGACCTTCGACACTTCCGGCTTCTGGAAGAACTTCATCGTCGACAAAATGCACGTGTAAACCGAGAACAGAAAGAGCACGATCGCTTCGCTCAAGCCTGCCAGCGTGTCAATCTTCCCATGACCATAGGGATGCTCTTCGTCTGGTGGAGCCGAGGCCGCCCGGATGCTCACAAAGCTGATGAACGACGACAAAATGTCGCTCAAACTATGGAGACCTTCGGAGAGCAGGCTAACGGAACCCGTCAGCGCCGCCCCAAATAGCTTCAGCGCGGTCTGGAAGCAGTTATAGAACAGGGAAAGGCGGGCCGCAGACTGGGCCTGTCGATCTCTCGCTTCCATGAATCTAGTATGACCCTATCCACCTGGGTCCATGGCCCCAAATGGCGTCCTTCGAGGCCCGAGACCAGTCTAATCCCTGGCCGCCCCGGCAATCCTCGCGTGAAATTGTAGGTTTTTCGCCACGAAAGTCGTAAGGAAGAATGGAGGCTCAAACCGAAAATTTGAATAGGCTTATGGAAGACATTCAACGATTGAGAGACACCCGAACGGAAGAGCAGATGCAGACTTTGGTTCTGCGCCTAAAGGTGTGTCCAGTCTGCAATAGCCTGACTCGTGTCGAAGCCGAGACCTGCACCCTCTGCAACTGGGCCGGTAAGTTCGACACCGAGGTCGATCACGTTGCGGAAACCCTCGGCGACCTGCTCGCCAAGTGCCCCGAACTCCTGCACACGCTCGTACCTGAGCCTCAGCCGACGCTCATCGCCCGCCTGCGCGAGTTCCTTTCCCGAGAAATCCGCTTCCGAAAGCGCCTCGATCTCCGAGCTTAGAACTTTAGGCTAATCCCAAGCGCTACCGCCCCTGTCGGGGTTGGACGAATCAGAAATCCGTCCTTCGAGCGCTCCTCGGCCCTCGCCATCAGGAAGCCCAGTGCCGCGCCCGCCAGCACGTCCGTCTCATGGTGTCGATGCAGGTCTACGCGGGATTGCGCGATCAGCCCCGCACCGAGGTACCAAAGTGGTGCCTCGCTTCGATGGTGGTCGGCTTCAAAGGTCGCAATTGCAAATGCCGCCGTCGCATGTCCGCTGGGAAAGGACTCATGGTCCGTATGGTCCGGCCTCTCGACCCGAGTCAACCGCTTCAAGCCTTCCGCCGCCAGCCCCGAGCACAACAGCGTGTCCAACGATCGCACACCCTCGTCGTGCTCCGACCCAAACGCATGCACCACACCGTACGCCAGAAAGGCCTTATAACCTGTCCCCGACAGAAAGTCCGCCGTAGAATCGGCAGCGGCAAAAGATGAAAAGGCAACTAGGCCGAAAACAGCCGCGTACTTGAGCATTCTCTCCATCTTAGCCGACGCTACCGTCTAAAATCGAAGCATGCCCCGCATTTATGAAGTTGATGAAGACATCAGAAATGCTTCGACTCTCCCCGGTGCCTACTACCACGACCTAGACGCCTATAACCGAGGCAAGGAGGCCTACTTCGCTAACAGTTGGCAACTCGTCGGCGACACCGACCTTATCCGCGTTCCTGGTCAGGTCTACCCCTTCGAATTCATGCCCGGCTTCTTGCCCGAACCCCTCCTTTTCACCCGCGATACCGAAGATCAAGTCCACCTTTGCAGCAACGTCTGCACCCACCGCGGAATGCAGGTTTGCGAAGGCCCCGGCAATGAGCGATTTCTTCGGTGCCGCTACCACGGACGCCGTTTCGGGCTCGACGGCAAATTCAAATCCATGCCCGAGTTTGAAGACGTCTGTAACTTCCCTACCGACGCCGACAATCTGACCCAAGTTCCCTTCCATGCCTGGAGCCGATTCCTCTTCGCCTCGCTTCAACCCGCCGCGCCCTTTGAAGAAGTCTTCGGTCCCATCCTCGAACGCCTCGCCTGGCTCCCGCTCGACGAGTTCCGTCACGATCCGGCTAACTCCCGCGACTACCTCGTCAAGTCTCACTGGGCGCTCTACGTCGACAACTACCTCGAAGGCTTCCACATTCCCTTCGTGCACACTGCCCTTAACGACATCCTTGAGTACGACAGCTACCACACCGAGCGATTCGCCTGGGGCAACCTCCAACTTGCGGAGGCCAAAGGCGGCGAAGGCATCTTCGACCTCCCCACATCCTCGCCCGACCATGGCCGGCGCATCGCGGCGTACTACTACTGGATCTTCCCCAACCTGATGCTCAACTTTTACCCGTGGGGTCTCAGCATCAATGTCGTCCGCCCTACGGGCATCGACACCACCAAGGTCTCGTTCATCCGCTACGTATGGCGAGAGGAGCTGTTGGGCGTCGGAGCTGGAGCCGAAATCGACCGCGTGGAGCGCGAAGACGAGCAGGTCGTCGAACTTGTCCAAAAAGGTCTGCGCTCACGCTTCTATGGACGAGGACGCTTCTCGCCTCAACGGGAAATCGGCACCCACCAATTCCACCGTATGCTGGCCCAAAGGCTAAACGCTTAAGTCCGAATACCAGCGATCAGGACATCGACCATTCGCCGGGCATTCTCCACCCACTGGTCACCCGCGCCGGAGTTCGCCACGCCTGCCAGCGCTCGTAAAAGGTCCAATGGCGGAAACGACAGCGAAATCTCCCCGCTTGCCACGCCCCGATCGACCAGCCCGCCGATCGCCGCTTCAACCATATCGCTCAAAGTGCCATATCGCGCCGTAGCGCTCCCCACAATCGCGTTGACCGAGCTTGGCATCGAATACTTTGTGACCAGTAAATCGACGAAGAGCAGCATCCATTGCCGCAGAGCCTCCACTGGCGGAAGCGACTTCGCCAACTCCCCTGCTGCCGCCGCCAGCTTTTCGATCTCTCCAAAATACATCGCCTCAACCAGCGCCTCGCGGGTCCGGAAGTGGCGATACAGAGTCCCCACCCCGAGGCCAGAAAGCTTTACGATATCGTCGAACGTCACCGAATCGCCTCTCTCAGCGAAGGCCTCCCGCGCGACTTTCAGAATGTGGTCCCGATTCCGTTGCGCGTCGGACCGCAATTTTCGAGGCGAGGATGAAGAATTTTCGTCGGACATGGCGTATGTATTGAAAACGGAGCCATCCTCCGTTTATACTCTCAGAAATGGAGGCTGTCTCCATTTTACTGAATAACAAGGGTGGACAGCCGTAAAAGGAAAGAAATGACAAAGCAATTTGATGCGAAATCGACCACCGATGAAGTCTTGGACGGAATTCAGCTCCAAGGCAAGCGTGTATTGGTTACCGGGGTTTCCGCCGGACTCGGCGTCGAAACCGCCCGAACCTTGGTCGCCCACGGTGCCAATGTTGTTGGTACCGCACGAGACCTGAACAAAGCCAGGGCCGCTACTGCCCACATCCAAGCCGGAGCCGCCTCGGGTGGCAGTCTCGAAATCGTCGAACTCGACCTCGCTTCCCTCTCTAGCGTCAGGACCTGTGCCGATGCTCTCCTCGCCGACGGGCGTCCGTTCGATGTGATCATCGCGAACGCCGGCGTCATGGCCACTCCGCTCGGCTTCACCGCCGATGGCTTCGAAACTCAGTTCGGCACCAACCACCTGGGCCACTTCGTCTTTATCAACCGGATCGCTTCCCTGCTCCGCCCTGGCGGTCGGCTGGTCAACCTCGCGTCGTCGGGTCATCGGTTTAGCGACGTCAATCTTGACGATCCAAACTTCGAATCCACCCCGTACGAGCCTTTCGCCGCCTACGGACGCTCGAAGACCGCCAATATTCTCTTCGCGGTGGAATTCGACCGACGCTATCGAAGCAAAGGCATCCGCGCGACTGCGGTCCACCCCGGAGGCATCCAAACCGAGCTCGGTCGCCACATGGGTCAGGAGAACGTCGCGGCCCTCCTCGAAAACCTAAACCGTGAACTGGCCGAGCAAGGCAAGCCGCCCTTCCAATGGAAGACCATCCCCCAGGGCGCGGCCACATCCGTGTGGGCCGGATTCGTCGCTTCGGTAGACGAAGTCGGCGGACGCTATTGCGAAAACTGTCACGTTGGCCAAATCGTTCCCGATGACCAAAGCATCAATCCAGTGATGGAAGGAGTCCGCGGCTACGCCCTGGACGCCGATCGTGCTCGTGCTCTTTGGGCCGTCAGCGAAAAGCTGGTCGGAGAAGAATTCCCCGAATAACGCGAAAAATACTCCCAGTAAAAGAATTAAGGGACCGCACTGAAGGCGGTCCCGGGAGTGTTTGCTTAGGAGTTCAGCTAATGAAGTCGTCTAGATTCCGCCGTCTTCGTCCGCCGTAAACGGCTTGCCCTGCATCGCTTTCAGCTTTGCGGCTTGGTCGGACGTTAGAATCTTGCCAAGTTCACTTTTCATTGTATCGTTATTTTTCTGAAAAGCTGCCTGCATATCTTCGCGAGATATCTCCTGATCGCGAACTTTTTGGAATAAAGCCCGATTTGCCTCGCCTTGCTTGGTCTGCAGGTCCTTAATTTTATCGGTCTGATCAGACGAAAGTCCTAGTGCCTTCTGCACGTCCGGCTCCATGATCGCCAGATTGCCCTGAAGTTGGAGGTGGATTTCGTCCACTCGCTTCAGTTGGGTGTCGCTGATGATCTCAAGAAGATCCTTTCGGGTCTTCTCGCGTCGCTCGGCCATGGCTTTCATCATTTCTTCGGTCATCTGGCCGCCTTGACCACGCTGACCGCCACCCTGGCCGCCCTGACCGCGTTGACCGCCGCCCTGGCCTCCGCCGCCACCGTTACCGCCGCCAGCGCCACGCTGGCCGCCGCCCTGACCGCGCTGCGGTCGGTTCTTTTCGATATAGTCTTCGACCTTCGTCTTTTGGTCGTTGGTGAGTCCGAGGTCTTTCTGAACGTCGGATCGATTGAGGAGGTTCAGCTCATAGTTGAAATTGCCGCCGCCGCGCTGGCCAAATCCACCGCCGCGCTGGCCACGACCGCCGCCGCCTTGGCCGCCCTGGGCCAACGCCATCGATACACCGAGTGCCGAAACAATAATCAAGGTTATTGCTTTAGAAGAGATTTTCATCTGTATGCTCCGCTTCGGACGAATGGACGAAAAACCAAAACCCGTGTTCAGTGAATGTTCAGTAATATTGACAGGAAATGATTTTGTTTAGGCCCGTAGGTCTGAGCGAGTTGGACGCCATTAGTCGACTTGGGTACAAAGCCTTCCCACCTAGGTTCGAAAACCAGCCGATTTTATATCCTGTTTGAATGTCGTTCAGACTAGTCAAAGTGCGAATTTAGGACCCCAGCGGGGTCCCAGAGCTTAGCCTGGGGTGCCTGCACCCCAGGAAAGTCCCGCATTAGAAAAAGTCCGAGGAGCGGCTTGTCCGCCATAGCCTCGGCGAAGGCGGAAGCGACCCCACCGAGCTTTGCGAGGGAATCATACAGAACAAATAGGGCCGATCCGGCCAGGTCCTAGGACAAGCGGATGTTCGCCCGTCCCAAGTTTCCGAGACATTTCCCGGCAAATCCACGTTGAACCAACAAATGATCGTCGCTACTATCCTTCTGCTCCAAGCCACGATTCCTCAGAAACTCATCGCGTCCGCCCGCAACCAACTCACTTGGGGCACAACTTACGACCCCTCCTATGTGTCGATGAAATACCCCGGCGGCGACGTTGATCGAACCAAAGGAGTCTGCACCGACGTCATTATTCGATCCTATCGAAGCGTCCATATCGACCTCCAAAAGCTCATCATTGAGCACAAACGGACTCATATGAGCCTCTATCCGAAAGGCAAACTCGATCCCAATATCGACCACCGCCGAGTCAAAAACATGGCTGTCTTCTTTCGGGCCAAGAACGCCAACCTCCCGACCAATAAAGACTGGCGACCGGGCGACATCGTCTACTGGATTCTCGATAGCGGCCTCGACCACATCGGCCTCGTCACCGACAAACGCGGCCCAAGCGGAAAATACATGGTCGTCCATAACATGAGCACCCCACTCGAAGAAGACGTCCTCGGCAAATGGCGCGTCATCGGCCACTATCGTTATCCCAAGTAAGCAAAATGATTAAGGCGCAGGACCAAGCATTACCGTCTCCTGCACTTCGCACTTCGCACTTCGCACTTTGCGCCTCGCCCTCTGTGCCCCGCGCCCTGTGCTCTCTCTGAAGCCTGAAGCCCAATTTCAAGTACCAAAGACTAGGAACCCCTGTCTCGAATGCCAGGTTAACAAGAACAACTCATGACTGAGAGGTCACCAAGAGATGAGCAAACTAATCTACCTGGCGTGCGCAGGCATCGCCATCGTAGGATGTGGATCGGGTAGTGGAGCCGATTCGGCCGGAACAGTAGCGAGCACCGCCGCCGCTACCGCCGAAATGGTCGCCGCCCAGACCCCGTCCAATCCCAATTCGTCGATCCCCGACGCCATGCCCCGCAAAGTCATTTACAAGGGCACCGTCCAACTCGCTTGCGAGGACCTGGATTCTGCTTCCAGACAACTCGCCTCCCAAATCCGCAAAGTCGGCGGCTACCTCAGCGGCGGCGGAACAACCGGCGCCAAAGGCACCATCCGCACCGCCCACTGGACCGTCCGCATCCCCTCCCCCCAGTTCGACGGCTTCATGCAGTTCCTCTCCGGACTCGGTGAACTCGAATCCAGCAACCGCCAAGCCGAAGACGTCAGCGAGGAATACTACGATGCTGCCGCCCGTCTCAAGAACAAGAAGGTTGAGGAGGACCGCCTCATCGACCTCCTGAAAAGATCATCTGGCAAACTCGGCGACGTGCTGACCCTCGAAAAGGAACTCAGCCGCGTCCGCGAAGAAGCCGAGCGCATCGAAGGCCGCATGCGCCTCCTTGCCAACCAAGCCGACATGTCGACGATCGACATCGCCATGCAGGAGATCAAGGACTTCGTTCCCCAAGGCTCCCCCGGCGTCAAAACCCAAGTCGGGCGCACCTTCGGAGGCTCGATGGATGTCATGAAGCAGGTCGCGACCGCGCTCCTTTTGTTCCTGGTCGCCGTCGCTCCCTGGCTGATCCCTCTCGGACTTATCGCCTGGATCGTGAACCGAGTCATCAAAAAGGCACGGACGAAGGAAAGCCCCCAGCCACCGCCCAAGATGGAACTCTAGAAGTGCCCGAAGACAGTAAGGGCGATTCGTCGCCCTTGCTGGAATCGAGTTCCGCTAAACGCCGACTGGAAGTTGATAACCGTTCGGTCATCGAACAAATTTGACACATCGAACGCCAATCCGCCGTTGCCCTTGAACAGCTTGTCGCCCGTTGAAAAGTGCAGGTCGACCTGGGTTCGCGGCGTTCGCCCCTCACTCGGAGGAACGATGCTACTCGCCAAGCCTGAGCCGTGGTCGATCGTCATCGCAAAGGTCGCACCCGACTTCCACGTGTACGCCGCGCCGATTCCCACCGTCTGCCGCTGATCGTGGTCGTTATAGTCATCGACCGGCTCGCCTGTGTTGTCGACGCCGTTCGGCTTTGCCGCCGAGTACGAGTAGTGAACGTACGTGTCCCAGCCGCCGTCCTTCGGGGCCGAAACGTCGTAGCTAAACTCGACGCCGTGGACGCCGCCAAACTGGAGGTTCACCGCGCTATAAAGCCCAATCTGGCTTCCCGGGATCAGCAATCCCGTATCCACCTGGTTTCGGATGTCCTTGTAGTAGTAGGCCAGCGTCATCGTGTGCCGAGGCGTGAACCGCTTGGAAACCGCGATGTCGTACTGGCTCAAAGTCTCGGGCTGGATTGCCTCGCCCACAATCGCGCCCTGCGCCAGCGGCGGAGTGTTGAAAAGGCGATTGTAGGCCATCCGAAGGTCCATCGTTCGGTCGATCTGATACTGCAGATTCACGCGTGGAGAGAATTGGAACGAGTTAACCGAGTTCTGCCCCAAGTTCTGCTCCTGGTCGTACCAGTCGCCACGAAAGCCGTAGTTCGCCGTCCACCGTCCAAACTTTGTCGTGTCCTGCACGTAAGCCGCCTTGTACGAACCGGTTCGATGCACATTCAAGGTCGGCGACGAACCGTTCGCCGTATACACCGGATTGCCGTTGATGTCGAGCTGGCCGTTCGTCGTGCCCGGCGGAGCCAAGTCCGGTGCCAACGCCGCCAACGCGTCGAGCGCCAGTTGAGAAGCCGGAATGACATTGTACGACTCGGTCCCGCTCTGAGCATCCCACAAGAACCCCGCCTTGAGCTGATGAGCCCCCCGCTTCGCCTGCCAACTGCCCGAAAACTGCACGTGGTGGACGTTGCGAATCGCCGTCGGGTTGTATTCGATGCTGTTGTCCACCGGCAGGTTATTAAGGTCGATCAACGGGTTGTTATTCGTGACATCTTGGCCACTGTGCAGAAGCGTCATCGCCAATTGTGCCGACTCCCCCTTCGCCATCTGCCGCTGATAGTTGATGGTGGCAAACTCGCTGACTTCCGACTGGTTGATGTCCTGCCCGGCCTGCTGTTGGCTCTGGAGCACCACCGGCGCCGCTCCCAGCAAACCGGAGTTGCTCGAATTGACGTCTGGTCGCGACCCGTCCGCATTTCGCAGGCCGAATAGTCCGTACCCTTGCCCTGCCGAGGCGAACGAGTCCGGCAAACCCGATCGATTGGCGATTTGCAGGCCGTCGGGATTGTGACTTAGCGTCACCGTAAAGGCGTCTTTCGAGTTCGGCGCAAGCCGCACTTTGCTGAAGTACGACCGCGTCGATCCTGCGTTGTGCGCCGTCTGGTTGTCCGGTTGGGGCGACTCCTGTGCACTATTCGTCTTGCTCGATGAAACGTCGAATACGATATTGCCGCGTTCGCCAAGCGGGCTCACCGCCGTAACCTCACCCCCGTACGTATCGAAGCTTCCCGCCGAAGTCGAGTAATCCCATCGGCGCTTCTTGATGTTCGCCAACGTCGAAATGTTCAGAACTGCGGCCGTTTGCCCGCCGAATTCCGGTGCAAATCCTCCGGTAATCATCTCCAGGGTCTGGATGGTGCTCTCGACCACGATCGAACCTTGCCGACCGGACAGCGTGTCGGGAAGCGGAACACCGTCCACCACATAGGCGATCTCGCTATGCTCGCCGCGCACGTGCGCCTGCCCCGCCGAGTCCTCTGCCACGCCCGCCTGTCCTTTGGTTAGTCGGTTGTTGTCGTTGCCTGTGGCACCGCCGCCGCCAAACTTCTTCAGTTCCGTGTTGTCGCGAGTAGTGCCCGAAGTCGTCCCCGGCGTCTTCGGCTTCAGCCGTGTCGCCGTCACATGGATCGTGATCTCCTTCGTCGGAAGTTGGTCCTTCTGCTGGATCGTGGTTCCCGCTCCTGCCGGAATCGTGATCACCGTCACGTCAGGATCAACTTCCGGTTCGGAACGCCATGCCAACGTATTCAAGGCCTCGGTCCGCCCTAGCCGCAAGTAAGAACTGGTGAGCTGTATGCTCCGCCCCGCATCGTCGGTGACCGTCACCTTCCCTTCCACCGGCATTCGCGTCACCGGATCGACCACCACGAAGCACACCCGCGACAGCCCGTGGGCATAGGCGCACGGCACGGCGGCCAACGCCGCAGCTAACGACAACATACGAAGGTTCTGCATCATTCGACTTTGAAGTAAATCTTGAATCGGACCCGTTGCTCGATGGCCACGCCGTCGATCGTCGCCGGAGTAAAGCGATACTTCTTCGCCGTCTCCAGCCCCACATCGTCGAGTTCCTTAATCCCGGTCGAAGTCACGATCTCGACATTGATCGGGTGCCCGCCGGTATCGATCTGCGCTTCCACCACTAGAGTCTTGTCCAGCGGGTCATAGCGAAGGTCTTCAGGAATCTCCGGTTGCGGAGCCTCGGAGACCACCGCCTCAATGATCTTCTTTGGCTGGGGTTCTGGCTTCTTTTCGGGTTCCGGTTTTGCCGGTTCCGGTTTGGGCGGGTCGGGCTTCTTGGGCTCCGGTTTCTTTTCTGGCTCGGGCTTTGGCTCGGGTTTCGTAGGCTCCGTCTTCGCCGGTTCGGTCTTGCCCCCGTTGGGAACTTGCCCCGCTTTGCCGCTTCCCGACTCTGCGCTTGGCGTATCTCCGCCGCCACCGGCTCCATTAGCCGGACCCGAGGTCACAACCTTCGGCTGGGGCAAATTGTCCGACTTCCCCTTACTCGCCGACTTCGCTCCCGACGGGGCCTTCTTCGTATCCTTAACCTGTTTCGGCTTTTGCTTTTCCTTGGGCTGTTCAGGCTGATCTTTGAGGCTGGTCGTCAACATCACAATCTGCGAAGTACCGTTTCCGCGTTTGATGTTCTTGAAGACGCCAAAGTGAGCTGCGATCGGCAACGCGATGGCATGGAGAATAACGGTGATGACGAAGATTCTCGTGAGCAGAGGGTTCTTTTTTCGTCGTCGTCGTCGGCTCGCCATCTTTACTGCCTATTGGTCGCAAATGCGAACGCTTGTACGCCTGCCTGCCTCGCCTCGTCCATGACCGAAACCACCGTTCCATACGGCACCTTATCGTCCGAGTTGAGAGTCACGAGGGTCCGTCCCGTGACACCTAATTCCTTCAGCTTCGGCGCAAGCTGGTCAAGCTTGATCTTCGCCGTGTTCAAATACACCGATCCGTCCGGCTGAAGCGTAATCGTCACGGTCTGCGACCGGTCATCCTTCCCGGTGCTCGCCTTGGGCAGGTTCACCGGAATCCCATTCTGAACCGCCATCGCCAGGCTTGCCACCATGAAAAAGAACAGCAGGAACATCATCACGTCGATCATCGGGATGACGATGATTTCCGGCTCTTCAATCGGCTTGCGCCGACCGATCTTGACGCGACTCCTCATGGCTTACTCCACTCGCCCGGTGATGAGGTTCACGAGTTCGGCCCCGAAATACTCCATGTCTTCGATCGTTCGCCGAACTCGGTTGGAAAAGTAGTTGTGGAACACAAAGCCGATCACTGCCAGCGAGATACCGGTCGCCGTCGAGATCAAGGCTTCCGAAATGCCCCCCAGAATCTGCGTCGGATTGCTGAGACCAACCTGACTCGCCGCTCGAAAGCTTGCGATCATGCCTGCGATCGTGCCCAAAAGACCCAGAAGCGGAGAAATATTGATAATCGTTTTGATGATCGCCAGGTTGGATTCCAGGGTCGGAGTTTCGCCCGTCGCCTCTAACTCCATCGCCATCTCAATTGCGTCGGCGTCCCGCCTCGAGTTCAGGAGCCCACGGGCAAACACCTTGCCCGGAATGCCCTTTCGCTGAATCATGTCGATCGCTTTCTTCGGGTCATCGCCCGGCTGATAATTCTCTCGAATGTCCTCGAAAATACTCTCCACGTCTGGAGACTCCTTTCGCATGACGATGATGCGCTCAAGAATAAGGGCGATCATAAGGACGGAGCAGATGATGAGGGGGTACATCATCACCCCGCCCTTTTGAAGGAAGTCTAGGAGGCCATTCATGAAAATCAGGATTACCCACCAGGGGTAGGGTATTCAAATGAAGAATACCGACTCCCGTGCCAAAAAGTGCCAAACCGACCGTACTTTTTTCGGATTTGCAAAAGTGCGACAATGGAGGCAGAACAACCATGAAACCCACATATCTCTCGTTCGCCCTATTCGCTTCCCTTCTCACGTCCCAAAGCTTTGGTCAACAGACCCCACCGACGCCGTACACCGACGCCGCCAAAATCATCGGTAAAAACGGAACGCTTAACGCTGACGGAACCTATCGCATCAACTTTCCCCGCAACGACGTCACCTTTGAGAACTCAAGAGGAATGGCGATTCCCACCGATCTCGGCCTCGCGACCTATATCGCCTTCTCTTCACCAACCGACCACTCTCTTGCCGTTGGCGATGTAGCCATGCTCGAAGGTGAGATCGACGGAGTGATCGATGCCCTCCGCAAAGCCGACTTCGAGATCGTGTCGCTACACAACCACATGACATCCGAGCAGCCTCGCCTCTTCTACCTGCACTTCCAAAAAGTTGGCTCACCCGCCGATCTCGCTAAGGGTTTCAAGCCAGCGCTCGATATTCTGGGCCACGGCGAAGAGATCAAGGTTCTTCCCAAGATGGGCAAACCCGAGATCGACAAAGAAGCGCTCGGCAAAATTTTCGGCGCAGCCCCCCAAGTCTTCCCAAGCGGTGTCGTTCGCTTCGCTACACCCCGAAAAGACCTAAACGTAAAGGTTCTGGATGAGTCATTCACCCCCGGCATGGGCCTCGGCTCCTGGGTGGCCTTCAGCGGGTGTGAGTGCGGCCTGACAATGGCGATGGGCGACACCTGCTGCACCCAAAAAGATCTTCAGCACTCGATCGACGCCCTTCGAAAGGTTGGAATCCACATCACGGCGATCCACCGACACGTGTTCGGCGGCTCCCCCGACACCGCATTCATGCACTACGAAGGCGAGGGAGACGTGCTCAAACTCGCCGGCGGCGTCAAGAACTGCTGGGACGGATTGGGTGGCTAGGCTCCCCGAGCCTAGCCAAACGGTTTAGTGCCCGATTCGCACTTCGCCGCCCGTCGAAAGCGGGCTGTTTGCCTTGATATAGTCGACGAAAGCATCGATATCGGATAACCCGGTATCGAGCTTCTTCACATCTTTCAGGGTCGCCAGGTTGTCTCCGCCGCCCGCCATAAAGTTGTTGACCACAACCTTGTAAGTCTTGCCCACGTCAACGGCCTCACCGTTGATCATAAGGTCGCGAACGCCGCCACCCGCCACAGTATAGTGCGTCCCCTTCGAAGGAATCAGACTGCCTTTGCTGTCGTTCAGCACGGCGATAATCTGTGCGCCCGTCATCTCCGCAATCACCAACGAGTTTCGGAACGGACAGATCGAGTTGGCCGCCGTAAACGTGATTTTCCCTGCCTCAAGGTTCGCGCGCACGCCACCCGGGTTCATCAAAGCCAGATTCGTGCCCAGTTTGCTCGTCGCCATCAGGTACGAATCGGCCACAAAGTATCCGACCGAAGTACGGTCCGTATAAGCCTCCGATGAGGTTCCCAAGACTGCGTCGCCCATCGCCGTCACCGGCTTTCGAAGCGTATCGATCAGGCTAGCAACCTCTGGGTCCTCGGGAATGCTGGCATCAATCACGATCGGCTTGGCCTCCAAAACCTTGGTTAGCTTCCCTTTCGCATCAAACTGAACTTTGATGTCGCCGAACACTTTGCCCCATTCCCACGCTTGCACGATCGGCACAGAATTCCCGTCGGCATCCTTCACGTAGGTCGGATATGGACCTGCCGCCGGTCGCCATCCATCCAAAGCCGGAGTGCCCAAAGGCGTATGGCTGTGCCCACCCACGATCAGATCGACGTTGTGGAGCTTTGCCGCAAGCTGTTGGTCTTCCTCGTAGCCGATGTGGCTCAAAACAATGATCTTGTTGACGCCCTGCTTCGTCAGTTCATCGACGGCCTTCTGCGTCGGCGCAAGATGCTTCTCAAAAACGAGATTGTCCGCGCCGAGCGTGATGTTGCCTGTCGTATCCGTAATCAGACCTACCACCCCGATCTTCTGCTTATCGACTGTCAGGATCGTGTAAGGCTTGACGACCTTCGCCAGTTCCGGCTCTTTGGTCATATCGATGTTGCAGGCAAGCATCGGGAAGTTGACGTGCCTGCAGAAATCGACCAGGTTCGGGACGCCTTTGTCGAACTCGTGGTTACCGATGCACGACGCCTGGTAGCCCATCTTATCGAGAACCGCCGCTTCCGCCAAGCCATCGTAAATATTGAAAAATAGCGTGCCCTGGAAGCAGTCCCCGGCGTTCAACAAAATGACATTCTTTTCCTTGGCCCGAACCTGCTTGATCACGGTCGTGATTCGAGCCAGCCCGCCATACATCTTCCCTTTGATCGCCGTAGGATCCTCGTGAGAATGAAGGTCGTTCGAGTGAAGAATGGTCAAAGTCAGCGGCTTTTGGGCGAGGCAGGCTCCCGAGAGAAGCACTGCCGGAACCAGGGCAAGGAAACGCATGACCTTAGTTTATCCTCCTGGAACATTTGCTAGGTTAAGGAAGGGCGTAGTAAGATGCCCGCATGAACATTCGCTACTTTGTTTCCGACTTGGAAAAGTCCATCGCTTTCTACCGCGATGTGTTAGGGTTCGAATTGGTCGTTCAGTGGGGACCGGCTTTCGCCATCATGACCCTCGATAAGTCAAACCAGCTTTGGTTGAGCGGCCCCCAAACCTCTGCCGCCACCGCCGCCGAGCAGATCGGTGAAAAAGCGACGCCCGGAGGGTGGAATCGAATCGTCGTCCCAATCAATCAACTCGAAAACGAGCTGCCAAAACTGGTGGAGAAAGGCGCCAAAATTCGGATTGGATTGGTCACCGGTCCCGGTGGCAAGCAAGTCCTCATCAACGACCCCGATGGCAATCCCATCGAGCTATTCGACTCGAATCTTAAGCTCTAACGACGTCGTCTTGGGTTTCGAAGGTTCCATAGTAGTACGGCGTCTTCGATTCAAACTCGCCTGCACAGGTATCCACCATCTTAAACACCGGCTGTACCTTCAGGTTATCCACGACCTGCTTCAATCTTTCAGTGAAAGCCGGATCGTCGGTCTTGGCAATGTCGAAGATCGCCGGGCTTGGGAACCCGATCATGAATGCTCGGAAGACAATGTCTTCTAGCGGAACATCCGACTGGTGCGCCTCCGTCAGTTCGCGCTCAATGTCCAACAGCTTGAGCATCTTGCGCAGGAACCAGGTGTCCACTTTGCAAATCTTGTTGACGGTCTCCACGCTCCAACCTCGGCGAAGCCCCTCAGCGATCGCCCAGAGCCGCTCGTCCGTTGGCTGGCGGATCGACGATTCCAATTGCTCATCGTCTTGCGCCTGAAACTTGGCGTGTCGCAGATCCTTCTGCTTGATCTCCAAGCCCCGGATCGCCTTCATGAATGCCGCCTCGAAGGATCGGTCGATCGCCATGACCTCGCCGGTCGCCTTCATCTGCGTGAACAGGGTTCGATCGCCAGAAGCAAACTTATCAAATGGCCAGCGTGGAATCTTCACCACACAATAGTCCAGCGCCGGTTCAAAGGCCGCCTTGGTCGTCCCCGTGACCTGGTTTTGAATCTGATCGAGGGTCATGCCCATGGCGATCTTCGCCGCCACCCGAGCAATCGGATACCCGGTCGCCTTCGACGCCAGCGCCGACGAGCGAGACACGCGCGGGTTAACCTCAATGATGTAGTAGTCGAAGCTATCCGGGTTCACGGTCATCTGCACGTTGCACCCACCTTCGATCCCAAGCGCCGAAATGATCTTCAGCGACGCCGTGCGGAGCATGTGGTACTCGATGTCGCTTAAGGTCTGCGAGGGGGCGATGACAATGGAGTCGCCGGTATGAACGCCCATCGGATCGAAGTTCTCCATGTTGCAGACGGTGATGACCGTCCCGTTCGAGTCACGCATGACTTCGTACTCGACCTCTTTCCAGCCCAGCAGGCTGCGCTCGACCATGATCTGGCTTCGCATGGAGAGCTTGAGCCCCTTCCGGCCAGTTTCCCAAAGCTCTTCGCGAGTGTTGGCGATGCCTCCGCCTGTGCCGCCAAGCGTATACGCCGGGCGAATGATACAAGGATAAGGAACTTCGTCAAGGATCGCCTCGAGTTCGGCATCCGTCGTCACAATCCAGCTCTCAGGAACCGGTTCCTGAATCTCGCGCATGAGAGAGCGGAAGCTCTCGCGGTCCTCAGCTTGCTTGATAGCGCTCAGCGGCGTCCCGAGCACGCGAATGTTGTACTTGTCGAGGACGCCCGCGTCCTGAAGCTGGGTAGCAAGGTTCAAGCCGGTCTGACCGCCTAGCGTTGGCAACAATGCGTCCGGTCTCTCGCGATCAATGACGCGGGTACAGAATTCGAGCGTCATAGGCTCGATGTAAAGTGCATCGGCTACACCCGGATCCGTCATGATCGTGGCGGGATTGCTATTGATGAGGACAACCTCGTGGCCCTCCTCCTTCAGGCTCTTGCACGCCTGGGTTCCCGCATAATCAAACTCCGCTGCTTGGCCGATGACGATGGGCCCGGAGCCGATCACAAGAACTTTCATTAAAACAAAAGTTTACCCGTGAAAAAGGGCCTTCCCACGTTGTGAGAAGACCCTTTGCGAGAGAGGTTTCGACCTAGCCGCCTGCGAGAGCGGCTTCCTTATCGGCCTCAGACTTCGAATCAGCCGGCTGAGGCGTGGTGGTCTTGCCCTGTTGCTGGGCTTCGAGCGCCAATTCCTTTTCCGACTTGTGTCCCGGTTCTACCTTCGCTTCCGCCTCGACGTGCGGAGTATCCGATCCAACCGATTTTGCGATCTGCCAGCCGGCAAAGCCGACCAGCAGAATTACCGCTGCAATGAGAAGACCTTTCTTAAGGTTTTCGTTCATTACTACTTGAACCTTTCATCCCAGTGGATGAGATTCTTCAGGTTATTCGCATTTGCAGTGGTCGGGTCGGTCAGCCAGGTGCGATCCATGATGGCCGATCGATCAATCGTCTTCGTGTGTCCGTCGGCAAAGCCCCAGTTGGTCTTCTTCGTGTAAGCGCCGAGCGACATAAAGTCGTTCGAGCACCATGCGGCACCAACTGCGGTCGTGCCCGGCCAGGTCGCAAGCGAACCGGCAAGGTCAGACGGCGGGAATGCGTACTGTCGCTGGTCGGCGCGATGCTGCATCAGACCGTTCCAGTAGGACCACGAGATGTAGCTCGGCATCAGCCAAATGGTCGATGACGGAGCGCCGATCTGACTGGCCGTCAACGAAGTCGTTCGAACCGTACCGCCCGAAGGAATGGATCCATCGGCGTTCGTGGCGAGCCAACCCGCGATACCCCACGCATACGGCAGAGCCGCGCTGGTGTTCTTGATGTTCTGGCTTCCGTTGTACGAGAAGACGTAGCTAACCGGGCCGCCCGTAACCGGGGAGCCGTAGCCCGTCGAGTTCGCGTCGCATCGAGCGAGCGAGTCGTTCGGTGACTTCCAGATGTCCTTATTCTTCACGTAGGGGATAAGCAGGATGTGACCAGAATTGATCTGGGGGCCGGTAACGTTCGACTGCCAGTTGGACGGACCAACGCGCAGAAGCGGGTAGACGTCGTCGTTGTCTCCCATGTACATCATCGTTCCCGTAAGGAGCTGTTTGTTGTTGGAGATGTCGGCGGTCTTCTTGGCCGCTTCTTTGGCTTGCGCGAAAACAGGGAAAAGGATTGCCGCAAGAATGGCAATGATGGCAATAACTACGAGCAGTTCAATGAGTGTAAATGCCCGATTTCGATTCATTTTCATGATATGAGAACTCCGAATTGAAGCTATGGGTAAATTAGGGCAGGAGCCTAGAATGAACCAGGACGTTAACATTCTATCAAATTTCAAAGAAATTCGTAACAACTTTCGCCAAGTTGTGGAATTCCGTTACCGCACGAAATGAATCTCGACGATCCGAATTCCGGCGAAAAGGAACAGGCAGTCCAGCACCGGTTTGCTCTTGGCGATCTCTCTTGCGTCATTAAATGAGCTCTTCTTGATGTCGCCCGATAGGCCGCCTTCCGAAGCCATATAGGTCGTCACGTCGTCTGGCGACGGGAAACACGCCAAGCCGTTCACCTGCATGCCATCGGGAGTTGTCGCGTTGTTGCACGCAAACTTTCCGTCACCCACCGAAATCAGATAGATTTCCTCGGGAAAGGAGCCGAACGACCCCATTAGGTCTTCTTCGAGCGACGTGATCAGTGGGTTATCGAGAAGTTCAATTGCCACTCTTCATCTTCTCCACAAACTGGTTGAAGTAGGGACGCGAATCCCAAGGGCCGGGTGCCGCCTCGGGGTGATATTGGATGCTCCACGCGTCGGCATCCTTGATGCGAATCCCCTCGACGGTGTCGTCGTTCACATTGACCTGCGTCACCATCGCCCGAGTGCCGTTCAACGAATCTGGGTCGACCGCATAGCCGTGGTTTTGGCTCGTTATCGTCACCTTGCCCGTCTCCAGGTCGCGAACTGCGTGGTTACTTCCCCGGTGGCCAAACTTCAGTTTGTACGTCTCGCCGCCGACGGCATGGCACAGCAACTGGTTTCCAAGGCAGATGCCAAAGATCGGTCGAACCCCGATCAACTTCTTCACCGTCTCGATGACCGGCTGAAGCCGCTTCGGGTCACCCGGGCCAGGGCTCAGCAAGATTCCGTCCGGTCGATGGTTCAAAATTTCTTCGACGCTTGCGTGGCAAGGAACCACAATCGGCTGACAGCCTGCACTCCAGAACCGTCGGAGAATGTTGAACTTTAGACCACAGTCCAGCACCACCAGTCGAGGTCTACCCTCGGCGTCCGGTTCCTCAAGCGACTCTCGCCCCGAAGGACCGTACTTGTACGAATCCTTGGTTGTCACTTGGTACACAAAGTCGCTATCGTCGTACCGATCCGCGCTCTCCAGCGATTGCTTGCCCGCCACAGGGTCGTCGCAGATCACGCCCATCGTCACGCCCGCGCTCCGAATGTGCTTGGTGATCATTCGGGTATCCAATCCCTGAATTCCTGTCACGCCGCGCTCGCAAAGGAGTTGATGGAGGGTCTTCTCGGATCGCCAGTTACTCGGGTCGTCGCAGGCTTCTTTCACGATAAATCCCGAAACCTGGATGCGGTCGGATTCGAAATCGTCGTCGTTGATGCCGTAGTTGCCGACGAGCGGGTAGGTCAGCATGACCATTTGGCCGGCGTAGCTGGGATCGGTGAGGATTTCCTGGTATCCGGTCATCCCCGTATTGAAGACCACCTCACCTACAGAATCGGCCGATGCTCCTAGGGCGGTTCCCTCGTAAATAGAGCCGTCGCTGAGGAGGAGATAGCGTTTCAAACTAAAAGGATAGAATACCCGCTCAGACCCTCGGCTTGACCGAAAAATCACCGTTACTCGACATGGAAAAATCGTAAAGCTTGCCGTCCAGCACGATTCCTCGCATCGAAATCTGCCCGATCTCCTTCGGAACGCACGGCTTGACGCTCAGCCACCAGCCAGACTTCAACTGCTTCGTCCACTTCGCGCCCGGCAACGGAATCCGGTCGATTCGAAATCCGGCGAAGCCGTAGATGACCGTATTGATCGCCCCTGCCGCGCCCGTATAAAAGTAGGCGCGAAGCACCTTCCGCCGTTCCGAAAAGTAGTGGTTCGGATTGTCCGTGTACGGTTTCCAACTATCCAGCCACGCCGCGTACGCCTTCTCGGGCTCACCAAGTCTCGCCCAAATCGTCGCAACCACGCTGTGCCCCATCGCTGGCCCGTTCGGGCTGATTTTGTCGCCAAACCGCTCTAGCATCGTCCTCGCCTCGCGCTCGGCCTCCGGATATTGAAGTGGATAGATCGCCAACAGCCCCGCCGCCTGCTGGTAGTCCCGCATCGGGTCGTTGTCGTAGTTCAGGAGCGATTGCTGGTCCTTCGGCAAATAGTAGGTTGGCCTGGGGCTCCATCGCCGTCCATTCGAACACCATTCGGCCAGCAAGTTCGTGTAGAGGTCGTTGTCGCCCTCGAACTTCTCGTTGGGCGAAGTCACATCGAGAATCTCTCGTCCCCTTGCCGTCTGTTTTGATCGCATGCCGTAGAACTGCGCCACGCCCCGCGTGACGTCCGCTACTGCCGTCGGGTTGGCCAACCCAAACGCCTCGCATTGCGTCAAACCCCAGACGACGTCGCCCGAAATATGCTGTTGATTTCGGGTCTTCTGGATGCACACCTCCCGGCCCGAGACCGACGACTCCCATGGGAACATCATCCCACCCAGTTCAAAAGCCTCGCTCTTCCCTTTCGCCCACTCGTTGAAGTTCCGTCGTGCCTGGGCCGCGCGGTCCAGGCGATAATCGGCGGCGGACTTGGCCGCACTTGGATTGATGAACAAAAACGCTGGCACCATCCAAACGTCGAGGTCCCAAAACGTATGTCCGAAGTACAAGTCGTTCGTCAGACCAAACGGCCCTAACCCGTACTTCTCGATCGGAAAATCGGCCGTAGCTGGAGCCCTTTGAACGATGGCCACCATCTCGTCGAACTGCACGCTCATTTCGCTCGGACCACCAAGGTGGATCGATGGCAACATGGCTTTTGCCCGTTCCGTAGCTTCAGGAAGCTTCTCAGCCTTGGCAAAGCCAAGCTTTTCCTCTCCTTCCGATTTGTACCCGGACGGGACCCAAATCGTCTTCTTGCCTGCTCGATCGACAGTCGACGTGGCTGGAGGCTCAAACTGGATCGATGTAATCTTTTCGTCGCTTGGTCCCTTCGACACCAGTGCCCGCAAAGGAGAAGGTGGCAGCTTCGATGGCCCCGCACAACCGATCAGTACAACCGCAAGAACCAAACTATGAACCGCTCTCATCGCCCAATATCGACGCCGCGCGCCACTGCCGCCACCATTGGGTTCGGATCCTTCGTCAACTCAATGACCCGCGCCCGATAAGACTCCGGCACTCGCCCGCTCAGGGTCGTCAATGCCTTGACCTTCACGTTTTTGTAAGTCGAATTGAGTCCCGATCCCGCCAATCGGAGCGCCTCATCGGTGCCCACCGCCCCCAGCAGTTCGATTCCGGTCATCAGCGAATGCTCGTCACTCCGTCCCATCATCTGCTTGCCGAGTTCCAAACCGCGCGGATACTTAGCAATGAACTGGATGGCCTGCTCTCGGATGACTAAATCCTTAGTCTGCATCAGAGACTCCATCGTCGAAACCAGCTTCGCGTCGCCCAGTTTCGCGATCGCGATCACCGCGTCTTGCGCCGTCAGGGCATCGCCCGCCAGCACCAGGCCGGAAATGGGATCGATGAACTCGGTTGCCCCGATTGCCGCCGCGTATCGCGTCGCCATGCGCCGCGTCGCCTCGTTCTGCAGGGCTGGACCAATGTATGTCCGCAGGTCCGGACAGTTCGCCAACGTCGCAACTTCGAAAAGCGCCCGCTCGGCAAAGTCCTTCGCAATCGAAGCCTTATCCGCCAGCACCTTTCGGGCTCCTGGGACCTGACTCACGATGCTCGCCGCCACTCGGCGAGACCGAGGCGTCGAATGCTCAGCAAACTTGGTGCAAAAACGCTCAAACGCGGGCTGACCAATCCCATTCAGCTTCCTGCCCGCCTCAAAGGCGTCCTTCCCGCTCGCTTGCACCTTCTCCCAAAGGTCGTCGATTTCATCGTCGCTGGCATGGATCGAGCCCGCCCGCGGCAAGGATGGAAGTTCATCGCTCACCCCACCTTCGCCGTTGTAGGCAATCGCATGATCGCGGTAAACCGCCGCCCCCGGGCCAGGGCCAGATGCAATCTTGTTATCGCCACCGAAGTCCGCAAAAAGGCCGACACCAAATCGGCCATCCACCGTTACACCTACCCCGACCGGGCCCGCGAACGTATCCGAGCCCTCGGCATCCAAATAGATCGCCACCGAGCCTTCCTGCGCCGTCGCTGGCTCGCTGTCGTGCGCCGCCACCACGTCGTTCCCCGCCCGATCGAGCACCAGCGCCACGCTCCGATCCACCGCGTAGGCATGACACTGATTCTCTCGAACCATATACACGTCGTCCCCCGCCATATCGAAAAGCATCGCCACGCCCTCGTCTTCCGCGAACGCCTGTCCCTTGCGATGCACAAAGTAGGCGTCTTCACCCTCCAGGTCGTATAGGCTTGCGATGCCGCAACCGCTCGCGCTCGCCTGCGACTCTGCGCCTGCTTCGTAGAGGTCGTCGCCGTCGTTATCCGTCAGCAGTCCCATTCCGCCCGGCAAAATGCCGCAGTAGCCTTGCGCGCGGCAGAGAAAACCTTGTCGGGAAATGCCGTCCGGCACCAGCCCACCCGCACGGTAGCGATCATTACCAGCCGGATTAAAGAGCCATCCAACGCCGCCCATCATTCCCGCGCCTTGCCCCAGGTACCCAATCTTCTGAGTATCCGACCCCTTGCTTCCGATCATCAGGCCGATCCCGCACATGCCGAATCCCTGCCCCAACGACCGAGATTCCATGCGAAACGCTTGATCGACCTTAATGACGCCAACTCCCGCCAACCCAGAGCCAAAAGCGATGTTCTTCGCAATCAAATCGGGCCGTGCGCCCTCGAAGATCGCCTCCCCGATGCCCAGAATTCCCACTCCCGCCGACGCGTCGGGAAAGTCGGACTTAATGTCGCTCCCCAAGTCGATCACGACACTGGCGTAGCCAATCCCGGCACCATAGCGGCCCGTGTACCGGTTTCGCCCACCCAGGTCGATGCAGAGGTGCGAGTTCCGCGTATCGTGCAGATCGTCGTTAACGCCCGCGACCTCGACATTCACGCCGTTCTCGGAAAAGATCGCTCGACTTTTCCATCCCGCCGCCGCCGCAAGGCGAATCTTCGGCAAGGCGTCCTGAACCTCGTGATCGAGCTCCAGCGCCGCATTCCGGATCATCGGCAGGTTGACCTTGGCCAAAAGCGCATACAGCGACTCCTGTGAAATCTTCGGCTTAGAAACAAATTCGAACGGAATGTCCGTCCCCAACGCCGCCCATTGCGGCAGCGATTCGATGATCGCCCGCTTCTCTTCCGGCGTCAACTTGGAGGTCGCATCCTTGATTTGCGCGTTGGCCGTCGAGATTGCGCTGACCAGGTCAGCCACCGGCTGTCGAAGCTCTTCGGGGAGGAGAGCCGCATTCTTCAGAGGGCCGGTTATGGCGACGTGGTTGAACGACTGATTCGTGTCCTTGAAGCAATCGCTGATGATCGTCGTCAGCATTGACTGGGTACTGGTGTCGGCTTTCGCGTGCAGGGCCATGATCGACTCCGCCCCAGAAATCGGCGAAGCGAGCGCCTTATTGCAGAGGTCCAGCCCAAACTGGGGCACAAAGCTCTGCCTGGCAAACTGCAGATCGTCCACCGTGTACCCGCCAACGCTCAACGTATCGGCGATCATTTGTGTTTCCTTCGGAGAAAACTGGGCCATGGAGCTTGCGGCTACAAACAGGACGAGGCATCCGAGGAATCGCATCGGTACCTAGCATTTTAACCAGTGCGGCCAACCGAGTATCCTTTCTAGTGGACGTTTCGTCTGATTCTATGGGGGTGAGACATGGAACGCGGCGTTGAATATGACCGCCTAAAGGTTCTTTTGTTTGCGACGGTTGGCGTGGCCGCCGCCCTTGGGGCTGTGCGCTATTTTCTCCCTGACCGTGGCCGAGTTTCCTTCGATCCGCCGCCGACACTGGACATGATCGGCAGCTACCCACCGCCGCCACCTCGTAGCTACCGGCCGCCGATCGCGCCGAAATCCAGCTTTACTCCCGACCTCAAGCGCTCGACGATGAGCCAATACACCATCGCCGACATGAACGATCGCGGCGACTTCCTGTTTTTCTCTTCCACCGAACACTCAAAGATTCGCCAGTACTTCCACATGTACAAAGGAAAACAGGAGGACCTCGGCGTCTTCCCGTCCGACTATCGACTTTTTCTTTCCACAGACGGCGAGGTCATCAAACGTCGAATCCCCTCCCAAGCGGGGCCAACCTCGCAATCGCGGTTCATTTCGGGCCCGATGATCTCCGGTTACAACGAAATCCGGTTTTTCCGACGCGTTAACGACGACGGCTCCATCCTCAACGTCCATTACGAACCGAAGAAGCGCGTTCCCAATTTCGTCCTAAAGCTCGACCGCCTCAAAGGCGACGGCGAGACCTACTTTAGCTCCCACAACTCGCTGGTCATCCTCGACCGACCTAATGACAACCTGGTTTGGATCAAAGAAGCCATTGGCGACAAGGAAGAATTGCGCGACAACCTCTTCCGACTGGAGCACAAAAAGCTTGTTCCGGTTCAAATGCCGCCGAAGTACCAAATCGTCGAGCGTGTCGCCTCGAACGACAAGATCGTGACTGCAACTTTCCGAGACCACGCTAACATCGAGCCAATTCGCTCGTTTATTCAGACTGCGGACGGAGGATGGAAGGAACTCCCAATGCCATCCGAGTACGTCTTCTCGTTCGTTCAAAAGGTACTCGATAACGGCATGATCCTCGGCATCATCACGGACTCAAACCGCATGCACGCCAAACAGGTTATTTGGAAGGACGATTCTGTCGCCGTACTGAACGATCTGAAGGCATGGCCCAAAAACGGTCAGGTCGCATATGTGGTTCAGGCAACTCGCCGAGGCGATCTTTACGTACGTAACATCACAGATACCGCCTCCGGGACCGGCGACAACTATCTGCTAAAGATTCAACCATGAGCGCTTCGATTCGAACCATTGTCTGGCCGCTCGTCGGTGCCGCCGTTCTCGGTGCGTCGTTCTTGGCCGTAAAAGCCCAATTAGTGGATCGCGGCAATGATCGACGGCCCAACTTCCATGCGGCTACGCCGCCAGAAGACCGGCCCCGCATCAAACCCAGCGGGTCATTCGAAGTGACGCTCGCCCGTTCAGATCTGCCCCAATTACCTCTTGCCTCGATGAGCGATCATGGCGATTTCCTCTTCCTCGCTAACGAAAAGAAAGGAGAGTACGAACTCTACCGCGAGGGCGATCACAAAACGGTCAAGGCACCCGACCCCACTGTCGTCGAGCACTTGCTTCCGAACGGCAGTCTTACCCAGTCGGTGCGAGTCGCCACCAATTCTGGCATCTCACCCAACATTTTCCCCTTTAACGAATCCGACGGACGCTCAAAATTTCTCTCCACCGGTCAGGGGGTAATCGTCCAAAAGAACATTGCTCCCAACTCAATTGCAAGTCCCGTCGAGGGGAAGGAAGTCGATCCAAAGCACCAGGCTTTCACCAAGGACTATTACACGCTGCTGGTGCAAACGCGAAAGGTGACCAACATCGACCCGCCTCCTCGGGCAGGGGGTGCGATGCTCGCCGTCCCCATGCCCGCCAACGGTGTTCGACCCGCTCCTGCTCCCCAAGCTGGGACTGGAGTGGCAGTTAATGTCGGCAATTATTACAACAAGATCCTCTCAAGCGAAGAGCAGTTCGCGTCCGAAGACCTGATCGGAATTCTCTGCGTCGATGATCGCGATCGCATCTGGCTGGTGGACCATCAAGGATCGATTGCCCTGGGTAAAGACCGCTTTTACCGCCTCGAAAAAGGCGAAAAGGAGGAATTCCCCTTCCCTGACCAATACGAGGCCATCAATCGAGTCGCCGCAACCGGAGATCAGATCGCCGCAACATTTGGCATCCTTCACGGAAGACTTCCCTTCCGCTCGTTCTCCTGGACGGGTTCGTCCTGGCAGGAATTACCCATGCCGGATGGCTTTGACTGCTCGTTCGTCCAAACGATTTTCAGCGACGGAACTATCCTCGGCTACCTTTCGACGTGGGATGGTCAAAAGGTCGAGCATGTCCTTTGGCGAGGCGACAAACTCGCCGTCTTGGACGATCAGCCGGGTTGGCCCAAGCACGGCCAACTTGCCCTCGTCGATCGCGCTTCCCGGCGCGGTGACCTAGCGATCCGAAATATCACTGACCTCATAAGCGGCGGAAGCGATTATTATGTGATCGCGGTTCACTAAACTGCGCAAAACCTGTCATCGCCATGTTTGCCCGAAACTTGCCCTTCGCCGGACTGCTGTTTTGCACCCTCTCCGTTGCTGGATGCTCACCCTCGGCCAGCAGTCCAGGACCAAAGACGGCGATTTCCGCTCCATCGACGAAGGCCTCGGTCGTCATTCCTTCCGGCACTTTCGCACCAAAACTCACTCGCAAGAGCGGCATGGTCAGAGAGCCGATCGCCATGTCCGACGATGGCAGCGTCATCTGCACGACCGAGAACTCCATAAAGGGCCACCACTACTCGCTACTGAAGGACGAAACCGAGAAGATGCTGGATACCGTCCCGGAGAACGTCTACCCGCAGCTCACCCCCGATGGCAGGCTGGTGGACATGGTCAACACGGCGAATCTGGGCACCGACATCGCCTCCAATTCCTTCCATGCGGCCTTTCGAATAAGTGCACCCACCCGCAATCTATTCGAGAATGACGGCTCGCTCCTCATGTCTCGACTCGTCCCCTCACCAGGTTCTAAGACCAAGTTTCGCATCGTTCTCGAGAAGCACACCCGAGAACCCATTCCGAGTTCAAAATCGGCGAAAGATGTTATCGTCTCCAGCAGGGTTCTGTATGAATCCGGCTACTTTCTCGCCGTCTGCGGCACCACCGATAATGCCGATATCTGGTTCCGCGAACACCATCAGTCCTCGTCTGAAAATCGCGATGTGCTCATGCTTTGCGAAAACGGCAAGGTGGAAACCGTCGACACGCCCAAAGGCTATTCACTGGTCCGCTGGATCGCCCAAACCAAAGGCGCAGTCATCGGAACCTTCGGCCCCGACGGCGGACCAACGCGAGCGTTTCGCCTCGACGGCAAAGATTGGAAGGAGTTGCCCATTCCCGACGGATTCAGCGACTCCTACGTCACCGCCATGCTCAATGATGGTACGGTCATTGGCTTCGTCACCGACGGCGATCCGCTGAAGCAAAAGCAGGTCGCTTGGCGAGGCGACAAGGTCGCTATTCTCAACGACCTTGACGGATGGCCCCGCGCCACCGGGATTGCCGTTATGATCCGGGCCGCTCGTAATGGCGACTTACTGGTCGAAGACGTCATCGACCCCGAGCACGTCAAAGGCGACTACTACCTCCTCCACCTAGGGCCATAGAGTATTGAAGGTCGTCTAGTCAGACGATGCCGCTGGCGATTGCTGGACACCCTCCGGAATTTGGCGGCCCAAAAGGGCTGAAAGCCCGTTTCAGCTTATCCCAGCCCTTGGAATGCATTGCGTTCCAAGGGCTGGGATAGAAATGGGAACAGTCAGAGTCCACGGAGCGAAGCGACCCCAAACTCAAGCGAGGTTTCGCTTCAAACACCCAAAGCGACATCTCGTTGCGAGCCGGAGGTTTGCGTTCAAGCCATTCACTGTATCCAACCAAACGGAGATACCCTTCCGCCAAGTGGAGGGTGAACGAAGTGAACCGGGGGATAGCCGACCGGCCTGCTGCTAAACCAACAGGCCCATCACGCTTCGCACTTCGTCCAACGTCTCCGCCGCCACCGCCCGAGCCCGCTCGGCACCATCGCGCAGAACGTCGCGAATGTCGTCCTCGCTGTACGAGGCCCGTCGCTCCCGCATCGGGCGAAAATACTCGTTGACCGCCTCGATGCACTCCGTCTTGTTCTGCATGCACCCGCGCAAGCCCTGCCGATCCTCTTCCCAACAGGTCTCCCAGTTCGGCGAATACAACTTCAGGTACTGACACACCGCACACCCCTCGGGGATGCCCGGATCGGTCTTTTTGATCTTCGTCGGCGTCGTAAATGCGCTCTTGATCCGCGCCGCCGTCTCGTCGGCAGTATCGCTCATGTAGATGCAGTTGTCGTACGACTTCGACATCTTGCGCATATCCAGGCCCGGCAGCTTCGCCCGATTCTCATCTTCTGGAATTAGGTACTTGTAGACCGGAAAAACGTCCTTGCCGAACAACCGGTTGAACCGCTGACCAATGTCGTTGCCGATCTCCAAGTGAGGAGCCTGATCGCGCCCCACCGGAACGCCGTAGGGACGATACAGCAGAATGTCGGCCGTCTGCAGAACCGGATAGCCCAGAAGCCCATAAGGCTCTCGCTCCGCACCCTCCATCTCGTCCTTCTTTTCCTTGTACGTCGGCGTCCGCTCCAACCAGCCCAGCGGCGTGATCATGCTGAAAAGCAGGTGAAGCTCGGCGTGCTCCGGCACATGGCTCTGTACGAAAATCGGAGATTTGGCCGGGTCCAGCCCTGCCGCAATGTAATCCTTGGCTACCTCGATCGTGATCTTGCCGATCTGCGATGTTTCGTCCATGGTTGTGAGCGCATGCCAATCGGCGACCATGCTGAACATCGTATAGCCCTGGTTCTGAAGGTCCACCCAGTTTCGCAAGGCGCCCTCATAATTCCCGATGTGGAGGCCACGCTGATTGGTGGGCCTCATGCCGCTTAAGATTCGCTTATTGTCGCTCACCGTAACTATATACCCAGCATCAGGCGCATCGTGGTACCAACGGTTGTGCCTAAATACCAGTCAATGACGTTGAAGTTTCCGGCCGGAATCAGAACGAGAATCAGGAAGATGATCATTCCCGGCCCGTGGCAGAACCGGTACCAGCTATTTCTTGCCTGCGGCGGCAGAAACGCGCCAACCAACCAGTGCCCGTCGAGCGGCCCCAGCGGAATCAGGTTAAAGAAGAAAAGGCTGAGGTTCATGATGAACGACATCAGCACATAGAGCGAGAAAAATGCACTGCCGCTCGCAAACGCGGCGCGGCCAAAGCTCATCCCCGTTTCGCCAAGCCCCGACAAGGCTTCCCGATCCGCCAATCCCGACTTGATGAGGATTGCGCAGACCAGCGCCAGGCCCAGGTTCGAAACCGGCCCCATGATGACCGAAATGAAGTGATCCCATCGCGGATTCTTCATCTTCGAAGGGTTGACCATAACTGGCCTTCCCCACCCAATGCCGAAACCAGCCATCGACGAAATCACGATCATGATCGTGCCGATCGGGTCCAGGTGAGCCAACGGATTCAGCGTGACGCGTCCTTGCGCGCGTGGGGTCATGTCGCCCGCCATATCGGCGAACTTCGCATGGCAAAATTCGTGAATCGCAATCGCCGGGATGAAAACAAGCAGGCTAAAGACTATCTGATAAGGATCAAATCGACTGAACATTACAAATCTCCCGGCACCGCTTCCTTATCAAACATTTCTTCCCATGAGTCCCGCCGAACGACCAGTTCGGCCTTTCCATTCTGACGAATTAGGACCGTCGCGGGTCGCAGGTATCGGTTGTAATTGTTCGCCATCGTGGAGTTATAGGCGCCCGTCGTGAGAACCTGAAGCAGGTCCCCAGCGACGATGTCCTTCGGAACTTCTACGTCCACGAACAAGTTGTCCGTTTCACAGTGCTTGCCGCAAACCGTGGCCGTCATGGTCTCGCCTGGCACATGCCCGATGGCCTCCACGTCGTATTTCGCTTCGTACATCGCCGGACGTGGGTTGTCGCTCAAGCCGCCGTCGACCGCCACATATGTGCGTGTTTTGCCCGGTGCCGTCGGCACCGATTTCACCACGCCAACCGTGTACAGCGTCACGCCCGCCTCGGCCACAATGCTCCGCCCCGGTTCCATGCCCAGCGCGGGATGCAGACCGTGCTTTTCCAAAATCGGCTTCATCGCGCCGACCACTCGGCGGCAATACTCCTCGATGGAGAGCGGATCGTCCTTCGCCGTGTACTTCACTCCCAACCCGCCACCGATAATGATGTGCTGAAAATCGGCCCCGTGCCGCTGCTTCATTGCGACCGCAAATTCCGCTAGAAACTCGCCCGCCGCGCTCTGCGCCTCATCGTCTAGCAATTGCGAACCCACATGGCAGTGGATGCCATCGACCGGAATACCTAGCTCCAGACATCGAGCCAACGCCTTTTCGGCGGATCCGTCCGCGATGTTGAATCCAAACTTCGTGTCCGATTGCCCCGTCGAGATGCGCGAATGCGTCTTGGGATCAACCCCCGGCGCAAGCCGTAGCAAGAACCGGGTGGGAAACTCGCCAAGCAGCTCGGCCACCATTTCGATCTCGCCAAAATGGTCGATCACGACGTGGCTAACGCCCTGCTCTAGTGCAAATCGAATCTCTTCGCGCTTCTTGTTATTGCCATGCAGGTGGCAATCCGAAGCCGGAATTCCGGCCAGCATCGCCGCCCGGAGTTCGCCCTCGCTCGCGACATCGATGGTCGCGCCTTCTTGTCGAACGATTTTCAGCACCGCCAGCGTCGAGTTCGCCTTGCTCGCAAAGCTCAACTCGGTTTTGGGATAGAGCGCGGAAAGCGCCGTTCGATACTGCCGAACTCGATCGCGCACCGACGCTTCATCGACGACATACAGAGGAGTGCCGAACCGATCCGCCAATTCCCGGGCCAATGAGTCGGTGAGTCGAAAGCGGGGATCAGCCTGGTTCAATGCAATGAGAGATTACCTTTTGGCATAGAATAAAGGGGATCGACAAGATGCCGACCGAACCTACAAGAGAACAACTGATCGCGGAAATCGCCGATATCCTCGGCAAAGTCAACCCGTTGCCGTCGCGGGGCAAGCAGGTCCTCAGCGTCCTGTCCTCGACCCTCATCCGAATCGGATGCCTCGCCTACGCGATCTACCTCGCGTTTCTCTTCAACACGAACTTCACCAACCTATCCAGCCACTCCAAGAGCGAACCGCTCAGCACCGGCGAATGGGTTCTGGCGATTGTGTTCTTCGTCATCTTCCTTTCCTCATTCGTCCGCCGCGTCTACGGCGATCGCATGACGCCGCTCGTCGAAATGATCAAGCGCACCGGATTCAGGTTAGGGCTGATCATCTTCACGTTTCTTTTCTGGTCGTGGATGTTCCAAATGTTTCCGGGGATGGGCTACAACCCGTTCGTGTCGGCGATCGCGACGATCTTCATCCTCAATTCGGGATATGACTTCCGCCTAAGCCCAAGATCGCCCAGGCGGAAGATTCCAAGCCCGTTTGATAACGGGCAGAACTAGGGAGTCGGCGCAGATTCGGGCGTCGAGACTTCCTGGATCAAGGCAATCTTGAACCATCGCTCGCCACCCTTGTGTCTCGCATCGGAGAGGGTGGCCAATTCCACCCAATCGGACCCGATTTCGCCCACTTTCGCAGACACCTTATCGTGGCCCGGATATCGAATTCGCACGACGACGCCGGACTTCGCGGCTTCATTCAAGAGATTGCAGATTTCAACTGAATTCGACATGAGATTCTCCTCCTTCTGGTTAGTTCGGCTGGAATTCCCCCAACCTCAGATAAGTGCCACAATATTCCTGAATGAAACGTGTCGTTATCCTTGGTTCGACGGGAAGTATCGGCACACAGACTCTGGATATCATCCAGCAGTTTCCGAAAGAATTTGAAGTCGTCGGCTTGGCGGCAGCGCGGAATGAAGGGTTGCTGGACGAGCAGGCCCGACGCTTCGAAGTAAAGAGTACCGTCCTCTTCGAGCGAGATGGAATGGACGCTTTGGTCGATCTCGCCACCCTCGAAAGCGCCGATATTGTGGTGGTTTCGGTGGCGGGCGTCATCGGCCTGCTTCCCACCTTCGAAGCCATTAAAGCGGGCAAGAATATCGCCCTCGCCAGCAAAGAGGTTTTGGTCGCCGCCGGCGAGATCGTCATGCCCTTGTTGAAGCAGCATGGCGTGGCCATGACCCCCATCGACAGCGAACACAGCGCCGTCTTCCAGTGCCTGCAAGGCTACCGACCCGATCAGGTTCGCGAGGTCATTCTCACCGCTAGCGGCGGTCCGTTCCGAGGCAAGACTCGCGACGATCTCAAGGACATTACCGTCGAGCAGGCCCTGAACCACCCGACCTGGAACATGGGCGGCAAAATCACCATCGACTCCGCTACCCTCATGAACAAGGGCCTGGAGATGATCGAGGCCAAATGGCTCTTCGGCGTGGAGATCGACCAGGTCAAGGTCGTCGTCCACCCCCAAAGTATTGTCCACTCAATGGTGAAATTCTCCGACGGCTCGGTTCTGGGCCAACTGGGGTGGCCCAACATGCGCCTTCCCATCCTCTACGCCCTCACCTATCCCGAGCGAAACCCGAACGATCTCAAGAACTGGGATCCCGCCGACACCCCAAATCTCACCTTCGAGCGACCGGACGAAGACACCTTCCCTGCACTCGGTCTCGCGCGTCGCGCAGCCACCATCGGCGGCACCATGCCTGCCGCCATGAACGCCGCCAATGAAGAGGCCGTCGCCGCCTTTTTACGAGGCAAGTGCGGCTTTTTAGAGATTTCGACCGTAGTAGAAAAGGCTATGTCGGAACATTCCCCGGCGCTTCCGACGTTACAATCCATATTGGACGCCGATGTCGAAGCCCGAGCTTTGGTCCGGCAAACCCTGGGAATCCCTGCATGTTGATGAACCTCCTGGCTGGTATCGTGCTCGTTCTGATGTTCTGCATCCTCGTTTCGGTGCACGAACTGGGGCACTATCTTGCCGCTCGATTTTTCAACATGGGCGTCTCCGAGTTTTCCATCGGCATGGGCCGTCCCATCCTCAAAACCTTTGGCCGACGACGGTACAAAACCGACGACGGCGAGGAGCAAGAAACCCTCTTCAATGTTCGCGCCTGGCCCATCGGCGGCTTCGTCAAGATCGTCGGCATGGAACCCGACGACGACGGTAATGAAGTTCAGACCAGTGGCGGCTTTTACACCAAGGGCCCTTGGCAGAGAATCGTCGTCCTCCTTGCCGGTCCCATCTTCAGCCTCCTTTTCGGTTGGGTCGTGCTGGTCGCCCTCTACACCACCAACGGCGACTTAGTCCCAAGCAACAAAGTCAGCGAGGTCGTGAAGGGCGAACCGGCGGCAGCGGCTGGACTGAAAGTCGACGACCGTGTCCTCTCCATCAATGGACACAAGGTCGAAAGCAAGTTGGATGCGATCTATCGCATCCGCCAATTCGACGGCACCCGCCCGCTGGACTTTGAGGTTTCTCGCGACAAGTCGGTCCTCCACATTCCGATCACGCCCAAGCTTTCCGACGAAGAATCGCCATCGCTCGACCAGGATGGTCTTCTGACCGGCGACACGAAAAGGCAATATCTGGTGGGCGTCAACTTCGGCGTGGATAGAGTCAACGTCGGCCTCATCGGTGCCATGAAACAAGCCGCCGAGCTGCCGATCCAACAGGTCAGCATGATGGTGAAGAAGTTCACCCAACCCAAAGTGCTGGTCAACAACTCCACAGGCGTCGTCGGCATGGCCGTCATCACCAAAGAAGCCGTTCAAAGTGGATTCTCCACCGTTTTCGAGATCACCGGCCTCATCAGTATCTCGCTCGGCATCTTCAACCTGCTCCCCATCGGTCCACTCGATGGAGGCCAAATCTTCCTCGCCCTCATCGAAGTCGTCCGCCGAGGAAAGCGAATCTCGATGCAGGCTCAAATGAAGTTCTTCCTAGCGGGCCTTGCCCTCATCATCAGCCTCTTCCTCTTCCGAAACTACAAGGACTTGGTCCAGTACGTCATTCCCGGAAAGGAGAACCTGATCGTCGGCACCGGTAAGAAGCCGACCACAACCGCCGACAACGACGCTCCCAACACGCCAGCCACGAATACTCCCGACGCGACAAACAAGTAAACTCTTAGGCTCAAGCCTATGAGCAACGAAGAGTCTATTTGGGATATTCGCCTGGACAAGCTCCAGCGCCTGCGTCAACTAGGGTTCGACCCGTATAAAGTCGAGCGCTGGGACACTCCTAAATCGGCCGATAAACTGCTCGATGACTTTACCGAAGGGGCTCCGGTTTCCTTCGCGGGGCGCATCGCTTCTTACCGAGACATGGGCAAGGCTGGCTTTGCCCACATCAGCGACGGCGACGGCAAAATTCAAGCCTACTTCCGTAAGGATGAACTAGGCGAAGACGCCTACGAAGCCTACAAGCTTCTCGACCTTGGCGACCACATCGGCGTCGAAGGCGAGCTGTTCGTCACCAAGACCGGCGAGAAGTCCATCCACGTCTCCAAGTTCCACCCGCTTAGCAAGGCGCTTCACCCGCTTCCGCTCGGTAAGGAAAAGGACGGCCACGTCTTCTCCGGCCTGCAGGATGTCGAAATCCGAAACCGCCATCGTCACCTCGACCTGATGGCGAACAAGGAAGGGCGCGTCAAGCTCCTCAACCGAGCCCGAATCGTATCGGCCGTTCGGTCGTACTTCAACGACTGCGGGTACCTCGAAGTCGAAACGCCGCTCCTTCAGCAAGAAGCCGGCGGTGCGGCGGCGCGGCCCTTCGTCACCCATTACAACGAGTACGACGTGGACGTTAAGCTCCGCATTTCGCTGGAACTCTACCTCAAGAGGATCATCTGCGGCGATGTGCCGAAGGTGTACGAGATTGGGCGCGTCTTCCGCAACGAGGGCGTCAGCTACAAGCACAACCCCGAATTCACATTGCTGGAGTTCTACGAGGCCTACGCAAACCTTGAGGACATGATGACCCACGTCGAGAACTGCTTCAAGTACGTGGCGTTCAGCGTGTTCGGCAACACTTCGATCGACATTCCGCACGAGGATGGCTACGTGACCATCGACTTCGGCAAGCCGTGGGCTCGCGTCGATATGCTCGACGAGATCGCCAAGCACGCGGGCGTGTACCGCGAGCAGTTGCTAGAGCTTTCGACGGCCGTCGAGGCCCTAGGCCCCGGCGCTCGCATGAACCCGGTCACCGGTAAGCGCGTGGTTCCCGGCGAGGAGCGAAACCTCGGTGGCCTCCTCGAAAAACTGTTGGAGGTCTACGTCGAGCCGACGCTCATCCAGCCGACGTTCGTCATCGGCTACCCGCTTGAGATTTCACCGCTCGCCAAAAAGGATCCCTCCGATCCTCGGTTCACGCGGCGCTTCGAGGGCTACATTCTGTGCGCCGAAGTGTGCAACTCCTTCAGCGAAATCAACGACCCGATCGACCAGCGGGAACGGTTCGAATTTCAAGTCGAAGAAGCCGCCGCTGGAGATGAGGAAGCCCACCCGATGGATGAGGAATTCCTGTACGCGCTGGAGTGCGGCATGCCGCCCACCGGCGGTTGTGGCATCGGCCTCGACCGCATGGCGATGATGCTGACGGGTTCGAACACGTTGCGCGAAATCCTGCTGTTCCCGTACATGCGCCCGGACTCGGCTGGCGCAGAAGTGGAAGCCGAAGACTAGAGTGCGCGAATTTATCGGCGCTTTCAAGGGCGAGACTTGTCTCGCCCTAATCTCGCGGGCCACGTGGATCGTTGAACCGCAACCTTACTGCTGAGGCCAGAGCACACCTTTTGAATCCTCAGGCAGAGGTTCTGAGGTTCAAAGTACACCGGCACGGAGACACGGAAATAAAGTGAACCGACCACATTTCGCTCAAATGGAGACTGTGAGTTTCCGACCTCATAAGATACTTCTCTGGATAGAGAAGTCGGTGAGGAGTTAGCGACGACGAACCGGATGAGAGGAAAGGCAAAGCCAATTTGGAGCGAACCGCATGATTGCCGCCGACACCAAACTCTCGACCAACCCAGAAAACACCAAATCCCGATCTCAACCCGGTACCCTTCTAACTAACCTGCAATGTCGCAAAAACCCCAACTAGGACTCACCAGCGAATCGGATTACGGCGGATACCTCTGCCTCGATCCGATCCTTTCGGCCCAAAAGCCGAAATCCAAACAGCACGACGAGATGCTGTTCATCATCCAGCACCAAACCTCCGAGCTCTGGATGAAGCTGGTAGTCCACGAACTGAGGATGGCGCTCTCGTGCATCCAATCCGACGAGCTCGAACCCTCGTTCAAAGTACTCTCGCGGGTTAAGCAGATCATGCGCATGATGTTCGAGCAGTGGGCCGTGCTCGAAACCATGACCCCCAGCGACTACGCGCTCTTTCGCAAAGGCCTGGGCCGCGCCAGCGGATTCCAGTCCTACCAATACCGTACGATCGAATACATTCTGGGCAACAAGGATAAGCAGGTTCTCGAACAGCTCAAACAGCGCCCCGAGATCTATTCTCAGCTTCAAACCGACCTCCAAAACCCAAGCATTTACGAAGAATTTCTCCGCCACCTCGACCGAAAAGGCATCGACATTCCCAAGGAATGCGTCGAACGCGACTTCTCGGTCCAGCGTGAGGAATGCAAGGCCCTCGTCGGCGTCTTCAAAAAGATCTACGACAACCCACGTTTACACTGGTCGGCCTACGAGATGTGCGAAAAACTGATCGACATCGACCAGATGTTCCAACTCTGGAGGTTCCGCCACATGCAGACCGTCGAACGAATCATCGGATTCAAGCAAGGCACCGGCGGCTCGCCAGGCGCGTCCTATCTACGCGAACGCACCCGCGTCCACCTCTTCCCCGAACTCTGGTCCGTCCGAACCGAGGTCGAAGATAAAGATTTGGAGTAACCGGCCCTATTTGGAGACTTTGGCTCTTCTTCTCGCGAAAACCGAAAGGCTGAACGCTAGAGCGACAAGAGACGTAGGCTCTGGTACGACAGCAGAACCTTTGAGTCCCATCGAGAAATCGACTGGATGGCCAAAGAGGTCCGATGTCGGTGAGAAATTCTCAAAGAGCCCTGGAGCATTCCAAAATGAGTTGCCATTTTGGAATGGAATTCCTACCGAATTCTGCCCTGAAGTCGCACACAGAAATGTTTGATCGGGCGGATGGTTAACGGCTATTCCTAGAAAGTAGGTGCCTGCCGACAAGACAAAAGGATCGACTGCACTTTCGTACCGATTGATCGGAACATTGCCGTTAAATATTCCGGTTCCTGTCACCGTTGCCGAGCTAATCGTGCCGGCATGGACGAGCGTTCCGCCATTACCAGCCGAAATATCAGATCGAATTTCCCAGTAAAGCTGGTGAGACGAAAATGTTCCGGTGTCATCAATGAAGTTGCCAAAAATTCCATCAATTGAGTTCGGCGAGGTCAACGTAAAGTCATCATAGACAACTGAATTGAAGGATTCGGACACATAGTTATACTGAGCCTCCAAATTATTTCCACCATTCCAATCCCCACCGTAATAGACCGTTTGAGCGAAAGCGCTTGTCGTAGCCAATGTGACTAGCGCACCAAAGTAAAGCTTTGCATTTCTCATTCTAAGGAACATAACCTCTCTCTCAATACTACTGGGTGTCGAGGAAATAATCAAGAAGGAACTTTTATTAACTCTCAAAACCTGATTGCTTAGCCCCGAACGTCTTCGACTCAACTCACCTAACCTCTCTCCGCGTTCGCTCAAGTGTGACAACTCCTGCTGGCTGGCAGAGTGTTTACGACACACTAGTTATGGAGACTTTCGCGACTGCATCCATGAAACCTAGAACCGCATCGGGGAGGGCGACATCAGCCGAAACCGACAGAGTCGTCTTCCTGGAAACGAGTATTCTCTGGATAGCAAAGTTGATATGCTAAGCGCGTACAAGTATGGCCACACAAAGATGCCTCTCTGGATGGAGAGGCCGGTGAGCCGCCACATGAAAGATTGTAGTCCCACACACAACCTGGCGGCGAACCGGGTGAGTGCGAAATGAACTTACCAAATTGCCCGCTGAAAAAAGACCTCGTCGACCGCGAAATCCGGCCCCTCTTCTCACGCGTCCTCAAAGCCCATGAAGGCGTCGAATACCTCGCCAATCATTCCCTCGGACGCCCGCTCGATCAGACATTCGACAATATCGCCCGTGGAGCCGCGCTTTGGGCCGACAAACTCGACGAAGCCTGGTCCGACGAGCACTGGATGGGCGAAGCCCACAAATATCGGTCCCTCATCGCCAAACTCCTCGACCTCAACGATCCGAGTGCCGTTGTCCCCAAGACCTCCGCCGGGCAGGGCCTTCGCGCCGTCCTTAACTCTTTCCCAGGCGACCGCAAAATCAACGTCGTCACCACCCGAGGCGAGTTCGACAGCATTGACTTTATCCTTAAAACTTACTCCCAGCAGGGCCGTACTACCGTTCGCTGGATCGAGCCCAGAGACGCCGAAGGCCCCGTACCCACTTTCCAGGCCAGCGACATCTTACGAGCCATCGATGACTCCACCGATCTCGTCGTCGTCTCCGCCGTCTTCTTCGGCACCGGCCAAGTTCTGCAAGACCTCGACCAGGTCGTCACCAAAGCCCATGCCTGCGGGGCGCTGGTCCTTCTCGACGTCTACCACGCCATCGGCGTCTTCCCTTTCTCGATGAACGCCTTCGATGCGGACTTCTGCATCGGCGGATGCTACAAATATCTCCGCGGCGGCCCCGGAGCCTGCTACCTGGCCATCCACCCGCGCATCCTCGCCGAGGGCCGTCGTACGCTCGACACTGGATGGTTCGCCAAAAAGGATACGTTTCAATACTTGCGACCGGAGACCGCCGACACCTGGCCCGGTGGCGATGGCTGGCTCGAAAGCACCCCGCCGGTCCTCACCGCCTACCAAGCCACTCCCGGACTCGAATTCACCCACAAAGTCGGCGTCGAGAGAATCCGCGCCTACACGCTCGAACTCCTCGACTCAATCCGCGAAAGCCTGCGCCGTCGAGACCTAGAGGTTTTCCAACCTCAAAATCCTAAGCATTGGGGAGCCTACGCCCTCGTCCATTCGGACGACGCCCCCAAACTCTGCGACAACCTCCGCACACAAGGAATCGTCACCGATGCCCGCGGCGACTTCGTCCGCTTCGGCCCCGACTTACTCAGCAAAGTAACACTGTAGCACAAAATTCAGTAATTTCAATTATAATTGAAATTACTGAACACATTTGAGTTATGATGCAGGTATGCGCAATAACAAAGCCTATCGCTCAAATCGTCGTAGCGACGACGACGCCGTTAGTGGGCTGATTGGCACCCTTTGCGGCGGTGCCCTTGCGATCCTCTGTTACGCAATTATTAGGGAAAGCGGCCAGTCTGCCAGCTTGTATGGTTACGGCCTCTTTATAGTCGTGCCCGTATTTGCCGGCTTTACCGCCGGGCTGTATGCGTTTCGCAAGTCTGTCGATGAAACATGGCGAATCTGGCACATTGCTTTATGGATTTACCTGTGCGTTACTCTTCTACTTCTCGTTTTTGTCCTCGAAGGCATTGTCTGCATGCTCATGGCATTTCCAATCGCCTACCCGTGTATGGCTCTCGGAGCTCGTCTTGGTTGTTATGTTCAATCCCAGTTCGGCAAGAATAAGCCCATGATGGTATCGATAGTCCCGATGCTTCCTATTATCGCGGTCTCGACCTGCTTTCATCGCGAACCAGTCGTCCATCAATCTGAATCTACCGAGTTAGTCATCAAGGCGCCGAAGGAGGCAATCTGGCCATACCTCTTTAACCTTAAGACCCTTGAGGCACCCAAGAGTCTCGTGCTGAGGACGGGTGTTGCCTACCCAACAGAAGTGTGTTCGGAGGCAAACACAGTTGGTGCGAAGCGCGAGTGCGTCCTTTCGACCGGCACGATGACCGAGATCGTCACCGAGGTCGAACCATTCAAACGACTTCGTTTTGACGTCGTCGAAACGCCCCCGCCACTCAAGGAAACGAATCCTTTCGGCCAAGTCCACGCGCCACATGAACACGGCTATTTCGATGTCGAATGGGGCGAATTTCAGCTCATTGACCTGGGCAACGGTCGCACAAGACTTATCGGGACCAGTCGGTACCGCTACAATCTCTTCCCTGCCTGGTATTGGGGACTTATCAACAACACCGTTGTCGAGCAGGTTCACCGCAGAGTGATGGAAGAGATCAAACGTCGTTGCGAATCTAGATCGGAACCCGCTCCAGCGAAGTGATGAATTGAATCCCTGGGATCACCTTCCGGCTCAGCCTTTCATCGTTGGTCACAAACAAGTCGCACTGGGCGGCCGCCGCGCACGCCAACTGGATGGAGTCTGGAGACTTGATGGCTCTGTCTTGCCTGATTTGTGCGTAGATAAGCGCCGCCTTCTGATCGAAGCTGACGACCTCAATTTCACCCGAGCCAAGGAAGGACTGATACGTGCTTAGCAGAGCAGCACTCTTCTGAGCTATGGGTTTTACGAACACCTCACCGATAGTCAGAGCTGAAGTAACCAAGTCGTCTTCTCGCGCTTCCATGCGTCGAACCAAATCGATCGTTGACTCTCCTAGCGGACCAACGTTCTCAATCAAATAAATAAACAGATTGGTGTCAAAGAAGACGCGGCTCACTCCCAATCGCTCCTCAACCGAGCAACATACTCGTCGGCGTGCTCGTTGGCCCACAGCTCTCGTCCCGTACCTGCCAGCCCCAGCAAGCCAGAAAACTTGCTTTTGGCCCTACCGGAACTCTCATACCTTTGCTTTGCCCATTCGACAAGCTCAAAGAACTCTGGATCGATGTCGGCCAAATTCGGAAAGATTCGACCATTCCGCATTGGATGGACCACATCAGTCTTCTGCAAGAGACGACGACGGCCATGGCCCGTGGCAAACAACATCTGCTCGTTATCTGGGCTCGGCTTTTTGTTCGCAACACAGTGCGAACTTACATGTGTCATAAAACCAGCGCGAATGGCACCACTGAGCTTCATCTCCTGAGCCTTCTCAAGAATTTCTGAGTTGGAAAAATCTAGGACTGCCGGGTTCTCATGGTGGAGTGTCGCGACGACCAAAAACACTTCATCGGCAATTCGCAAAGTTCTTCCGCTATGAAGCTTAGCCATGTAAGTATTATACAATGTTTTTTTGTATTTTACATTCCAAACTAAATGACGAACAAAAAAGCCCCGACCACACAGGCCGAGGCTTTTCGAAACTTTGACGACGAAATCTTAACGTGCGTAGAACTCGACGACCTGCTGTTCTTGGAAGAACTTCGGAAAGTCTTCACGCTCCGGCAAGGCGATAACCTTGCCCTTGAAGTGCTGGACGTCGGCTTCCATGTAGGCCGGAACCGCAGCGGCTTCGAAGTGGTTGTTCTTCGCGATGTCTCGGCTCGACTTTCGATCGCGAACCTCGATCACGTCGCCAACCTTCAGTTGGAACGAAGCAATGTTCACAACCTTGCCGTTGACGAGAACGTGGCAGTGGCTGACCATCTGGCGGGCCTGGAAGATCGTCTTCGCATAGCCAAGTCGCCAAACCGCCGTCGCAAGTCGCATCTCAAGGAGGCGAAGGAAGTTAAGGCTGGTGTTGCCGCTCATTCGCTGAGCCTTTCGGAATGTGTTCGAGAACTGCTTCTCGAGCATGTTGTAGTAGCGGCGGATGACCTGCTTGGCCAAAAGCTGCTCGCCATACTCCGAACGTCGGTTGTTGTCGCGCTGGTTAGGGCCGTGCTGGCCAACCTTATAGGCACGCTTGGAGGCAGGGCTCTTCGGCCGTCCCCAGATATCGTAGCCGACAGCTCGGCAAATGTCAGTTTTTCTTCCTCGATAAGTCGCCATGACAAAGTTTCACGCGGAAGCCCGCGAACTATAGATATTACACGAACCGAATTCCTTTTTGCTACGGGTAGTAGGAGATCGGGTAAAAGAAACGTATGGTCGGTGCAGTCGCCCTTGGCCTTGCGGCCCTCGCCAACACCCCTTCCGTTGCTCGCCTAGTGCGTGTTCCGCTCCGCGTCAACTTCCCCGAGACCGGCGAAGTCCACCGCGAATTCAATAACATTAAACCCGGAATCACCTTCAACGAGGTCATCCCCAGTTGGAATTTCGACAACGCCGCCAACGGCGCCATCCGCATCGAGCTCCGCGTCAACACGCCGACCGGCAAGAGCAAATGGTTCGTGCTCGGCGATTGGTCCGGCGACAAAGACTGGTCGCCCCGACAAAGCACCGAAAAGCAGAAGGACGACGATGGCAACGTCCTCACCGACACCTTCCGCGCCGCAAAGCCCACCGATTCGGTTGACCTCAAGGTCACCCTCAAGTCCCGCGGACAAAGCCCTCAGCCCAAACTCAAGCTCCTTACGCTTTGCTTTTCGGACACCTCAACCGTCCACGAGTACGAAAGCTGGCCCACCAGTCCCTACTGGGGAAGCCTCACCGACGTCCCCCAGCGAGCCCAAAACAACTACCCGAACGGCGGCGTGCTCTGCTCCGCCACCAGCACTTCGATGCTCCTTTGGCACTATTCTAAGGTCCTGAAGCGACCCGAAATCGACCACGATGTGCCCGAGGTTGAAGCCAATGTCTGGGATCCCGTCTACGACGGCGCGGGAAACTGGCCTTTCAACACCGCCTACTTCGGTTCCTTCTCTGGCCTCCGCGCCTGCGTTTCCCGCTTCACCTCCATCGAAGACCTGGAAATGCTCACAAAAGCCGGAATTCCCGTCGCCTGCTCCGTCAGCCTCGACATCCTCGAAGGCAAAAACACCGGTCGCCAGGGCGGCCACCTCGTCATTGTCGTCGGTTTTCAGGACGACGGCACTCCCATTTTCAACGACCCTGCCTTCAAAACCGGGGTCCGAAAAACCTACAAGCGCGACGATTTCGAGCGCGCCTGGTGTTATTCCGACCGAACCGTGTACCTGATGGTCCCCGATAACAAAAAGCTCCCGCCCGACCCGCATAAAGTGTGGAGTTTTCGTTAGGTCTTACGGCACCCTTGCAACCGATTCTGCGTATCCTCCATATTGGTTAGGTAGGGAAAGGGATGAAGAATTACTCAAGCATGGTTGCTGTCGGCATTTTGGCGCTTGCCGTTGTTGGTTGCGGCAAGCGTGAACAAGCCGCACCCGAGGTACCGCTGACGGTATCGCGGGGTGATGTCTCAATTACGATTATCGAAACCGGCACCGTCGAAGCCGTCAAAACCGTCGAAGCGAAACCACAAGTCACTGGCCGAATCGCTAAGCTCTATGTAGACGAAGGGTCCGTCGTCAAAGTCGGTGATCTCCTCGCCGTCATCGACCCCAAGCCGACTCAACTCCAGCTCGACTCGAACAAGGCTCAGTTGATGGGCGCCCAAAGCCAGGTGGACCGCGCCTCCATCGAGATCGCGCAAAGAAAGAAGACCGCCAAGGCATCCGTCGAAGAGGCCCAGGCCAGAGTCGCCCAGCTTGAACTCGAACTCAAAACGTCGCCTACCCTGCTCCAGGCCGACATCGCTCAAGCCCAGGCCAATCTCGAAGCCTCGATCCAGGATCGAGACCGCCTCGTCAAGAATTCTCAACCAACCCAACTCGCGACCGCCAAGTCCAACCTCGATCAGGCCGATCAAAACCTCAAGAATGCCGAGATCGACTACAACCGACAGCAGGACCTCCTAAAGCAGGGCTATGTCGCCGCCAAGGTCGTCGAATCCGCCAAGCTCACGCTGGACAACGCCCGCTCCCGCTATCTCGAGGCTAAGGTTGCCTACGACCGCACCGATGCCGGCTTCGCCGCCGACCTCGCCCGCGCCGAGGAGACCATCAAGGCCAACCGCGCCGCCCTCAAGCGCGCCCAGGCCAACCTTTACACCCTCAAAACCAAGCAGCAGGACCTCGCGACCGCTAAAGCTCAACTCGAATCGGCTCAGGCTGGCCTCGCCGACCCTGCTCTGCTGGAAAAAGGCAAACTTCAAAACGAAGCCACCGTCATGCAGTTGCAGTCCTCGCTCGCCGAAACCGAGCGTCTGATGCGCGAGACCGAGGTCCGATCCCCAATCGCCGGCATCGTCACCAAGCGGCTCCTGCAGGAGGGTGAAAACGCCACGGGTCTTGGCCAGTTCGGCTCCGGTAGCACCATCGTTCGCATCGAGGACCGAACTCAGATGCGAGTCAAGCTCGCCGTTAACGAAATCGACGTCGCCCGACTCTCGATCGGCATGCCCGCCGATATAAACGTCGACGCTATTCCCGGCAAGACCCTCACTGGCAAGATCAGCAAAATCGCTCCCGCTCGACAGGTCGTCGAAGGCACCACAACTCTTGTCGGCAGCGACACCGTCGTCAAGTACGAGGTCGAAATCATGCTCGACCACGTCGACCCGGCCCTCAAGTCCGGTATGAGCGCCCGATGCACCATGCCCGTGGCCAGCAAGAAGAATGTCATCTTCCTGCCCATCGAATACACCGAGAAGGACGGCGACGATTACTACGCCTACTTCCCCGCCGCCAACCCCAAGGATCCCAAGTCCAAGCCTCAGCGCCAGAAGCTGAAGGTCGGACTCGTCACCAGCAGCCGTATCGAAATCCTCGATGGCGTCAAGGAAGGCGACAAGGTCGTCAAACCGGAATTCAAGGGACCAAGCCGCAAGGGCTTCATGCAGATGGGCCCGGATGACGACTCGTCCGGTAGCAACAACAGCAGTAGCGGAAACGGCAACGGAAGTGGAAACGGTGCTAATGGCGGAAATAGTGGAGGCGGTGGTGCCAGCAAAGGCGGCGGAGACAAGAAATGAGCCTGTTACAGAGCGTCCTCGTCGCGCTCGACATGCTCCGGCTCCACAAGCTTCGTGCATTCCTCACCATGTTTGGCGTGATCATCGGGGTCATGGCCGTCACAATGACGGTCATGATCTCGAACGGTTTTCAGTCGTACATGACCAACCAGTTCAGCAAGATCGGCGCAAAGACCATCACCATCATGTTCGACCCCGGTTTTCGCCAGCGCGGTCAGTCGATGGGCAAATTCGACGGCCTCAAGACCGACGATCTGCAGTACCTGCGCGACCGATGTTCCAGCCTCGATATCATTTCGCCGTCCGTGATGGTGCCCGCCCAAAAGGCGACCTTCGAGGACAAAACTCTCGATAGTCCGCGCGTCTACGGCGGTAGCATCCAGTCCTTTAAGCTCAACGGTACCGAACTCGAAAGCGGTCGATTCTACACGCAGGAAGAGGTCGACGACCGCGCCAACGTGGCCGTTATCGGCATCGACGTCAAGACCCAGCTATTTGGGAGCAATCCCGCCGAAGGCCAACTGATCACGCTGGCCGGCATCACCGTCGAGGTCATCGGCGTCGCCAAAAAGCAGACCATCTTTGGCCAATCCAACGGCAAGGACATCTATATTCCCTACACCTCCGCCCAAAGCAAATGGGTCGGCGGCAACAAGCTCAACTACATTCAGGCCACGCCAAAGGATGGCGTCAAACCCGACGTCGCGATGGACGACATCTGGAAAGCCTTGATGCTCAAAAGCGGAAACAAGAAGATCTACCGAGTCGATAGCGCCGAATCCATCCTTGGTGTCTTCAACAGCCTCATCGCCTCCGCGGGCCTGCTCCTCTCCGCCATCGCCGCACTTAGCCTCCTTGTCGGCGGTATCGGCATCATGAACATCATGCTGGTATCGGTCACCGAGAGGACGCGTGAGATTGGCCTTCGGAAGGCGCTCGGCGCAAAGCGAAGCCTCATCTTGCTCCAATTCATCGTCGAATCCGCAACCCTTGCGCTCGTCGGCGGCCTGATTGGAATGGGCATCGCCTACGGCTTCGGGACCGTGGTCACCCTAGCCACTCAGCAGATGAAATGGCCGAATGAAAGCGGCCTCGCCACCCCGTTCCCGCTATCGGCAGCCGTTGGAGCCATGATGTTCTCCGCCTTCATTGGCGTCATATTCGGCTTCTACCCTGCCCTCTCTGCCTCTCGCCTCGACCCCATCGTCGCGCTGCGACGAGAGTAAGAACCAAAACCCTCTCCTAATTCTCCGAAGGAAATTGGGAGAGGGTGTCTCCTGACCCATGTCAGGAGACGGGTGAGGGCCAGTCCGCAAGGTCCCGCTCTGATTCCTCGCAAAGCAAAAATGGATGGGTGTCTCCTGACCCATGTCAGGAGACGGGTGAGGGCCAATTCGCCAAACATCGACGTGGCAAAATGAACTCATGACCACGCACGAACTCCTCAAAGCACGCTTCAACTCCGTGCGCCGAGACCTCGACAAAACCCTCGACCGCTTCACCGACGACCAAATGAATTGGTGTCCAAATCCCGGACTAAAAACCGTCTCCGGACAAATCCTCGAAATCGCCGACAAAGACCGCGAAGCCGTCATCTGGCTCAAGACCGGAACCTGGCCAGACGACGATCCGCCCTCCTTCGACCTAGAAACCACCACCCTCACTGAATCCAGAGCCGTCCTCGCTAATATCCGCGAAACCACCTTCGCCTACATCGACTCGATGACCGAGGATGAACTCGAAATAAACGTCGAAAGCCCCGAAAAGTGGTGGGAGGCCCTTCGCCTAACCGAATGCCCAAGAAGCGAAGTCCTGAGGAACATCGCCGCCCATGAGTGGTATCACACCGCCCAACTCGTCACCTATCGCGGACTCCTCGGCGATGACCTCGACGCTTGGTAATAACGCTCGGGAACCATCCACCACCAGCCCACGGTAATCAGTTCGATGACTCTCGCTTCGCTCGTCCTTCCTCTCTCCGTCCTTCAAAAGGACGCCATCGACCAATACGTCGAATCCGAGATGGCGCGCCAGCACATCCCCGGCCTCGCCCTCCTCATCGTCAAAGACGGCAAGACTTTCAAGGAGCAAGCCTACGGAGTCTCGAACGACGAAAAGAAGACGCCAACCCAAGTCACCGACCGCTTCGACATCGGCTCCATCGGCAAGACCTACACCGCCGCACTCATCATGCAGTTGGTCGAGCAGACCAAGATCAAGCTCGACCAAAAGGTCAAAGACATCCTCCCCGATTTCCCCGAAAAATGGAAGGACATCACAGTCCACCAACTGATCTCCCATCAGTCCGGCCTCCCGGATTACGCGCTCGTGCCCGGCGTCGGCCTCATGGACACTTACAACCAGCAAACCTGGAAGGACACGATGTACAAACTCGACCTCGACTTCCCTTCGGGACGCATGTATCAGTACTCGAACACTAATTTCGTCATCCTCGGCCTCATCCTCGAAAAAATCATCGGCAAGCCTTACCGTGAAATCGCCACCGAGCGGGTCTTCAAGCGGCTTGGCCTCACCGACACCGGCTTCAAAGAGGCAGGAAAACCTCTTCCCGAACGGAGCGCCACCGGCTACTTCTTTATCGAAAATAAGCTTCAGGACGCGGGCACCGGCGGCGTCTCGCCCACTCCCTCCGATGGCGGCGAGTTCTCAACCGTCGACGACCTTCGCAAGTGGACCGAGGAGTTCGAAGCTGGAAAGGTCGTCAAAAAAAGCACAGTCAGGTTCATGCAGACCGCCTCACTCGTCACCAGCGGACGCAAGACCGGCTATGGTGCCGGGTGGATGACCAATTCGATCGAGGGCTCGCCGCAGATCACCCACGGCGGCAACTCCGTCGGCTTCTCGGGCACCATTTCCACCTTCCCCAAACAGCGGATCGAAATCTACATGCTGTGTAACCTCTATCCGGTGGGCGGCGACGGCTTCGCTGCTGGCATCGCCCGCATCATGGATCCGAGCCTGGTCCGCAAGCCGCAAATCTCGACCACCGATCCTAACCCCAAGGAAACCGAGGAGCTCATGGCCGGACTCATCGACCTCGGTAAGGGCGACATCAAGAGTCCGCGCTTCCACGAGGACATGCAACTTCGCCTCGCCACCGGGCGCGGACGAATGGTCCTGCCGACCTTCGCCAACTGCGTTAACACCAAGAAGATGGAGTTCATCTCTAGCCATCCCGAGAAGCCGGATACCGTCCTCCGCTACCGCGTTTACGACGACAAAACCACTTGGATTGTAGACTTCCAGGTCACCGAAGACGGCAAAATCTATTCCATCGCTCGGACCGCCGACCTAGACAAAAAATGAACCGCTGGCCCCACCTCATCGTCTTGCGCCCAACCCGCTACGAAATGCTTTCCGACGGGCTTACCGACGAGGAGACCCGGGTCGTGGGCGAACATTTCGCCTACTGCCAACGGCTTGTGGCCGAGGGCAAAATGCTCCTCGCCGGTCGCACCTTCGGCCCTGTCGAAAAGACCATCGGCATCGGCATCATCGCCGCCGAATCCGACGAAGAAGCCCAGAGCATCGTCGATAGCGACCCCGCCATCGTCAACGGCGTCATGACCGCGGAACTACAGCCCTACCGGGTTGCGCTCCTCTGCGAAAACCCGCACAATACCAACTAAGATGATCACCGAAGAAATCAAAGCCCTCGAAAAGGAAATCGAGGAACAAAAAGTTCGATTGGCCGAACTCCGCCGCTCTGCCCCAGCCGACCCCGTCCAGGATTACGAACTAAAGCGCGCCGATGGCACTTCGGTCAAGCTGTCCGATCTCTTCGGCGAATACGACGAGATGCTTCTGATCCACAACATGGGCTCCGGTTGCTCGTACTGCACGCTCTGGGCCGATGGCTTCAATGCGTTTTGGCCGTACCTCAAGACCAAGTGCGCCTTCGTCCTCACCTCACCCGATCCCGCGCATAAAATGGCTCAGTTCACCGGAAGCCGAGATTGGGAATTCCCGTGTGTCAGCCTCGACGGCACCTCGCTGGTCAAAGACTTTGGCTTCGATGCCGAATGGGGCACCTGGCCCGGTGTTACCGCCCTCAAGAAGAACGCCGATGGCTCGATCACCCGCCACGCCCAATCCTACTTCGGCCCTGGCGACGACTACTGCGCGCTGTGGGGCCTCCTCGATCTCCTCCCCGGCGGCAAAGGCGACTGGGAACCGAACTACAACAAGTAGCGGAAGAAGCGGCAAAGCCAGCGAGAGAAGTAACGAGCGGCAAAGGCTTTCTCCAAATTTCTGAAGGAAATTTGGAGAAAGTGTCGTTCAGCAACCCAAGCGCAGAACGACGAGAGGCGAAAATCCGCTGGACGACTAGGTTCTTAAGCCTGACTAGGTAAAGGCCATCTCGCTTCCCCCGCTCTCGCTGCCCTTGCCCTAGCGAAGCGAGCCCTTCGCCCTGACCCAAAGCGGTATCCTTCCCTATCATATGATTCGTCCCATCGCCCTCTCCCAAGTCAACTCGATCACCGGCTTCTGGGGTCGATACCTGGACGAATTCTCCGAAAAAGGCATCCTCAGCCAGTGGGATCAAATCATCTCTACCGGACGGCTCGAAAACTTCTACCGGGTCGCTCGAAAGGAAACCGGCACCCACGAAGGACTGCGGTTTAACGATAGCGACGTCTACAAGTGGCTCGAGGGCGCGGCCTACATCCAAAAGCTCCGCCCCAACCCCAAAGTTGCCGAGGTCATCGACACCGCCATCAAGGCCATCGAAGGAGCCCAGGCCGACGACGGCTACCTCTTCACCCTCGTCCAGCTCAACCTCCCGACCTACAAGTGGCGCAACCTCGTCAACATGCACGAGATGTACTGCCTCGGGCACCTTTTCGAAGCAGCCGTCGCCCTCCACCAGAACCTCGGTGACAGTCGCCTCCTCGAAGTCTCCAAGCGAGCCGTCGCCCACATTAAATCGCTCTACGGACCCGACAAAAAGAAGGGCTTCTGCGGCCACCCCGAGGTTGAAATCGCCCTCTACCGCCTCACCGAGGCGACCGGCGACCTCCAATACGCCGAGCTTGCCGACTGGATGATCGACATCCGTGGACAGCGTCCCTCCCCCTTCGAACCCGAAGTCGAGGACCCTGAGACAAAAGAGTATTTCCGCCACGCCAACGCCCTCATCCTCAAGAACGGCCACTACGACGGCGCCTACGCCCAAGACGATAAGCCGATCCGAGAGCAGACCAAGATCGTCGGACACTCCGTCCGCGCCACCTACCTGTACGCCGCCGCCGCCATGAGCGCCGCCCGACGTGAGGATCAGGGCCTCTTCGACGCCCTCCAGACCATCTGGGAGAACTTGACTACCAAGCGGATGTACATCACCGGCGGCATCGGCAGCACCGGCGACAACGAGGGCTTTACCGATGACTTCGACCTACCAAACCTCAACGCCTACGCCGAAACCTGCGCCGGAATCGCGCTCGCCATGTGGGGCCGCCGCATGTTCGAAGCCAACGGCAACTCGGAATACCTCGACATCGTCGAGCGCGTAACCATGAACGGCGTCCTCAGCGGCGTCAGCCTCGACACCACACTCTACTACTACGACAACCCGCTCGAAAGCCGCAAAAGCCACGAGCGCGCACCGTGGTTCACCTGCGCCTGTTGCCCGCCCAACGTCGCCCGCTTTGTCGGAAGCATCGTGCAATACGCCCTCTGGGAGTCCGATGACACCGTCTATATCGGCATGCCCGTCGATGGCGAATACGCCCTCTCCTGCGGTCTCACCCTCAAAATCCAGAGCCAATATCCGCACAACGGCAAGGTTTCGCTCACCCTCTCCGGCAAGGCCAAACATGCGGTCAAACTCGCCGTTCGAATCCCGGACTGGAGTGACGAGGTCAACGTCGATTTCCCCGACTCGACCGAAGGCGCTGAGTACGAAGACGGCTTCATGGTCTTCAGCCACGACTGGCACAACACCTCCATCGAGCTCGATTTCGAAATGACGGTGCGCGTGAACCAGTCGCACCCGCTCGTCATGGACAACGTCGGCCGTCTTGCCGTGTCCTACGGCCCCTCGATCTACTGCGCCGAAGAAGTCAAACTCGAAAACGCTCCGCAGTTCAAGGTGTTCGATCTCGGCGAGGAAATCCGCCAGCCCGGCAACAAAGCCCTCGATGGCTCGCCGGTCCTCCAGGCCACCAGCCTTTCGGACTCGCTTGACGAAGATCAGCCACTATACGATGAATTCGCCGACACCGACGCCAGCGTGGGCACCGTCAACCTGATCCCCTACCGAACCTGGAACGCGAAAGGTCCCAGTTACATGCAGGTCTGGTTACGGCACAACTAGTTGCCGCCGTCCATCAACGCCGGGCTGTACTTGCGTGAAGGAAGATGGACTAGATCAGAGATCCGCACCATCAAGGTGCCGACTGCGTCGCCAAAATCGTGCGTGGAAACAGTCTCATTGGAACCCGTCACCAGCGGGCCGTAAGGCATCACAAACCCGTCTTTCACCAACTTCGTGAAAGCCGTCTGGTCGAAGTCCTTTCGGAATCGAGCCGGAACAAATGCCGCCGGAGTCGCCGAGCGCTTGAACATCGGCGTGACCTGATCGACAACCTTCTGCATCGCCGCCAAAACCTCGTTCTTGGTGATCGGCTTGGCATCCGAAGCCAAAGCGACCGGATTCGAGCCCTTAACCTTCAGACCCTTCGCCATCGCCGCCCACATCTTATCAAACGTCTTCTGTGCCTCCGCATGGGTCACCGGCGCAGTTGTAGCCTTGATAACCTTCGGTTGCTTCATCTTGGGGTCTTTCACCCCGCTGTCGTCGCCCTGCCCAAAGGCAAGCCCGCAAAGAAGAAGAGAGACCAAAATGGCGAGGTACTTCATAGTTCCGTCAACGCTCCGCTCGACTTGATCGAGTTGATTCGCTCGATCGCCTGGCCCGTTCCCTGGGCCACGCAGGTAAGTGCATTATCCGCCACGCGGACATTAATCTGCGTCACATCTTGCAGATATCGATCCAATCCTCTCAAAAGCGCGCCGCCACCCGTCAGCGTGATTCCCCGCTCGATGACGTCGCTCGCCAACTCCGGAGGAGTCTCTTCCAACACGTGACACAGCTTCTCGGCGATCTGCCGCACCGGCTCGTTCAAAGCCTCGCGGATCTCAATACTGCTGATCTCGATCGTCTTCGGCAAGCCGTGGATCATGTCTCGACCGCGGACTTCCATCTTCGCCTCTTGCGTGGCCGGATACGCCGATCCCAGCGCGATCTTGATCTCTTCCGCGGTCATCTCGCCGATCATCAGGTTGTACGCGTTACGGATGTGCTTCTGAATCGCCTCATCCATCTTGTTACCCGCCACCCGGATGCTCTGCGACGTCACGATTCCACCGAGCGAAAGCACCGCGATATCCGTCGTTCCGCCGCCGATATCGACGACCATGTTGCCGCCCGCCGACTCGATGGGCAGACCTGCGCCGATCGCCGCGACATAGGGCTCTTCGATGGTCATCGCTCGCCCGGCCCCGGCTTCCTTCGCCGCCTTGATGACGGCCCGTCGCTCGACGTTGGTGACGCCCGCCGGAACGCAGATCAGCGTATCGGGAGCAAACTTAAAAGGGAGTCGAGACCCGCACGTCTTCTCGATGATGTGCTTCATCATCATCAGCGTCGTGGTGTAGTCGGCGATCACGCCGTCCTTCATCGGCCGAATCGCGGTGATGTTCGCCGGCGTTCGTCCGATCATCTCGCGGGCGTCGTTCCCAACCGCCAAAACCTTTCCGGTCGAGGTGTTGACGGCCACAACCGTAGGCTCGCTCAAGACGATGCCCTTGCCACTTCGATAGACGAGGATGTTAGCTGTGCCGAGGTCGACGGCTATCCGCGGAACGAATCTCAATATTCAGCTAGAGTACCTTCCGTCCCAACCCGGAGAATATCGGCCCCGAGAGATTGTAGGGAGTTCTCGATGGATTCATAACCTCGGTCGATAAAGTGTACATTTTTGACCACGGTCTCGCCGTGCGCCACCAGTCCGGCCAAGCACAAAGCCGCGCCCGCGCGCAGGTCCGAAGCGTGCACCGTTGCGCCTCTCAGCTCGCCGACCCCCTGGATTACCGCACTGCTTCCGTCCTGCCGAATCTTGGCTCCCATTCGGTTCAATTCCGAGATGTGCCCGGTTCGGCTCTCATAAATCGTCTCTTCCACAATCGACGTCCCTTCGGCCACGCAAAGGGTCGCCGCCATCGGCTGTTGCATGTCGGTCGGAAAACCCGGATGCGGCATCGTGATCACGTTAACCGACTGAAGTCGGCTCGGAGCCCCAACGCGAACCCAGTCCGCCCCGGTCTCGATCATCGCTCCTGCCTCGCGAAGCTTGTTCACAACCGCCGTCTGGTCCTCCGGCAAAATGTCCTTCACCGTCACGTCGCCACCGGTGATCGCGCCCGCCAGCAGGAACGTGCCCGCCTGGATGCGGTCGGCCGGAATCTTGTACGTCCCGCCGCTCAGGCTTTTTTTGCCCTGAATCGTGATGCTGGACGTTCCCGCGCCTTCCACATTCGCGCCGATGCGGTTCAGAAAATGACCCAGTGCCACGATTTCGGGTTCCATCGCCGCGTTGGTGATCGTCGTTGTGCCGTGTGCCAGCGCCGCCGTGCTCATGATGTGCTGAGTCGCGCCTGCGCTCGGCTTGTCCAAATAAACTTCGGTTCCCCTCAGCTTCTCCGCCGACGCCCGATAGACGCCGCCGTCCAAGTCGATCGTCGCACCCAAGGCGTGCAGGCCCTTCAGGTGCAGATCGACCGGTCGCGCCCCGATCTTACAGCCGCCCGGAGCCGGCATATCCAGCTTGCCGATACGCGCCAAAAGCGGACCGACCATGTAGAAAGAAGTTCGAATCGAGCGGACCATCTCTTCGTCCGCCTCTCCCGCTCTCAGTTCGGAGCAGTCGATGTAAAGCGAGTCGTCCTCCCACCGAACCTTGGCTCCAAAAACCTCGAGCAGTTGAGCTTTAATTTCGGTGTCGCTGATGCGCGGAACGTTGCGCAAGACCACGGGCTCTTCGGCCAACACGACGGACGATAAAATTGCGAGGGCGATGTTCTTGCTTCCAGAAACTTCGATTTCGCCGGAAAGCTTTCGGCCACCCCGAATAACGAGAGAATTCATGCCTGATTGTCCTGTTCCATCCATGGAGTTAAACCCAGGAACAGGTTAAGGATACCCCCTTTAGGGGGTACCCACAACTAGGCAACCGAAACGGCCTGAACTTCTGGGAAGTAGGGCAAAAAGTCCCGCCACTCGTCCCGGCTCTGCGCCTTCAGGTAGATCGGTAGCGACAGGTACGGCACAAAGCTCGGCCGCCTAGGCTTCCGCTTCAGCGTCATGTTCGCCTGCTGAGGCGTCTTATCCGCCTTCTTCAGGTTGCATCGGCGGCAACAAGCCACCAAGTTGTCCCACGTGTGCGGACCGCCGACCCAACGCGGAACCACGTGGTCGATCGTCATGTCCTTCGCTCGCACGCCGCAATACTGACATGTATAGTTGTCGCGGGCAAGTACGGCATGACGAGACAGCCGCAACTGCGGCAAAGGCCTCTTAACTTGGTATTTCATCCGTAAAACCGCTGGCGACTCCAGTTCTCCACCCGCCGAAATAATCGGCTCGTCCCGATGTACGATCACATCGGCCTTCCCGAGAACTAACAAAGAGATTGCGCGCCGAACGTTGCAAACATTCAGCGGCTCATAATTGCTGTTTAGTACTAAAACGTCATGCAACGCCATTTTCCTTCCTCTCTCTAAAAACCAAGGAAATGGCACCCCTTAAAGCAAGAAGAGCCCGGACACGCACGCGTCCGAGCTCTCCGAAAATCGGAGTTTGCGTCGAACGTATTATCGTATCCCGCCACATTTGGGGCGGAACCGTCCTTACCACCTTGCTTACGGTAGCTACCATTGCCTTACTTCATTTGACGAGGGAAGCAAGGAAATCGGCTCACCGTTTTAAGAGTTTTTACAAACTTCGAAAACGCTCCGAGGCGTTTCCCACAGCCGAATCCGCTCCAGCGTCGCCGGGATATGCCCGTCCAAACGGGAGAAAATCATCTCGGCGATCGACTCCGAAGTGGTCGGTTTGCCCTCAAATTCGGGAATGTCGCAGTTGAAGTTTTTGTGGTCATAGCGATCCACTACTTCCCGGCCCACCGCCGCGTCCACATCGATGATCGAACACATCATCCCCGTAGTCTCGTCCAGTTGGCCGCTCACCGTCACTTCCAGCACATAGTTGTGCCCGTGCCCCGCCTCGTTGTTGCACTTCCCAAACAGCTCCCGATTGCGCTCATCCGAAAGCCCCGGCGCATGCAACCGGTGGGCTGCCGCAAACTCATAGATCCGTGTGATCGTCGTCTTCATTCCGTCGTATTCTCCGTAAAAATTGGGCAATTCCTCCAGCCGAAGCGAGGTCATTTGCACCTCGGGCGGCAGGCCCGCCTCCAAAATCTCTCGCCAAAGGTAGGGCATCATGTTCTCCAGCGAGGGCGTATGCGTCGCAAAATACGGCACCTCGTCGTTGATGCTCTTCTGCGCGAACTCCGGCACGATCCGACTCTTCAGAATCGCGTCGATGTCCTTGATGTTCACAACCATGCCCGTTTCCCGGTTCACCATCCCTTCCACCGTCACGTCCAACTGGTAGTTGTGGCCGTGGTTGTAGGGCGAGCCCCAGCCGGGAAACAATCGCCGGTTCTCCTCGTCGCTCAGGTGAGCGAACCAAAAGCGATGCCCGCTACTAAAGCTCACCGTTCTCGTCATCGCGACTTTCATGAGTCCGTTCCGTCCAGCGCCGTGCCAAGCGATTGCGGCGCGCGCGTTCCCTTTCCTACGAATACCAGAATCACAAGCGTGGCAACATACGGCAAGGCCAACAAAAGCGACCGCGGAATATTGCTTCCGTCCAACTGCAGGCTGAACTGCAACGCCTCAAAGAACCCCAGTAGCATCGCCGAAAGCAGAATTCCGAACGGGCGCCATCGAGCAAACGTCACCAAGGCGATCGCGATGAATCCCCGCCCCGCCACCATCTCCGTCGCAAATGACTGCGCCACGCCCAACACCAAATAGGCCCCGCCTAGCCCGCCGAATAGCCCGCCAATAACAAGCGCCTGATACCGAATCTTCGCTGGCGAGAATCCTGCCGCCTCTGCCGCGGGCGGATACTCGCCCACCGCCCGTAGCTTCAATCCGAATGGCGTCCGGTACAGCACGTACCCCAATCCCGCCGATGCCACGATCAAGAGGAGTAGGATCACGTCAAACTTGCCGAAAAGAGGCGGAATCGCGGGCAGGTTCAGCAGCTTGCCGGTCGCCCCCTGCTTCTCAAATAGCGTCCCACACACTCCGAGGGCTAAAAGGTTGATGGCTGTCCCCACCACGATTTGGTCCAACGCATAGCGAATCGTGAGGATGCCCAAGAACAGAGCGACCGCTACGCCCACCGCCACTCCCGCCGCCAACCCGATCCAAGGGTTACCTGTCTTATCCGAGGCCACCGTCGCCGCAAACGCCGCGCTCAACATCAAGCCTTCCAATCCGACATTGATGATTCCCGACCGCTGAACTGCCGACTCGCCCACGGCCCCAAACGCCACCGGCGCCGAATACTTCAGAACCTGGAAAAGCGAAATCATCTCAAGCCCCTCCCCCGACCTTTTCCGCTTTTTGACCCGGAGGGTCACAGAAGGTAGCCAGAGTATCGTGGCGACCAAGGGAGCGAAAGATATCCCTCTGGCGAGAGGGATCGGTGAGCCAGTGCTTTGCACTCCGCCGAACTTGCGAGGGAAATGAACGAAGTGAATCGGGGCGAACCGAGGGAGTCGCAGTACTTGAACTAGACTCATTCCTCATCCCCCCTGGATAGGCCCGCAACCGCAAAAGTCCAAGGAGCGTCTCGTCCGCCAGAGCTTTAGCAAAGGCGGAAGCGACCCGGCGATTATCGCCGCAAAAACTCGTGGTCAATCCGTCAATGCTGACACCTTGGCCAAACACGCTTCTCCCGCTCCCGACGCTCACGCCGCCTCCCCCTTCGCCGCGATCCGACGCTCGCTCACAGCTCTAAACAACAGCAACCCAATCACCGTCCCCGCCTGGATCACATAAACGAAATAATTCCCGATCCCCCCGAAGCGCGACAAATTGCTCGTCGCCGCAAACAATCCCCCGAAAAACAACGCCGACGGAATCACCGCAAACGGATTCAATGCCCCCACCAACGCCACGGGAATCCCCAAAAATCCGTACTGCTGCGAAAACGAACTCGCCAACTGACCGTTGATTCCCAAAAACTGAATGCCACCCGCCAACCCGCAAATCGCCCCGCTCAAAATCATCGCCCGAAACTTCACCCGATCCGCGTCGATCCGGTTCACCCGCGCAAACCTCGGGTTCGCCCCGACAATCCTCGCGAAGTACCCCGACTTCGTTCGAAACATCCAGTAGCCCACCGCCAGCGCCACCATGAGCGCAAAGAAGATCCCCAAGTGCAGATCGCTCTGCCGCGAAAACTTCGGAAGCATCATCGCGTCCGGAATCTGGTCCGTCAGCGGCGCCGTCTGCCCCGCTTTCCGAATCGGTCCCTCGATGAAGTACAGCAAAAGCTTGTCGCCGATGAAGTTCAGCAGGATCGTGCTGATCACCAAATCCACGCCCCGCTTTAGGTACAAAACCGCCGCCAATCCCGACCAAACTGCCCCTCCAATCGCCGCCGCCAAAAGCATCAATAGGCACCCAAGAAACCCGAGCCCCGAATTCAAAATCGCCTTCCCCACCGTCGCCGCAAACAAAGCCCCAATCAGAAGCTGTCCCTCGCCGCCAATGTTAAAAGCTCCTGCCCGCCACGCCACGGTAATCCCGATCGCCGTCAACAGCACCGGCGTCGCTCGCACCACCGACTGTGACACCGCGACTTTGTCGCCAAACGCCCCTTCCGCCAGCAGTTTCGCCCCTTCGCCCAGCGGAACCCCGAACACCAAAAAACTCAGCACCAGCACGCCGACCAAAAACAGGACCGTCAGCGCGAACTGCTTCACTAGGCCAAAGCCTCCCCCTCGCTAGCAAACAGTCGCCCACGCGACATAAACCACTGTACATCCGAGATCGCAAAAAGCTCATCTCTATCCGTCGTAAACACCACCACGCAAGCTCCCGCGCTCGCCGCCTCACGCAGTCTCGCGTGCACGAACGCCGATGCCTTCACGTCCAACCCCCGCGTCGGGTTGACCACCACCAAAATCCGCGGCCGTTGGTCCAGCACCCGCGCCAAAATCACCTTCTGCTGGTTCCCACCCGACAGTTGCCTCGCTTTATCCAACCCCGACTTGGCCTTGATCGAGAACTCGTCGATCAACCGCACTGCCCGTTCCGCTTGCTGCGTAGCCGAAAATTTCTCCCCGTTGGTCAGCCCCGCGACCGCCATGTTCTCCATCAGATTCAGGTCGACCGCCAGCCCGTCGGACTGCCGGTCCTGCGGTACGTAACCGACATAAGTCTTTCCGAAGTTCAGCGACTCGCCCTCGAAGCGGAGCGAACCATGCGTCAACCGCCGAACGCCCGCCAATGTCTCCGCGAGTTCGACCTGGCCGTTCCCATCCACACCACCGATCCCCACGATTTGCCCGGCTCCAATCGAAAGCGATATTCCGTCCAAGACACCAGAAATTTCAAAAGCCTTGCCGCCAATCGATGCCCCGACAAGGCCACCCGACGACGGCATCATCTCGCCCACCATCATCTCGACCAGTCGCGCTGGTTCCGCCTCGCTACAGGGCAGAGTCCCAATGTGCTCGCCTCGTCGAAGAACCGTGATGCGATCCGACGCCGACAAAACCTCCTCGATCTTATGCGCGATCAGGATCACGACCTTCCCTTCTCGCGCTAGCCCGCGCATGAAGGAAATCAGCTCTGCCACCTCGCGCTCCGACAGCACCGCCGTCGGCTCATCGAAGATCATCACCCGAGGCTGGGTCGCCACGCACTTGAGAATTTCGACCCGCTGTTGAATGCCCACCGACACATCCTGCACTCGCGACTCCCAGGGAATCTCCCAGCCAAACGCTTTGGCTCGCCGCTCAATCTCGACGATGTCACGTTGCCGAATGCCGTACTGGCTCAGGAGCAGGTTTTCGCGAATCGTAAACGCCGGGACCAGCTTGAAGTGCTGATGGACCATTTCGATCCCCATCGCTCGCGCCCGCTTGGGGTCGCCCTTGGCAAGCTCGACGCCCCCAAGCGAAACGGAGCCCGTCGTCGGCGACAAAAAGCCGCCAAGCACGTTCATCAGCGTGGATTTGCCCGCTCCGTTCTCGCCCACGACGGCGTGAACTTCGCCCGGCAGAAAGTCGACGGAGAGGGGCTTCAGCGCCTCCAAGGAACCGAATCGCTTGGAGACGCCGCTAACCGAAAGCGTGGCCCGACCCGACTCCATTCGAGGTTAAAACTTGTCCTTGGGAACCACAAACTTGCCGGACAAAATATCCTTCTTGACTTCGTCGACCTTGGCGATCGCGTCCGCTGGCAACTGTGACTTCAGCTTATCGTTGTAGACAAAGTCGATCGCACCCTTTTGCATATCGAGTTGAATGGTCGAACCGTCAAACTTCCCTTCCTTGACGAGTTTGGCAACTTCCAGAAAAGCCGGGCGGGCGATGATGGCGGCCGAACCGATCACGACGCCGCTATCGTTGTCGTTCTGGTTCATGTTCGCCCCAAAAGCCCAAATGTGCCCCTCTTTGCAGGCGTTGAAGACGCCCTGGGCGCCACCGTTCGCCTGATGAATAAGGAAGTCCGCCTTCTGGCCGATCATCTGCTCCGCCGCTTGCTTGGCCTTCGCGACATCGTTGTTTTCTCCCGTGAAGGCCTCCAAAACTTTGATGTTGGGATTGACCGACTCCGCACCGGCCTTAAACGCGTGGAACGTCGATTCGATCGACGGCACCTGCGGCCCGCCGACCATGCCCACCACGTTCGTCTTCGTCGCCTTGCCTGCCAGCACACCCGCCAGGTAGAAGGACTGCTCCAAATAAAATCGAATCGCGCCCGCGTTCTTCGCCGTCAGACTGCCCGAGGACGAAACAAAAACCGTGTCGGGAAAGTCTTTCGCCACCTGTACGCCCGGCTCGTTGTACTCAAATCCGTGCCCGAACACCAGGTTGTAGCCCTTCTGCGCGTAGGTCCGCATGGCTTCTTTGATGTCGTTGCCGACCGCGACCTGATTCGATACCTCGGCCCCCATGTCCTCCTTGATGCCCTGCAGACCGTCGTAAGCCAGCGCGCACCAGCCCGAATCATTCACCGGTCCCGGAGTCAAAAGCGCAACCTTGAAGGTTCCTCCCTTCGTTCCCGAATCCGCTGAACTCGTCGCCGAATTGCCGCCCGCCGAACTATTGCTGCTCGAACTATCGCCGCTGCATCCAGCGAGAACCAACACCGACAAACTCAGAAAACTGAGGAACTTAGTCATAGGTCAATTCTACGACTTTCACCTCAAATAATTCTCTGTTCGCTAGGCTATTACAAGAGCGCCAAATCTATATCGATAGCTACAAAGGGAGGTACCCCTTGGCGAAGGGGTCGGTGAGCAAGGCACGCGCGAACCGGGGGATTGGTACCAAGATCATGTTTTGCCGAACAAAAACCCGGGTGGCACTGGTAACGACGCCTGCGACGCCGTCGCTGGGAGTTACCAGTGATTCATTCGAACCCAACCTTCCTTAAGGAAAAGCCCCATAACCTTTCTCCGAATTCTCCGAAGGAAATTAGGAGAGAGTGTCGTTCCGCAAGATCCTGCGCGGAACGACGAGAGAGGAAAATCCACAGAGAAAGCAGAACAAACGAGTTAGGCCCACTGAGAGTTGCGAGCGTCTCGCTCGCAGAAAATAGTCCCTATCAAATTATAGTGTCGCACAGCCCGTCTGGCCAATCAAGATCAATGAGCACCAAAGCGAAATGACCTGAAGGGGTCCAACCGGGGTGGCACTGGTAACGACGCCTACGACATAGTCGCTGGGAGTTACCAGTGATTCAGCCAAACCCGACCTCTTGTAAGGAAAAGCCTCAAAGAAACCAGATCAAGAGAGGTCGGCATCCTAGGACGGTGGGCATCCTGCCCACCAAGTTGTCCGCAGAGACACAATGCAGATTGGCCCTGACCGCACTATCGCCCCACGGCCTTATGCCACTTTATCCCGAGTCTCGAACGTGAACCCGCCATCGGCAAAATCCACTTCGATCCGCTGATTGTCCCGCAACTCACCCTTCAGCACCAATTGCGCCAACGGATTGATCAACTCGTTCTGGATCGCCCGCTTCAGCGGCCGCGCCCCATACACCGGGTCAAACCCACGGCTCGCCAGATGGCTCATCGCCTCGTCCGTGATCTCCAGGTCCATGCGCCGCTCGGCCAGTCGCTTGCGCAAGCCCTCAAGCTGGATCGCCACGATGCCCTTGATCTGATTGATGCCCAACGAGCGGAACACGATCAGTTCGTCCAGCCGGTTCACAAACTCGGGCCGGAAGTACAGCTTCACCTCTTCCAAGACCTTGCGCTTCGTCTCGTCGAAGTCGGTCTCGTTCACCGGGTCGCCGTAGTACTGCGACCCCAGGTTGCTCGTCATGATGATCACCGTATTCTTGAAGTCGACCGTTCGCCCCTGACCGTCTGTCAGACGCCCGTCGTCCAAGACCTGGAGCAATACATTGAACACCTCGGGGTGTGCCTTCTCGACCTCGTCCAGCAGGATCACCGAGTAAGGTCGTCGCCGCACGACTTCGGTCAACTGGCCGCCCTCGTCGTACCCAACGTATCCCGGAGGCGCACCGATCAGACGCGAGACCGAGTGCTTCTCGCCATACTCGCTCATGTCGATCCGCAACAGCGCCTTTTCGTCGTTGAACAGTAGTTCGGCCAGCGCCTTCGCCGTCTCCGTCTTGCCCACGCCGGTCGGACCAAGAAACATGAACGAACCAATTGGCCGATTCGGGTCCGAGAGCCCGCTTCGACTGCGACGAACCGCGTCCGAAACCGCAATCAGCGCCTCGTGCTGACCCACGACTCGCTTCTCAAGCTGTTCCTCCAGGCTCAAAAGCTTCTGCATCTCGCCCTGAAGCAGGCGGCTAACCGGCACACCCGTCCACTTGCTCACGATCTCTGCGACATCCTCGCTCTCGACCTCTTCCTTCAGCATCTTGCCCTCGGATTGCACGGCTTGCAAAGCCTCCGAAGCCTCGCTGATGCGCGTCTGGACCTTGGGAATCAGACCATGCTGAATTTCGCCCGCCCGGGCGTAGTCGTCGTTCTTCGTGGCCGTTTCAAGCTCCTGCTTCAGCTTTTCAAGCTCGGCTTTCGCCTCTCGAACCACCTCGATCTGATCCTTTTCCTTCTGCCAAACCGCCCGCAGGCCCGTCGCCTGCTCCGTCAGTTCCGCAATCCGTTTTTCGGCAAATTCAAGCCGCTCCATCGATGCTTCGTCTTCTTCCTTGCGTAGTGCCTCGCGGTCGATCTGATATTGCGTGATCTGCCGCTCGACTTCGTCGATTTCGGCTGGCACCGAGTCGATCTCGATCTTCAGCTTCGACGCCGCTTCATCGATCAAGTCGATCGCCTTGTCCGGCAAAAACCGCTCGGTGATGTACCGATTCGAAAGTGTCGCCGCCGCCACCAAAGCCGAGTCCGTGATGCGCACGCCATGGTGCACCTCGTACCGCTCCTTGAGGCCGCGCAGGATCGAAATTGTCTCCTCGACCGATGGCTCGTCGACCAGCACCATCTGGAACCGCCGCTCCAGCGCCTTGTCCTTCTCGATGTACTGCCGGTATTCGTTCAGCGTCGTCGCGCCCACACATCGCAGTTCTCCGCGCGCCAACATCGGCTTCAAAAGCTGAGCCGCGTCCATGCTTCCTTCCGCGCGTCCCGCGCCGATCAAGGTGTGCATTTCGTCGATGAAAAGGATAATGCGGCCATCGGACTTCTTCACGTCGTCCAAAAGCGACTTCAAGCGTTCTTCAAACTCGCCGCGAAACTTCGAGCCCGCCACCATCGCGCCCAAATCGAGCGTGATCACGGACTTATCGCGCAAAGACTCTGGCACGTCGCCCGCCACAATTCGCTGGGCCAGACCTTCCACTACTGCCGTCTTACCCACGCCCGGCTCACCGATGAGAACCGGGTTATTCTTGGTTCGCCGGCTCAAAACGTGGATCACGCGCCGAATCTCTTCGTCGCGCCCAATCACCGGGTCGAGCTTGCCCGCTCGCGCCTTCGCCGTCAGGTCGACGCCGTACTTCTCCAACGCCTGGTAGGTGTCTTCCGAACCTGGATCGGTCACGCGCTTGCCGCCCCGCAGGTCGGTGATCGCGGCCAAAATGTTCTCTTTCGTCGCCCCCGCCGCTCGCAGGTTCTTACCGAGCCAGCCCGAGTCACCCGCCAGCGCCAGCAAAAAGTGCTCGGTGCTGACGTACTCATCCTTCAGCGCCTCTGCTTCCGAAAAGGCATTCTGGAAAAGCGTCTGAAGGCGACTGGAAATCGAACTGCCGTAGCTCGCCGCTCCGGCAACCTTCGCCTGCTGGCCGACATTCTCCTCCACTTCCTTCGTAAACTGCGGAACATCGATGCTCAGCTTCTGAAGAATCGGCTTCGTCAATCCGCCTTCCTGCCACAGCAGAGCGAGCATCAGGTGCTCGGCATCGATGGTCTGGTGTTGCATCTTCTCCGCCACCGTTTGGGCGGACTGGAAGGCATCTTGGGCTTTGAGGGTTAACTTATCAAATCGCATATGAGTCTAATACTATCAAGTCATTATACGTTCATTAACTCAAATCGTTTCACTAGGCTCAATATTTTGGGCCATTTTGGTTCATTCTACGCCTCTATTTCCCTATACAGAACTCGCTAAAGATTCGATCCAACAAGTCCTGCGACGCCGTCGAGCCCGTCACCAATCCTAGTTCAAACAACGCCACCCGCAGGTGCGTCACCACCAAGTCGCTGGGATGCTCGGCCTGAAATCCCTCGATCGCAAACCGAATCGACTCCGAAGCGCTCTCCAAGTGCCCCATATGACGCCGATTCGGAATCGCACCCGACACATCGACCCCAAAACGACCCACCGCCTGCGCCAAGGAGTCCAGCCCCACTCCAGCCGTAGCCGACAGATAGAACGTCTGCCCGCCCGGCTCCGATTCTTGGCTATCGAGGTCAACCTTGTTTCGAATCAGCCAAACTGGCGCCTCAAACCCGTCGATCTCGCTCTCGTCCTCGGGCGTCAAACCGACCGTCGTATCCACCACATACCAAACCAGGTCCGCGTCCGCCGCCAACTCGCGGCTTCGCTGGATCCCCATCGACTCGATCACCTCATCCGACTCCCGCAAGCCCGCCGTGTCGATCAGCACGCACTTCATCCCTCCGACCTCGCACGCCTCCTCGACGTAGTCCCGCGTCGTCCCCGCGATCGGCGTCACGATCGCCCGTTGCATCCCCAGCAACGCGTTCAACATCGACGACTTCCCCGCATTTGGCGGACCCACGATCGCAACCCGAATCCCTTCGCGAACCAGCCGCCCCCGGATTCCTCGACTCACGAGCGACTCCAACTTCTCGCGACACTCGGTCAGGGCCGAAACCGCAATCGCCGGATCGATATCCCCGATCTCTTCGCTAAAATCGACGCTCGCCTCGACCCCTGCCAACTGCGAGATGATCTTCGTCTCGATGGCCGAAACTTCCTCCCGAAGCGCCCCAATCCGCGAGGCGTTCGCACTCGCCAACTGCTTCCTCGTCGAGGCCCGAACCGTGTCGTCCACCGCCTCCGCCTGGCTCAGGTCCAACCGTCCGTTCATGAACGCCCGCTCGGTAAACTCGCCCGGCCGCGCCATCCGCGCCCCAAGCTCGATCAGCTCATCCACCAGCGTCGTCATCGAGACCGAGGAGCCGTGCATCTGAAACTCGGCCGCCTCCTCGCCGGTGTAGCTTTTCCCCTCGGCAAAAAGCAAAAGCAACCCGTCGTCTCCGTTCTCAAACGTCCCGTAATACGCCCGATGACTTTCCGGCTCGGCGGGAAAATTCGAAAACGCCTCCGAAGCAATCCCCCACGCCCCCGGCCCCGACAAACGCACAATCCCCACCGCCCCACCTGGGGCCGTTATCGGGGCAACAATCGTGTCGAAATAGGGCATCAGAGTTAGCAGTCGGCGGTTGGCAGTCGGCAGAAGAACAAAACTAGGACTCCTTGACTTTCTTCATTAAGGACGTCAGCATCTTGGCTACCTCTTCGCACTGCTTCAAAACAGAATCCTCCGTCCCAACATAATTCAACCTCTGGCAAATAAGAATGAGAGTCTGCACCTCCCGACAAGAACCGAGCGCAATCGTAAGAAACCGTGCGAAGTCGCCATTCGTGCGTCGGCCATGTCCTTCAGCAATATTACAGGGAATCGAGACGACTGCACGGCAAAGCTGAGAGACAATCCCATACTTCTCACTGGCCGGAAGAAGGTCTACCAAATCGTAGACCCTGGGAACCAAATCCATAGCTTTGTTCCAGACGATCAAATCCTGAAAGCTATTCTGCCCCATGCGCTCAATCGTACCAGCCCTCTTTCTCTTCACAACAAAAGCTAACCTGGAAACTGCAACCTCAACCTCCCTCTGCCAACTGCCGACTGCAAACTGCCAACTCTGCCAACTCTGCTAACTCGGCCACCGCTGAGATACACTAGAGAGCGTGAAACTCTTTGTCGACACCGGTGATATCGAAGAAGTCCGCCAAGCCGCGGAATGGGGCATTCTCGATGGCGTAACTACCAACCCCACCCTCATCGCCAAGACCGGAAAAGGCTTCAAAGAAACCGTTCTCAAGATTTGCGAACTCGTCCCCGGCGGTGCCATCTCAGCCGAGGTCGTCGCCACCAACTACGACGACATGCTGAAAGAAGCCCTCGAAATTTCGAGTTGGCACGAGCAGATCGTCGTCAAGGTTCCCCTCATCGAGCCGGGCGTCAAATTGGTCACCACCCTTGCCGACAAAGGCATCCGCACCAACGTCACCCTCGTCTTCTCCGTCAGCCAGGCCCTCATGGCCGCCAAGGCCGGCGCAACTTACATTTCCAACTTCGTGGGCCGCATCGACGACCTCGGCGCCGACGGAATGGACGCCGTTCGCGACACCGTTGACATGGTCAACAACTACGGCTTCGACTCCGAAGTCCTCGTCGCCTCGGTCCGACACCCGCTCCACGTCCTCGAAGCCATCCGCGCCGGTGCCCACGTCTCCACCATGCCATTCTCGACCATGAAGATGCTCTTCAAGCACCCGATGACCGACTCCGGCCTCACCCGCTTCCTCGACGACTGGAACAAAGCCGGTCTCAACATTTTCTAGGGCAGGTCCGGCCCTTCCCCTTTTCGCTCCCAGGAGCTAAAGGGGGAAGGGTTGGGATGGGGGTGATCAATGATACTAGGACTCCTCTTCTTGCTCTACCACCGGGACCTTCCGGCCCCGTCCAAAAGCGTCATCCTCGTCCCCAAAATCGTCCCCTTTTCCAAGCCATTCCTCAAGGTCCCACCAGGCTACAAGGTCAACCTCTTCGCAGATAACCTGAAGGCGATTCGCAAGATCGCCGTCGCCCCGAACGACGACGTTTTCGTCGTCCAAACCCGAATCGAGGTCAAAGACCCGCACCTCCCGCACCAAGTCCAAGTTCTCTGGGATTCGGATCACGACGGCAAAGCCGATGGTCGCCAGCTTTGGAGCGATAAGCTCTTCATGCCGTTCGGAATCCAGTTCGCCTATGGCTCGCTCTACGTCGCCAACACCGGCTCCATCGTGCGCTGGCCCTACCAATCCGGTCAGCGTCAACCAACTGCCGACGCGGAAACCATCCTCGACGGCATTCCCCAGGACGGCTATCGCAACCATTGGACCCGCAATATCCTCCTCGACGAGCCCGCCAACCAGCTCTACCTCACCATCGGGAGCGAGGAAAACGTCGCCGTCGAAGGTGAGCGCCGCGCCGTCATCGAACGCTACAACCTCGATTCAACCGGCAAAGTCGTCGGTGACAAAACCCTCGTCGCCAGGGGAATGCGCAATCCGGTCGGACTCGCGTTCGAGCCCAAGAACCATCAGCTTTACGCCAACGTTATCGAGCGCGATTACCTCGGCGACGACCTCCCGCCCGACTTCACCACCTCGATCTCGATGGGCGATGACTACGGCTGGCCGTACTACTACTTCGGCTACCATCGCGACCACCGGATCAAAACCGCCCCTCCCAAAGGTATGAAGGTTCGCCGCCCGGATTTTGAACTACCCGCTCACGTCAGCCCGATCGACATTCAATTCATCGAGTCCCCCATGTTCTCAGCGTGGAAGGGCGACGCCCTCGTCACCCTCCACGGCACCCAAAATCGAAGCCACCTCAACGGCTACGAAGTCATCCGCCTTATCTTCGACGAAAAAGGTCACCCGACCGGCCGCTGGGAACCCTTCATCACCGGCTGGCTCCCAGATGGCTCCAACAAGGACATCTACGGCCGACCGGCAGGAATGGCATTCTTGCACGATGGCAGTCTTCTCATCGCCGACGATTGGGGCGGGAGGATTTGGCGGGTCTCAAAAGACGGTTCGACTCCTTAGGAAAATACATTACACTGTTCCTATGCTGTTCTTCGCCTCACTAATCGCATTGAGCCCCCAAGGCCAGCTGACTCAAGCTCAGGCAAAGGCCGCGTTTAGTCAGGCAATTGCAAATTCAGACGGTGCGAAACTGTACTCCGTCCTCTCTCCAAATGAGATTAGGGGAGTCACAGCAAAGGCTTGTTCAGATTTCCTGCTTCTTGTAACCAAGCCTAGTTTGCCCAATCTGGGTGTCTATGACCAACAAGGAAACAAGATCGGAATTCTGGATCCCAAGTGCCCGCTCACCTATAAATTTCGAGAAACGGGTGGGGCTGATATGGAGGTGCTCAATAATCGCACCTACATTTTTGAACCGGTAGTGGCAAAGTTCAGCACGGGATATAAGGCGACGACCGGATTTGCAGACCTCGCCTTTTGGGCGTCACACAACATGGTTCGATCAGAAAAAGGCACCCTGAACCGAGCCATTGCCTCGCACAAGCTTGTTCTCAGTTGGGTTCCCAAGTTCAAAAAGATGGGCATTACCGGAAGTGTTGAACCTGAGTCCAAGAAGTTCATGACGTGGGATGAAACAATGAAATCCAGCCAGCAAGAAATTGACAAAATGAGGTCAGGCGGCGGGTTCCGAATTTAAGCTCGACCAGCTACGGTCCCGTAACAACGGCCGCCCTTTCCGCCCGCGCCGTTTGCTTGACGTCATTCCAAGGAAAGCTCCGTTCACCCGGATATGGTTTTTGCTCCAATCCGCCCATCATGATCAGCGCCCGCCGCGGGATATCCGACGTATTTGGGCCCGCATAGTGGGCCGTACGGTTTCGATGAATCGTCACTCCCCCGGGTGGCAAAGGACAGGCAACCGCGCCACTGCACACCGATGTATCCATCATCTCCAGTCCGTGGACCCGCACATCTCCCCCGATGCTCTGATGGGGCAGGACTTCCCACTCGTGACTACCAGGTACGAACCAGAGGCAACCATTTTCAATCGTTGCTTCCTGGAGCGGCATCCACACCGAAATCGATTTGTACTGAAAACCAGGATCCCAATAGGCTTCGTCTTGATGCCACGGAGTCGAAGCGCCGTGCCCGCTTGGCTTGAAGATCGCGTGGGCAATTCCAACTTGCGCGTCCTCGCCCAAGAGTTCTTTCACAATCTCGTCGACGACGGCCAGGTACTTTCCCTCCGTCAATTCTGGGGCGTATTTTGCCGGATTTAACATCTGCGGCAAGGACTCAGCCTTCCCCTTTTCATCGGTACCGGCAAGGTCGAATTGGTCACCCGAATCCCAACCGCCACGTTGCTGAAACATCCGATCATAAACATCGCGCATCCAAGCCAACTCCTCATCGCTCGACAGGGGCTGGGGAATGGTAAGGAAGCCATTCAGATGAAAGGAACGAATCTGCTCAACACTGAGGATCATAGGCGGAGATTACACGAAAAGTGGGTGAAGCCGTTCGAGCTTCACCCACCGCCGTAGTTGCCAATTGTTGGCTCGGGAAATATGAGAGTCTAAGTGGTCGGCGGACCAAGCTTATTCGCCGCACGGAGCGTGCAATAGACCAACCTTGCGACACTTGTGGCCATGCCAAACAACCCAAGCATCATCGCTGGCCCCACCATATTTCGAATATTTCCGAGGATCCCAAGCGCGGCAAGAATGAGAGCAACAATAAAGGCCCACTTCTTCCCTTTCCAAATGTTAGCCCAAATGAGGATCGTAATCGGAATGCAGACCACGAAGCCACATCCCATCGCAATCATCATGAAGGTCTGAATCTGCGCTGGGTCGGCTTGCGGCCCGCCTTGCGCCCGCGCATTCTCCAGGCTTGCCTGCGTCAAGGCGGGCATAAAGACGAACGTCATGATGAGCCCAAGCACAAAAAGCGCTACATCGGCAAAGACGTAAATCTTGTCTCCTTGAAATGGTGCGTACGGACCCATTCCTGGGTCGCGGGGGTACTGCGAGTATCCAGACGACGGTGGCTGCTCAGGATTCATGTTCGATCATTATAGTAGTTCGGACCCGAAACGCGCTAGGTTGCAATGAACCTAAGATTTCCCCAACAAAAGCGTCGGCTCGATCAGCTTCTGCCAAATCTTGTAGCCCTTGGCGTTCATGTGCAAGTTGTCTTCCAAAAAGATGTCCGTTTTCGGCCGACGGTCGGCATCCAGCATCGCCTCCCACACGTCCACGAACGTCAAGCCCGGATCGGACATCGCCTGCTCCCGAATCCACCCGTTCACCGAAATCATCTTCCACCGAAGCGCCCACCGGCTCGGGCTCGGCTTGAGCGAAACAAACACCACCGGAGTGCGTGGCATATGCTTTCGAATGCCCTGGTACAAGGTCTTGAACCGATCGTACACCACGTAAGCGTCCGGCTTGTCGCCCGCCGCGACGTCATTTTCGCCGCAGTAGATCACGACCTCGCTCGGCTTGTAAGGATAGATGATCTGGTCTTGATACCGAATCACGTCCAGCAAAGTCGATCCTCCGAAGCCGCGATTCAGAATCTTATGCTTCGGAAAATAGGTCTGCACGTCGGTCCACTTCGTGAACGACGAACTGCCCACAAACAGAATCTGCCCTTTCGCGGGAGGATTCTTTCGGTCCGCCGCCACGAACTTCTGAATGTCCTGATAGAACGGCGGCTCCTTGGACTGTTGAAGCCAAAGCGAGAGGGCAAGTGCGACCATGCCCATGAATTTACCGAAAAGTCCGCCCGCTAAGGCACAACTTTGTTGCCATTCTTCGGTTGGAAATTGCTCGCATTCCCCGAAAAGACCGCGTTCGGGAAGTACGCCCCCTTATGCACTTTGATCCGGTCGACCACCGACTCGTGAATATTGGCGTTCTCCGGCTTCCGCACGTGCCATAGCCGAAACCAATGCCACCGGTTCCCCATGCACCCGCAAAAGTCGGTAAAGATCCTCTGCGGAACGAACCCGGCCAGAAAAATGTATTGGGCAACCACCCCATAGTCGTTCATGGGCTTTTCCTTCACCGATGCTTCCGATGGGACCGGTGGCTTAAAATTACAATGGTTCTCGTAGAATTCGAGCTTCCCTTTCACGCCTTCTGTCACCCAGTTGTAGGCAATCAGAGATAGCTCGACAGAAGCCTTATCGCCGCCCCCAACTCCTCGGTGGTTGCCCGCAAACCACACTTCCTGGACTTTCGAATCCGGATCGATCGGATTCTCAGGGAACATATTCCGGTGTTCATCGATCGAAACCGCATGCCGCCCTTCCGCCACATTCGGTAAGGATCGCGTGTACCGAAAGGTCCGTTGTCGAATGATGCCAACCGAGCTCACCGTATCCCACGCGCCCAAGTAGGCAATCTGCACTTGGTGGATGTGCATACTGCACTTCATGAGCCACACCGCATCGTAGCCACCACCCTGAGACAGCTCGCAATAAGACTGCCAAACGAAAGGCGCAAGGTTCTCGTGTCCTTTGGGCAAAATGCCAAACGCCTTGAGCATTCCCGCCAAGACTCGACAGGCGTACGCCCCGCGACTAAACCCAAATAGGTAAATTTCGTCCTTATCGTCGCCGCGATAGTTCTCCATCAAGAACTCGTAGGCGCTCAACACGTTCCGCCGCAAAGACGTGCCAAAAGCCAAGTCCCAAGCCGTACCAAATTCCTGGCCGAAAGAAGAAAGCGCCGTCGTATCCTTCAGCGACCCGACACCGCCATCGTAGTACACCAATTGGTCGTCGTTAGATTTCAGGTTCGAATAGAATCGATAGACGTGCGTTGGGAGGGTCGCGGCAAAGTCGTTCGTCCCGTCGATGCAGAGAATAATTCGCCTCTTCGCGCCAACTTCGACTGTGCTCGCTAAAGCCGTCGAGCCTTTCGAAGCCACCGCTGCCTTGGATTCTCCATTCTGTTTTTCCGCCTTCACTCTGGCTCGCTCTTTCAATCCCTCCTCAGCCATCGACTCTTTCTTCTTGTCGATGACTGCAACGACAATGACAAAGGCCAACAGCCAAATCGAGATCGTTCCGACGACGTCGAGGGGAACCATTAAGAGAGAATGGTCTCCCAACTTTCCGTTACCCCACGGAATGTTGCCCAACCACCGCTTCAGGGGTACGAATAACACCCAAATCAGACTCAAAACAATGGAAATAACGAGGCTTAGGTATAGACACAGAGACAGCGATCCAACCACTGCTACCCCGTACAAATAAACCCTTCCAAAGATCGAACAAAGAAATTTATCTTTGAAGCTAGACTGCATAGCGGCAGTATAGCAACTTTCTCGTTTATCGAATAGAAGTAGAAAACGTACAAGGGCGAAGTAAAGGGGCAACAATTTTGGGGGGCAAAGGCGTCCCGCCTGTGCAAAGCGCAAAACCCAACTACCGCGCCGCAACCGAAAGGGCAAAGGCCTCAAAACAAAAAAGCCCCCTTTCGGGAGCTTTTTCAAATTTTTACCGGGCAACGCGCCTTTCTCGCGGCACCCTGCGGTGCAACTACCTCAGCCGATGCGGAGCTTAACTGCTGTGTTCGGAATGGGAACAGGTGTGTCCTCCGCTCTATGGCCACCCGGAAATCTCAGAGGGTCGAAGCCCTTTGAGAGCCGCACATCGTAGAGAAGCGCATTCAAGCGACTTTGTAAGGGCTGCAAGTATAAGCCCTCGGACAATTAGTATCAGTCACCTTAACACATTACTGTGCTCACAGCTCTGACCTATCAAACTCGTAGTCTTCAAGTGTCCTTACTAAATATGAGAAATCTAATCTTGAGGTGGGCTTGGCGCTTAGATGCTTTCAGCGCTTATCCCTTCCCGACGTGGCTACCCAGCGTATGCTCCTGGCGGAACAACTGGTACACCAGAGGTCGGTTCACCCCGGTCCTCTCGTACTAAGGGCGACTCCTCTCAAATTTCTTACGTGCGCAGTGGATAGGGACCGAACTGGCTCACGCCGTTCTGAACCCAGCTCGCGTGCCGCTTTAATCCGTGAACTCCGGAACCCTTGGGACCTTGTACAGCCCCAGGATGCGACGAGCCGACATCGAGGTGCCAAACCATGCCGTCGCTGTGAGCGCTCGGGCAAGATCAGCCTGTTATCCCCGGGGTAGCTTATATCCGTTGAACCCTGGCGTGCCCACGCACAACCAGAGGGTCACTTTGCTCGACTTTCGTCCCTGCTCGACTTGTCTGTCTCACAGTCAAACCCACTCTATACCAATACGCTCAACGGCTGATTTCCAACCAGCCTGAGTGGATCTTTAGGCGCCTCCGTTACCTTTTCGGAGGCGACCGCCCCAGTCAAACTACCCGCCTGACAATGTCTCCAACCCGGATAACGGGTCAGGTTAGTAAACCAGATGCAAAAGGGTGGTGTTCCATTGGCGCCGAAGCTCCCACCTACGCTCTACATCTACATCCAATCTACAATGTCAAGGTGTAGTAAAGCTCCACGGGGTCTTTCCGTCCTACTGCGCATAGCCCGCATCTTCACGGGCACTACAGTTTCATCGAGCTTCTCGTTGAGACAGTTCCATAGTCGTTACACCTTTCATGCGGGTCGGTATTTAGCCGACAAGGAATTTCGCTACCTTAGGACCGTTAGAGTTACGGCCGCCATTCACTCGGGCTTCGATTCAATGCTTCGGTTTCCCTAACATCTCCTGTTAACCTACGAGCATTGGGCAGGTGTCAGCCCCTATACTTCGGCTTTCGCCTTAGCAGAGACCTGTGTTTTTGGTAAACAGTCGCCATGGATGCTTCGCTGCGGCCCCTTGCGGGGCGCCCCTTATTGCGAACGTACGGGGCTCGTTTGCCTAGTTCCTTAACGAGAGTTCTCTCGAACGCCTGAGTCTCCTCGACTCATCTACCTGTGTCGGTTTGCAGTACGGTCAGCTATACAATTAATGCTACGGGACTTTTCTAGGCCCCTCGCAATCTGAGTTCGGTTACCCCGAAGGGCTTCCTTCCCCGGCCCCGCTCTTCTGAAAAGATCCCTTAACAGGATCTAGAGTTTCGGCCTAGCCCGCAACTACCAACAGTGCGGGATCAGATCTTGAGAAACGTCCTCCCTTGGCTCATATAACTGGGTCCAGAATGTCTACTGGATGTCCATCGGCTACGCCTTCTGGCCTCACCTTAGGGACCGCCTAACCTCCGTCTGACGAACATAGCCGGAGAAACCTTAGATTTTCGGCGGAAAGGATTCTCACCTTTCTTATCACTACTCATGCCTGCATTCTCACTTGCGTGCGCTCCACCATTGCTTCCGCTATAGCTTCACAGCACACTCAACGCTCCCCTACCGATCATCTTACGATGATCCCGAAGCTTCGGGAGATGACTTTAGCCCCCTTACATTATCCGCGCAAGATCACATTCGGCCAGTAAGCTGTTACGCACTTTTTAAAGGGTGGCTGCTTCCAAGCCAACCTCCTGGCTGTTTACGCGATCTCACATCGTTTCACACTTAGTCATCGTTTAGGGCCCTTAGCTGTCGATCTGGGTTGTTTCCCTTTTGACGACGGATCTTATCACTCGCCGTCTCACTGCCTGGCTCAATTTAATGGTATTCGGAGTTTGGTTGGGTTCGGTAATCGGGTAAGACCCCTAGCCCATTCAGTGCTCTACCCCCATTAAACAATTCCAGACGCTGCACCTCAATGCATTTCGGGGAGAACCAGCTATCTCTGCGTTCGATTGGCATTTCACCGGACTAACCACAGTTCATCCCGAGACTTTTCAACGTCAATGAGTTCGGTCCTCCATGATGTGTTACCATCACTTCAACCTGACCATGGCTAGATCACGCAGTTTCGGGTCTACTAATGCTGACTTGACGCCCTATTCGGACTCGGTTTCCCTCCGCCTCCATGTCTAAAACACTTAGGCTTGCCAACACTAGTAACTCGCAGGCTCATTCTGCAAAAGGTACGCCATCGCACTTGAACGGATTGCTCCGAACATGGTGCTCTGACTGTTTGTGGACTCGACGATTTCAGGTTCTATTTCACTCCCCTACCCGGGGTTCTTTTCACCTTTCCCTCACGGTACTGGATGCACTATCGGTGACAAATTGTATTTAGCCTTACCGAGTGGTCTCGGCAGATTCACACGGGGTTCCACGTGCTCCGTGCTACTCAGGTGCCACCTACAAATTGTTTTCGAATTTTTATATACGGGGCTGTCACCCTCTATGGCCAGTCTTTCCAAACTTGTTCTATTAATCCTTAACACTGTTTTTCCAACTTCCGCTAATCAAATCTTCCGTAGAAGACTTAGTTAGAAGAAGTTGGTGGTGGTCCTACAACCCCAGCAGGCAAGCCTGCTGGTTTGGGCTAATCCGCTTTCGCTCGCCGCTACTTACGGAATCTCTTCGATTTCTTTTCCACTGGTTACTTAGATGTTTCAGTTCACCAGGTTCCCTCTACATATCCTATGTGTTCAGATATGAGTGACTAAACATGACTCTAGCCGGATTTCTCCATTCGGAAATCCCAGGATCAAAGCTTCTGTGCAGCTCCCCTGGGCGTTTCGCCGCTTACGCGTCCTTCTTCGGCAATTTGTCCCTAGGCATTCATCGTCGGCCCTCTTAAGCTTATTAAATGCAGCTCTTACAGAGTTGCTCGATGCGCTTCTCTACTCTATGCGGCTTTCAAAGAACTTCTTCGGTTAGGTAAGATTTCTCTTTCCCTTTCCTCTTCGTTGTCGCTGTTTTTTCTTGCGAATCATTCAGCGGCGAAGAGAAGTTATACCAGCCCCCAAAGCCAATGTCAACGTTTGGTGAAGAAATTTCCAAAAATTGCTTCTTCGAGTCCGGCTGATACGTCTTGAAATCTTTGGCTGTCAACCGTTTTGACTTTAGCCAATCATCCTTTCTACGCTCAAAAGACCGCCTTTGTGCCGGGAGCACCACCCTCCACACAGCCGTTCTTGCGGGCACCGGGTGGCCAATCCTTCAACCGTCGAAACCCAGCGAAGAGTAAAAAGCAGGGTGGTGCCGCGAAGAGTAGGACCGCCTCGATCTGCGGAACCACAGCCAGCGATGGCCCCGAGGTTGGTAAGCACGTCCCATTCCAAAAGAAGACGTCCCGGTAGCCGAATCTCCAAAAGAGTCCGCCGACGAAGCACGCCACAAGGATTCGATAAACAGCGCTCGTAATCACTCGGACCCAAAAGGGCCCGCTCATATAGTCCGCCCCGTAAAACAGGGCCGCAGATTGAGCGACGGCAAACATAGACCACATGTCTCGGTCCCAAACTCCATGCATCAATTTCTCGCAAACGAAGTAGGGACTGACAATCATCGCGCTGTGCACAATGCCAAGCCAAAACAGGACCCGATTGGAAACCGACACCTCCCCAACCACCAACATATCTCGCATGACGAAAAGACCGTAAGGCAAGTTCACCGCCTCGTTCGGTAATCGAATCATCCCCACCCGAAAATCGTGCCATTTTGTGCCATTCAACCGAACCACAATGGGAATAAACTAGGAGGCAAATGCCCACCGCTGTGCGTTTCGAAGGAATCTCGAAAGCCTATCCTGGCACCCAGGCGCTCGACCACGTCAGCCTTGATGTCCGCCAAGGTTCCGTTCACGCCCTCATGGGCGAAAACGGCGCGGGCAAAAGCACGCTCGGAAAGATTCTTGCGGGATTAGTGACGCCCGACGAAGGGCATATCTACGTCGGCGGATCCAAGACCGAAATCCGCAATCCGTCCGATGCCGCCCGGGCCGGGATCGGCATGGTCCACCAGGAATTGCTCTTCTGCGACAACCTCACCGTCGCTGAGAACCTTTGCCTCTCCGATCTTCCCCACCGAAGCGCCTTCGTCCAACGACGCGAGATCACGCGCCGCGCCAATGAGGCCCTTGCGCGCGTCAACGCCAAAGTCGATCCCTCCGTCCGGCTCGGAAGCCTGCCCGTGGCTCAACAGCAGATGGTCCAAATCGCGGGTGCGCTCCACACTGGTGCCAAGATTCTTGTCTTCGACGAGCCGACCTCTTCCCTTTCCTTCGCCGAATCCGAACAGCTTTTCGAACTCATCGACCAACTCAAAGCCGACGGCGTGACCTGCATCTACGTCTCGCACCGAATGAGCGAAATCTTCCGCCTTTGCGACGAGATTTCGATCCTGCGCGACGGCCAACACATCGTTACCAAACCCGCCGCCGAATTCACCCCCGACACCCTCGCCGCGGCTATGATCGGACGGGAATTGGTCGCCCAAAACGCCGAGCCGATCCCTGTCGGAGACGTCGTTCTCAAGGTCAACAACCTCCAAAGTCCGGGCAAATTCGAAGACGTCTCGTTCGAGCTTCGACGAGGCGAAATCCTCGGCATGGCCGGTCTGGTTGGCGCGGGTCGAACGGAAGTCGTCGAGTCGATCTTCGGTCTCGATCGCGACGCCAGCGGAACCGTGACGCTTGGTGACCAACCACACCGCCTCGGCAATCCTCAAGCCGGCATCCGCCGCAAACTGGGCCTCGTCCCCGAGGACCGCAAGCGCCATGGACTCGTGCTCGGCATGAAGATTCGCGAAAATATGACCCTGCCCATCCTGCCGCGTCTCGCCAAACTTGGCTTCATTGGCCGCCTGCTGGAGAACAAAACGACGGTCACGTATTTCGACCGCCTGCGCATCAAGGCCCCCTCGCCCGAATACCAAACGCTTGGCCTCAGCGGCGGAAATCAGCAAAAAGTGGTCATCGCCAAATGGGCTGCCGCCGAGTGCGACGTCCTCATGATCGACGAGCCCACGCGCGGTGTCGACATCGGCGCGAAAGCCGAAATCTACGAGATCGTGCGCGAAATTGCCCGCCAAGGCAAAGCCATCATCATGGTCTCCTCCGAGCTCCAAGAACTCCTGCAAGTCTCCAGCCGCATCCTCGTCTTTCGTGAGGGCCGCATCGTGGCCGAGATGCCAACCAAGGAGGCATCCGAAGAGAAAATCGTTCGGCTGATGGTCGGGCTGACATAAGTCCCACCTTCGCCTCATCCGGTTCTTTCCTCACCGACTTCTCCATCCGGAGAAGTACCTATGGCTGGCCAAGATTACAACTCGCTTAAAGAACCAGAGATATGGTGATTATCGAAAGGCTTTCTTAGAACCTAAGATACTCCTCCGGATGGAGAAGTCGGTAAGCGGGCATAGCCCGTGCACCGGATGAGGCGACGATCACCTACGAGCAATCGCCACAAAGGTGCACAACAATCCCCATCTGTTGGAGCATCGTCGCCTTCGCCCACAATCCCTTCTTCGCCATCTCCGCGCTATCCGCGTACACCACGTTGATATGGTTCGCCTTGTGCCGCGCCATCATCTGGTCCCGAGATACGCCATGCAGAACCGCGTGCATGATCGGCCAGGCAGGAGTCGTGATCTGCCACCTCCGCTCCGTCTCCTCGGGCGGTAACGACACCGCCGAGGCGAGTCCGAGATCGCAGTGCAACGCCCCGTCCATCACGTAGATTCGGCTCCAGACCACGTCTCCGGGCCGCGAGACGCCCTTTAGCGACCCGCCACCCAGTCGGAAGTACATTGACGGCTGACGCTCGCTACTCGCACCGGCATAGCCGCCGACGAAGTGCGAGGCCGGAGCCGCGCCCGAGATCAGGAAGACCCACACGAACTGCCCATCAAAGTCCTCTCCATAACGGAGGTCGTGAAGCGTCGTGCTTGGGTCCATTCCCATTGCCGTCCACACCCGATTCGTGACGAACGCATCCAATCCGGCGCACTCGTCGACTTCGTTGAAGTGCGGCAAAGCCAGGCCCTTGTATAGCTCCTCGCCTGTTTCTCGGTGGAACACCGGCGGACGATCGGGATTATTCAGCATTCCCTCCGCCAAATCCGAAGCCGGGGCCATGTCGGCCAGGCCAAGTTGATACTGGATTCCGATAGCGTCGCACCGATACCGCTCCGCCATCCGCACAGCCGCAACGTACATCTTGCACTGACCGACGATGTGCGCCTCGATCAGGTCGGTCACCGGGTCGGTACCGGTCACAAACTTCATCCCGCGATCGAGAAGCCACTGGTACACGGCCAGGGCCTCAGCCTCCGAGACCAACTGCATCTCGGCCAGAAGCGCCGATTGGCTCAGCCGCTCCTTGTACACGCCGCATCGGTTCAGCATTTCGTCGTCAATGATCGCGTTGTACATGCCCATGCAACCTTCATCGAAGACGCCAAAGATGGCCATGTTCTGGCGCACATCAGCCGCTAAAGCTTGACCAAGCTGGTGCTCATCCGAACCGCAATGGTGCCCCTCGAACGAATGGATATGGCTCTGGTCGTGGGTGATCTTGCCCGTTGCCAACCACTCGTGGATGCCATGCCGGAAGAACGCGTCGTCGAAGTTTTGACTCCAAATCGAACTGTATTTGACGCCCATCTTGGTCAGCGAGCCGTTCAAGTTCAGAAGTCCAACCAACCCCGGATTGGTTCCGCTCCAGTTCGCGATCGTGAGGATCGGCCCCTGATGGTTGCGAAGTCCGGCGAGCACGTGGTGGCTATACTGCCACACCGACTCCACCACAATCAGCTTGGCGTGGGGGTCGATTCCAGCAAATACGTCCATGCCCATGCGCTGACTGTCGATGAAGCCATGACCCTTTTCAGGATCGATTGGGTTGGCCCGGCGCACGGTGTAGCCCTCGGCGGCAAACGCCGCCATCACCTTCTGCTCGACGACATGCTGTTCCGGCCAGCCGACCAGGTTCGCCGCGAGACGCCAGTCGCCGCTGGCGACCAAGATGACTTCGTTATGGCCCGCCTTCTGCGGACTCTTGACCGTTGGTAATTGGTAGGAGCTCATGGTTGGTTATTGGCATCGGATGTTGCCCACGTTGATGTGGCCCCATCCTCCCGTCTCGTTGTCGACAATTCGAATTTGCAGGGTTCGCCCTTTGTAGCCGGAGATGTCCCAGGTTCGCTCGTCCATCGTCTCGCTATTGTTGCCGTGCTCGACCTTCAACTGCTCTTTGGTCTTTACGTCGATCAGCTCGACGTATACGCCTTTGCCAGATCCGCCTCCGACCAAGAGCTCCATCGTCGACTTGGTCACCTGGAACCGAGGCGATTCGATGACGCCACGGTACTCATCGCGGAAGCCGCCGTGCCCGTTCTCGCACGTTCCGACGAAGTCCTTTCCGCCCGCATTGAAGTCCAAGCGATCCGAGTTGGTCGGAACCTCGGCAAAGTCGCCCACGATGTGCCAGCCGAGCATCGTCCAATCGGAGAAATCCCAATGCGGATCGGTGAGCGGCTTCTGCTTCTTGAGCATGTCGATGCCTTTCGAACCGCCATCGACCAGCACACTCCATCGCTTAGCCTTGTATGTTTCGCCGTACTTATTCAGCAACAGGGCCATGCTCGTCAGACCAGAGCCCTCGCCCCAGTCGAAGCCACTACGACCGGCCTGAGTATCGTCCCCACCGTGCCCGCAATTCTCCGGCTCGATGCCAAGCGGATAGTTCGGATTCGGATAGATGCCGTACTCGTCGTGGAGCGGATGATTGATGAGGGTCAAAGTCGCCCGCGTTGCGGCGACGCCGCGCTCAAAATAGTCCTGGCGACCAAGCTGAGCGCCAAAGTCGCACAGGGTCTCGCCAAACTGGGCTTGTCGGGCGTCGTCGTATTCGCCGTCGGAGTTCTGAACTCCAAATCCGCCGTAGGTATACGCCGTCACCCGGTAGCTGATGGGCCACACATTCTGATACAGGCACATCATGTCCAATGCGCTGAGGGCGTAGGGCATGTACTTCTTGTCGCCGGTCAATTCGGAAACACCGCGTAGCGCCTCGGCCGTCCACTGCATCGACAGCGTGTTTTGCGGCGGGCAAAGCGTGTGCGGATCGTGCATGTCTGGGTTGTCCAGTGTTGCTCCCGTCTGCATGCAGACCTTCGGCGAGCAGGAGAAGAAAGTCTCAAAGTCGTAGTAGCGTTGTTGATCGACGACGTTTTTGACGAGGAAGTCGGCGGCTTTGGTGGCCGCGGCCCGGTAGTTGGGTCTGAAGTTCGGGAGTTTCGCCATCTCGGCCAGGAACCAGGCCGGTAAGGCCGTCTGGGCGCTGTGATCGAGGACGGGTACGACTTTCAGGTCTTTGGTCAGCCAAGTTGGGAACGAGCCATCCGCGTTCTGATACCGCATGATGCACTGGGCCATTTCGGAGCAAGCGCGGTCGATATCGCGGCGCCGTGGGCAGTCCTTGAACTCAAGAAACTTGAGGAGCCACAGCCCTTTCCAAGCCATGTTGGTCAGGTCGTAGTAGCAGTCCTTCGTAGGAGTGATCAAGCATCCCTTCCACTGCTTTTCCTTGCTCATGTAGGTGGTCGGACAAGCGCCCTGATTCATCGGTGCGGCGAGCGCCAAGTTCAGCATTTTGTCCGCCTTATCGACCCAATCCGGCTTGTCCAGCTTTTGGCCCCACCAGCGGATGCCCCATGCAGATCGAAGGTTGTTGAACCAGTCCTGCCAGCTCACCCATCCGTTCTGCCAGCCCCAACCGGACATGATGCCGCCGCACGGCTTCCCGTCGATCGTGACATCGAACCAACCGTTCTTTTGGTTGCCGTAGTGCTCATCGAACACCGCCGGATAGCAGACCTTCGCGTAGTCGGCAAACGGCATCGCCTGGGGCAGAATCTTGTCGAAGTATTCGTGCCCGACCTTCCACGAGTAGTCGGCCGCCAATTCGTGGGCCGAATAGGGTCGGGTTTGGGCATCGACAATGACCGTCATGCCCAGGTGCAGGGTCTGCGGCACATGTCGCACCATCGAGCGGTCGTGGCTGTACCAAACATGACCCGCAAGTTGATAGTCGCAGAATCCGTAGGACATCAGCGGCGCATCGACGACGCCATTACGACAGTCGAGGTCGAGTACGGTCGGCATTACCCGATCCTTCTTCAGGCTCTCGACATCGGGAATCAGGACGGCGGCCAGACTTCCCTTCTGCGCACTGATAGCCGGGGATCGGAAGAAGTGATCTCCGACGACAAAGTCGCTCTCCTTTCTCAAACCTGGACTGAACGTCGAGTCCGGCATTCCACCTTGCTTGATGGTCTTTCCATCGGGCGCAAAGGCGTAGGAGTTGAATAGATATTCGATTTGGGGTCGCGCTTCATCAAAGCGTACTTCCAATTTGACCCTAATCTCGTGACCTGTGTATGGCACCGACAGGGCCTTCGTAATATGAACGCCATTGCGGACAACGTGCAGATAGACGGGACGGCGCGTGCCCGTAGACTGCAAGTTATCCACGCTCGCATCCGTGAATCCAAATGTTGGCGCCGAAGCAAAAAGTGAACTCGACGACGGACTCGAAAGCGCCGTGACGCCGGTTTTCCCTTCCTCCAAGGGTAATCCTTGGGAGGTAGCCGACTTCAGCACCTCGCGAAACTTGCCTTTCTCATCCTTTGCAAGAAAGGTTTCAAGCCATTCCCCGTTCACGAAGTCGAGCCGCAAAGCTACGTCCTTTCCTTGAACGATGATCGGCTTCTTCTGGGTCGTCAGAAGAATTGCCTGGAGAGCGAGGGCTGAAGTCAACATATCGACCTACGGAGCGAGGTTGGGGTTGTCCGCCAAGTACTTGTCAGCCGAATCCTTATCCACTCGAACCGTCGGCAGAATGATCTTCTTGTCCTTCGGCATGTTGCCTTTCAGGATTTCCGCCGCGATCTCGATTCCCTTCGCACCTGGCGTCGGATACTGGAAGGTCGCGTCGAGCTTGCCGCTCTTGATCATGTTCACCACTTCCTTTTGGCATCCGTCGATTCCCACAAAGAGCGGGGCTTTGTCGTTCGGATGCGCCGCATCCCAAGCCAAGCGAGCGCCGATCGCCATCTCGTCGTTGTGGGCGTAAACGCAGTCGATGTGTTTGCCGGTCTGAAGGAAGGTCTCCATGTACGAGCGAGCCTTTTGTCGCTGATAGCCGCAGTCGTCGCCATCGATGATCGAGATGCCCGGGTACTTCTTGATGACTTCCATGAAGCCGTCGCGTCGGTCGTGGGTCGGCGTCGCGTCGGCGATGCCCTGAATCATTAGCACCACGCCTTTACCGGCGAGCTTGTCGGCCACGAATTGACCGGCTTGTCGTCCGATTTCCTTGTTGTCGCCGCCGATGTAGCAGGTGTACTTGTCGCCTTCGATGGCGCGATCCAGCAGAATGACCGACGTTCCCGCGTCAAAAGCCTTCTCTACCGACTTGGTCACAGCCGTGTCGTTGGGCGAGACGAGCAGGATCTTTGGCTTGCGGACCATGAAGGTGTCGATGATGTCGTTTTGCTTCTTGGAGTCGCCCGATGCGTCTTGCTCCTCAAAGCTAAATTCGCTGGAATGCTTGTCGGCTTCGGCTTTGGTTGTGGCATCGAAAACCTTTCGCCACGGGTCCTGAGAGTTAGCCTGCGAAAACGCAACCAGGGGCTTTTCGCCCGATGAGACCGTACCGCCAGAAGGGGTACTCGACGTTGAGTTCGTGTCGCCGCTGGGTCCACACCCGGCGACGAAAAGGAGAGCGATCAGTGGCAGTAGATATTTCATGAGTCTTGTTTCCTACCTAAGCTTTGCAAGTAAACGGCGACGAGAATAACGAGTCCTTTCCAGCCCATCCCCACGTAGGTATTGACGCCTTTGAGGATGAGTAGGACGTTGAGGCAGACAATGAACAGCGCGCCGAGAAAGGTTCCGACGATGTTCCCGTATCCGCCCAAGAGCGAGGTGCCGCCCACCACGACGGCGGTGATGGCATCGAGTTCGTACCCCATGCCCGCGCCTGGATCACCGTTAGTGTTTCGCGCCGTAAAAATGAGCGCAGCGATGGCGATGCAGAGCCCGTTAATGGCATACGCCCCCATTCTAACCCTCGTGAGGGGAATGCCGGAATACCTGGCCGCCTGCTCGTTGCCACCAAGGGCGTAGATCCGGCGACCAAAGACGGTTGCCCACAGGATGATCGCAGCGATAGCGGTAATCACGAGCATGATCCACGCGTTGGTGGGAATGCCGAGCTTGGGAGTGAGCAGGAATTCGAGCTTGTCGCCCAAGCCGCTAACGGTTCCGTTGTTGGTGTACACATAGGCGATGCCGCGTAAACTCACCATCGCGGCTAGAGTCACCACGAACGGTTGCATCTTGGACACGCTGATGAGGCCGCCGATAATCGCGCCGATGGCGGTTCCCAGGAACAGCACGAAGGCAATGGTCGTAGGCGTCGAAGCTCCGCCGACTAGCCAGGTGGCGCAAACGCAGTTCAGAAGGCCCAGGAGCGAGCCAACGCTGAGGTCGATTCCGCCGGTGAGGATGACGAACGTCATGCCGACGGCGAGAATGCCGGGCACGGCCAGTTGGTTCAGGATGTTCGCGAGGTTGGCCGACGAGAAGAAGTGGGTGCGGTCCATGTAGGCGGCCGCAGCCAACAAAATGGCAAGGCCAACGAAGCCCTGATATTTTTGGAACGTGACTATCCAACTTCTTCGTTGGGCGGGAGTTCGCATACGTTGAACTTCGTGCATTCTACCCACCGATTCTATGCAAGAATGGGCCATGATCGGACGAATCTCAATGGCGGGATTCCTGATCGCGGTGGGTTGCTTGGGGTGGGCGCAAACCGGATCGGGACCGCTTGGAAATCTGATGCAACCCCAGGACGGGCGAAGCATGCGCGAGTCTTCGACCTTCCGCGCGGGCAAAGATGGCAAATATGACCCCAAGGCTCCGCCCACGGGCGACCTGCTGGAGCATAGCAACTACGACAACTTTCGAGTCGGCCCGGGCCAAACCCACGTCCTGATGGATCGCCAGGGTCCGGGAGTCATCACCCACATGTGGCTGACCTTCCTCGGTCCCGAAAAGCAGAATTGGGCGCCGCAAGGCTCGGCCAATCATCAGGAAATGCTTCTTCGCATCTACTTCGATGGAGCGAAAAAGCCCCAGGTTGAAGCCCCGGTGGGCGACTTCTTCGCCAACGCATTTGGTCGGCGATCGGAGGTCAACAGCTTGCCCGTGATCGTCGATGACGGCGATGCCTACAACTGCTTCTGGCCCATGCCGTTTTACAAGTCGGCACGAGTGGAGATCGTCAACCAGAGCACGAAGAACATTAACCTGCTTTACTACAACATCGACTGGATCAAACGGACGAGCCTGCCGAAAGACACGCCGCTCTTCCATGCGCAATACCGCCAGGAATATCCGGCTGAGCATGGCAAGGACTATACGATTTTGGAAACGACCGGCAAGGGTCACTACGTCGGCACCGTCCTCTCGGTGCGGACCAGGAGCCCAAGCTGGTTCGGTGAAGGCGACGAGAAGATCTACATCGACGGCGAAAAGTCAGCCTCGATTTGGGGCACCGGCACGGAGGACTACTTCCTCGCCGCGTGGGGCCTCAAGCGTAATTCGACGCCGTACTTCGGGACACCGTACTTCGACCAATGGGGCATCGTGGGCGGCCACACCAGCGCCTATCGGTGGCACATCAATGATCCGATCGTCTTTCAAAAGGGCATCAAGGTCACCATCGAGCATTTCGGCTGGATACCTCCCGACGAGAACCCCGACCATAAGTCGATGAGTTGGAACGAGCGTGAGGACGACTTCTCCAGCGTGGCGTTTTGGTATCAGACCGGCGAGTCGACCTTTACCGCCCGCGCCCCGGATGCCAAGGAGCGAACGTTGCCTAGCCTGGAACGGATCATCGCCTATGCGACCGACCCAGCAGCCAAACACGGATCGGGATCGGCCGGTCCGCAGGACCTCGACTTCTTCGATCATTCGCAACTGCTCTACCAGCCCAAGGCGGAGGACGGTGCATTCCTCGAAATCCCGTTCACGGTGAAGGAGAAAGAACCGCTTCGGTTGTTGCTCAATGCCTGCACGTCGTACGACTTCGGCATCTACCAGGCGTACCTGAACGGCGTGAAGATCGGCGGCCCCATCGACCTGTACGCCACCGAAACGACGGATCGAGAAGTTCATTTGATGGACTTCTGGCCCGATCCCGGCGAGTACACGCTACGGCTGGAATGCGTCGGCAAAAACCCCGCTTCGCGCGGCTACTACCTGGGTCTGGAATCCGTTCGGCTCCGCGAACGGCGTCCTCGAGTGAAAGCGATGGGCTACGAAAAGGACCAGGATTGGCGGAAAAATCCGCACCTTTGGGACTAAGCCGAAACGTAATTCCCGGGATCACCGGGGATTACGTTACAATAGTGTTTACGACCATGGAAATCCCGTGCTCATTGCAAGGCGTGCTTACCTCTAGCCCCGAAGTTCTCGGGGGCACTATCTGCTTTGCAGGAACTAGGGTGCCGGTCGAAACTTTTCTCGACTACATCGAAACAGGGCACTCATTAGAACGATTCCTGGACGGATTTCCCTCGGTCAGCGAGGCCCAAGCAAAGAAGGTTTTGGAATGGCAATCCGAAAACTCTAGACTTGTTCTTGGCCTGGCATCTTGAGAATTCTTCTCGACGAAAACCTTGACAAGGACTTAGTTGCCCATCTTCCCGGGCACGAAGTACTCCATGTTACACACTTAGGGTGGAACGGCATCATCAATGGAAAGTTGCTGAAGCTTGCCTCAGAAAACGGCTTCCAAGCCTTTGTCACCGTCGACAAAAACCTGCAACATCAGCAGAATGTCGCGACTCACCCATTTGCCTTTCTTATTCTTGACATCCACCCTAACATTCTCGAAAACGAGATCAACTGCGTTCCCGCGATTCTAGAAATCCTTCTGTCGTGTTCGCCGGGGCGGGTCTACGTCATCGAAGGTCCCCACCCCAAACGAAATCGTTCCTAGCCCTTGTCGCCGGGAAGCGGGATCAGCTTCGGTATTCGCTTCGAGTAAGGAGGGATCGCCTCGCCGTCGCGCTCTGCGTGGTCCACATAGTAGAGCCCAACGGTGGTGTAGTGGTTGGTGAAGGGGCTTCGCTTCTCGTCCCAGCCACCGCGACCGTGTTCGAGCGTGAATAGCAGGCTCTTGGTGAATGGAACCGGATCGAGGATGTGCCAGCGATAGACCGTGTTGTATATCCCCCTCTTTTCGCCGCCCTTCTTGGGGTTGTCGTAATAGGTGACTCCGAAGTACGGCGTCTCGAACGTGTGGCCGAAATCCCATGCGCCGCAGAAGTAGTCTTCGCTTCCCGTTCCCGATAGTGACGGCTGGATGTTGCCATCGACATAAAAATTGTCATCGCCCTCACCCCACCAGCCATCGCTGTTGGCGAGAACCTGCACAACCGTCCCAACATAGTGCCCTCGGCCCTTCACCTCGGTGATGGTCAGTGGCTTTCCTTCTGGAGCCGGGAAATAGTTCTTGTACTGCGTGTGGAAGTACAACGTGTCGCGCTGAGGTCGGTCGTAGATTCGGTAGTCGTAGTTCCAGTAGTACGCATTGACCTGCTTGTCGCCCTCGTTAGTGACCGTGATCACGGCGTGCTTTTTGAACGGCATCGGCCAGTAGCAGTTGAGCGCGAACTGTCCGCCGACGGAGACCGGGGCGCTGTGAAACTCGACATAGCCTCGCCCCTCGGCGGCTTCACCGGGGCCTTGCGCAAAGAAGTCGCCGATCGGGCACTCGACGGCGGGCGTCGCCGCGTCGTCCCAAGTCATGCGGATCACCAACTGCCGAAGATGGTCGGGCGATTGCGCCGCGATGGTCATCCAAAGGTGCGTAAATTCACCTGCACCCTTCACGTCAGCCACAGTGATGGTCTGGCCCGGCGCGATCCCGCGGGCGTCGGCGTTATGTCCGGTCGGATCGGCGCTGGACGCCTTGAACGCGCGGTAGTTTTTGGCCTGAGCCAAGTCGCCAGGAACCTGCGCATGGGCGATTCCCACCGCCAGACAACCTAGGAGAACTAAATAGTACTTCTTCATCGAATCGAACTCCCCCTCAAGGGTCAGCGGCATGTTACCCGCCTTGGAAACCGGTCTTGTCACGCGGCTGTCACACCCGCCTTTTATCATTGGAACAAGGACTCAAGGAGTATGAAGACAAGTCGTATTTGGGCCGGTGTGGCCGCAATCATCATCCTCGCCGTGGGCATCTTTGGATGCGGTGGAGGCGGTACGGAATTCGCCAGCGCCGATAAGGACGCGGTTTACGCAAACTCGGTGGCGAGTCACCAGTCGCTTCAGGGTGGGCTCAACGTTGGGTTTGTGACCCTCAAGCGCACCGCGCCGACGGGTAGCGGCCTCAGCAAGACCACCGCGTTCGCCCAGGCGCTCTTCAATACAAAGAAACAGAAGGTCACCGATCCGAATCAGGCCAGCCGCGCGGCTGCATTGGACTATCTTCCCTTCTTGGGTCTGTACTACAGCGTCGGGACGGCCGGAAATACGATGACGATCAGCTACTTCACCGATTCCATCGGCACCCAGGCCGCGGGCAATATGACGATCACGATGGTCGGTCAAAGCTCGTTCGACACCAACTACTCGACCTATCCGCAGACGATCTCGGCGACGGCGAACGTGACGGGCGGAAAGATTCCGATGAATGGTTCGCTGACACTGACTTACCAGGATAGCTCGGGCGCGAATACGATGCAAGGCTCGCTCACTCTTCCGACCACGAATGTGCAGATCAACATCGACTTGGCCTTGTCCAATACTCAAAACTCGTCCGGCCAGGTGACCATCACGACGCCAGCCTCGACCTTTACCCTCACCAACGTCTCCGGCAATCCGTTCGATACCATGACGGGCCACGTCTCGATTCAGCCGGAAAGCTGGACGGGCACGGGTTCGTTTACGCCTAGCGATGGCCTCTTCACGATGCAGTTGCAAACTCCCAGCGGAGCCGCGAACGCCGTTTTAGGCGCGGACGGAAAGCTGGTGATCTCGTACCCCGACAGCACTTCGGACACAGTGACCGACCCATCGACCGCCGATCTCACGCGACCGGGCGGCAATACGACGGGAACAACCGCTACTACGGCTACAACTGCCACAACAGCAACAACGTCGACTACGGCAACGACCGCCACAACGGCGGGGACGTTCGCGACTCCGTCCACGCTCACGCCGGTCTCCAACAACGACGCGGACCTCGTCATCACGGGCGTTAGTCACGATGGCAAGATTCTCGGCTTTGTAGCGGTTGACGGAAGTAGCCCTCGACGACCGGTTCTGTGGACTTCGCCTACCAGCCCAACCGAACTTCAGCGATTAACCACCGACGACTATGTTCAACTCTATAGCGTCAACGCGACAGGCGAAATGGTTGGTGAAGTGTCGAGCCCTTCGTCGGTTCGGAAGCCAATCTACTACTCGGGTCCCACGGTCGCCCCGAAGATTCTGAATCTGCCACAGAACTTCTTCACGGGACTGGCCTACTCCGTGAACGATTCGGGTCTAATCGTCGGTTATTACCTGACCAACTCGACCCAAGTCGCCTGCTACTGGACTGACAAAGATGCTGACCCGGCCGCGCTGTCTCTGGGCGCTTTCTCTGGTAACCCAACGGCTAACTTTGTCGATAATGCCGGTGAAATCTTCGGCACGATCGGAAGCAAGTGGGTGAAGTGGGCGACGACGACCTCCGATCCCGTCGAAATGACGCCTGGCGGCGGCACGAATCAAGCCTACATGGTGGGTGTGACACCAGGCGGAATCGCCTACGGCGGCCATATCAATTCTAACGGCAACGGCTCGCATCCCGGCTATTGGGCGGCGGGTTCGACGACCCAGACGGAGATCGGATTCACCTCTGGAATTGCCGACGCGACCCTATCCGCCTATGACTCCAACGGAAACGGATGCGGTTACCAGCGAGACTCGGGCGGCACTCTGAGCGCCTTCGTCAAGTTAGGCAACAACCTCTCAACGCTCCAGAATCTGATTGGCACTCCTGGTCAGTGGACGATGAGAACGGCCCAATTCATGGACGACAACGGCAACCTGTACGGACTGGCTCAGGCCACGGGCCACGCTGACTACACCTGGGTCTTCGTCAAGAAGAACTAAAGCGGACCAAGGGCTAGAGAGTTATCTCTAGCCCTTGGTCATATCGACAGCCTCGACGATCGGTGTCTCGTCAGCGACGAACTTGAGGGATACATCGTCGAACCAGGCCTCTCCCGGCCCGTACATCTGCACTAGCATTTCTACCGAGGTTGTGTCCTCCGGAACGGCGACCACGCTTTGGTACTGCTTCCAGTCATGCGTGACACCGACATCGGGTTTTGGCCCCGATGCATAGACCGCCCAATGGTAGTCCGACTCATGACCTTTGCGATGAAACACGAGGCAGATCGTAGCCTTGCCCGCATTCCGAGCCTTCATCCAGCAGGTCGTTTCGACTCGTTTGGTCATGCGGTACGGCATCAATTGCGGCCGCATCACTTGAATCGGGAAATAGGTGGGGCGCTGTTTGGTGTATTTGAGGCTCGCGTGGCCAGAATGGTAGACCTCGGTGTCGAGTTTGTAGGTCACGCCCGTGTCGGATTCCTCCGGCATCGTGCCGGGTCGCCAGGTCTCCAACCCGCTTTCAAATCCACCGTCGATGACGAGATTGGAGTCGGTGATCCGCTCGAATGTCGGTCTCAACGACACTGACATTCCAAGCCAAGTACCCATGAAACAGGAGAGGAACACGAAACCACGCGACGAAGGAAAGTCGGTCGTTGGTCGACTCATGTTGAGGATCCGCCTTTTGAGAGCTTTGAAATCCCTTGTCGCGCCAATCGCGGTCTGAAGCCACGGCGTTTTGGATGAGGTCACGATCCGAACGAGGAGATTGGCGAACCGCTTCGGTTCGATCGAAGAACGGAGGATCGCTTCGCGGTCCGCGTCGAGTTCTCGGTACGTGGCCCAATTCCGTTGGACCAGCCAAGTGAACGGGCTGAACCAAAAGAGGCATTCGTTGATGATCAGCAGAGCAAGGACGCGGGTGTCGGCCTTGGCGATGTGCGAAAACTCATGGGCGAGGATAGCCCGAAGCTCGTCGTCAGTGAGGTCTCGGGACATGCCAGCCGGCATCAAAAGCGTGAACTTACGGACACCGACCACCAACGGAGAACGAACCAATACCGATTCTCGAATCTGAGGAGTCGCCATGCCAAAACTCCAGCCCATGTATTTGGCTTCGTCCCGCACCCGTTCATCTTCTAAATCGTTGGCCCACACCGAAAACTGTTGGGCCAGAAAAAGCTGGTAGCCACGGATGATCAGAAGCGCGAAGGCGCCGACCGCCCATATGGCGAAGAAGACACGAAGCAATATCATAACGCCCGGCATTGGTTGCCAATTGCCATCTGACAGCCTGAAAAGCGAATTATCCACTAAGGTGACACTGGCCCCCCTCAGCACCACCGATTGGGCTGTGGTAACCAAATCAAAGCGTCCCGATTGCTGTCCTGCTAGGCCGAGGACCAACAAGATGACCGGCGCGAACGCGAAGAAAAGCCATATTCCCGCTACTTGGCGAGGTGGAACATTGGCAAACTTTCGAAGGGCGAGCGCCAAAATAGCCGTAAAGATCCCCATCGTCGCGGCAATGGATAGGAGGCTGATCGTGAATTCGATCATGATTTTCCATCCTCACCAAGTTTTTCAACCACCGAGCGGAGCATCTCGACCTCCTCGGGCGTGAGGTTCTTGGCGTTGGCAAAGTACGATGCGATCGGTGCAATCGACCCGCCGAGCGTGTTCTTGACAAACGAATCGATGGAGTCGTGCAAAGTCCGTTCCTTGCCTTGACGAGCGGAGTACACAAAGGATCCCTCGCGCTCCTCGCGCTCAAGGAAGCCCTTTTTGCGCAGGCGCTCCATCACGGTTTGGACGGTTGTACGGGCCAAACCCTTCGCTTCTCCGTACTCATCCGCCACTTGTCGGACCGAAGACGGGCCGCTGTCTTGAATGTATTTGAGAAGCTGAAGTTCGGAGTCGCCAAGTCTCATTTTTGAAATTTTTTCCCTTCTGCCTACAATTGTAGTCCAAAATTTGCGAAAGTGAGACTACAATCGTAGTCAGACCAATGCAACGCCTCTCGATGACCACTCTTTTGCTTCCCCTCGCCTGTACGGTGTTTGGACAAGCTTCCAACGACTTGGTGCAAAAACTGGTCGCAGGCAAGCCAGTTTGGCAGACGATCGAGAATGAGACGGGAAACCTGAGCAATGGCCAGATGGACCGACTTCTCCGCGCCGCTTGGCCAAAAATGAGTCTGAAGCGAAAGAACGAACTGGTCGTGTACTTCTCTCGGAGCTCCCGATTCGGCCTGATGCCCAGCCTGGATTTAGGCCTGCACGATGGCGAAAGCGAAGTGGTCTCGACTTGCCTGGAAACGCTAATGCGCGAGATGGCGAATCCATCATCTTACGACTTTCGGGCTGCTCAAGCTTGGAGCCGCGCTAACGCCGGAAAGTCTCGCCAGGAAGCGATGACCGGATTGGCGGCCGAAGCGTATCGCCGACTGCACAAGCAATCTGGACGTGACCTGGACTGGTCGGTTTCGTTTTATTCCCATTCGATGGGTATGCGTGAATTCCCCAAGATGTGGACCGATGACCAACGCGACACGATCTACCAAAGGCTCAGCGCGGAAGAAGCAAAGCGGCAGGTCGATCCAAGCAGCTTGCGAGACTTCGACGACCTTATGGATACAGTCGGGGTTTCTGAACGATACGCCAAGGCGAATCTCGTGCCCGGTTGGTACGAGGGCAAAAACGAAGAGCAGGCTCTGCGGGTTCTCTATTCGATGAAGTCGCCTTGGACCAACGATGTGATGCTGGGCATGGTTCGATTCACCTGCGAGCACCCCGAGCGCCTGCAACGCAGCATGATCTACTTCGAACTCTACTATCAAAACATTCACGATCCGCGAATTATCGAGCCATTAGTAAGCATCCTCGACACCGCGCCCCCTACGGTGACGCGGGGCATCTGCTCGCGTCTGCTTCCGCAGGTGACCTCGGTGACTTGGGAGGGCGATACTAACGCGGATTGGTGGAAGGCTTGGTACGCCGAAAACCGCCAGGCGGTCGAATCCTCGACGATGGCTCCTGAACCTACGCAAGAACAACTTCGAGCCTCCAATCAGCTCATGATGAACCTGACCAAGTCACCGACGGAGGCTTTGAGTGACGGCTGGTCGAAACTTGTTCCCTTGTCGAAACAGTCTCTTCTCACCAATATCCAGTCGCAGAAGCTCGCAAACCAGCTTCCCTTCCTCGAACTCGCCTTTGGCGACGCCGACCTCGGCGTCCGGGGACGGGCTCTGACTTCGCTCAGCCAGCAATCCCTCACCTGCTTTGTATCCTCTACCGAGGCGTTAGCGTGGGCAAGGGACCACAACGATTTATCCAAAGCCGGCCTCAACGCATTGGTCATGAAGTTGTTCTTCGACGCGCTTGTGAAGTCAAATCCGCAGGACGCATTGCACAAAGCCGACGCCCTCCTTTCTTCGATCTACGGACATTCGATTCCTGAATCTATCGATCTCCAAACACGCAACGAGGTCTTCCAAAAGCTCTGGAAGGCGGCTCTGGAAAGCGATCAACCTTTGACGACGGTCTACGATTTCATCGCCAAGCTTGGCGCGGACTCGACGGTGGTCCGCGACGAGATTCTTCCCGTGTTGGCGAACCCCAAGGACAGCGATAAGTACAGCAAGGCAGTCATGATCCTCACTCGCCAATCGTCGGACTGGGCGAAAGACGCGATTCTCGACCAATTCCAAAAACTCGCCGCCGCCCCAGACGGACCCATCGGCGAGCATATCAGCCTCCTGACACCTAGCACCAACGACCGTAAGGACGACCGGCTAATCCCCGAGTTTATTCGGCTCATCATCCTGGGACCTGACGGCTGGAAATACTGGTTGGATTACTTCGGACTTTCGCCCCTGACCGGAATTCCGTACGACGCTTTGCACACGCGCCAATGGTGGCGAGATTGGTGGACCCAGCACGCTAAGGACTACCCGGCGCTGAAAGACTTTCCCATGCCAGAGGTGACAATCCAATCAACCTCGGTAGCGGAAAAAGCAGACGCCGAAATGTCCTTCGAGGAGGTAGCAAAGTTGTTTGTCGAGAGCGCCTCGAAAGGCGAATTTCTCGATGCCAAGAAGCGGGAGAAACTTTGCAACACCCTGAACCGAGCCGACCGAATTCGCGCTATCCCCTATCTGGTCGCCGCAATCCGAGCCTATGGCGATTCGATGAAGTACGACATCGGGTACTTCGCAATCTGCATGCCCAACCACATCGACTACTTCGGCGCGCAGGATGCGAGGTGGTGGGTGGAATGGTGGGAGAAGAACTCGATGCGCTTTCCGTCGGCGTCATCGGTATTGCCCGATATTCGGTTGAAAGCTGGCGAACCGGCCAAGCCTGCGAAGGTTCCGGCGACCGTCGCTCAGGCGGTGCACCCGGTCCGGTCAATTGAAATTGGTGACACAGATTTCTCCGATCTCCAATCCATTCGGCACGCGATCGGCGACGCCCAGATCGTCCAGTTAGGCGAGCCGAGTCACCAGGACGGAGCGACGTTCTTGGCCAAAGCCCGGCTGATTCGGTACCTGCACGAAAAGTGCGGATTCGACGTGCTGGTTTGGGAATCGGGAATGTACGACTGCGATCAGATGAATCAGACGCTAGCCGACGGCAGGAGCTGGACCGAGGCGATCGACCAAGGAATCTTTCCGATCTGGGGCAAGACGCCGCCGGTTCGGCAGTTGTTCGAGTACGCCGCCTCCACTTGGAAGACCAAAAATCCTTTGCAGATGTCCGGCGCCGATCCGCAATTTTCTGGCCAAGCCTCCAATGGATTTGAAGCATCGGTGGCAAAGTTCTTTAGCGATGCAGGTATGCCGCTAGCCGCCGATCTTCGCCATGCGCTGTCGATAGCTTGTGGCTACACCGCCCTTAATTCCGACGGCGGAACTGCTTCGGAATCCAAACAAACGTTCGAATCTCTTAGTAAGCTGATCTCGGAGAATGGGGTGGCGTTCGAAGCCAAGGTGGGAGCAACCAAAACCGAAAGAATGATTCGCTATTTAGGGAACGCAGCCATTTTAGCGATGATCAAGGGCAACACCTCGGGTGTCGATTCCAACAACCCGCGCGACCGGCGCATGGGCGAGAATCTTGTTTGGTTGGCGAACGGTCCCTACAAGAACCGAAAGATCATCGTGTGGGCCGCGAGTTTCCACCTGATGCGGAATCCGTCACAGATCGATACCCAGCTTCCGACGCTCAGCTACAAGAACCTGCGCGATATGGGAGACTGGGCGCATGAGGCCCTTGGCAAGCGAATGTACACCATCGCATTCGTGGCCCACCACGGCTGGATCGGCAACCCGTTCTTCGGCGACCAAGCCCTCGATACCGCCAGCGACGACTCCATCGAGGGGTGGCTTCACAACGTGGGGCACCCTTACGCCTTCGTGGACTTTCACGCCTTACCGGCGACATCGCCGTTTCACAATCAGCAGATCGCGGGTCCGCTCGGATACTCGCCGATGAAAGCTGTCTGGCCCGACATCTTTGATGGCTTCTTCTTCACGGACTGGATGTTCTCGAGTTCAGGCCTTGAGATTCCCCTTCCGGCGAGACCAAGGGGAAAGGGTTAGCCAAAGATGGCCGATTCGATTTGACCGATTGCCTGTCCGCTGTCGGTGGCCAGCCACAGCAGGCTCGTCACGCCGCGAGGATAGTATCGGCTTCCGTGGGCCTTGCCCGCGAGCATCTGGTCGCTCCAAGCAAAATAGGCATTGTCTTCATCCATTAGCCAGGATAGGTGGGCTTGGTCGGCACGCTGGTCGGCGGGCTTCCCTAAAATCGTCTCGGCGATGAACTGGCAAAGGTAAATCTTGCTCAGCCATGAGTTTCGGCTGGTCGAGCTGAGCTTCCAACCGCCGTCATCAAACAGGCACAAGCCTTTGCGTAGGATGCGGTCGAAGTGCTTCTCTAGGGCAGCTTGCAGATCGGCAGGCACGAGGTCGGCTCGGCCAGCCACGTAGGGGAAGATCAAGCCCTCGATGGCAGGGATGATCCTCGCTTCCACACCTTCGCCGATCACTGCTGGCAAAAGCCCCTCATTGTCCACACTTGCCAGAAGCGTGGAGACACACTTTTCGGCTTGCAGTCGGGCCAAGTTTGCGGCGTCGGAGTTCCCAAGTCGGTCGAGAACTGGAGCCATGAGCGCGTATGCCGCCCACGTTTTGACGGCCAAGTAGAGGTTGTTTCGAGCCTGACCTAGCGAGGCATCAAGGCTGTCGTAAGTCGTGATCTCTTTGCCGCCCTTGCAGCGGGCGGCATCCAGGCCCATCACTCCGTTGCGTTTGGCCGGGTCAGGATTGTCGCGGCTGGCCATACTCTGCACCACTCGCGCGAAGACCTCGCGGTGCTTTTCGCCCCACGCCCAATCGTCGGTGTGCTGGAGGTACAGGCACGCGCACAGCGCCCAGTTGACTAACTCCTCAAAGCTCATGTAGGAGAACACGCCGCGCAGTCCGGCTTGCTCGTAGCAGGAATGTCCAACCGGCGAGAACACATTTCCGATGCCCATGTCGTGGCAGAACGCGATGCCGCCGGGGTGGGTTTGCTCGTCGCCAGGAAACCGAACGTCGTCGTCGTAGCTATACCGTTCGACGAAAAGGTCGAGCACATTGCGGATGGTCCACGGGTTCAGCGCAAGCTCCATGTAGAGCTGATCGACCGTCAGGTCGAACGTGTTCATCATGCGGTATTCGCCCTCGTTCACCACCCACAGTGGGCTTCCGTCGGCGAGTTCGAGCATCTGGGTCGCGCCAAGGTAACTCCGGATCGCGTGCCCCGCCATCAGGGCGCGCACTGGATCTAGTTTTTGGCTCAAACGACGGTCGATTTCGGCCGAATCTCGAAAAGCCACCGAGTGGCGCGACAATCCGTACGTGGCGACCTCTTCCAAATTGTCGAACCAACGCCGATAGAGGTATCTCGACTCCATGCCGCTGGTTGCGGTTCCCTCACGGAAGAATCCGATGGCGTAACGAATCGTTTTGAGTTCGCCCGCCGGGACCGTGACCACCACCAGCCCGATGTTGCCAAGCATGAAGTCAACATTCTCTCCGTGTCTGGGACTCAAAATCGCTTCTGGTTGCCAGGCCACGCCCGCGTAGGCGGTTGGGTCGTTGGTCGCAATCGCGATCTCTCTTCCCTGCGCGATGCCCACGGCACCGTCGCGCCGCCAGGTTCGCATCGAGTTTGACCGGTTGGAACCGGCATAGCCAAAGAACGCCTTTCGGGCCGTCGTCCCCGCTCGGTTGTCAATAGTCAGCTCTGCGAAAACGACCGGCGCAAACGTTTGACGCAAAAGCTCGTCAGATGCCGACGAGGGATCGGGAAGCTTGGATAAGGGACTTGCTACCCGAAAAGTCAGATCGCCAGCGGTCCACTGGTCGGTACAGGCACCGAACGTGCGCGTGACGTCGCCATCGGCAAACAGCCGCGTAGTCCGGGCGAACTGATAGTCGCTCAGACCCTCAATGTCGTAGTCCTCGGCGGCGACCTCTTCTTCCTGCCCCTCAAAGAACGGCAGAGCCACGAAGTGGCCTGGGTTCTTGGCGTCCTCGACGCCAATATAGATTCCCTCGTCGGCCGGACCCTTGAGCTCCATCCCTAGTCCGCCAAGCGCGCCCTTGCACCCAAACGTAAAGCTGGCGAACGCGCCGACCGGCGAGTGGTGGGCATTGAAGAATTTGGCGTTGGCCACCGGGTTCTTCGGCTCGGCGTCGAGCATGGTTTGAGGGTCGTGAATCGCCATTCTTCTTACCGTTCGGGCTTATCGCCCGTCAAAACCTCTTCTTTGAGGGGGTCGTCGTCGAGTCGCGCAGGTCCAGGCCGCACTTGTAGGTCGTGGGGACGCCGGGCTCAAGTTCGATCCCGTTTGCTCGATCGCGGACCATCGACAGCAGGTGCGTCACCGCTTCGAAGGCGATCAACTCCACCGGCTGATGCACGGAGGTCAGGCGCGGATGCGTGCGCTCGCAAAATGACGAAGAGTCAAAACCTATGACGGACAGGTCCCACGGAACCTGGATGTCCAGCACCTTGCAGGTTTGAAGAACGGTTCCCGCGATGGTATCGCTGAAGCACGCCATCGCCGTGATTCTCGGATGGGCCTGCAGATACTCCTTGAAGGTCCGCGGATTCTCGTCCCAAACGAATACTTCGCCCCAAATTCCTTCTTCTTCGACCGCCGACAGAAAAGCCGAGATGCGCGCCTTACCCTCGGCGGTCGGCTCGCTGAGTTCGTCCACCACGAAGCAGATGTTTTCGTGTTTGAGATCGCGAAGGTGGCGGGTGACCAGCCGCAAAGCGCCTTCGTTGTCAGCGCAGAAGGTCGGAACGCCTTCGGCGGTTCCGGGGGGAGCGTGCATCAGAACAAGCGGCGTCGAGGCGTGGCGGAACTTCTCGATGGATGCCTCGTTGAAGTCGGGACGGGCCCAGAGGATTCCATCAAAACGACCATCGAAGATCGCTTCTTCGGCGGTGCCCATCGCGAGTTCGGGGCACAGGGCGAGCGTGTACTTCTGCGGAAACAGGGCCGACATCACGCCGTTCAGCAACTGCGGATAGTACGGGTTGGCATCGCTGAGGCGGCTGAAGTGCTGAAAAACGACGCCGATCATGTGCGTCTGTCGGTTTCGCAGACTGCGGGCCACGTTGTTTGGCTGGTAGCGAAGCTCCGCCGCAACCCGGCGAATTTTCTCGGCGGTTTCCTTGCTTACACGCACGTTCTTGCCCGTGCCGTGCAGGACGTACGAGACCGCCATCGCAGAGACTCCGGCCGCCTCGGCCACCTGTCGCATCGTTGTTTTCATAAGATTTAAGGCTAAATCATAGAAATCATATCACAGGCTGGCGCTCGATGTCAGGCAAATCGGGCCGCTTGCGAATCTACCGGTAAATCATATAGGCTTTAAGCGTTCCCGCGCCGTCGTGGGAGCAGGACGATTTCGATGGTGAAGGCGATAGGGCGGGTGCGGTGGACTATTTGCGGACTTCTGTTCGCGGCGACGACCATCAACTATTTGGACCGCCAGCTTTTCGCACTCTTGGTTCCCTTCTTTGACAACGAACTGCGGATCGGGCCCGTCGATATTGCCCTCATCAACGCTAGCTTCCTGCTGGCGTACGGCTTCGGAATGGTGTTCGTCGGACGCCTGATCGACCGCATCGGGACGAAGAAGGGGCTCGGCTGGGGCTTCTTTGTTTGGACAATCGCTTCGGCGGCACATGCGCTGGTGGGCGGGTTCATGGGTTTCATCGCCGCTCGGTTTATGCTGGGCGTCGGCGAGTCCGCCAACTTCCCTGCTTCCGTCAAAACCACGGCCGAGTGGTTCCCTAAGAAGGAGCGCGCGTTGGCCACCGGCTGGTTCAACTCGGGAACGAATATTGGCGCGGTTCTGGCTCCCTTTTTGGCCGTCTATGTGGCCAAGCAGTTCGGCTGGCGAGCCGCTTTTCTGATTCTTGGGAGCATCGGCGCGGTCTGGCTGTTGTTCTGGGCGAAGCTGTACGCCTCGCCTCATGATCACCCGTCGCTCAGTCCGCAAGAGCTCGAGCATATCGAGGGCGACGCCGAGCCGGAGGGCGAGAAGGTTTCGTACCAAGAGCTATTTGGCATGCGCCCGCTGTACGCGGTGGCGATGGGCAAATTCTTCTCGGACGCGCCTTGGTGGTTCTATCTTGCCTGGCTCCCCAAGTTCCTGGTCGACCAGTTCAAGCTCTCCGCAGAGTTCATGGCGGGGGCGGTGGTCTTCGTCTATCTCATCGCCGACATCGGCTCGGTCTTAGGCGGTTGGCTTTCATCGAGGCTCATCAAGGCGGGCAAATCGGTTGGCTTCTCGCGCAAAGTCGCCATGCTGGCGAGCGCCCTGTGTGTGACGCCGGTCATGCTCGTCGGCCTCATGGTTGGCAAGCCGGACATCGCCGGAATCCCAACGATCTACGTCGCCCTGACCATCATTGCCATCGCGGCGGGTGCCCACCAAGGATGGAGTTGCAACCTATTCACCCTCGCTTCGGATACGATGCCTCGCAAGGCAGTCGCGGCGACGGTCGGTGTGATGACCGCGTTCGGCGCGGTCGGTGCGGCGCTCATGCAGGTGATCATCGGCGTATGGGTCGAGAAAACCAGTTCATACACCTTGCCGTTCATCATGGCGGGCACGCTCTACTTCTTCGGCCTGCTATGCATTCACTTGATCCTGCCGACCGTGGACCCCACACAACCCAAGAAGCGGGTTCCACTGCCAGCGATCGTGGCTGGAGCGGTGGCAATGCTGACACTGTTCTTTGCCACGACCTACCTTCTCAACCGTCCGCCTTACGCTTCGCTGGACGACTATTTGCAGAAGCGCGTGACCCAATTGAAGTCCAATGGCCAACCGAGCGTCGGTCCAAACGCCAAGGTGGGTTGGATGGATGCGAAGTGGTACGTTTGGGCAGGTCCAGACGGCAAGCCTAAGCCCGAACTGATCAAATTTGACCGCGAATTGCGCCCGATCGTCGATCCCAAAGGGGCCAAGACAGCGCATTACGAGGGCCCAACCGTCGATCAGGTACTCGCCACCACGATCCCGCCCAAGCCATGAAAATTCTTCTGCTCCTCCTACCCATTGCTTGCGTGGCCGCCGCCTTTGGCGAAGAAGTGCAGTTCATGACGCCAACCTTCGTGCGAGAGACCGGTGGAATCGAGATCGCGGGTCCAGTCGGCGCAGTGCCGATCCTGGTCGCGGACGAAGACTGGGCGGGCGTTAAGCGGGTTGCGGGAGATCTGCGCGACGACATCGAGCGCGTGACCGGCCACAGACCGAGGATCAACGGAAGTGGCAAGGTCGCGATCATCCTGGGAACCATCGGCAAGTGTCCGCTCGTCGACAAATTGGTTCGAGACCACAAGCTCGATGTTCACGGGGTGAAGGGCACGTGGGAGTCGTTCGTGGTTCAAACCGTCGAGCACCCGATGAGGGGCGTCGAAAAGGCGGTCGTCATCGCCGGGAGCGACAAGCGGGGCACCATCTATGGAGCCTACGAGCTATCCGAGCAAGCCGGAGTTTCCCCGTGGTACTGGTGGGCCGATGTGCCGGTCAAAAAGCATGCCCGACTAGCCGTCACTCCCGGTCGATACGTGCAGAAATCGCCGAAAGTGAAGTATCGCGGCATTTTCATCAACGACGAAGCGCCGTGCCTCAGCAACTGGGTCTACAAGAACTTTGGCAACTATAAACACGAGTTCTACGTCCACGTATTCGAGCTTCTTTTGCGCCTGCGAGCCAACTATCTTTGGCCTGCCATGTGGAACAACTGCTTCAACGAAGACGACCCACTGAACCCCAAGATGGCCGACGAATACGGCATCGTGATGGGCACCTCGCACGTGGAGCCGATGATGCGGGCCGACAAGGAATGGAACCGACTTGGCTACACCGCCGACCAGTGGAACTACCTCAAGAACCCGGACGAACTTGAGAAGTTTTGGGCCGATGGCGTGCGGCGCAACAAGCCGTACGAGAGCATCACGACCATCGCCATGCGCGGCAAGATCGACACGCCGATGTCGGAGGACGAAAACATCGGCTTGCTGGAGAAGATCGTGGCCGCCCAGCGTCGAATCCTGGCCAAGGAAGTGAACCCGGACGTCACCAAGGTTCCTCAGCTTTGGTGCCTGTACAAGGAGGTCCAGAACTACTACGACAAGGGCATGCGGGTGCCGGACGACGTCACCCTGCTTTGGGCCGACGACAACTGGGGCAACATTCGACGGTTACCAACGCCCGAGGAGCGAAAGCGCTCCGGCGGGGCGGGGGTGTATTACCACTTCGACTATGTGGGTGGGCCTCGCAACTACAAATGGGTGGATACCAGTCCCCTGCCGCGAATCTGGGAGCAGATGCACATGGCGTACGAATGGAAGGCAGATCGAATATGGATCGCCAACGTCGGTGACATCAAGCCGAACGAATTCCCGACCGAGTTCTTCATTCGCATGGGCTGGGACCCCGACCGCTGGACGGCGGCGACCCTGGGGAAATATGCCGAGAACTGGGTTCGACGAGAGTTTGGCGACGAGCATTCGCCTTCGATCGCCGACCTGATCGAGAAGTACACGAAGTTCAACGGTCGGCGCAAGCCGGAGCTTCTATCCCCTTCAACTTACAGCCTGGAGAACTACCGCGAGGCGGAGCGGGTGGCAGACGATTGGGAGAGCCTGGCCAAGCAGTCGCAGGCCGTTCAGAACCTTCTTCCCCAGGAGTATCGCGACGCGTACTTCCAGTTGGTCGGCTATCCGGTCGAGGCGAGCGCCAACCTCAATCTGCTTTATTACGCGGCCGGTCTGAACCACCTTTGGGCGAAGCAGGGGCGGGTTTCGGCGAATATTGCCGCCAATATCGTCGGTGGTTTGTTCCAGAAAGATCGCGACCTCCAGCGGCAATATCACACGATCCACGATGGGAAATGGGACCACATGATGGACCAGACGCACATCGGATACACCAGTTGGCAACAACCGGACAAAGACACCCCGCCTGCGGTTGAACGGGTCACTCCAAAGGATCGGCCCGCGATGGGTATGGCTCCTGAAGGCGGCGCGGAAGGCGTCCTGCCACTCCTCAGCGCCTATTCGTCGGGAGATGTTTATTTCGACCTATTCAATAAGGGGTTGGGCAAGCTGACGTTCACCGCCACCGCTAATCCTTGGCTAAGCTTGAGTTCATCCGAGGGTGAATTAAGCCACGACAAGCGGATTTATGTCTCCGCCAACTGGATCCGGGTTCCTAAAACCGCCACCTCCGGGTCGATTACGATCATGGGTTCGGACGGTTCGTCTTTCCAACTTTCCGTGCCTGTGCGACCATTGCTCGCCTATCCCAATACGGTCGTCGATGGCTTTGTCGAGGGAGACGGTTATGTGTCCATCGAGGCCAACCATTTCAAAGGCCATTCCGACAACGGAAAGGTGCGCTTTGCCGAGCTTCCCGGCTTGAGCCGAACCGACTCGGGCGTCGCTTTGGTTCCTACAACCGCCGCGCCGCTGATACCGACGAAGGATCAAGTCTTTTTGGAATACCCAATTTATCTGTTCTCAAGCGGACCGATCCAGATTCAAACCATCTTGTCACCTACGCAACTGTTGAAGCCGGGTTCGGGCCTGCGGTTCGCCGTCTCACTCGACGACGGCGAGCCGGTCGAGGTGAACATGCACGAGAAGTACGTGTATTTCACGCCGAGTTGGGAAGCGTCGGTGGCGCAGAACGCCATCATCAAGACGATTCCTTTCGCCTTGGTAAAGCCAGGGAGGCACAAGATTCGGTTTTGGGGCGTCGACCCTGGCGTGGTTTTGCAAAAGATCGTCGTGGACACCGGCGGACTGAAGCCGAGCTACTTCGGTCCACCGGAGAGTACGTTCATTCGGGCGAGCGGCTCATAATCAGACCTTCGTCAGCTGCATCCCCAGCCAGTCTTCCATTGCGGCTAACACCTGGCTCTTCTGCAACGGCGAAGCAAGCCGGATGCTGGCATTGTGATACGCGCCCTTCACCAAAATCTTCACCTCGTTCGTCCGTCCGATCAGCTCCATTTGGGTCGCCGACCACGTGTCGGTTTCGCCGTACACATAGATGACGTTGTTCGCTTCGTATTGCAGGAAGTGGTACACGAAGGAGAGCGTCGCCGGGTTGTACACGATCGAATCCTTGGTTCCCGGCGGGCAAAGATCAAGGTTGGTTGGGTTCGGATTGTGCTTTAGATAAGGCCGAAAATCGGTGATGTCGTAGTTGTAGTAGCCGATCTCGGTGAACGCCTGATAGTAGAACGCCTGGAAAGTTTTGATGCCCGCATCCGAGTAGTAGAACATCGAATTGACCTGCCGATAGGCTTTGGCAAGCTCCGCGGCAGGAGCGTCCGGCTCGGGCAGCCCTTCCGGCTTGGTGCCGTACTGCCACAGCGCAAACGGAAACTCCAGCACGCCGTACTCGTACGCCTTGTTTACACCCATCGCATAGTCCTTGGGGTCGGCATTCAGAAGCGGAAGCACCTCGTCTTCCCTCTTCAACAGCGCAATCTGCAAGTCTTTGATCTTCTGCCGAGTGCCTTCGTCGCCCACTGAATTCAGCCATTGATAGATGCGCGGGTCCTCCTGCGCGAGGTTGATCGGCGCGACGTAGGCCACTGTTACATCGACATCGTTCGGATAGTAAGCCTTGAAGAACAGCGCGGTTTGACCACCCTTGCTGGCGCCGCTGGCCACCCACTTCCCTTTGTACAGGTTCTTAAAGGCGGTCACGATGTCGTGCATGTCGTCGGCGGCATTCTTGATCGTCAGGTACTTCCACTCCACCGGCGAGGGCATCGACTTACCGAAGAACCGATGTTCGACCGTCAGTTGGTTGGGATCGTTCAGGATGGTCTTGAGTTCGCCACCGTACACGCCGCGAGCCGAATAGCCTTCAGTACCGAGGAGCACCGGCTTGTCTGGCCCCGCATTACGCAGAAAGATTCGCTGTTGGAAGTGGGCTCCGCTGGGGTTCGTGTGGTCCAACGGCTGGTCGAACATGATCTCGTAGTTCGCCCCGCTGGATTGAACGCTGATCACGCGAGGAATCGCCTTGATCTTCGCAGTGAGGTCGGCATCCTGCGCTGACGCACAGACGGGCAAAGCGGCAAGCAGGAAGAGAGGAAGAGCGAACTTGGTTGCGCGAGACATGCTGGTGCCAGTTTAACCGCTCGCCGTCACCAGATCGCATCGACAAATTTCGTACTATTTGAAGGGTAGCGTCCCTGCGCATGTAAACTGGGAGCATGCGAGGACCCGAATGCTGTTTCAGCTTTGCCGACCTCTTCGTAGCTGCCAAGGGCCGCCCTTGGAATCAAGACGAAGAAGCCATGTTTCAGAATCTGACGCAAAGCGAACGCAACGATTGGGTCTCCCACTTGGCAACCATGGCTCCCCAGTTTAGGACCGAAGACAAGATTGGCGACGACGGCGTCGTTTATCGGGCGTTTTGGGTCGAAGGCGCTTGATGGCTACCCCTAACGCAACTATCCAGTTCAACCCTGCCGACATTCTGCGGTATCTCGACTGCGGCGATTTCATCGTCATGCAGAAGGAGACCGGGGGAATGGACACCCAAATCTGGAAGGTGATGATCGACGAGGGCTACGCCGCCCTCCGGGTTTTTCGTCCTGAACAGGCCGAGCAATTCCGCTTCGAAATCCAGGCGATGAATTTGGCTTCGGCGGCTGGGATTCCGGTTCCTGGCGTTCTGCGTTCCGGCATGTTCCGAAGCCACCCGTGCATGGTGCTCGAATGGATCGACGGAAAAACGCTCTCGGATGCGTGCGATTCGCCAGAGGCGATGTCGCATCTGGGCCGAGCCGCTGGTCGGCTCCATCGCCGGTTGCACGAAGACACCATGCGCCAAGACGGTACCAGTCTCTTGCACCTCGACTATCATCCCCTCAACATCTTGGTCGACTTTCACGGCATCGCGGCCGTCATTGACTGGACGAACTCCAGTTGGGGCGATCCGCGACGCGACGTCGCACGCACCGTCTCGCTCCTGCTTTGCACGCCCCTGCTCGATCGATCAGAAAAGGACTTTGCCCGCATGACGCGACGATTCACTCGCGAGTACCTGACCGGGTATGGCGAGTCGAAAGGTTTGAAGCCGTTCATTCAGGCAGAGACAGATTGGCTGATCCAGGAACTTGACCACCACATCAGCCAGAATGGCTTGATCGAGCCTCCTCAGGCACGAAGGCTTATCGCCCGGTGGAAATCGTTCAATCTTTAAGGTATCTGTTCTGATTTTTCGTTAAATCATGTATAGTAACGGCAAGCGATGACGCGAGCCTGCTATGTTGTGGTGGCAATGCTAATGGCCAATGCCGGCCCCGGTGAGGATCATTTACGTCCCCTCGCCGAGAAGAATAGACTCAATTTTGGAGTCGCGGTCCAGAGCGACTGGGTCAAGAACAATATCGATGACGGCCAGTACCGCCAGTCGATTCTCGACCACTTTACGATGATCGAGCCCGAGAACGACCTGAAGCCTCCGGCAATGTGGAAGGGTCTGGACGAGATTGACTTCTCCAAGCCCGACTACCTGATCGACTGGGCGAAGGCCAACAAGCTAAAGGTTCGAGGCCATGTGCTGGTGTACGCCAGCGACCGTGGCTACACCATTCCCCGCTGGCTGATGCAAATGGAGAAGGACATCACGCCCGAACAGGCGAAGAAGATTCTGCACGACTACATCACAACCGTGGTGGGGCGCTACAAGGGCAAAATCGCCATGTGGGACGTGGTCAACGAAGCCATTGACGACGCGCCGAACACGCGCCCGTTCAACCTGCGTGACTCGTTCTGGTATCGCAAATTGGGCACCGATTTCCTGGTCTACGCCTTTCAATTTGCCCACGAAGCTGATCCAAAGTGCCACCTGTACTACAACGACTACAGTGTGGAAACCGGCGGAGCGAAGACCGAGAACATGCTGAAGATGGTCGACTTTTTGAAGTCGAAAAATGTGCCGATCGACGGCATCGGCCTTCAATTCCACCGTTGGGCGGTGGAGGTTCCACAACCAGGCGATAAGTTCTATGGTGTGCTCGACGAGATTCGAAACCGCAATCTGAAGTTCATGATGACCGAACTCGACCTTTCGGTTCCCATCGAAAAGGCGGCCCGAAACGATCCCAGCTACGGTCAGATTCCGGCCAACCCCGACGACCTGAAGCAACAGGCGGCCTCCTACGAAGCGTTTGTGAAGATGGGCCTCAGCTACAAGAACTGCGAAGGCATCCAGCTTTGGGGGATGACCGATGGGCATAGTTGGATTCCCGATTCAACCCAGGGCAAGCGCGGGGCGGCTTTGTTGTTCGACAAGGGCTACAAGCCGAAACCCGCTTTCGAAGCCGTTTTCAAAGCCTTGACCGGAAAGTAACGCCATGAAAAGCGCCAAGACCCTCAACCGCAAGCAAGCCGCGACACCGCACAAGCCGTCGCCGGCATTGCTTCGCTTGGTCGAGGATTTGGGGCAGTTCGAGGATTTTGACGGTCTCTTATCGTCGGAGTGGGTGGTGTTCGACGAGTCAGACCCGGGGTTGCTCACCCTCGAAGAGCGCCTCGGGTATCTGATCCTTACCGGTTGCCCATACGGTCCCGACGACAGCCGATGCACGTGGATCGGTCAAGTGTGTGAGTTGGCGAACGTTGAGTTCGAAGCCAGCATCGAGGCGTTCTTGACCGGCGACGATGAAGCCGGAATCAGTATCCAAAGCGCCACGCTTCGATGCGAGCTTTTTGTGACGCCCGCTGGTTACCGAGTGCGGACTACCGACTTTCGAAGTACTCGGATTGTGCTCGACATGGAACGTTCTGAGTTTGGTTCCGCCCGCCTTCGAGTGCGAGCCGAAGCAGGCCAAATGCGCTTTGAGATTATTGAAGGCATGGAAGTGGTCGGTTCGATCCAACTTCCCTTCCGATCACCGGGTGACGCTCTGGTCGGAGTTTATGCGATGAGCCCGACCAAGTCCGGCTACGCCGAGTTTGACTGGTGCCGCTGGCGATCGGTCTGAGCAGTTATTCCTCTTCCTCGTCGTAATCGTCGTCGTATTCCTCGTCCTTTGGAACGGCTTCCTGTGACTGAGGCTCGGTCTTCGGCTCTCCTACGGGCTCTACGGCGGGGGTTGCTACACTTTTCTCGCGACCAAACTTTTTCTTAATTTTCCGCTTGATCAATTCGTAAGCAGTGACTCCAATGAATACCCACCAAAGCAAAAATCCAAAGATCCAGTCGGAAGTTTGGAGTCTGGGTTCTGGCAGATGCTTCGGTATCAATCCAGCGGCTTGATACACCATCAGTTCATTTCCCGAGGGCATTGGAGAGTAGCTCTCTCTTGGATCAGCGCTCAAGCAAAGCCCTTCTTCACGAGCGTAGAGCGGCGCAATGAAGGAATAGTGAATGGCGTGGTTGGCGATCCAAAGTGTCCGACCAGATTCGTCCTTTAGTTTTGTTTCCACTAGGAGCGTTACCGCATCTTGAACTCCAAATTGCATAACAGGATCGGGATTATACACACTCCATGTAAAGGAGAATTTTTCTGCAGCTATTTGTGAACAAACCCAGGGCTAATTTGTCCGAGCTGAGTTCAAAGCCGACCACGGAGAGCGTTAAAGATTAGTCTGAATTTCACGATTGCCGGACGGCCCGAATCCATAAGGGATATAGTTTATTGGGATGAAGGTCATGCGGCGCGTTGCTTCTTCGGCTTTTCTAGCTACAATTCTGGCGTGTGGAGGTTCGACGATGTTCCTGGGTCCAACGGGTGGTCCTAGCGTCGACTCGCTCCAATATGCCGCACCGGTCATGCTAGACGGCACGACCACCTTCTTTCCCGATAACGTTCCGTTTATGGCCTTTAACTCGAAGGGCCATGTCGCGCGTGTTGGTACCGGTATCGACGTTTGGTTGGATCCAACCGCTAAAAACCATGTTGCCGAAGCATTTGATAGTTCGTACGACGGAATCGACTATTCCTATATTCAAATTTTGAACCTTTCCGACGCCGACATCGCCGTGGGAACTATACAACCTACCGCCAACTCATACATCCACCCGTTTGGGCTCGTCTACCACCTCGATACCGGACATATCAAAGTGCTGAGAGAACCGGCTGGCGCAACCTACTCTTCAGCCAGAGCCGCCAACAAAAAGGGCGAGATCATCGGGGTGGCTTCGATCAATTACTCGGCGTACCACCTCATCTATTGGGCCAACGAAGACGCTGACCCTCAAATTTACGCAGCCGATACCTTCGATGCCTACAACGCAAACCTCTTTCACCTTGACGAATCTGGCGGGGTCGTCGTTGGCCAGCCTGGGAATGCGTTTTACGTGAAGGATCGCACCGCCAGCGCCCAATTGATTTCGGGCACTCCTGACGCGACGTACTCGACCGTCTCTTCGGTTTCATCCGATGGCACCATCAGTGGCGCTTACGGGCTCGGCCCCAGCTACCCCATTGCCTCATTTTGGTTGCCCGGAACGACAAGCCCAGTCGACATGCGCCCTGTCGTTGGATTTCCGTTTGGCATCGTGATGGGCTCATCGACGCTTGGATATGCAACTGGCTCCTTCCCGAACTCATTTGGGACGGACTCAGCCTTTATCTATTCGGGAGGTAGGGCCGTCGACCTCAAGAATGTCGCGCCGAATCAGGACGGATGGGACTTCGTTAAGGGTCTCAATGTTGACGACGATGGCAACCTGATCGTGCTCGGCGCGAAGAACGACAAGTACGCCTTCCTCTCATTGAAAAGAGTGCAGTAGCCTCTGCCAAACCGGCAGAGGCTAGAACCAAGGAGCTTACGCCGGAGCCTGGTCGTTGAACGTCATCATCCAGTTGACGCCGTATCGGTCGGTAACCGCACCGAAGATGCCGCCCCAGAACGCTGGGCCAAGGGGGCAGACCACCGCGCCGCCATCCTCGAACGCCTTGAACAGTCGCTCGGCTTCGTCGCTCGACGTGCAGTCGAGGGCGATCGAGGTCGTGGGAGCGTTCGGTGCTGCGTTGCAAGGACTCATGTCGGTGGCCATGATGGTGCCGCCCTCGAACATCAGACACGAGTGCATGATCTTGCTTTTTTCGTCGTCGCTACTCTGAGCGCCCATCGGCGATTCGCCGACGGTCATGATATTCAATTCGCCGCCAAAGCAGGTCTTGTAGAACGACATAGCCTCTCGGCACTTTCCGCCGAAGCTGAGATAGGGATTGAGTGTTTTCATGGTTTTCTTCTTTTATTTGCTGGGTGAAATCAGGGCACGAACGCGAGCATCGCGGCAGTAAAGCGAGATCCAGAGGAGCGCGCCGAGGAGGATCGGGAACCAGAGCGGATCGCCAACCCGCACGTGGGTTGCCACGGCTCCGCCGAGGTAGCCGGTGAGGAGCACGCCCCCCAGCACCGCGGTTCTCGGAATCAAGTAGAGGGCCAAGCAGACCAATTGGACCAACCCGAGCCAGGTCATGGCTCCGACCGGGAATTGAAGCTTTTGACAAGCTTCGAGGACTGGAGCAGGCTTGGCGATGTGCATGCCCGCGTCCATGATAAGGAACGGGACGGTGAGGAACCAGAGCACGCGCCCGGTCCAAAGTTGGGCACGGCTGACTTCCGCCGCGCCGATCGTCGATGAAATTCGTGTCGTGGTCATGGCTTTCCTTTCGAACGAGCTTTTTGGCTCGATTTCGAAGGGACAACGAATGGGAAACGGAGAATCGGACAGCCGCTCAGGAATATATTGAAAATCTTGCGAACGAAGTTTCGGCTTAGATTGTTAGGTGAGAGGCGGGGTGGAAACCAAATGCATGATTTCTCTTACACAATGAACGAATCGTCAATTGGGTAAGTAATGTTAAGAAGAAGCACCGAAAGGCCTCGAAGTCTTCTGGAGCCGATGACCGGATTTGAACCGGTGACCTGCTGTTTACGAAACAGCTGCTCTGCCGCTGAGCTACATCGGCCTGATGTGAGACAACGAATATACCCTTTCAGGGCACAAAAACGGAACTTGTGCCGTCTAAACTTCTCAAGGTCGGAGGAAAATCTTATTGGAAGATCACAGAATGTCAGGCCAGCCAGGCAGTCAGAGAATCGCCCCTACAGGGGGTGAGCGTCGTACGCTCTCCATCATGTTCACCGACGTGGCCGGCTTTAGCAAGCACAGCGCCATCGACGAGCAGCGCACGCTTCGTGCGCTCAACCGTGATTTCGACATCATCTACCGTCAGGTAGCCGCCCACGGTGGCCAGGTGCTGAACACTATGGGCGACGGCATGATGATCGTCTTCAACAGCGCCACTTCGTGCATGCAGTGCGCGCTTGCCATCCAGGGCGACCTGCACCGTCAATGCCTCAGCCGACCAATCGACGGCGTACTTCAGCATCGTATCGGGGTTCATGTTGGCGATATCATCCTCAACGGCAAGAATACGATGGGCGACGGCGTCAACCAAGCTTCACGTATCGAAACGCTTGCCCGTCCAGACTCAATCGCCATGTCCCGCGAGTTCCACGATATGGTGAAGGACAAGGTTCGTTTTTCGGCGAAATACCTCGGCCCAAGGCGAGCACGAAACATTCCCGAAGCGATTCCGATTTTCGAAATTCCGCCGATCGACGATGCGATCCGTCAGCAGGTCGCCGACTCGCTATTTGTCGCGCCTAACATCGACGCAGTCGATGGTGCGACTGGTCGTCGCGGAGCGCTTTTCCTTATCGCCGCCGTCATCCTCATCTTCGCAGCCGCCTCGCCGATCTTTCTTCTACGAGCCGCGCAAAAGTCCGCCGACGAGCAGGCCCGCCGCGACGGCCGAGGATTCGTGATGGGCAAGGCTGATGGCGAAGTAGCCAAGGACATCCGTCAGAGGCTCGGATTTAAGGACGGCAATAACGCCCCCGTAGCCAATAACCAGGCAGCAAACGACCCCGCGAACAACAACGCTCCGTCGGACTCGATTTCCCTCACTCCCGACCAGATTTCCGACATCGCCGCCAAGACCAATGCCTACGATTACGCGGGCGTCGCCGCCGAGATTCAGGCTTCACCGGGAGCCACTTCGACCCAAGGCATGGTGATGATCAAGAAGTACGAAAACCTGGTGCAGTTCAAGCAGTGGTTGAGCAACTTCGTGCTGACGACGAGCGAGGCGAGCCCGATCCAAGCCAACATCGATGGACAACCCGCCCAGGTGTATTCAATCCAGGATGGTATCGCCATCGTTCAGAACAATCAGTTGTCGTCGCACCGACTGTGGGACCTCAAACCGGCGACGGTCGAGTCGATCGCCAAGGGCGCCTCGCAGATGCCCACTGACTCGGCAACGTACGCGCCCGAATTGACGAGTTGGATTGGGACTTTCCGAGAAGTCCACGGTCTGGACCAGTAACCGTACCGGCTGGCAAGTACAATAAGGGAAAAGGACACTGCGACGATGCAAGATACATTTCCCATTCGCAAGGTTGACCATATCCGGCACTATGTTGGCAACGCTCGACAATCGGCGTACTACTACCAACACGTCTTTGGCTTCAGCATCACCGGCTACCACGGTCTGGAAACCGGCTTAAAGCACGAGGTGGACTACCTGTTGGAGCAGAACGACGTTCGGCTCCTGTTGACCGCCCCTGTCCGACCCGGGCATGCCATCGCCGAAGCGCTGGCCATACACGGTGACTTCGTTCAGGACATTGCATTTGAAGTCGACGACGTCGATTGGTCGTTCCACGAGGCGGTTCGCCGCGGAGCGAAACCAGCCCGCGAGCCGTTTTCGCTTAAGAACGATGAAGGCGAGGTTCGCCTTGCGTCGATCCATATTTACGGCGACACGATCCACACCTTCATCAACCGCGACAACTTCCGGGGCCACTTCCTTCCCGGATTCAAGAAGCGAAACGAACCCGGCGACGACATCGGCATCATCGAGATCGACCACTGCGTGGGCAACGTCGAGCTTGGCCAAATGAACGTTTGGGTGAAGTGGTACGAGGACGTGCTTGGGTTCAAAAACCTCATCAGCTTCGACGACAATGACATTTCAACCGAATACACGTCGCTGATGTCGAAGGTCATGGCCTCTGGCAACGGGCGGGTGAAGTTCCCGATCAACGAACCAGCCCAGGGCAAGAAGAAGAGCCAGATCGACGAATACATCGAGTTCTTTGGTGGCGCGGGCGTCCAGCACGTCGCGCTCCGCACGGACGACATCGTCTACACAGTCAGCCGGTTACGGGCTCGGGGAATCGAGTTCCTGCGCGTACCGAAGACGTACTACGACATGCTCCCCGACCGGGTGGGTGAGATCGACGAGGACATCGAGGTGTTGGCCGAGCTTGGCATCTTGGTGGACCGTGACGACGAGGGCTACCTGCTCCAGATCTTCACCAAGCCGATCACCGACCGGCCGACGCTGTTTTACGAAATCATCAACCGCAAGGGCGCGACTAGCTTCGGCAAAGGCAACTTCAAGGCTCTCTTCGAGTCGATCGAGCGCGAGCAAGCCGTCCGCGGCACCCTCTAACAAAATTCAGGAGAGTTCAATGGAACTCTCCTGACCCCTTCATACTTAGTAATACGAGAATGCGAAAAGTCCTGACGATTGTCTTGCTGGTGATGCTGTCTGCCCTTGGATGGGCCAACGGCGAGGTCAAATGGACGGTCACGCAGATCGAAGGAAGCACCGCTCCTGGCGCGAAAGCCGACGTGAAGCTGGAAGCCGAAATCAAGTCTGGCTGGCATCTGTATTCGGTACTAGACCAGACCAAGCCCGATGGCAACGGTCCCTTTCCAACTCTGTTCGAAGGGGCCGATCTGACGGTCGGCGCGCCGGAAGCGATCGTCGAACAGCCGCTGATTCGCGAGAAGGACAAGGGCTTCAAGAAGGACATCAACTTTTTCCGCGATAAAGCGACGTTCTGGGTTCCGGTCACGATTGGCCCGAAGGGTATCGCCAACGCCTCGATTACGGTTACATATCAGGTCTGCAACAACGGAATCTGCATCCCGCCCCAGCCTTCGACGCTGGCGCTGAAGGACGTTCCGGTGGTGGCGACAACCACCATGCCCGCCAAGTCGCCCGATCCGGTTTCGGCTTCGGAGGAGAAGACGCCTCCGCCTTCCTCAACGGGAGGGACTACCATCAAGAATGGGCCAGTTGGAGAAAAGGGAAAGCTTGAAGACGCCGAAAAGGGGGGCTTGCTCGTCTACCTTTGGGTGGCGATTCTGGCTGGTTTCACCGCCCTCCTCACGCCGTGCGTTTTCCCGATGATTCCCATCACCGTCAGCTTCTTTAGCAAGCAGAAGAAGGAAGGCTCGGGCATCAAACCAGCCCTGCTCTACTGCGCGGGCATCATCGGAACCTTTACGGTTCTCGGCATGGTGGTGTCGATCCTTTTCGGTGCGACCGGCCTTACCCAACTCGCGAATAATCCATGGGTGAACCTGTTGCTGGCGACGATCTTCATCGTACTGGCGCTGTCGTTATTTGGCGTTTTCGAGCTTGGCCTGCCATCGAAGTTCGTCAATAAGTTCGATTCGAGCGGCAAATCGGAGCTCCTCGCTCCGGTGCTGATGGGACTCACCTTCAGCCTCACCTCTTTCACCTGCACCTTGCCGTTCGTTGGTGCGGTGCTGGTCGGCGCGGCCAACGGCAAGTATTTCTATCCGATCGTGGGCATGCTCGGGTTCTCGACCGCATTCTGCCTTCCCTTCTTCCTGCTGGCCCTGTTCCCTCAGGCGCTGGCCAAGCTTCCCAAATCGGGTGCCTGGATGGTGACGGTGAAGGCGTACATGGGCTTTATCGAGCTGATCGCAGCGGTGAAATTCCTCAGTACGTTCGATCTCAGCTTTGAGTGGGGCCTGATCACTCGCGAAATGAACCTTGCGCTGTGGTTCCTGCTCCTCGTCTTTGCCGCCGCATACCTTTTCGGCTGGATTCGCTTGCCGAAGGTTCACGATGGCAAGATCGGCCCGCTTCGCCTCGCGTTTGGCGTTGGCACCCTTCTTCTGGCCCTATGGATCGGTAAGGCGTTCAACGGCGGCACCCTTGGTCAGCTCGAAGGCTACTTGCCTCCGTCGCCGTACCCAGGAACGTCGCAGGTCGGCAAAACCTGGAATCGCGACTTTGTGGAGGACTACGACGCAGCTCTGGCAAAGGCGAAAGAGAACGGCAAGCCGATCTTCATCGACTTTACCGGCCAATTCTGCACCAACTGTCGGGTGATGGAGAACACCATCTTCCCTTCGCCGCAGGTGCAGAAGGAGTTCGAGAAGTTCAACAAGGTCTCGCTTTACACCGACCGAATCAAGAACCCCAAGTACGCTGAATCCGACACCAAGAACTCGAACCTGCAGCAGAAACTGGTGCAGACGGTCACCCTTCCGACGTACGTGGTTGTGTCTCCGGACGGTAGCACGGTTGTCGGTTCCACGCCGTTCCTGGACGATGTGGAAGGTTTCACCAAGTGGCTCTCGGATCACGCGGGGAGCTGATTCTCGCGGAGCCTTGAATCTCTAGCGTGAATCCGTACCCATTACGATCCAAAGGGCCGAAGGTCCGTTCCAAATTAGCCCAGTCCGCCAGGGCTGGGTACCGGGTGCTCAAAGAACCAAGGTCGGAAGGATGGTTCTAATCTGGTTAAACTTCGAGGATGCCGCAATCTCTATCGCAGGTTCTTGTTCACCTGGTTTACAGCACCAAAGTTCGAACGCCTTCGATCACTCCAGAACTGCAACCACGCCTCCACGCTTACCTTTCGACGGTTCTGGCCAACGATGGACATGTGCCTATCATCGTTGGCGGTCATACCGACCATGTTCACATGCATTTCGGCCTTTCAAGAACGGCCACGATCGCCAGCGCTGTGTCCGCGACAAAGACCTCTAGTTCAAGATGGATGAAGGAGGAGTTCAGCATTGCAGATTTCGCATGGCAACACGGCTACGGTGTATTCAGCGTGTCCCCAGGAGACCAGCAATCGACAGTCGCATACATCGCCAATCAAGAAACTCACCACCAAGTGTTTTCGTTTCAAGATGAATATCGACGCTTGTTGGTCGAATTTGGAATTACGTTCGACGAACGCTATGTTTGGGATTGAGGCGGTCCTTCAGACCGCTTTTCTAACGATAACCTTTACCCAGCCCTGGCGGACTGGGCTAACTTGGGTCGCCCCGTTGGGGCTCGTGGGCTTTGGGATTCCTGATGCTTCAACCAAGATGCTCGGACTGACGACACTATCCTATTCCCGAACGCTTTTCGGACCGAGAGGGCGAAAACCTGCGTCGCGGTGTCACCAACCAAAGGGCCTAAGGTTCGTTCCGAAAGTTAGCCTGGTCCATCACTTGGACCGCCTCGTTGAGGCTTGTGGGATTTTGGATCCACGATGTTGCCATCAAGGTGCTCGAACTGACGATACTTCCTGTTCCCGAACGCTTTCGGACTGAGAGGGCGGAAATTTGCGCCGTTCTGTCACCAACCAAAGGGCCGAAGGTCCGTTCCAAGTTAGCCCAGTCCGCCAGGGCTGGGTTCGAATCGACCAAAAATAGGCGGTCTGAAGGACCGCGCCAACTTAAGGGCCTTTACGGTCAAACGAAGAGCCATGGCCATGAACCTAAAGCTCGACCGGTTCAGCCTTAAACTGCTCCAGGAACCGCAGATCGTTCTCCAAGAAGTGCCGCAGGTCGTCCACGCCGTACGACATCATCGGGATTCGCTCGACCCCAAGGCCAAACGCAAAACCCGAGTACCGCTCGGTATCGATGCCGTAGTTCTCCAAAATATTCGGATGGATCAGCCCCGCGCCGCCAAGCTCGACCCAGCGGCCGTTGAACAGCTTTGGCGTTGAGATCGCATAGTCCACTCCCGGCTCGACAAACGGGAAGAAGTCGGGTCGGAAGCGGACGGTGACGTCTTTGCCGAACATCTGCCGCGCAAAGATGCCCAGCGTGCCTTTCAGGTTCGCCATCGACACCTTTTCGTCGACCATGAAGCAGTCCACCTGGTGGAAAGTGTGGCTGTGGGTTCGGTCCACGGCTTCGTTTCGGAACGTTCGTCCGACCGTGAACACACGCAGAGGCAACGTGCGCTTTCCGTCGCGAACTTCCTCGAACACGCGCCCCTGTAGGTCCGTACATTGGGTGCGGAGCAGGTAGTCGTCGTCGATGTAGAACGTGTCCTGATCGTCCATCGCCGGATGGTCCGGCGGGTAGTTCAGGGCATCGAAATTGTATTTGACATGCTCCAATTCCGGGCTCTCGAGGTACTCGAAGCCTAGCGAGCCGAGGACCCGCTTGATCTTGTTCGTGGTCTGCTGAAGGATGTGCTCGTAGCCGACGCGCGTGACCCGAGCAGGCATCGTGACGTCGATCCGCTCATTCTCAAACTGAGCCACGAGTTCGCCAACCCGAAGCGCCTCTTCCCTCTCCGTCAGAGCTTCGTCAACCGTCTGCTTGGCGGCATTGACCGCCTGGCCGAATGCCTTCTTATCGCCCTGGTAAGAGCCGATCTCGCGGAGCTTGCCAGAAATCAAACCGTTGTTGCCCAAAAACTTGATCTTCAGGTCCTTGAGTTCAGCCGTCGAGGCGGCACTTTTCACCTCGGCGAGAGCCTGATCCTGGAGAACGATGATTTCCTGCATAAGCACTCTAAGTTGTACCTAAACCCAGTATTGACCTTTCCTGCCAAACCCCTTAAAATGCGGGCACTGCTATGTCGTTACGTTCACTTTTGCGCACCGGCGCCGCTGCGTTATCGGTAGGGCTCTCCGCATTTTCCCTTTCCCAGGCCGGCAACCTCAACGTCACCAAGATCAAACAGATCACGCTTTCGACCTTCGGTTCCAGCGCCGGAAACGATTGCTGGGGCTATGTTTCGCCGTCAGGCCGCGAGTACGCCCTGATGGGTTTGAACAACAAAGTCGCGTTCGTCGAGATCACCAATCCCGCCTCGCCGACGATCGTCGCCACTATCCCCCATTCCAGCAGTACCTGGTGCGACATCAAGGTGTACGGCCACTATGCTTACGACGTCACCGAGACGTCGGGCACCGGCATCCAGGTCATCGACATGGGACAGATCGACTCCGGCGTGGTTACGCTGGTCAAGACCATCATGTCGCCAGGGCGAAGCCATAACCTAGTCCTGAACCCTGCCAGCGGCTACCTTTACACCGTGGGCTCGCGAGAAGGCACCGGCACCACCACGTGCTTCAGTCTTGCCGACCCCGCCAATCCGGTTCAGGTCGGTGTCGCCTCACTCACCACCGACTATCAACACGACGCTAACGTCGTGACCTACACGTCGGGTCCATATGCGGGCCATGAAATCTGGTTCGGCTGCAGCGAAGGCCGCGGCGTCGACGTGTACGACATGACCGACAAGAATGCGCCGGTCATGCTCAAGCGCATCACCTACCCGTCGATGGGCTACTGTCACCAAGCTTGGCTCAGTGCCGACCGAAAGTATCTTTATGTGGACGACGAACTGGACGAAATGAATAGCGGCGGGACGATCAACACTCGCTCACTGATCTTCAACGTCGAGGACATCGCTCACGCGTCATACGTCACGTCGTTCACGTCGGGCCTTCCTTCAATCGACCACAACCAGTACGTCACCGACGGCTTCACGTTCCAAGCGAACTACCGCAGCGGGCTCCGCATCTTCGACCTTGCGGGCAACCCGGAAGCGCCGGTTCAAGTTGGCTACTATGACACCTATCCCAGCAGTGACGACGACAACTTCAGCGGCGCTTGGAGCAACTATCCATTCTTCCCCAGCGGCACCGTCATCGTCAGCGACATTAACACCGGTCTCTACATCTTGGACGTGACCGAGGCAACCACACGCAACGTGGTCCCGGGCGCGATGACCTTCCCGACCAATGCGCGGGTGATCGGTTCGGTATCCGACCTCGCCGCCAGCGATAGCTCGTGGGTGACCATCAACCGCATCAACCCTCTGCGACAAACCGCCAACCCGTTCGTCATGACGGTAACAGGCACCGCCTACGATACGTCTCCGAACAAGATTCGCCTCACCGTGCAGGCAACCGCTAGCGGCAAACTCAAATCCACCACGCCGAACATCACTCAGCATGTTCGCATGTTCGACTGGGTTGCCAATGCCTATGTCGAGGTCGATTCTCGGCTCGTCAGCTCGGTGGAGAATCCGTACGAGATCACGGTTCCGGGCGATCCTAGTCGCTACGTCAACCCGACGGATCGACAGGTGAAAGCTCAGATGGAGTGGACCACGACGGCGACAGTTGGACTTCAGGCCACGACGATCAACCAGTTCAACTTCCGCATCACCCGTTAGTTTTCGAAGAGGTAGTGCATGCGGCACACCTCGTCGGAAACGCCAGGGCCGCCTTTGATCGGAACGATCGGGCGGCCTTCGTTCATTCGGCAGTTCTCGTCGTTGTTGTAGTAGAACTGCGCGGTGAGGCTCGCACCTTTCTCCACCTTGATCGGGGTCGGGAACATGAAGTTGCCCAGCCAGTACGGGTCCCAGCGGGTGGATTCGAACACCGTCTTTCGTGGCTGGCCAGGCTTGTCGTAGAACAGTTCGACCCGTCCAGCAAAGAACCGGGCTTCCGGCAGAATCGAGATCAGCCTCGCATCCTTCTCGATGTCCAGCTTCAGCTCGATGATGGGCGAGCTGTTGGCGTCGATCAGGAGTGGAGACCGCTCGATGTCCACCCAGGCGGGGTGGCCATTGGCGGCACGGTCACGACGCAGGAATTCGATGCGAAAGCCGATCGAGTCGCCTCGCCCCGTCGGGCTGTAATGAGCCTGGATCGCCAGCTTGGAACCCGACAGGGCTTTCATCGTTTGCCCTTCGGGCAGTCGCCATTCTCGGTAACCCGCCGCCCAAACGCCGATCAGTTGGTGGCCGGGAATGTCCATGCTTCCGAAGGTCTCCTTGGGGAGCTTGGCGTCGGAGGGCACCATGGCGAGGGTGGCGGAATGGAGAGATCGTGGACTATCGGGAACGATTCGGAAGCCGTCGAAATCCTTCAGGTTCTTGGGTAGATCGACGGTGTGCACCATCCAGTAAGGCGTCCCCTCGGTGCGAAGCTTCTCGGTCGGCTCAACCTGTACAATCGCCACCGGCTTTTCGGTCGTCGCCGGGCTGGTTTCGTCCACCGGCGCCGAGCCCTTGGGCATTCCTTTTCGTACCCACTCCTGGAAGTCGACGATGTCCTGATCAGTGACGGCTTCAACCGAGGCAAGCTGACCGTAGTCCGAGTGTGACCAAACGGGTGGCATGTTCCGCGAGAGCAGTTGGGTGCGGATGAGTTCCGGGCGAACCGAGATGCCTTCATACTTCGAAAAGTCGAACGGGCCGACTTTAGCCGCCCCATGGCACGGCAGGCACTTGGCGCGAAACATCGGTTCGATGCGGTTGGCGTAGGTGACCTCTTCGCGCTTGGGAGCGAGGCCAAAAGCCAGCGGCAATGCGGCAAATCCCAGTATCGACAACCCCTTCATGACGCCTTCGTCCCTTCCCATAGATTCTACAACACGTTACAATGGAGCATGCTTTCCAGTTTCTTGCTTGGCCTCATCGTCGGACAACTGCCGAGAAACCCGCTCAAATTAACGGGAGGAATCGACCTCCAGGCGAAAGCGGCTGCGGTTCCCTACAGCCGCTCGAAAGCTAGCGTTCTCTTCTTTATTGCGACCGATTGCCCGATCGCAAACCGCTACGCTCCCGAGATCGGCCGCATTGCGAAGGACTATGCCACCAAGGGTGTCCGATGCTACCGCGTGTACGTACTGGATAAGTCTCATGTCGCCGAGGTTGCCCAGCACGGCAAGGACTATAGCCTTCCTATGACCGCGATTCTGGACCCCAAGCGGAGCCTGGTCAAAGAAACCGGCGTGACGGTCACACCCGAAGTTGCAGTGGTGAACAAGCTGGGCATGATGATTTATCGAGGTCGAATCGACGATCAAAACGTCGAGCATGGCGTGATTCGCCCTGGCTATCGCCACGACCTCCGCATCGCGCTGGACGAGTACCTATCAGGCAAGCCGATCTCCATGCCCGTCACCACCGCTATTGGCTGTTTCCTGTAATACGTAAATTCCTGATAAAAAATACGTGGTAGATTCCCAACGATCTGTGGAACGATTCGCCCGTAAGCCTAAATTTGTCTCCTAAAAAATAGGGGTTAATGGGACTTGCAGAGGTTTTCTTGGAGCAATATCGACATCCCCATTTCCCCGACGTCTTGGCAACCACGTCTGAGCTTGAAGCCCTTCTGGGGTCGGATGTCGTCGTGGTCGAAGTCGACGTCGATCCGGTGGCCTACGACCACGGGCACGTGCCCGGCGCTCGCCAATGGGACTGGGCGATGGACCTTCGCGACCCCGCCACTGAAGAAGTTATTGATGAAGCCGGTTTCCGAGTCCTGATGGAGCGAACCGGCATCGGTAACGGCACGCCGGTCGTTCTCTACGGCGACAACAATGGGTGGTTTGCCTGCTGGGCTTACTGGATCATGAAGTCGTACGGACATAACGATGTCCGGATCCTCGATGGCGGAGCCAACAAATGGCTGGCCGAGCGACGACCGCTTACGACCGACGCCCCAAGCTTTGTGCCAACGTCTTATGAGGTGCAGCAAGCCGATCACGATTACCAGGCCACTTCGACCGACGTGATGAAAGCCATGTTGGCACCCGATTCAAGCCGCATCCTCGATGTGCGCTCCAAGGCCGAATATCGCGGCGAACTTCTCGGCCCCGGCGTGGGAATGCCGGAAACCTGCGCGGTCGGCGGGCACATCCCTACCGCGCTCAACGTGCCTTGGGACCTTAATTGCGGAGCCGATGGGTCGTTCAAATCGCCCGAAGAATTGAAGGCTCTCTACGCTCAATACGGCGTCTCTGGCGAACAGTCGATCATCACCTATTGCGCGATCGGCGAGCGCGCCAGCCTGAGTTGGTTCGTTCTCCACGAACTGCTGGGCTATGAGGCGAAGAACTACGATCGCTCAATGTCTTATTGGAGCCGACTGCCAAATGCTCCGGTCGTCGAAGGGGAGGCGGCCTGACATGCAAAACGAAATCTACAAGGAGCAGATGGTGAAGGTTTCCGATTGGAACCTGAACGTGCTCACCTATTCCGTAGGGCGAGACTACGTCTGCATCGTCTCCAACCTCGATCCCAGTGCGACGCTTTGCCGGGCCAAAGCTCGAACCGAGGAGAATGCGGTCCAGCAAGCTTTGGAGATCGCAGCCGAGCGACTCCAGACCCACCAGCGCCACGAGGTTCGACACATTCTCAACTCCGGTGCCGAGCTGGCAAAAATCGTTCATGAGGACGGAAACCGGGAGTTCACCCCACAAGAATTTCAGGCCCTCGACCACGACGAGCGAGCCGAGATGTTCCTCTCCGGCAAGCTTCAATTCTTCGATTCAAACGGTCACATCATCGGATCGGGCGAAGCTGTTCGACTTCTCTTGAGCCTCATCTAGGAGCCACTATGCACGACTTCGCGGCGGAGAACGAAGGGCTAAAACACCGAATCTGCGAATTGGAGCAAGAACTCCAGCGTCACGCCGCCGGAACTCATCACGAGCATATCCGGGCCAAGGCCGCGGCCAATGTCCTCTCGACCAACTCCGCAATCCAAAAGCTGGTGGCCAAGAAAACCGAAGAACTTCGGGAACGTCAGGCCGAGTTGGATTCAATTGGAAAGATGCTCGAGGTTGCCCAGTGCGAACTGTATCAAGCCCAGAAAATGGAGTCTCTGGGAAGGCTATCGGCAGGTTTGGCTCACGAAATCAACACGCCTATCCAGTTCGTTAGCGACAGCCTGTTCTTTCTGGAGCAAGGTCTGACCGACCTTCTCGACCTGGTTGAACGACTGACGGAAACCGCATCGGAAGCGGAAGCCGGGGCCCGCCAGGAGCAGGTGGGAACGGCTCGCGAAGAGCTCGACTACGAGTACCTTCGCGAACAGCTTCCGGCCTCGCTAAAGCGAGCCGGGGAGGGCATCGCCCGCGTCACCGAAATCGTTCGATCTATGAAGTCGTTCTCACATCCCGACCGCACGACCATGACCATGGCAGATGTCAACGAGGGTCTCAGAAGCACGCTCGCAATCAGCAAGAACGAGTACAAATATGTCGCCGATGTTGTGACTCGATACGGAGAAATCCCCAAGATTCGCTGCCTCGCCGGCGAACTCAATCAGGCCTTTCTCAATATCGTAGTCAACGCCGCCCACGCCATTACTGAAGCGCAGTCCAGCGACAACATCCGCGGAACCATTACCGTTGAAACTCGAACCCAGGATGAGAACGTCGTGATCGAGATTTCAGATACCGGTACCGGAATCCCAACCGAGGTTCAGGCAAGGATTTTCGACGATTTCTTTACCACCAAGCCGGTGGGCAAAGGAACTGGGCAGGGGCTCTCGCTCGCCAAGAAGGTCATTCAGAAGATGCACGGGGGAACGATCTGCTTTCGAACCAGGCAGGGTCAAGGCACCACCTTTACCATTACGCTCCCGATCGCTCAGACATCGACGACAGACGAACGCCTTCGTTCGGCAGCTTAGGGCCAAATCTTTAGGCTTCGTCCTAAATTTGGATGACTCAATTCTTATACGTAATGTTTTATCAATGTAAGACCTAAGATATGGATACGGGGTATGAAAACTTCTAATATTTCGCCGCTTCAAATTCGAAGCGGATGTTCGCAGTCCAATGATGCTGCGACTGCAGTTCGGGAGCTATACGAAGCGCTTCATCAGGAAGACGTGGAACTAACCATGTTCTTCTGTTCTTCCAACTACAATCTTGCCGAAATCGAGGCCGAGGTCAATCGGTTGTTCCCTGGTAAGGTGGTCGGCTGTACAACCGCTGGCGAAATTGGGCCAAGCGGGTTTACAAACTCGAGCATTACGGGAATGAGCTTCTCTGGGGATGTCCGAGCCGATCTTTATGCGATTGATCTGCAAGATTGCTCGGGCGAAGCCCACCGAATTGGACAAGCGATCGCCGATAAGCCAAAAAGTAGCGATGCAGAACGGAGCTTTGCCGTCCTGCTCGTCGATGGCCTGTCGCTGTCCGAAGAACACCTGGTCGCAGCGTTGTACCAAGAGCTGGGCGAGGTTCCGATTATTGGAGGTTCGGCCGGAGACGACTTAAAGTTTGAAAAGACCTACGTCTTCTCTGATGGCAAGTTTCAGAGTGGTATGGCGGTCTTCACCACCATCGCCACCCATCACGCCTTTCAGACCGTGAAGTTCCAACACTTTGAGCCAACGCCGAATCCGCTGGTTGTGACCGCTTCGGATCCTGCAATTCGAGTCGTGAAGGAGATCAACGGATTGCCCGCGGCCGAGGTCTATGCCGCCGAACTGGGCGTATCCGTCGAGGACTTCAATTCCACGCTTTTCGCTAGCCATCCGCTCATCCTCGAATTGAGTGGTGAGGTTTATGTGCGCTCGATCCAATCGGCGAATGCAGATGGATCGCTGACCCTCTTCTGCGCGATCGAAGACGGCGTCATCCTCTCCGTAGGTCGAGCTCTCGACCCGATGGAAACAGCCCGAAAGGCATTCGACAAGGTTGCGGCTCAGATCGGCCGTCCCCAGTTGACGATCGGAAGCAGTTGCATTCTGCGCCGACTGGAGTTCAACGAAAAGAACATCAATGGGCCAATGAGCGAAATCTACTTGATGAACAACGTCGTCGGCTTTAACACCTATGGCGAACAGTGGGACGCGGTCCACGTCAACCAGACATTCACAGGAATCGCCATCGGAGCCTAGTCATGGACCAAGTATCGACACCCACGACCGAGATCGAAGCGCTGAAGGCTCGGGTGACTGAGCTTGAGCAACAGCTTGCGTCCAAAGACAAAACACTGACCGTCCTCGTCGACCGCTTCCGTAAGGAGCAAGCCGAAGGCACCAGCGCGTTCCAAACTTTGGCCACCAACACGACGCTGAAGCACATCGTCACCAAGAAGACGCACGAACTAGAGGAACGAAATATGGAATTGGAAAACGCCCATGCAGCGCTTAGCATGGCGCAGTCCGAACTCCTCCAGGCCCAAAAGCTGGAGTCCATCGGTCGTCTGGCCTCGGGCGTCGCCCACGAGATCAACACGCCGGTTCAGTTTGTCGGCGATAGCATCCACTTTCTGGCCGAAAGCATCGATGACATCCTCTCGCTGATGTCCGAGCTCCTCGTCGTCATGAACGACATCGCCAACGGGCAGATGTCGATTCAGATGGTCGAGGCAACGGTCGAGACCCTGTGCGAAAAATACGACTACGAGTACCTGACGCAGAATATTCCTAAATCGGTGAAGCGGTCGGCCGATGGCCTTGCGCGCGTCGCCGAGATCGTGCAGTCGATGAAAGCGTTTGCCCATCCCGACCAGAAAACAATGTCGGCGGTCGACATCAACAGCGGCCTTGCGACCACGCTGACCGTGGCGAAGAACGAGTACAAATACGTCGCCAACGTTGAGACCGAATTCGGCGAGATTCCGTTCGTGCAAGGGTATCTCGGCGAGATGAATCAGGTCTTTTTGAACCTGATCATCAACGCCTCTCATGCCATCGAAGACGTCCACAAGAAGACCGGCGAGCAGGGCAAGATCACCCTTCGCACCCGGCGAGACGGAAGCAGTGTCGTGGTCGAAATCTCCGATACCGGTTCAGGAATCCCACTCGAAATCCGCAATCAAATCTTCGATCCCTTCTTTACGACCAAAGAGGTCGGCAAGGGCACCGGCCAAGGCTTGGCGCTTGCTCATAAGGTGGTCACGCAGATGCACGGTGGCGAGATCTGGTTCGAAAGCGAACTGGGCAAGGGTACGACGTTCTTCCTCCGTTTCCCCGTCGAGCAGACCGGCATCGTCCATCAGACGGCGGCCTAGGAAAACTGCAAGAAGCTAAGTTTTTATCACAGATAAGCCGATATAAATAGTACCTATTTATGGGACAACTTGATCCCGTAGTGAACCTTACAGGGCAGAAAATGAGCGAATTTGAGTCTTCGTACCAAAAGGAGATCCAGGCAAAGGCCGACCTTCTCGATCGGCTGATTGAGAAGATCTACCGACAGGAAGCCGAGGCGACCCACGATGATATCACCATCGCGCTCAACCGCATGGTCGAGTGCAAGTCGCGTGAGCTTTCGGAGCGAACGCGAGAGCTTGAGAAGGTCTATTCGGCCCTCAATCTGGCCCAATCCGAGCTCTTGCAGGCGCAGAAGATGGAAGCCATCGGACGCCTGACCGCCGGCGTGGCCCATGAAATCAATACGCCGGTTCAGTTCGTTGGCGACAGCGTTTGCTTCGTGCAAGAAGGCGTGCAGGACCTGCTTTGCCTGATGGGTGAACTCAACGCCCTGATGGACCATGGAACCGAGCATCTTTCGCCGAAGTGCCAAGAGGCGATGGCGACCATTCGCCACCTCAAGGACCAATACGACTTGCCGTACCTGGCCGAACAACTTCCCCGCGCGCTGGAACGCGCCGTCGAAGGCCTCGGCCGTATCCGCGAGATCGTCGCGTCGATGAAGGCGTTCAGCTATCCTGACCAGAAGGCGATGGCACCTTACGATCTCGTCGCCGCTCTCAAAATGGCGCTCTCGCTGTCCAAAAACGAATACAAGTACTTCGCCAGCGTCGAAACCGAATTCAACCCGATTCCGGTCGTGGAGTGCCACAGCGGTGAGATCAACCAAGTGTTTTTGAACCTGATTGTGAACGCGGCGCATGCCGTCGAAGAAGTGACGACCTGCACCGGCGAAATGGGCCGTATCGTGGTTCGCACGCGTCGCGACGAGAGCGACGTGGTGGTCGAGATTTCCGACACCGGAGGCGGTATTCCGAAGGACATTCAGAGCAAGATTTTCGCGCCATTCTTTACCACCAAAGAGATCGGCAAAGGCACCGGCCAAGGGCTCGCGATCTCTCGCCAGGTGGTCGAAGAGACGCATAACGGCTCGCTGACCTTCGAGAGCGAAGTGGGGAAAGGCACGACATTTTTTATTCGATTGCCAATCCGTCAACCCGACTGTTCGGTCCCGCGAGTCTTGGTGGATGAGGCGGCGTGAGCTGTTAGCTTCAAGCTACTAGCTACAAGCCGCAAGCGGTGCCGAGGGCACAGAGCGCTGAGCACAGAGCACTGAGCACAGAGAGCAGAGAGCAGAGAGCAGAAGGCAGAAATCTGAGCGCCACCCGCTAGAAGCTAGAAGCTGGAGGCTAGAAGCTGATCCCAAACCAAAGTACGCGGTAAGCTCTGCGCCAGACTTCATTGCTATGATCAAGCTCTCTTCCCGTGCGAAAACAGCCTTAGCGCTCGTCTTCGCCTCTGCCACACTCTTCGCCCAAGACCTACCGCAATCCGACCTTAGCATCGAGCGGCTGAACTCCTATCCCCTCGTCCAAGGACGATCACCCTCAGCACCGGCCATGTCCCACGAGGGCGGAAAGATCGCCTTCGGATGGAACCTCACCGGCGACCGAAAGCTGGACCTCTACGTCACCGATTTTCCCAACGGCAAGCCCAAACGCATCGTCGAAGCTGCCTCGATCAAGGACCTGCCGCGACAAGACGACAGCCGCACCGACCTGGAAAAGAAGGAAGCCGAGTTGTACGACGGCGGCATTGGCGGGGCCGAATGGTCACCCGACGACAAAGAGCTGATGTTCAGCTACAAGGGCCGCGTCTGGCTGGTTAGCCCGGACGGCTCCAACCTGCGAACCATTTTCGATGGCGCATCTGGCATCGGTGCGATCAAGTACACCGAGGACGGCAAGTCGATGAGCTACAGCAACGGCCAAAACGTCTTCCTACGCGACCGCAAGACCGGCGTCACCAAACAGCTCACCTTCATCTCCAAAGCCAACACGTCCATCGACGACTACCAGTTCTCGCCCGACGGCAAATGGATCGTGGTGCAGTGGAGCGACAGCTCGAAGACTGGCAACTACCAGATGATGGACTTCAGCAAGGATCGCGCCACCGTGGTGCCGATCAAGCGCGACTGGAACGGCGATCTCTCGCAGGACAACCAAATCGGCATCGTCTCGGCCGACGGCGGCCTCATCAAGTTCGTGGCCGATATCCCGCATTACAGTTGGATCAAGAACGTCACCTGGTCGCCCGACAGCAAGAAGGTCGAGGTCGGCTGGTTCAAGGACGACTTTAAGGAGTACACCATCGCGGTGGTGGACCCCACGACGGCAGTTAAGAAGGACGTGTACCACGAGGTCGCCCCTCGCTACACCCTCAACGACTGGCGCGACGCGACGTGGAGCCGCGATTCCAAGCGAATCCTGTTCGGCACCGACATCCACGACAACCATTTCATCAACCGCTCTGTGTTCTCGATGAACGCCGATGGCTCGGACATCCAGCCGGTGTACATGAAGCTCCACGACGTGGGCGGCTTTATGCGACCTAAGGACAGCGATCGCCTGATCCTGGTGACCGCAGCCCGAAGCCCGCTCACCACCGAGATTCGCGTGCTGGAGCCCAACGGCAAGGAGACCGTGCACGTGGTGATGAAGGACGGCTATTCGACGCCAAAGGCCTTCAACTGGGCCGAACTGCCGCTGATCAGCGACGACGGCAAGAAGATGGCCACCCTCGCCAGCGAGCGCAAGCTGAACCCTGAGCTGTACGCGGTCGAGCCGGTCGAAAAGCGCCTGACCGAGAGCCAGACGGCCGACTACAAAAAGGTTCAATGGGCCGACATCAAAGAAGTGACCTTCAAGTCGCCCGACGGGCGCGAGATCCACGGCCTGATGTACACCAAGCCGGGCCTCGATATGACCAAGAAGCATCCCGCGCTCCTCAGCAACATCTACGCCGATTCGGGCAAGGCGGCGTGGGCCGGGTTCATGGAAAACTACGCGGCGATGAACCTGGATATGGTCGTGCTGTCGGTCGATTTCCGATCAAGCTGGGGCTACGACGGCGACTTCAACGCCAGCTACTACCGAAGCATGGGCATCGTGGACGCCGACGAGGCGGTCTCGGCCAAGAACTTCCTGGCCAGCCTGCCGTACGTTCGCGGCGACCGAGTGGGAATCTGGGGTTGGAGCTATGGCGGCTTCCTCACCTGCATGACCATGCTGACCAAGCCGGGCGAGTTCTATGCCGGCGTAGCGGTGGCCAGCGTGACGGACTGGAAGAGCTACAACGAGTGGTACACCCGCCGACGCCTCGGCCTGGTGAAGGACGACAAGGAGTGGTTCGACAAGTGCTCGCCGATCACGTATGCCGATGGCCTGAAGGGCAATCTCCTGCTGGTGCACGGCATTCTGGACGACAACGTGCTGTTCCAGGACACGGCGCGCCTGGTCCAGCGAATGATCGATGCGGGCAAGCACCCGGACATCATGTTCTACCCGCGCGACAACCACTCGATCGGGAAGGATACGTCGCGTCCGCACGTGATGGCGACGATCATGCGGTACTTGTATAACAAGCTGAATCAGTAGGGTTTAGCTTCTAGCCTCTAGCCTCTAGCCTCAAGCGGTTTTGTTTGTAGCTTGGGGCTTTTTGGTTTTTGCTTTGTGGCCTTCTGGCTTCTGTGCTCTCCGCACTGTGCTCTCCGCACTCTGCACTGCTCTCTGCCCAAGCCTATTAGCCACGCTACGCCCCTGAAGGGGAGTCGGTGAGCAGACCGTAGGCGAACCGGAGGGGGGTGACGGATTCAGGAAAGATGAACCCCATTCTGCTTTCCGTGCACTCTGCACAGCTTGCGGCTAGGAGCTCCCTCACCGATACGTCGAATGCCCCGACGAGGCGGCAAGGCCAACCAAAAGCAGATAGCCAAAGATGTACACCACCACGAGGCCGATCGACCAATTCGCCCAGATGTCCGCTTTGCGAGCAGTGTCGAGCGCCATCTGATGGTCGCCGCGACGCGCGTGTCCATCCACCTGCGAGGCGTACACGATCGCCACGATTCCGAGCGGCAGGCAACAGAAAAACGTCGAGAGAATCGCTTTGACGAGGTGGTTCTCAACCGGGATGTACGGCCGGTTGTACGCCTGTCCGTAACCCATCGGCGGCGGTGCGTGGGCCGGTGGTGCGATAAAGCCGGGAACGCCGGTGATCCGCATTTGCCGCCCGGTGCCTTGCTCTTCGACCATCGTGAACGAGTTGACGCGGTTTTGGTTCGCCCACTCGTTGAGAACCTTTGCCGACGCAGGGCCGAATTTCTCCCCTTCTGGACCAATCACATAATAGTCAGGCACTTTCGCCCCATCCCCACCAAGAAACCATCATCGAAATCGGATTATACAGGAATGGGAGTGCGGCGAAGGAAGCCTTCTGGCTTCTGCCTTCTGCGCTCAATGCACTCTGCACTTTGCACTCCGCACTCGGCACTGCTCCCTGCTCTCTGCTCTCTGCCTTCTAACGGCACAAGGAGCAACGAAGCCAGGAAACGAAGTTTTGGGTAGAGTCGCAAATGGAGATCAGCTAGCGATTCAAACAAACTGCCCTCTCCCCCAAACGAAAGAATCTTCGGTTATTCAGCAATGGCGGAACAACTACCTCGCCTTGGCGTCAAAGGATCAAAAGTAACCTCACATTGGGGCGATATCTTAAGCGATACAATAAGGCAATTTGCCTTAAGTATTGCTATGCCTATATAATATACTAACTCATTACATAGACTAATCTTCGTAGGATAGATGTCAGATTCTCAGTAATTTATTTCATTTGTCAGCTAGAGCGCTTTATACAGTAAATTCAAGTGATACGATTCAATTGTTTATCTCTTCGATAAGCGGAATGGTTATGAAGAAACTTGCAATTATCGCTTGCCTTGGCCTCTCGATTGGGGCACAAGCTCAGACCGTCTTTTACGGCGGCGACTGGGATGGCGCGAGCGCACTCGTCGCTGAAATCAATTCTATCTTCCCTGAAAGCTACTACAACTCGGTCGTTTACGACGACTTTACGGTCACGACGGAAACCCGCATAGACGGAGTCTTCGGCAACTTTTTCACAATCGGGAATCCCACGCTTTCCCACACCCTTTACTGGGAAATCCGGAAAGGGATTACCCCACACGACGGAGGAACTGTTGTTCACGACGGAACTGTCAGTAACGCAACAGTGACGTCCAATGGAGACATTATCGATGGCAGCAATCCTGGCTACTTATACGATAGCGATGTGGATTCTTTCGTTCTGGAACCAGGGACCTATTTCCTTGGTCTAGCGGTCGACCATCCAACATCGTGGTACTTCGTAGCGACGACATCGGGCGACAACGGAATTGGCAGCCCATTAGCGAATGGAAATTCCTTCTGGACCTCGGCCGAAAATGGAGCCTTCTTTAATTCGGTCGGGACCGATTTCGACGGAAGGTACGACTTTTCTATGGGCTTGCGAGGATCGCCTGTACCGGAGCCTGCATCGTTCGCCGCGCTTGGGCTGGGCATTCTCTCGCTTGGCCGCCGCCGAAAGAAGAAGCATTAGTTCTTCATGGCCCTCCAACAGGAGGGCCGACTTGCCTTATCGCAATCGGTTGGAGCTAATGCATCTGCCCTGTCGCGACGCCGACGATCACAAACAAGATCCCGCACACCACCATAGCCACAAAGATCCCGATCGAAATGTTGGCCAGCAAGTTGGCTCTCCTCGATGCGGTCTCGGCGCTCACATAGTCGCCCCGCCGGACGTGCCCGTCGACCTGCACAGCAAAGATCGTGGCGATGATGCCGAGGATATGCACCCCAAAAAATATCGAGAGGATCGACTTGACGAGGTGGTTGTTGACCGTCCCGTACGCCCGCGGATAGGACGCCGGAGCGGGAGTCGCTGGCGGCTGCCAAGCCTGCGAAACTACGGCCGAGGGGATGAAACCCGGCACACTGGAGACCAGCATTCGGTCGCCCGTCTCGACCACTTCCACCATCGACGATTGCGAAATCCGGCCCTGGCTGGCCCACTCGGTCAGGAGGTCCTCATTCGCCGGACCGTACCGCTCTCCGCCCGATCCCCACACATAGTACATGCTCACTGGATGTCTCTTCTTTGAATACGGAGTATACAGGTCAGAGGCTTCAGGTTTCGATGTGCCTTCAGGCTTCCGCTCTCTGCTTTCTGTGCTCAATGCTCTATGCAATCGGCTCTCTGCCAACTGCCAACCGCTAACTGACACATACTATACATACGTCTACTATTTCCAGGTAAAATAGAACCATGTTACCAGCTCTTACCTATCGTCAATCCTCACTCCAACTGCTCTTGCGCAGTACCAGGAGGACGTGTGGGAGCATGTCGAATACTGCCGCGCCAAGGTCGGTCCGTGCCTCGTGCAGTTCTGCATCGAGCCGGGCCGCCTGGCCCGCGGCTACCTGCCGTTCAGGCATTGCGCCGTCACCTCACTGATGGCGTACGGGCTGGAAGAACACGAAGCCATCGAGGTTCGCAAAGCAGTGGAACAAGCCGATCTGACGAGCAAGGCGGCGGTCCTCATCGCCGACGTCGAGTTCCGAAGCGGCTTGTGTTCGTATATTAGTGTCAGGAAGTAGGGTGTTGTCAGCAGTACTTGATTGCCAGTATTAGCCCAGTTGCAAATAGTTCACAATCTTGGTTATCGCAAGCCCGAAATCTGTGCTCTCCAATTCAGACCAACTCGTGGCGAGTGCTAGCTCTCGATTCAAAGACTTCATACGCTTACTAGGAATTTTTATAGAACTAAGGCTTCCTTCTACTGGGAACACAGTGCCCGGCGGAATGTCCTTTGCGAATTTAGACATCATCGCTGTCTCTGACCAATAATTCTCAAGGGCGTACCTGGACAACTGGAAGATATGGTCTGACTGCAAAATGTCCTTATTTAGTTTCTTGAAGTCACTTCGCGCCGATTTCGCCGTTGCATTGTCTTCACCATCAAGGATCACAAATATTGTCTCAAATCTGCCGCTCAAATCTCTACATGCAAAGTGCCGCATTGCATCGCCACCCATATGCAAAATTGCGTAGTACTTTGATTTCCTCCCACTAAAATGACGATCAAGAATCGCCCGGACCGCAAGAACATCTGTCGGCCCTTCAACCAAGATCAAAACATCGGCCAGAACATTATCAATTGAAGAATATCCAAGTACATCAAGAGCGTGGTTTCTATCCTTTAGTTCCGACAATTCGATATTTTCACCTTGCCACTTGACTGCATAAAGGGAAGCAGAGTACTCCTGCCTTAGCAATATGTTCGAATGAGTTGCAAAGATATAATAGTTCCGCTTCGAATCTTTCAGATGATCGAGTATTCTTGTCAGGAGTCGTGGATGCATATTAGATTCTGGTTCATCAACAAGAATAAAGGCACCATCGCAAAAAGTGTCTAACGCAAGGAGGAGAATTGCCTGCTTAATGCCATGCCCCATCTGATCGAGGTTTTGTTGTTTTTCGCCGCTCGACAGGACTACTCGGCAAATCATATTTTCTTTATTCTCGATGCCACCAAGAATATCATCTATTTCACACACTTGGCTGACCGTCGCACGAAATCGCTCAACGGACTTGTAATCCCCCTCCTGTATTTCGTTCAAGGCATCATAAAGACGTTCAGTAACAAAAATGGCATTCTCACTTACTGGTCGCCGTGAATTGTGTATCGTTTCCGTGAATACTGGACGCCTATTACTGGAAATCATGTACCAATTTGCTCCTTCGCAGAATGCCAATCCCAGCGCGCCTCTCACGACGTCCGCTATATTATCTCCCCCACTAGTAATGTTTTGAAAGAGTATTCGACCTGCCTGAATATCAAGCGTAATATCGCCTGTCGAACTGCGAGATTGCTGTTCATAATTGGTTAAACATGATGAGACAAGGTTCTTGGCATACTGATCATTAATTAATGGATCAAGTGCTGGACGAAGAGTCGAAATTGAATGCACTACAGCCTTAGTCTCAAAGAGTAGTCTTAGCAACCTTGTCTTCCCAGAATTGTTTGGCCCAACTAAGATGGTAAATCCGTCCACGACTCGAAGCGCTTTCCGGTAAGTACCGACCTTCACGAACAGGTCCGGTGAGATCATTAGAGCATTTTAGCTCATGTACTATTCGACCACTAAGCGTAGCTAAAGGATTCTCGACGCGATTAACGACCTCTGCGAAGCTGAGAGTTAAGCGTGGAAGGTCTGAACACTGGCAAATCCCAGCTACGCCCTCCTCCGTGCTGGGACTTCGGCGGACAAGCAGACGTCTTTACCAGTGCCACGACTGATTCTGAAGCCAGAAGCCAGAAAGCTGAAAGCAGAAGGCTAAAAGCTAGAAGCTAATAGCTAGAAGCTGAGCAATGGCACGCCCGACTGGACTCGAACCAGCGACCCACTGCTTAGAAGGCAGTTGCTCTATCCACTGAGCTACGGGCGCGAACGGTTCAGTGTACCTACGCCAGCAGAGCCCTAGCCCGAGCCGCCACGTTCTCCGCCGTGAACCCGAACTCCTTGAACAGCACACCCGCCGGACCCGACACGCCAAACCGATCGATGCAGATCTGATCCGTCGAGTACTTGGCCCATCCCATCGAGCATCCGGCTTCCACCGCCAGCGTCGGAACGCCCTTCGGCAGGACCGACGTCTGGTACGAAGAGGACTGCTTTTCGAACAGGAACCACGACGGCATCGACACCACTCGCGTAGGAATCCCTTCCCCTTCCAGCGTCTTCGCCGCTTCGACGCACCACTGGACTTCGCTACCCGTGGCCACCAGCACCACCTTCGGCGTCGACGACGCCTCGACCAGCACGTACGCGCCCTTCTCCAGCGGATGCGAAGCCACCGACGAGGGAGACAGCACCGGCAGGTTCTGCCGCGTCAGCACCAGCATCGAAGGCGTATGGGTCGATTCCAGCGCAACCTTGTAGGCCGCCGCCGTCTCGTTGCCGTCGCAGGGGCGCATGGTGTTCAGGTTTGGCATCGCCCTCAGCGCGGCCAAATGCTCAATCGGCTGGTGGGTCGGTCCGTCTTCACCCAACCCAATTGAGTCGTGGGTGAACACGAACAGCGACGGGCACTCCATCAGCGCCGCCAGGCGGATCGAAGGTCGGCAGTAGTCCGTAAACTGCACGAACGACGAAGCGATGGGCTTCACGCCGCCATGCAGGGTCATGCCGTTCACCGCCGCCGCCATCGCATGCTCGCGCACGCCGTAGCAGAAGTTGCGGTTTTGGTACGCACCCGGTTGGAACGATGCCTCGCCGTGGATGGTGGTAAATGTCGATTCGGAAAGGTCGGCGCTCCCGCCCAGCAGGCCAGGGAGCACGGCGGCCACCGCGTTCAGCACGTCCAGGCCGTTCTTTCGGGTTGCGGCCGGGTCGGTAAACGTTGGCAGTTTCGAAGTCCAACCCTCAGGCAGAACTCCGTCGATCATCGCCTTCAGCTCGGCGGCTTCGGCCGGGTACGCCGACGCATAGGCGTTCCACTTCCCTTTCCACTCCCCTTCCAGGTCGTCGCCGGTGCACGCGTTGTTCATGAACGCGGCCACCTCGGCGGGAACGTAGAACTCGGGCTCCAGCGGGATGCCCAGGTTCTCTTTGGTCAGCTTCACTTCGTCTGGTCCCAGCGGCGATCCGTGGGCTTTGGCCGTGCCCGCCTTGTGCGGCGAACCAAACCCGATGACGGTCTTGCACATGATCAGCGAGGGCTTGTCCTTCACGTTCTTGGCGGCTTCGAGAGCGGCGGAAACCTCTTCGACGTTCATGCCGTCCACGCGCTGAACGTGCCATCCGAACGCGGTGAACCGCCCGTACACGTCCTCGGTGAACGCCAACGAGGTCGAACCATCGATGGAGATTCCGTTGTCGTCGTACAGGTAGATCAGCTTGCCAAGCTGGAGGTGGCCCGCCAGCGATCCGGCTTCACTCGAGATACCTTCCATCAGGTCGCCGTCCGAGACGATGGCGTAGGTGTAGTGGTCGATGACCTCGTGGCCGGGCCGGTTATACCGAGCGGCAAGGTGCGCCTCGGCAATGGCGAACCCGACTCCGTGGGCAAATCCCTGCCCCAGCGGACCGGTGGCCATCTCGACTCCCGGCGTCAGCGTATTCTCCGGGTGGCCGGGGGTTTTGCTGTGCGCCTGGCGAAATTGTTTCAAATCCTCCAAAGAAACGTCGTATCCTGTGAGGTGGAGGAGGGAGTAAAGCAACATCGAGCCGTGGCCGGCGCTGAGAATGAATCGGTCGCGATCGAACCATTTCGGGTTCTTCGGATTAAACCGGAGGTGTCGGGTCCACAGCGCGAAAGCCATCGGAGCGGCACCCATCGGGAGTCCGGGATGTCCGCTATTTGCTTTCTGAACAGCGTCAATCGAAAGCCCTCGAATCGTGTTGATACACAGGTTTTCGAGCGAAGGTTCAGCAATTCTCACAGCTATATAGGGTACCTAGTAGGTAGGTAAAGTCGCATTGTGATTGCATCCAGTCTGATCGCATTTCTGTCGCTTGCGCCGAATTGGGCCGTCGGCAATCATCTTCAACTCACGTGGGGAGGCTCGGACTATGTTCCGGTGGGCCTCCAGGTCGAGGCGGGCTCGAAGGATATCGCCGCCGGACAAGCCGCGGGCATCAAGGACTACAACGTCGAGGTCTCGGCCGCCGGACAGTGGAAGGACGTCGCCGCCCAGATGGGCGATAGTCGGTACTTTTTCACCGTCACCTCGGCCCTGCCCAGCGCTCGGGGCACCATCGTTCAGCCGCAGTACTACCGCCTGAACAACATCAAGGCGTCGCAGACCATCACGTGCAACCTGCCGGGGGCGGATCGGGCTTTTGTGGTGGTAGCGCTCTCGCGCGATGGAACCGTCATCTCGTCCAAGTTCGCCGATGTGACCAAGGGCGTGCTAAAGACCGACGTGAAGGCGGCCACCGACGCCGAACAAGTCGCGCTGATCTACCCGGTCGGTGAATCGCTGATGATGGAGGACCTGTGGGACCGCCTGGACGAGCGACGCGATCAGATTCTGCGCCAGGTGCGCACGATGGGCTCCCAGCCCGGCCTGCGCGGCATCATCAACCCGCTGGGAAGCACACCGTACCTCGCCAGCCGAGACAACGGGTTTGTGCCCTCTAGTCCGCTGTTCACCGCCGAGTTCGCCGACTACCTCAGCAACAAGTATCGCAACGTCGACACCCTGATGCGGGCATGGTACATGCAGGCGCCCAACATCGCCAACTTCACCGAGGCGGCGCAACTGTTCCCCCTCTGGAACGGGGCGCGCGGCGTCAAATACTTCTATGATCCGGTGCATGCCTCGACCATTCCGGCCGACCCTCGTAAGTCGCAGTTCTGGTCGGACCTTGCCGAGTCGATCAGCAAAACGCGCATTCGGCGCGTGCATCGCATCATCCGCTCCATCCGCAAGGCGGCGGGCGTGCCGGTGTTCCAAGATTGGGCCGGTTGGAGCTGGTTCTTCGAGAACCCCGAAAACCAACTGACGGGCCTCACCATCCGCCTGAATAAGTTCAACCCGTCGGCTCTGCTGGATTCGCTGTCGGGGGCGATGAGCTCGAACCTGCGGAGCGTGGCTCCCGGTCCGGTGTTCGCCATCGACGTTCCCTACTCGCCCGACCTCGACCAGCCGTCGGTGCTGGAAGACCTGAACGTCTACGGCATCCGCGGGCTGTTTGTGCGGGCGACCAAGGACGCCGATTACGCCAAGATCGCCAAGCTGTCGCTGGGGGCGACGCAGATGCGGCCGGACGCAATCTACTTCCCCGTCAACGCCTCAAACCCGGCGTACGCCCAAAAGCTGGCCGGAAACCTGCTGTGGCTTCCCTCTCCTGCCGACGGTAACCGCTTGGACCTTGGGCCGGATATCAGCGGGTACCAGATGTCCGATGGGCAGAACATCACCTACGTACTGTGGACCAACGGCCCGCGTACGACGGTGGACTTCCGCCTGGCCAACCCAACGACTGCGCAGATCAAGGGGCTGATCGGCCTCCCGCCGGTGGTCTCGGTGACCAAGACGGGCCTTCGCATCGAGTTCGACCACTCGCCGATCTTCATCACTGGAGCGGCCGGATGCCCGGTGCCCGAAAGCGAATTTGTACGCCTGGAGCGCGAGATCGGCAACCTGATCGGCATCGCCGCCAGCCAGCACAAGGACACGTCGATCGAGACGGTGGACTACCGCGCCTACCGGGAATTGATCGATAGCCAGCCGGACAAGGCGTACGCCGTGGCTAAGCGGGTCGAGCATAGCCTCAATAACATGCTTACAGGCATGATTTGGGCCGAGTTCGAGACCAGTGGCGACCACACGTTCAGCGAGGTGATCGAAGACGCCGGATGTAGCAACGGGGCGTATCTGACGGTTCGAACGCCGCTGGCCAGCGCTACCGGCCTCGTCCAAGCCACGCTGAACGTGCCCCAACGCACGACCGGCAACCTGGAAGTGTGGGTCGCGGCCAAGATTCCTAACCTCGACGACCGCCAGAAGCTGAAGCTGAAGATCGGCGGTCAGACGATGAGCTTCACCGCTCCGCCCCTGAGCCCATACGGAAGCGGCTTCGCTTGGTACCGGCTGGGCACGACTCGCCTACCGAGCTTTAAGACTCCGGTGCGGGTGGAGATCGAGGGCTCGACCACGACCGATGTGTCGCTGGACTGCCTCGTGCTTTCGCCGATGGCGTTCACGCCGAATAACGTCCACCAACCCGACTTCATCGTCGCCACGCCGATCGAAAAGCCGAAAGACAAAGGTAAGTCGGGGGGATAGGGGTCGGGCAGTCAGGAGTTGGGAGTTTGTAGTCGGGAGTTGGCAGAAGGGAAATACTTGGATCGCTCCCTCAGTGCCGAGGAATAGGACAACCTTTCGACGTTCCAGGCAGAGGTTCTGAGGGTAAGAGAACCTCTAGTAGACTTATGCCCAAGCAGGCGAACTGGAGTCCAAAGACAAGTCCCAGTATCTGGTGGAACTGCGGTTAGGTTCGCATCCTTGTGAGCGAGACGCTCACATCTCCCAAAGAGCTACCCCCAACTGCCGACTGCCAACTCCCTACCTCTTCCCCTTCCCCGGCCGCATCGACTCGTAATGCCGGATGTACTCCTCCACCGAAATCTTCGACAAAAACCGTCCCACCAACTCCAGCGGCAGGTCTTCGACCTTCTTGAATCGAAGACAACACGCCCCCATATCCAACTTCTTGCCCGACTCCTGATATGCCTGGATGAATTCCTTCGAGTATTCCGCGTCCGAATACAGGCACGACAGGTAGAGCGACATGTAGTTCTTCTGCGAGGCCAACGCCACAAAGGGGAGTGGCTGTTTGGGATCGCAGTGGTACCCCGCGGGATAGATCGAATGCGGCACGAAGTAGCCGATCATGCCGTACTGCATGCCCTCCTCGTACCCTTTCGGCAGGTTCTGCAGGATCGTTGCTCGCACGGTCTCGATGGCGGCGCGACGGTCTTCAGGCAGCCCCTCAAGGTACTCGGCCACGGTCGCGGCTTTGCTGGTCATACCGACCTTTATAACACAAAAAGAAAGGGCCGACTCTTTCGAATCGGCCTGTTGGGGAGGGGATTGGTTTTGGCTTTTTGCCAACAACTTCTTTGTGGGAGTTGTCTCTTTTTCTGACTCCCGCACTGGGGGTATTTGTTCAGGCTGTCGCCAAAATACCTACTAAATCGTTAGATTTGTCGAATTTGTACCCGGCAAGGGTTCTCAAAAATGGCCGAACCAACGGGGTGATGTCGCGCGTTACCCTAGTTAAGCGCAGCCCGCTTATGAAACACTAACCAAGCGAATTGCGGCTCCATTCATGAACAGGCAAGTTTTCCACGATCCAACCGGACGACGTCGCGGCATTTTTAGCCGGACCTTGGCCGCTTTGGTCTTCTTCCTCCTGATCCTCTTCATCGCCTTTGGCATCACGCTGGTCTTCACGCCCAACCTCGCCGGTCTACGGGCCCAGTTCCGCCCGTTCCGCATTATCTCTCCGCCTTCTATTGCTCGCTCGCAACGCGCCCATGAGCTCGATCACATCCGACCGCAAGTCGTCGATCGTAAGCATCCCGCCAAGTCGAAAGCGCCAACCGACTCCATCGTACTCGGCTTTCTGGCTCCTTGGGAACCGACGTCGCTCGATTCGTTCCGCAACGCCGCACCTCACCTCACCCATGTTTCGCCAGTCTGGCTCCGCTTGAATCCCAACGGCGACGGCATCGATACCCGCGACTTCGACCTGAAATCCAACCCCAACAACGGCGAAATCATCACCATCGCCCGGCGCAACAACGTGCGGATAGTGCCCATCCTCTCCAACGCGATGGAAGGCGCCAACGATGGTCTGTTCGACCCCAAACGGGTCGATAAGATGCTCCGTTCGCCGACCGCGCGCAAAAATCTCATCACATCCTTGGTCGGTTTTCTAACCGATAATCGTCTGGCTGGCATTAACCTCGACTTCGAAGACCTTGATGAGTACGGCGAGAACAATATCGCTGGATTCCTGAAAGAACTTGGACCTGCGCTCCACAAGGGCGGTTTCGAACTTTCAATCGACGTTCAGACCACCGCCGACGAACTCAACGTCAAAGCCTGCGCCGACGCGTGTGACTACCTGGTCCTCATGGCGTACGACAAATCCAGCGAGGATGGAAAACCGGGACCGATCGCCCCGCTGGATTGGAGCGTCAAGCAGGTCGATCGCTTCCTGCTCCGCGCTCCTGCGGACAAGGTCGTGATGGGCGTCGGGAGCTATGCCTATGACTGGAAGAACGGCAAGGCCGGAGCCGCCAGCCTTAGCTATGAAGAGGCGATCTCGCAGGCCGATGGCTACCTCGATGAGTCACCGAAAGATGCCTTCGATTTCGATCCCGACTCGCTGAACATGCACTATGAGTACGTGGACGACGACGACAAATCGCACCACGACGTCTGGCTCCTCGATGCGGTTTCGGCCTACAACCAATGGCAATCTGTCCGGTCGAAGGACCTCAAGGGCGTGGCCCTTTGGTCGCTCGGTACCGAAGACCCCAGCATCTGGAAGTGCCTCGACGCCCAGACCCTCTTCGCTCCTCCCGACCCTAAAGCGCTCTCCGTCATCGACTTCCCGCGCCTCATCGACTTCACGGGCAAAGGCGAACTCCTGAAGGTCGAACGGCGGCCGCAATCGGGCCAACGGTCATTGGAAATCGACCCCGACACTCAACTCATCACCGACCAAAGCTACGAGCAATATCCGTACTCCTATGTCATTGCGAAGTCCGGCTACAAGCCCAAGCAGTTGGTGCTCACCTTCGACGACGGCCCCGATCCCCGCTACACGCCGCTCGTCCTCGACGAGCTCAAGAAGCTGAAAGTGCCCGGAACCTTCTTCCTCGTCGGCGAAAACTGCGAACGCTACCCGGACATCGTGCGCCGCATCTACGACGAAGGGCACGAGATCGGCAACCACAGCTTCACCCACCCCGACCTCGGTCCGCTGGGCCAGAGTCAGGCGAACTTGGAGATCAACGCCACCCAACGCGCCATCGAGTCGCTGACCGGCCACGGAACCCTGCTCTTTCGCCCGCCGTACAACGCGGACAGCCAGCCGGAGACCAACAACCAGGTCCTCCCCGTCGATTGGGCGTCGGTCCTCGGCTACACCGTCGTGGGCGAAAACATCGATCCCCACGACTGGAGCCCGACCATCTTTGACGAGAACGGCAATCCCAAGAAGCACACCGCCGAGGACATCACCGAAGAGATCATTTCCCAGATTCAGAGCGACGAGGAACAGCACCAGGAAGGAAACATCATCCTGCTCCACGACGCAGGCGGCAACCGCGAAGAGACCATTCGTGCACTCGGCATGGTGGTGCCAAAGCTCCAGGCGATGGGCTACAAGTTCGTCTCCGTCGCCCAGTTGGAGGGCGTGGGACGAGACAAGGTCATGCCCAAAATCGCGCCCAACGAGGTCACCAACGTCAACCTTGACCGCCTCGCCTTCTGGCTTTTCTTCTCCTTCCAGTGGCTCCTGGCCACTCTTTTCATTGTCGCCATCGCGTTAGGAATCGTCCGAATCTTCTTCCTGCTCCCCCTCGCCCTCGTCCACTTCCGACGGCGGCCCCAGTTGGACGTTATTCCCACCACCGGACCGACAGTGTCGGTGCTGATCGCCGCCTATAACGAAGAGTCCACCATCGAGGCGACGGTGCGGAGCGTGTTGGCTTCCCGCTATCCCTTAGCCGAGGTGATCGTCGTGAACGACGGGTCCACCGACGGCACACGCGAGGTCATCGACCAACTGACCGAGGTCGTCGCAATTCATAAGGAGAACGGCGGTAAAGCATCAGCCCTCAACGCCGCCATCGAGCGAGCCACCGGCGAACTGCTTTTCTGCATCGACGCCGACACCCAGCTCGACCCCGATGCGATCGGGTGCATGGTTCCCTACTTCGATGACGAAAAGGTCGGCGCAGTCGCGGGCAACGTCGAGGTCGGAAATATCCACAACGTCGTCACGTCTTGGCAAGCGGTCGAATACCGCACCAGCCAGAACCTGGACCGCCAAGCCTACAGCCAGCTCAACGCCATCACCGTCGTGCCCGGCGCGATTGGAATGTGGCGTCGCGAAGCAGTGGTCGCCGCCCAGGAATATCAATCGGACACGCTCGCCGAGGACATGGACCTCACGTGGCGCATCCGCATGTTGGGCTACAAAATCGACACTGAGAACCGGGCCGTCGCCTACACCGAGGCTCCCGAAACGATCTCGGCGCTCTTCCGCCAGCGGTTCCGATGGGCGTTTGGCACGCTACAATGCCTATGGAAGCACCGCCGGGCGTTGGGGCGCTACGGCTGGTTCGGACGCCTTGCGTTGCCGACGCTTTGGCTGTTCCAGGTCATCTTCCAGATACTCGCGCCGATCATGGACGTGAAGATTTTCTTCGCTATCATTTCGGCCGTCATGGTGTATTTCTCACCAGTGCCGGGCTCCGACCCGCAGTCGAGCTACGGCAAGATCGTTGGCGAGGCTCCGCCGCCCAAGATCACCGACGCCCTGCTCCCCATCATCGTGCTCTACGGCGTATTTCTGGGCCTCGAGCTGATCTCGGGGTGGGTAGCGTACAAGATGGACCGCAAGCCGGCGTGGCGCTTGTGGTGGCTGATCCCTCAGCGGTTCGTGTACCGACAGCTTATGTACGCCGTCGTCCTGCGCGGCCTCTGGCGGGCCATGCTGGGCGTGCCCCAGGGTTGGGGCAAGCTCAAGCGCACGGGTCGAGCGAAGCTCAGTTAGATATCGAAGATGCTGTCGGAAAGGCCTTCGTTCACCTTGATATTGGTGTACTTGGTTTCGCCCGCCAGTTTGTTGTCGGCATTCAGTACCTGCATAACCGTCGGAACATAGATGCCCTTGACCTTCACCGGGCTCGAAAAAAGGAAGGTCGCTCGAAGCTGGCCCTCCGTTCCGTACCACTCGCGTCGGGTCACGTAGTGCTCATCTTTGTCGATCCAAACGCGGTGTCGCACCGGATAGTTCAGCGACGACGCGAATGTTAGATCGAACACCGGGTCGCCAGACTGCCGGTCGAACCGCACAAACTTCGGATGGAGGAAATCGGTCGCTGCGGCAGGAGTCAGAAGGATGAAATCCATCAGCGTTTGCCGCTGACCAGGCTCCTCGGAAACGTTTGACTTCTTCTTGATGCGAAGGGCGGGAACGCTGATCAACTTGCTTCCGCCGTTTACGATGGTCATCACTGTCGTCTCATCCGACCGTGCGTCCATGCGAAGCTTGAAGGGCTCTTTTGCCCTGACTGTGGCCGAGTCGATCGAGTACTGTTGTACGAACGATTGATCGATCTTGCCAAGTTCTTTGGAGTTGCGCTTCGTCATCGAAACATTGAAGGTGATGTCCTTGAGTCCGGAAGGCAGGTAGGAATCGATATTCGTCGATTGAGTGCCTCCCAAAATCATCGCTGCCAGTGTCGTTGTCATCATAATGTGCTTCTTCTCAGGGGTTTGACTCGTATACTATCCAAAGTATGCAGACGAATGGGCCTGTCCAGGATTACGCCCGATATGTGTCTGCTACTACCTCTAAGCTTCTACGTCCGCACGCCCCGGGTGAGACGTCGGATGCGGCAATTTTTCTTTACCGAAGGTCATTTTCGGCAATTGCAAACTTAAGTTTACTGCCCAGTCTCTTCATCAGTGGCTTTGCCGTCGTTTTCTTCGAACTCCTCTTTCCCCGCCTGTTCGAGACCCGCTACCAAAACGACACATCTAGCCAAATCCTCGAGTTCACGCTCTATCTTTTCGGCGGACTGACGGCCGGTTTCATCGTCGCCACCATCGGTTTAGCCAAGGTCGCAACCTACGCCCACGTGCTCGTCGAAGCCGAGGTGAAGAACGAAGAGATCAACCAAGTCGAGATCGAGCGGCGCGCTCGGCCCTACTTCAGTCTCGCCTACAAAACGATGCTCCGCACGGTTTGGTACACGCTTTCCATCGCGTTCCTTTCCGTCATCCCGCTTATCGTTTCCGGACTCCTCGTCGGCATCACGGGCGAAGGAAACGTCATCCCCGGCATCCTTGGCATACTCTCGATCTTCTTCATTCCCGTTGGCATCATTTGGAGCCTGACTCGACTCAATATCGGCCTCGGCGCGATCTCCGTCGCGCTCAACGAAAACAAGAGTCCGAAAGAAGCTATCGAGCGTGCCAAGTACCTCTTTGGGTCCAAATCCAAGCCGGCTCCCAAGGCCAACCCCGCCGCCTCGGCCATCGGAAGTACCTTCCTGATCTACCTCTTGCTCCGTGTCGGCTACTCGTCGGCCATGGCCGCCATCGGCATCCAAGACTGGGTCCGCAATGCCATGCCGTCGCCCTACCTCAAGGTTATCGCCGACATCGTGTTGGGCATCCTGCCCGAATTCCTCGCTATCTGGCTGGTGACGCCGTTCGTTGCCATCGCCGCCGCCCTCTTCTACTATCAACGGCGCATCTGCGTTGAGGGCCTCGACATTTCTATCCTCTATGAGAAGCTTCCGTCGAGCCGCCGTTAGCCTGTTCCTGATCGGACTCGCGATAGCCGCCATGGCGGATTGGACGACCGTCAGCAAGAAGTTTCATGCCGCCAAGTCGCGAGAGGGGGCCATCAAAACCCTCAGCGAGAGGGATGGGTCCGGTGATGCCAGCGACGAGGAGTACCTGCACGAGCTCATCGACGACTACAATTCGGCAACCACCAACGACGCCAAAGAGTCCACTTATCAGGAGATCGTCAGCTTCGTCGACTCCAGCGCGGCGGCCGAGTCCTTCTCCACCGTCAAGGGCGCGAAAGCCAAGGCCCAAGCTATCAAGAGCGATCCACTCTATAAAGCCGAGCGCGAATCCACCGCCTCCAACTGGATCGAGAAGATGCTTGAGCGCCTACGCAATCTCTTCAAGCGACAGGGCCCGGCGACTCCCGATCTACCCCAGCTTCCAACTTGGATTGGTGGGCTCCTGCAGGGCCTTTTCTACGTCATTGTCGGCGTAGCCGTGATTGGCCTCATCTACCTCATCACCAAGATTCCGTGGTCGTGGACCAGCCGCGGCAAGGTCAAGCGAGCCCGAACCGGCATGCTAGAGGAAGGCGAAGAGCTGCTGACCGAAGACGAGTACCTCGCCAACGCTGACAAGCTCATCGCCGAGGGCCGCTACCGTGAGGCTTGCCGAGCCCTGTATCTCGCTTCCCTGCTCCGCATCGACGCGGCCCGCATCGCCAGATTTGAACCCACCCAGACCAACTGGGAACACCTGCGCCGAATCGAAGCCAGCCCCACCCGCCCGTCGTCTTTCGATTTCCGACCAGCCACCAAGGCGTTCGACCTGGCTTGGTACGGCTACCGCGCCAATAGCATCGCCGACGTCGAAATCTTCCGGTCAACCTACCTCAGCATCCGCGAACTTGCCAAGGAGGCGGCATGAAACAACCCGGCAAGATCGCCTTTTGGATCTTCGGCATGGTGGTCCTTGCCGTGGTCATCCTCCAAGCCGGACGCTACTCCTTCACCCAAGACAACTCATCGAAGAACTACGGTCCATCCGGCACCTCGGCTTTCCTTGAGCTGATCAAGCAGTCTGGATACAAGGTCACCGTCGATCGATCGCTGACTCCGAAGGCCGACAAAACCCTGATCATTCCCGCTGTGGACTACAACCGCAAAAAGCTCGGCAAGTTCATTAGCAAGCTGCCATCCGGCAGTCGGGTCGTCGTGATCGACCTTCCCCTTCCCGATTTCTTTGGCCAGAAAGAGCCCAGTCTGGTTCCTGTTCCGGTCAGTAGCAAGGTCACGCGCAAGCCGGTCGGCAAAATCGAACCGGGCAACCTCAAGCACACCACGACGGACGACGCTCTGCTGGAAAACGGCAACTCGACGCCCGTGCTGGTCGGCCCAGACGAGTACGAGAGCTACGCCGACTCCACTTTCAAAAACGGCGTGCAACTTGTCGAACTCTACAACGGCAACTGCGCGACAAATAAGTATTTGGACGCCTCGGACAACGCCGATATCCTGATGGGACTGATCAGCATGGCCGTTCGTTCCGGCGAAGACGTCACTTACGTCGACTCGTTCGCCACTGACGACGTCGAGGCAAGCCTGCTTACCAAGCTCGGCCGCCCCTACGAAGCGGCTTGGAACCAGGTTCTGATCCTTCTCGCGGTCATCTTCGTCACCCTCTCGGTGCGTTTTGGCCTTGCGCCGCAGACCCGTGTCCAACAGCGAGGCGGACGAGAGTTAGTGGACGGCCTGGCCTTCATGACGCGCCGCAAGAAGAGCGCCCGGTGGGCCCTACGCGCCGTCTTCGACCGAACCCTTGCCGAAATGGAGCGACGCCACCGTGTCAGCCGGGAGCAGATCATCCAGCGTCCCGACCACTACATGGAGGCGGGCGATGCGATGAAGCTGAAGCTCATCGAAGCGGCGACTCTCGACGACATTACCGAACAAGACGCCGTTCGACAGGCAAACGAACTCAAGCGACTGGTATAAGTGAAGGTATGAAGCGGACTCTTTCGATTCTCGTCATGGCGCTGGCCGTGAGCGCCCTCGCTCAACAAGGAACCCGACAGATCAGCGACGCCAAGCTCAAACAGCTCAAGGCGGAGTACAAAACAACGAAGGCCGCTTACGCCAAGAAGCCGAAGGATGTCGCGACGAAGAAGAAGTACGTGGATGCCACATTCGCCCTCGGCATGGGCACGATGTACGCAGAAACCCTGACGCCGCACGAAAAGTACGCCGGTGCGCTCGCCTACTTCCGCGAGGTTCTCAAAGTCGAACCGAAGCACAAGCTCGCCAAAGAAAACTACGACCTGATCGCTGGAATCTACAAGAAGATGCACATGCCTGTGCCTGGCGAAAAAGACAAAGGCAAGGGCGAAAAACACTAAGGTGCCGGAACTCAATGACGAGCAACAGCTAAAGATTTTTCGAGCCTACACAAAGTGGCTCGCCTTGGCAATTACCGTGCTCGTCGCGTTGCCGGTGCTCCACGCTTACCTCATCCGCCCTAACGGGAGCCTCTACCTCGGCGTCCAATACAACCTGGACGATCACATGGTTTATGCCGGGTGGATGCGTCAGGCGATGGAAGGCCATCTCACCTTCGAGAACCGGTTCACCACCGACCCTCAGCCTGGCCTTACGCTGCACCTGTACTACCTGGTGCTCGGTTGGATCGCCAAAGTGCTTGGAATTCCGCTCACCGTCACCATCGCGCGGCTCTTCTTCACCTTCGTCTCCGTCACCCTACTCGGTCGCCTGGTCGAGTTCGTCACCGACAAGGTGTACACCCGTAAGCTCTCGCTTGCCATGGCGGTTCTGGGCGGTGGCATCGGCTTTCTGGTGTGGCACAACTTCGGCCAAGCCATCGTCAAGCCCGGCAACGACTTCCTGAAGGACCTTCTGCTGTCACGTCTGCCGAATGATGTGTGGCAACCAGAAGGCTTCTTCCTCTATAGCGCGGTTACCAACAGCCTGTTCATGGTCAGCCTTGCGCTGATGCTTGGCACGCTCATCTCCGTGCTGAGGGCCCAAGAGTCTAAGAAGGCGGTCCTACCGGGAGCCGTTTGCTTCGGCCTGCTGATGAACATCCACAGCTACGACGTGCTGTTGATTGCCCTCTCGCTGGTCGGCTTCGTGGTGGCCCTGTTTGGAGCCAGGCTCGTCACGAAAGAGTGGTTTCTTCGCGCCTCCGTCATCGGCCTGGGGGCGGTTCCCTTCGCGCTTTGGTTCGTGTACGTACTGAAGAACGACCCCGTCTTCCAGGCGAGAGCCGAGACCCTGACCTACTCGCCAAACTTCCGCCAAATCTTTGCCGGATACGTCCTGCTGATCATCCCCGGCTTGATCGCCTTGTTCGACAAGAAGAAGCTCCCGATGGCCGCAGTCGGAGGCTTTTCGATTCTCTTGATCGTCATGCTCGTGGCCGCCAAGGATCATTTGACGGACGGTTACTTCATGTCGATGCCATTCTGGGCAATGGCGTTCGGTCTGGTCCTGGTGTGTCTGTATCTGCTCCGACCATCGAAGCCTGGTCTGGCTCTGGTGGTCGCCTGGGCCCTCGTCGGCCTCATCGCGCCCTACTTCCCTGCCCTCTTCCAGCGCAAGCTCACCATGATGCTGAGCGTGCCGTGGGGCATCCTCGCCGGTATCGGCATCGCCGCCGTTCTCGAGAAGCGCGAGCGCGGACAGCGCAACCTACTGGCCACCCTCGGCATTATCGTCATCTCCGCCACTGGCATCCGCTGGTTCTCGCGCGAGTTCACGTTAGCTAAAAAGGACGTCTCCAACACCACTGTCCACTCGATCTACTATTCAACCGACGTCGATAAGATTCTTGACATCCTCCGTCCGCTGGGCCGCAACGCCGTCATCGGAGCCCTGCCGGGCATCCCAGCCCCCACCAAGGCCGAAGACGGAAGCATCGAGCCCGACTCGTACGATACGCCGATCATCAGCGACCTCAATCCAATCCTCGTTGGGATGGCCGGATGCCGCGCCTACGCAGGTCACTGGAGCGAGACGCCAGACTACGCGAACCGGCGAAACCAACTCACCAAGGCTCTCACCACTGACCGGCCGAGCATGGCTCAACTGCCGGTGACACACCTGGTCCTACCCAAAGACGGAATCGACGGCGTACCCGTCGAATCGTACGGAAAAGTGCTCTACAAAGGCACCGAATGGGCTTTGATCGAGACCGGCAAGTGACCAAATTTCGAACCTGAATCGCAGGTTGAGCCGGTAATTTTCACAGGGTTTTCACCCATTTTCAGACATCGCTTTGCAAGCATCTGAATATGTCTGAATTTAGAAATTCAGGTCGACCAAAAGCCGTTGTAGCATTAAGTCCTCGCAGCCAGAACCTGGAGCGATTGGTGAGGAATTTCGAAGTGGAGAATCCCCCGTACTCGCCTGACTCTGCGCTTTAGGAGACTAGATATGAAACCTACTTTCTTTGGCAAGGGCGGAGCCTTCCTCGTGCTATCCACCTCGCTATCCGCGGCCGCTTTGGCCGACCCTTCCTTCACGATCTCGCCGATCTCGATCTCAGGAGCGAACTACATTTCGGCCACATCAGCCAGCAGCAACGGTCTGCTCGCTGGTTATGCAGGATTCCTCAATGGCATTCCAAACGGTCCCTACGTTGGCGTGGCGGGCGTAACCACGGACGCCAACGCCCAAAATCCTTCCCTCACCGCGCCGATCTGGGGCGGAATATCGACCCAAGTCGGACAGGCTCACTTGTATGGAATCAACAGTCTCGGTGTCTCGGTAGGCGACAGCTACGTTCGAAACGCGACGAACACCACGACCTATACTCATGCCGTCGTCAACAACGGCGGAACTCTGACCGATATCGGTACGCTCGGCGGAATATCAAGCTTTGCGTACGGAATAAATGACGCTGGGACCGTCGTCGGCTATTCCACAACTGGTTCCGGCTCCAACCATGCCTACTCGTACTCTGGCGGCACGATGACAGACATCGGCACGCTCTCGGGCGGTACGTTCAGCCAGGCCAACGCAATCAACGCGAACGGAACCATCGTCGGCACGGCAACCACGTCGGGCACTTCCTACCAGCATGCCTTCAAATATCAGAACGGCGTGATGACCGACCTCGGTCTCACAACCGGTGTCAACACCACCTACGGACTCGCGGTTAGCAACAACGGATACGTCGCCGGTTATGGCGTCGATTCTTCGTTCAATAACCGCGCAATCGCCGACTTCGGCTCAGGCTTCCAAGACTTGGGATACCTCTATACAACGTCCTCCGGCGCACGAATGAGCATGATGGCTAAGGGAGTGAATAGCTATGGCGACGTGGTCGGCTACACCTCCTACACGGGCGGAGCACGGCACGCCTTCCTCTACCAAGGCGGAACCCTCTACGATCTCAACAACTACCTGCCCAAGGAATACTTCGGCTGGACGATTTGGAGCGCCGAGAGCATCAACGATGAAGGGTACATTGCCGCCACCGTTCTCGATTCCAGTTCAGCAATCCCCCACACTCGCGCCGCTCTTCTCAAGATCGACACCGTCCCCGAGCCCTCCTCGGTTGCTGGGATTGCCTTCCTCTCGCTTGGGTTCCTGAGAAGAAGGAAGAACTCGAACCGATCTGTTAGCGTTAGAATGGATTAGCGCCGCACTAATGCCCCGACAAACCGAAATCTACTGGTCATGGAGAAACGTCGATTTCTCCATGATCGGCGAACGAATCAAAGACCTTCGAATAGCCCGAGGTCTCAGCGTTCGCGATCTGGCCGCCTTGGCGAAGGTCGATAAGAACACCGTTCTCCGTGTGGAAAGCGGCAAACCCGTCACTTACAAGGTTCTTCATCGCGTATGTGAATGCCTGAACACGGTGCCGCCCAACCTTACGACCGGACCCAAGGCCGGAAAAGAAAAGCCGATCCGAATCCACCGACACGACGATCGAAAGTGGATCATCACCTTCAACATGAAGGGTTCCAAAACTGGCTTGCCCGACTTTTCATTGGTTCCCGACCAATCGGACCGCACCTACTTTTGGGAGCAACAGTACGTATCGGGCGTTCTGCAGTCGCATGACTGCGCCCTGGCTGGTGGCCGCCTTCAAGCAGCCGTCTTGGAAGTGTTCATGCCCATGCACAAGGGCGCTTCCCATGCTGGAGAGGAATACGTTTACTGCTTGCGCGGCGATGTGAAGGTGACTATCGGAACCGAAGCCACGGTCCTTCACACCGGTGACTCCGTCACGTTCGACTCAAGTCTCGAACACAATTTCGCCCCGGTTGACGTCGAGGACGGAGTCTTGCCTCCCCAAATCCTCATGGTCTGGATCGAGGGAGCCGCCTCGGACTACTCGCCGAGCGAACTGAACTAAGCCAGAACTTTAGTGGCCGGTGGTACCCACGACCGCCGGAGGAGTCGGATTGCTCGGAGGCGGAGTCTTTGCCTTCGGACCGTACAGAATGATCGTCCCGCCGCCGCCATAGAAACTGTCGCCCAGCTTCTCGCTCGAGACTTTCACGCCGTTCACAAAAACCGTTCGGAAAGACTGCACGAACTTGTCGTCGCCCGAGTGGATCACCTTAGTGGTGCCCGCTGGCAACGTCGGGTCGTACTCTCGGCGAGTGCCACCGTCCCGATATGAAATCTTGCCCTGCGTGATCTTCACTTCCTGCCCCGGCACCTTCTTGCCCAGGATTCGGAACGTTAGCCGACCCGGCTGGTACTCACTGCAGACCACGATGGGTGTATCCATGCTGTTCTGGATCACCAAGTTCTGAGCGCCGTAGTTCACCGTCGCGTCGCGTCCAAGCGGAACGTACGGAACCGGCAGCGAGTGGTTCGTGCGCTCGACGATCTTGAGGTTGGCAAACAGCGAAGCGTTGTATAGCGTCGTGCTGACTTGGCAGATGCCACCACCGACGCCGGTATCGTGTCGGCCGTTGATGTACACGCCCGCTTCCTTGTATCCGCCTTCGATGGTTCGCTTTCCGACCGTTTCGTTGAAGCCGACCTTCTCGCCCGGCAGAAGAATCACGCCGTTCAACTTCGACGAAGCCAGCTTAATGTTGTTGGCTCGCGGTCGGTTATCGGCCGAAAAGTTCGTGGAAAACTCAGAGACCACTTCCGTAATCTGGTCTAGTGCATCGTCAGGAATCTTCTTAGTTTCCTGCTTGATCGGCACGGCGACGACTTGGTCGTCCATCACCGCCCTCAGGGTTTCGGCTGGCAGGGCGTCCTCATCCACCGTATAGGTCGGAACTTCTGGCTGCTTGACGATTTGCCCGCCGACATAGGTGACTTTCGCCGGAGTCGGCTTGCCGTACGTGTCGGTCACCGCAGCCTTCAGGCCCTTCAAATCGAATTCTATGGCCTTGGTCTTGACCGGATATTTGTGGACCTCGTCGCTACCGAGAACCTGGCCCACCAACCCCTCTACCGGGACTTGAGCAACCGAGGCGACATCATCGACGGCAATGCCGAGCTCGCTCGCCTTGTAGGTCTTCTTCAGGGACTTATCCTCGACCGTCAGCGTCAACGGCTGAACCTTGGCCGTCTCCCACCAGAGTCGAACCTTCTTCTGCGCTTCAGCGACGGTTAGGCCACCAACATCCACGAAGCCGATTCGGCTCCCTTTTTGGAGTTTCGCTTCAGTCCCCTGTACAACTGCGGCAAAGACAACCGAAACAATTGCCACACCACCAATGAGCACGATTCCGCCGCGCTTCATAAAAATCTTCATGAGAATCCGATTGATCGGTTCCCTAATTATGACGTCATTTGAACCTGTAATGACGCGAAATTAGACAAATCAAAACGTACATAATAGGAATATGCAGAAGCTCGTTTGGCTAAACGGCGTTGTTTCTCCTCTCGAAACCGCGATGATTCCGGCTTCGGACCACTCCCACTTGTACGGAGACGGCCTTTTCGAAGGCATCCGAATCTATGGCGGCAAGGTATTTAAGCTCAATGAGCACCTCGACCGGCTCTACCACGGCATCAAATACCTGGGTTACAAAATGACGATCACCCAACCCGAGCTTCGACAGATCGTTCTAGACACTTGCCGCCAGGCCGAGGCCGACAATGGCTACATCCGACTCAACGTGACGCGCGGAACCGGCCTAGGACTCGACCCCAAGAACATCGACACCAAGCCCAACGTCATGGTGATGGTCAACACCCTCGCTCTCTATGCGCCCGAGGCGTATGAGCGCGGTTTGGACGTCGTGACCACCAGTTTCAAGACGATTCCGCCCGATGCCCTCGACCCACGGCTCAAGTGCATCGGCAAGTACGCGGCCAACATCCTGGCCAAGCAGGAAGCCAATTCCCGCGGCGCGGGCGAAGGTCTGATGCTCAACCATCAGGGCTACATCGCCGAGTGTACAGGCGATAACATCTTCCTCATCCAGGGCAAAACGATCCGCACTCCCGATCCGTCGTGCGGTCTCCTGCTCGGCGTCACCCGCAACACGGTCATGATGCTCGCTCGCGAGGCCGGATACACCATCGAGGAGGCGTTCCTGACGCCGTTCGACCTGTACTCCGCCGACGAGGCGTTCCTGACCGGTACCGCCGCCGAGGTCATCCCCATGGTCACGATCGACGGTCGCCCAATCGGGGACGGCAAGCCCGGACCGGTGACCAAAGACCTGATGGCTCGATTCCGAAAGCACACCTGTGAAGGAACCGAATTCTAACGAGTTTGACTGCCCGGAGTGCTACCGGGAGAAGAATCGAAAGATTTCTTTTGAGGGGAACACCTACCTCGTCTGCGGTGGGTGTCCCAAGGTCATTAACCTAAAAAGGAAGCTGTTTGTACCTGAACCGAACACCAAAGTCACCATTTGCCCCGTCTGTAAGACGACAATTGAGCAAATAGAATCGACTTCGTTAGTCGGTTGCCCTACGTGTTACGAGGTTTTTGACGAAAATATTAAGGGGCTCTTGAGTCACAATTAGGAAATCGCATGAAGTTGAGGTCTGGAATCGTCGGTTTTGCATTGCTTGTCTTAGCCATCGTTGGCTGCGGAGGCGGCTCTTCGACGATCTTGCCCGACCCGAACTATCGGTTCATGAACTTCTGCCCGGATGCAACCTTGGACCTGTTGGTGAACGATGACACGGTCAACACCAACGTCGGCTTCCTCGACGACACCACGACCTTTAAGTCGGTGAAGTCGGAACTGAAGGACTTCAGCATCGAAGAGACCGGTAGCACCGTCGTCATCGACTCGCAAGCCACTACGCTGACCGGTAACACCGACACGCTCGTCCTCGCCTACGGCCTGAACAACTACGGCACCGAGAACGAGAAGCGGCTCCGCTTCAGTTTCCAGACCGTCAATCGCATCGCTCCGAATCCGTCAAAGGCTCGTGTCTACGCTTTCAATGCCTTTAACCGCGATCCCGGCAACCAAAACTTCTCGGTCGTCTTCAAGAACCCAGGCACGCTTTCAAACATCAATTTCGCGGCTGTCGCCCTCGGTGGTGTGACCATGCAGGAGATCGACGCGGGCCCGCAGACTCTGGTCGCCCAACGCGAGAACACGGAGACCGAAGTCGCCACCGTGACCAAGACGTTCGAAGGCGGCAAGATCTACCTAATGGCGCTGACCGGAACCGAAAGCGGCACCGGCAATCTCGCTCCGACGATCAACTTCATCGAGATTCCCTCGTTGTAAGGCGACTATACGGAAGGAGATATAGCCCGAGCCCATCGTGTCTTCCGATGTCTGCAAACGAGGCGGAAGCAGTAGCGATTCTAATAGCCAACGATAAGATCGTTTGTCCGATCGAAAACTTCGCGATTCCAGTCAGTCCGGCGAGACCACGAAGTGGTCTCAGAGCTTAGCCCGGGGTGCTTGCACCCCGGGTAACTGACCAGAACAATCCGACCCCGAAGTGGGTCGCAGGGTTCCTAAATTAGATGCTGGAAGGCTACGGTCCGACCGCTTCTGCTTCCATCCTCGACAGGATTTCCTTCGCCCGCTCGATGGCAGACTGCACGTGCGGCGTCAAGTTCTCCTCGCCTAGATGGTGCTTCAGCCCGCTTCGGTTGGCCAGGTTCAGCGGCTGGTCGCGGAGCCCGCACAGCACCAAGTGCCGCCCACTCAGCGATAGCTTCAGGGCCAGTTCCTCAAGGGCCTTCAAGCCAGTCGTATCCAGCGCATTCATGTTTCGTAGCCGGAGAATCACCACCGACGGCAAGGAGTCGATCTGACGGTAGATCGTGTCGAGTTTGTCGGTGGAGCCGAACATAAACGGTCCGTGAACCCGAAAGACCGCGACGTTGTCGGGAATAGGATTCAGTTGCAGGCTATGGGCCTTGCCGTCCTCGATGTACTCTTCCGTGACCTGGCTAACTGTCGTCGTCAGGCTGATACGGTGGACGAACAGGAGCATCGCTAGGATCATGCCCGCCTCGACCGCCACCGTGAGGTCGGCAAAGACGGTCAGGGCGAATGTGATGCCCCAGACCGCCACCGGTGCCTTGCCCAGCTTCAGAATCTCGGGAATCTCCTTCCACTCGCCCATGTTGTACGACACGACGAACAAAATCGCCGCCAGCACGCAGAGCGGAATATGCTTCGCCAGCCCTGCCGCCACAAGCAGGATGACCAGCAGAGTCAAGGCGTGGATCATGCCCGACATCGGTGTCTTCGCTCCGGTACGGATGTTGGTCGCCGTTCTCGCGATCGCGCCCGTTGCCGGTAAACCTCCGAACAGCGGCGACACGAAGTTGGCGACACCCTGACCGAACAGTTCAACGTTCGGGTTATGACGTCCGCCCGTCATCCGGTCGGCGACCACCGCTGACAGAAGGGATTCAATTGCTCCTAGCATGGTCACTGTGAACGTCGGAGCCAACAGAGGCAGAATGAGCTCCGGACGAAAATGTGGCATTTGAAAGGAAGGTAGTCCGCTGGGAATGCCGCCAAACTTCGTTTCGATCGTCTCCAGCGGAAGCGCCAATGCCCAAGCGATGCCGGTTCCCACCACCATCGCCACGATGTACCCTGGCACCTTCTTCACGAATCGCATGATGAGGATAATCAGCGTTAGACACCCGACGGAGAGCACGGTCGTCGGTGTCGAGAGCGTCCCAAAATGCGATACGACCGCTTCAATTCGCGGCAAAAACTCGCTCGGGACCTTGGCGATTTTGAGCCCAAAGAAGTCCTTCAACTGAGTGCTGGCGATCAGCACCGCTATGCCGTTGGTAAACCCGATCACGACCGGTCGCGGGATGAACTTCACCGCCGAACCCAGGCCGGTCACGCCGAGGATCATGAGCAGGATTCCCGCCATCATCGTACACATGTACAGGCCATCGATGCCGTGCTTCTGCACGATGCCCGCCACCACAACCACAAAGGCACCGGTCGGTCCGCCGATCTGGACCGTCGAACCGCCAAGGGCGGAAATGAGAAACCCAGCCACGATCGCGCAGTAAATGCCCGATTGCGGCAACACCCCGGACGAAATGGCAAAGGCCATCGCCAGCGGCAAGGCAACCAGCCCCACCGTGATGCCGGCGATAAGGTCTGCCACAAATTTTTGGGCATTGTAATCCCGAAGCGACTGAAACGACTTGGGAATAAATGGTTCCCCACCAACGGTAAAGCTCAAGATGACCCATGAGGCGAACCATCCGCCTCAGTTTAATTCTGAGTACCAGGTTCCGGCGAATACCTTCCCGTCGAGCAACGACCTGATTTTTGTCGTTGCAAATCACGACATCGGTTCAGCGCTTATCGGGAACGATCTTCGTTAGCTTCCAGGTCTTGCCAACGGTTTCCATCACGGCAACCCACTTTGTCTTGGGTATCCGGCACGCTTGCATCTCTTGGTAGCGGCCGTCTCGGCCTAGCCAGTCTTGCTTTGGCGCATTTTCCGCCAGCTTTTTAAACTGCTTGGCTATCTGCGAAGAAGCGCAAAACGTTCGCACCTTGGTCCAATTCTTGTTTTGCGCCGCCTCAATCCACTCGTCAAAGGTATGCATAACGCTTGGCCGGAGAGTGTCGTACGAAGTCAGTAGCTGACCCTCGCTCTCAGCAAACGTGCGCTCCATCAGAACCATTGCGGCGCTGTGCGGGACTTCGATGTTCTTTGGGTAAGTCCTTCCCTCGGAATAAATCGTCCACCGATTGCCCCGCTTAACGAAGGAGCCGATCCTTGCTTCAAAGTCCGCAATCTGCAGGTTCGAAAGCTCCCAATTCGCCCAATGGCGGAACGTCATGATTGCTGGATGCTTGGCGTTAGACACAAAATACGCCTGCCCCGCCAGCACCAGATTGTCATTGTCCAGAACTGCTTGCTGAGCCTTAAAGTCTTCGTACCAAGAACCTTCCTCGATGACATAGGACTTGCCGGACGGACGGGCGACGAATGTTCCTCCGGGCGAAGGAAACCAGCCCATCGAAATGAGGTACCAGTTCGAGTTCTTGATCGGCAACACATCGTAACTAAGGTCTCCCTGTTCCACCTTGTGATCCTTTTTATACTCTCGAATTATCGCGTCAAGGCCAGCCTGAAACGTTCTCAAGTCTCGTGAGATAGGAATAGCCTTGTCGATGAGTCGCGAAAAAGCGCTCCAGTCGATTTCAGTTCCATTCAAAAACACGGCGAGGCTTACCGCGGTCACTCGCCCATTATAACTCTGACGTTAGCCACGTCTAAGGAATTCTTAACAATTGCAACCAAAGTGTTGAGCATTCGATAATAATTAAACCGCAAGTAAGATTGCTTGCATAGGATTTATATCTTCATGAGCTATTCGCGCCTCATTGGCTTGGTCGTAGTTTCGGCCCTAGGTACAGTCGCCTATTCCCAAAACTATGCATTCCAAGAGATTTCATCATTTGCAATGTATACCGACAACACGCTTGCCGATAGTGGTCAGTATCTCGTCAATCAATACGGGGACTGGTATGTCAGCACGCGAGACGGCAATATGACTGCCCTTCAGTCGTTCAACGGCAATACGATCTATGCCAGTGCAATCAACTCGTCCGGTTTGGTCGGCGGGTCAACCAAAATTGGGTTCAACAGTTATGGTGATCTAACTGCCGCTACTCTTTGGACCAACGGCGTCCCAACCCAACTGAATCCATGGGGCGAGTCGAGCCTCATCCGAAGTATTGCAAACGACGGAACCGTGTTCGGAATCTCTAGCCACTTCGTTGGCAATACCGTCTATGGACGATGCTGGAGCTATAAAAATGGCGCTTACACATTCCTGAATGCAGGCACGATTCCGTTTGAGCAGATCGGAATTTGGGCGGGAAATTCCCACGGTGTTACCGTTGGTGGAACCGACAATCCTGAGAAGGCGACCATGTGGCAAGGAACCACCAAAACGGTCATTGGAGGACTTGGCGGGTACCAATATAGCCAGGCGACCGACGTGAACGAGTCTGGCCAAATCCTTGTCAGTAGTTTTCCCGATTACGGAACTTCCAAGGGTCGCTCGGACATCTACGACCACGGCACATGGATATCGCCGGGACAGTACAACGGTAATAACTTCAAGTCCAGCGGCATCAACGACGCGGGTCTCCTCATTGGCGCTTCTTATGACAGCCAGGGTGCAAAGCAGGCCAACGTGCTCTGGTCTCAGTCAACAGGATTCATCGACATGACGAATGTTGAGCCTCTCGCTGGGTTTCACATCTACCAGATATCCAATCTCAACAACCTTGGAGAATTCATGGTGGAAGCTTCACACTGGACCGGAAGTTCATGGGACAATCGGATATTCATCGCAACTCCTTCCTCGGTTCCGGAGCCAGCCTCAATCCTTGCTCTCAGTCTAGGTGGAATCCTTCTCCTTCGGAGTCGAAAGAGAGCGTAACATCTATTATTGCATCACGATGCAAAACTTTCTGCATCATGATGCAATAATAGAAATATGAGAACGACTTTCACCCCCGCGCCCGACATCGCGGACCGCATCTACGAGATCGCGAGGAAGTCCCAAAAGTCCCTGAATGAGGTCGTGAACGACCTCATTCGGAAGGGACTCAAAGAAGGATCTTCCGTCAATGAATCCCCACGAAAATACGAAGTAAAAGGGAAAAGCCTTGGTGCCTTTCCAGGCATCGACTACGAGAATCTCTCGAAGTTCGACGAGGAACTGCAAATCGAGGAGTGGAAGGATAGCAATGGTCATTCCTGACGCGAATCTGCTTCTGTTCGCTCACAACATGGACGATGCTCGATACGGGTCCGCGCGAGCTTGGTGGAAGAATCAGCTGGAAGGTTCCGAAGACATCGGCCTTCCCTGGAACGTAATCTTGGCCTTTATTCGAATCGGCACTAGCCCAAAGGCCTTTCCAGCTCCCTTTTCGGTCGACGAGGCCACAGACATTGTCAAGCTCTGGCTCGCCTTTCCAAATGTCAGAATCCTCAACCCGGGAGTCGACCATTTTCGGATTTTGTCTGATCTACTCAAGCAGGTTGGAGTTGGAAACAAGCTCGTCTCTGACGCCCATCTAGCCGCTCTCGCGATCGAAAACCGCGCAACGCTCTGCTCCCACGATCGCGACTTCCAACGCTTCTCCGGGTTCCGCCTCCACGATCCGATCACATACTAATGGCCAAGTTGACCCGCCCAAAGCAAGTCATCCTGATCGCATTCCTATGTGTCGTCATCATCGTGTCGTGCGTGTGCATTTACAAAAGGACATGGCAGGTCAGCGAATATGAAGCAATGGCCAGTCAACTCAAATGGGAAACCGGAAGCGAAGGCAAATTGGTGGTCATTGCCATTAATATGTACACCCAGGACAACGACGACCGCCTGCCTGCCTCGTTCACGACGTTCGATTCTCTCTCCGGCTACATGAAGGAAAAATGGAAATCCGCTAATCCAAACGGCGGCCAGTTCCGACCGAATCCCAAAGTAGCCGGTTTACGGTTAAGCGAGGATTTGTCGCCCGAAACCATTCTCGCCACCGAGGACTACTTATGGCCGGAAGGTACCAAATGCTATGTTCTCGCCGACGGCCAACGAAAATGGTTTCGAGACAGCGATCCTAAGAACTGGAATCCGAAGGCTTCTCATGCCGGACCGAAGTCAGCTTCCAAATCCCCCGCCGCTCCCTAAAGTCAAACCGAATCGAGTACGCGTTGGCCCAAATCGTCGCCTTCCCGTGTGGGATGCGGTCATAGCCAACCCGCCAGCCCGCGCCCCAAAGTTCCGGCATCACCAGCCTCAAACCCCTGGCCGACGAAGAGTTCGAGCAGATCTTCGAAAAATCGACGTGAATGTGCAGGTGAACTGCGTCCAGATACTCGTCCAGGATCGACATCGGATTCGAAATTCGAACCTCCGTGCTAGGAAGCAACCAACCATTCCGAAGACGAAAGACCCGCCGCATATGCACGGTTGCGCCTGAGTGCGAAACGTTCATATGCTCCGGGTAGGTCGTTCCATCGATCGTACAAGTCTTAGTAGACCCGCGACCCCGAAAGTCCCAGTCATCCCACGACTCGAATGAAACATCCTGAAACTGCGACGGTCGCCATGACCCATCGACCGAGGCGAAGGTAGCTGCAAACGGTCGAGCGACATGGCCCGGCCACTTACCAAGAACCACTAGCCTACCGTGTGAGACGGACGCACTCTCCACGCGATAACCGTCCGGCAGACCGAGCTTCGTAACCTGAAACGTCTTCCCGTTCGGCTTGGCAACGAGCGTGAACTCTTCGCCGTTCGTGCGGGTAAACACGACACCTTCGAAGTGAAAAGCGACCAGAACCTCGTTCGAACCGGCAACCCGTATGACTCCGCCAGGATGAACGCCCACCAATCGCTCCACCTCGTCATACAACTTGTCGGTCGACGTGGAAAACGGCAGTCGGCCATCCAAAAACGTAGCCGCTGGAGTGGTCATTTGAACCCCCACCACGACCGGCAAGATCATGCGAACCTTTCCCCAACCCTGGTACTAAGACTAGGTTCCATGTTAAACTCATTATCGCGCATCAGTTAGCATGATTGATGCGTCTATAACCATGCCCAGTGAAGGTTCAAATGATTCGCTGCAAGAAAAGCGTTGGCTCACGGCTCTCAATGAGGGCGACCCGCGCGCGTTGGGCGGCATCTATGAACTGTACGGAGAGCGGATTTTCCGCTACACCTTCCGTATGTTGGGCAACCGCTCGGACGCCGAGGACATCACTGCGGAAACCTTCCTCAGGGTGCTTCGACGATCGGGAGAGCTTCGGGCCGATGGAGCGTTCCGAACTTGGCTCTTCCGAATCGCGCGGAATCTATGCATCGACAAGATGCGTCAGCACAAGCTCATGGAGCTTCCGCCCGACGCGTCTTACCCCGGGACGGAGGACAAATCCACCTTGCGCATAACCGTGCAGCAGGCCTTGTCCGAACTACCGGTCGAATATCGCGAACCGTTGGTCCTCTGCGATCTAGAGGACATGGCGGCGCGCGAGGCAGCGGAGGTACTGAAAATCAGCGTTCCGGCGCTGAAGTCTCGCCTATACAGAGGACGTAGGGCGCTCCGCGACAAGCTAGGAGGCACACAAGAATGAACGAAACCTATCGAAAGTTGGTCGATCTCTATGCGGGTAATGAACTTCCCGAAGAGCTCAATGACGAGTTGGAAGAGGCGGCGAAGACCGATCCTTCCCTGCACCAAGACATGACTTCCCTACGTCAGACCGTGGACATCCTGCGATCCGACGATTTTACTTTTACTGAAGAAAGCTACCAGCGAATCCTGATGAAGCTCTACGCTCGCGGCGGCCACCTTCAAACCCAGTCTCCCGAACCAAGACATTTGCAGTATCAGCTGCCCATGAGCGGCTAACAACAACCCAGACATGAAAATCACTTGTCCACGAAAAGAGTTCTTTGAAGCGGTGAGCGCGGCCGGACAGGCCGCCAACGCCCGTACGTCCGTCAATATCCTCCAGACCCTCAAAATCGAGGCGTCGGGTTCGACCATCCGCGTCGTCGGATGCGATGGGGAGATGTGGGTGGAGCGCCGACTCTCGTCGGTCATCGAGGAGGAGGGCGCGATCTGCGTTCCGGCCAAGCTCCTCGTCGATATCGTGAACTCCCTTCCCGACGGTGATGTTCATCTCACGACTTCGGACGGCACCAACGTCCTCCTCACCCACGGCGCCTCGGAATATCGCCTCCATAGCCTGGATCCCATCGATTTTCCCGATGCACCCGACTTTGGCGGCGAATCGAACCTCGCGCTGTCGCTTGGCGACTTCCGCGATGCCGTTGATTCCGTCATCTTCGCCGTTTCCACCGACCCGCACCGGCAGAATATCACCGGCGTCCAGCTCAGCTATGACGGCGAAACCCTTCGCCTCGTCGCGACCGACACCCACCGCTTGGCCGTTCGTGAGATCGCCAAGAGCGGCATCGGTTCCAGCATCACCGCCGTTGTTCCGGCCAAGGCTCTGCGAGCCATCCAAGCCCTTCCCTTCTCGGACGAGGTTGGTATTGAACTCAACTTCGGCAACGGTCGCGTTGGCGTCGCCACCGACACCGCCAAGATCGTCACCCAGCTTCTGACCGACAAGTATCCCAACTGGGAGCGCGTCGTTCCCGCCGAGTCCACTCGGTCTTGGAGCCTCGAACGCGATCAACTCGGTAGCAAGGTTCGCCGCGCGATGATCGTCGCCAAGGATAGCGCCTCCCGGCTCCGATTCAAGGGCAACGAGGAAACCCTCCTCATCGCCGCTCGTAGCGAGGAAAAGGGCGACGCCAAAGAGGAGCTCAACATGATCTCCACCAACGGCGACCTCGAAATCGCCTTCAACGGTAAGTACGTCCTCGACGCACTCGAGCCGATCACCGGCCCGGGCATCAAGGTCGAAATGACCGAGTCGATGCGCCCTGCCGTCTTCCGCTCGGCCGACGAAGAAAAGCACTACTTCTGCGTCATCATGCCGATGTCGCTGATGTAGGTACTTCGGCTCCTCTCCCTTTCGAAGCACATAGAACTTTAGGGAGGGGTCACCCCTTTTTGTGGCAGAATGAATGCTACGTTGTCGCACTGAAGCGACAATCTTGGATTGTCATGAAGTCAGTTTGGATCTTGCCCGTTATGCTTGCCGTTGTCGTCTTTGCGTCTGGCGGATGCGGAGGATCTGGCACTAGTCTCGTCATCGACTCGAGCACGGCCGCAACTGGCGGCACCGCGACGTCCGGGGCGACCAGCGCGACCTCGACCACCAGCACTTCCAGTACGACAAGCACAACGAGTACCTCCAGTACAACTTCAAGCACAAGTAGCACCACTGGGACTACTGCATCGACCGGAATGACCGATTCGACCGGGTCAACCACAACCGGCTCCACAACGACAACCACCACTACAGCGACGACTGGCTCTACTGCGACCACGTCGACAACGAGCACAACCGGATCCAACACCGCCCTAACCACGGGCTCCTCGACTACCGGTTCCAGTACAACCGGTTCGACCTCCAGCACGACCGGCTTGACAACGGGGCTAACAACTGGCTCTTCAACAACAACCACCGGTTAGAAGAGGACTCAAAGCTTTTGTGCTGAAAAGGTGGCACGGATTCCCCGTCGCATGGCCTAGCCAAAACTCGGGCAACGCTTATTCGCGTGGCAGATAACTAGTCATAAACGCTCTGGATCGACTCACCGTAAGATAGTCACGAAGAGGGTGAACGCTCCCTCAGTGCCGAGGCCTGGGTTTCACTTTTGAATTTGTACGCCGAGGTTCTGAGGGTTCAAAGCCAATCCTTTCGCGTACAAGCTGAATGACGGCCAGGAGCCGCTCCCAGAGATCTAGGGACACCACCTTCCTGCACCGAAGAATTACCTGGACTATCACTTCATCACAATATTATAACATTACGATATTACAAAATTGAGAATCTTTAATAAGTAACCATTTTTCGTACTTTTTCGTAAAATGGAACTCAAAATACGCTTATTCATGTATTATCCAAGCAAGTCAAGTTATTCGAACTATCGAGTTACTATTTCTTACGGAAACCTAACGAACACGAAGAAATGACCAAAGATAGGATGTGAGCCTCCGCCCCGGGGCTCAAAAGATTTCACCCTCTACTTCAGAAAGAATAGCTACCATCGCCTGTCGGTACCCCACCGACAGGCATTTTTTACGCGCCAAGCTTTCGCTTGCCATGTTTGGAATAGAATACCGATGACTGCTTTCGGTGCAAAAGTACTTGGAAAGTTGGCCAAATCATGAGGCAGAAGGAATCTCTCACCAAACTCGATGGACCGGCCAAGCAATCAGACGTCGCCCGCTTGTCCGGCGTCTCCACCGCCACCGTGTCCCTCGTGCTGGCCGGGCGGACGGACCGCGTGAGCGAGGCCACCCGCCAAAAGGTTTTTGAGGCAATTCGTACTCTCAACTACCGGGCTCCGGCGATGGATGTTCGCACCCAAGGAGCGACCAGCCGAACCATCGGTCTCCTGGCCCCCAACCTCACGGAGATGCCGATCACCCGCGATGTGATCTTTCGGTCCTTCCTCGACCGAATCCTAACCGAATGCCTGTTCCGAAACTGGGGCGTACTCGTCATGGCCGAGAACGTATGGGACGATCATGGCCACTCCATCCGCCGATCATACGACGGCAAATGCGATGGCGTGATCATCCTCGGTCCCGAAGAGGATGAAATGGTCCGGCCATTTCTCGAGCGGGGAGTCCCGATCGTCCAGGTCGGCATCACCAAGCGCACAGAATCCATTTCGTGCATCGATGTCGACAACGCAGAGATCGGCAGGTTGACGGCAAAAGTTCTCTACGATGCCGGCCATCGATTTTTCGCGTTCATTGGCTCCCAAGGCTTCACGACGTCAGTCGAGCGACAAGAGGCCTTCGAGCGCGAGGCCAAACTCCTCGGCGCGACCGTCACCGTATATGAGAGCCCAACCTGGTTTCCGCGCGACGACCTGAAAGTGTTAGTCCCAAAGTGGATGGAGCAAGGCGTCACTGCCGTGTTCTGTTGGTGCGATGTCTTCGCTTGCTATCTCTACAAAGCTCTGGCCAGGATTGGCGCAAAGGTCCCTCGGGACATGTCCGTCGTGATGGTCGAAGGAAGCCTGATCAGGAACCTACGCCCTGCGCCGACGGGCTTCAATTTGCCCTTCGACGAACTTGCAAAAGCGGCAGTCGATGCCATCATCAAGCAGATCGAAACCGGCGACACGACACCTCATACGGTGCGGTTCCCCGCCCGTTTCGTCGCGCGGTCAAGCGTCGCCCCTCCTCGCAAAAACTGATCGACAAGAATTAATTCCCCTCCTTTTTGGGAAGATCGTGTTATAATGCCCGTTAGTTAATCGCTTAACTAATAAGTGCGGCTATTTAGACTCAAAGGCGATGAAAATGGTGACCATATTTACTGCGTTTTGTGCGGGTTCACTAGCTACAGCATTGGTCGGATGTGGAACTCCTGCAACCGAGCCCACTGCTGGTCAGGCCCGGCAAACCGACCTTGGCAGCCTCAGCGACGAATTCGATAATCCCTCTACCCTAAGCAACTGGCAACGGGTCGAAAGAGTCGAGGGGTGGAACAACAACCAACTCCAAACTTTCGACATCGGCGGAACCCAGAAGGGATGGCTGACGATGATGCCTTACACCAGCACCTGGTATCGCGACTACCGCGGCATCCTTGTCTTCAAACCGGTCGAGGGCGACTTCGTGGTGACGACAAAGGTGCATGTAACGGGGCGCAGCGGTAGCGGCGCGCCGAGATCGCAATTTTCTTTGGCCGGAATCATGGTTCGTGCGCCAAGGAATATCTCCCCCTCTACGTGGCGGCCCGGCGGAGAGAACTACGTGTTCCTCTCGCTGGGCGCGGCCGATCAGGCGGGTCGCTACCAATTCGAGGTGAAGACCACCGTCAACAGCGACTCGCAACTCGTTACCGAGCCCACCACGTCCGGCGACGCCGTGATTCGAGTCGCCAAGATCGGCTCGACGATGATCATGCTCAAGAAGGTGGATGGAAATTGGAGTGTTCACCGCCGCTACTCGCGAGGCGACCTTCCGTCCACGCTTCAGGTCGGCCTCACCGTCTACACGGATTGGCCGGGCGCAAGCCGACTCTCACCTCAACAGCAGAATAGCACCGTCATTCGAAACGGCAGCCCTGACCTGCTAGCCCTCTTCGACTACGTTCGGTACGCCCGTCCCGAGGTGCCGAGTACCCTTAGAGGTCGGCGACTCGACGATCCAGGGTCGGTATCCGACTCTCAACTTCTACAGTTTCTCGGCAACGACTGACTTTAATTTGAGGAAGATATGACTATTTCTAAGCTCGCTCTCGTGACCGGCTCCCTCGGCTTGTGTGGGTCGGCGCTCGCCTCTCCGGTAACCATCGTCAATCCCAGTTTCGAAGACAATTTTGCCTCGGATTGGAGCTACCCCAGCCTCGTTCCTAACGGCTGGACGGTCATCGATCCCAACGGGATCATCGGTGGTGGCGACCTAACCGGTGTCGTCAACCCGACCGGAAGCACCTTCTTCAACTCGGGTGTGCCCGACGGCCGCAACGCGGCTTACATCTACCTGTCGGAGCAGATCGGCCAAGGCCCGGTCTCACTTTCTCAGACCCTGACCGCGACGCTCCAGGCCAACACGCACTACCATTTCCAGGTCGGCGTTGGGAACATTGCGGCGGGCTTCAGCTCCGATGGCAACAACTATTTTGATCTCACCGAGTTCCCGGGCTACATGGTCCAGGTTTTGGCCAATGGCGTTGTCCTCGCCGAGGATAACAATTCCCTAGCGATTCCCGACGGCGAGTTCGGAACGAGCGTTCTGGATTTCGATACCGGTGCCTCCGACCCTCAGCTTGGTCAGGCGATCGAGATTCGATTGACGAACCTCAATATGCGCTCCTCCGCGCAGCATCCGGGCGTCGAAGTGGACTTCGACATGGCACAGATGGACGCCTCGCCGGTGCCCGAGCCGGGCACGTTTGCCGTGGCAGGCATCGGGCTGACAGGCCTGTTGTTTAAGCGAAGACGAAAATAGTTGCGATGGTTCTCGGCACCTAGCAATGGAGTGTCGAGAACAACTATCTTGCTCCATACTAGCCTTAGCAAATGAGCAAGGTCATTGCCTTCATCGACGTCGACGACACGCTCGTCCGAACCGCAGGGGCGAAGCGCATCCCAATTCCGAGAATGGTCGCCCGTGTTCGCGAACTGCACGGCAAGGGCTCGACGCTCTACCTTTGGAGCTCCGGCGGAGCCGACTATGCTCGCGAATCTGCAATCGAACTCGGCATCGAAGAGTGCTTCGTCGGCTTTCTCCCGAAACCCAATCTCCTCATCGACAACCAGCCGATTTCGGAGTGGAAGAACCTCGATTACGAAAGACCGGTGTCGGTCTAACTCAGTGGAGTTCACAGCCTAAGTGGCCGCGTGTCTACCAGGATGCCCAGGGAGTTTAACATGTCTCAAATATCTGTGGCGTAGAATAACGAGTATGGGCTCTAGTGCGCCCTCGCGGCCCAAACTAGGCGGTCAAAGAAACGTGAAAGGATTAGTTCTGCTTACTTGTGCATTGATGGTGAGTTGCGGTCCGGAACTAAAGAAGAAACCCAGAGCTGATTTACATACGGAAGCGGTCTACGCTTTTCTGGGATCGAAGGGTGAAGTCAACATCCTATATACGAATGCGCACGAGGCGCCGGTTGTTCTGGACACGTACCCATTCGACTATGTTGTACGAAAGAAGACCGAGGATCAGTCATCGTATTCCGACTACCCAAAAGTCCGCCTCCAGTTAGACTCCGACTGGGCCGTGGTTCCTCCAGGTACCTCGGTACTTTTTCAGGTCCATGCGTGGGAGAACAAAGCAATCAAGCCGATTGAGAATGCTTCGGCCGTAGTCATTGAAGCTGATCCTTCCACCGAAGTACCGCATCTTTTGCAAGGGTTGCACTATTCCTCGGCCGCCGCGGACTTTCCGAAAATCCTTGAAATTCGTGAGCAAATGCCTTCAAGTTAGGCACCGGTTTGCCAATTCAACCATCCTCCCTGCTAGATCAGAAATCTCTATCTCGCGATAGTTCAGCAAATGACTCCGCGCCAGATCGCGGATCGGCTTTGCCCAGACGTCGGGGATGGCATCCACACCATTGACAATGCCCCACACTGAACCCGCCGTAGCCCCGTTGCAGTCAGTATCGAACCCCGGCATCACCGCTCGATAAATCGTCTTCGAATAGTCGTTCTCGCCATACAACAAAGCGATCGCCACCAATTGAGCGTTCGAGACCGTGTGGCACCAGTCGTGCGCCTTGCCCTCATTCCAGCGTGCGTGCACCGCCGCCACCGCCTCCTCATACGACTTTCCTTCCCTATGCAGATTCAAAATTGTCACGACCCCCTCGTGCAGTCGCGACATCGAGGGCACATACGACAGCCCCTTCTCGATAATGACGCGAAAGTCGCTTTCGACATACGCGGTAGCGAGCATCGCCGCCACCCACATCTCGCCGTAAATTCCGTTCTTGATGTGGCTAATCGAGGCGTCGCGCCAAGCCCATTCGGCCGCACGGCCAGGATGGCCCGGGTTTAAGTAGCCAAACGAGTCCGCCCGAATCTGCGCGCCGATCCATTCACGATAGGGGTTTCGGTGCGCAGCGCTCTCCGGTGGCAAAATGCTCATCGTGAAGTTCCGATACGCAACTCGCTCAGCCGTACACATCATGAAGAGCGGCAAGTTGGCGCACCAGTACTCGGCCACATCGACGGGTCGAAAATCCGGTCCATACTTGCGCACGATATCGAACCCCGCGATAGTGTAGTTGATATCGTCGTCCTCGACGGCCCCGTCCAGGCGATCGCGGGTCCAGTTCTCGGCCCAGCCGAGCTTCGTTCGCCCGCCGCGAGCTTCGATCCTCGCAAGTTGGTCCGGCGTCGGCGTGGCAACGTAGTTCGCCAGCGGCCAGTTGCCCGTTTCCTCGTTCCAGACCTGAATCTCGTGCCGCTTCCACCCTTCGAACGGCTTGCCCAAGATGCACCCGCAGATGCGCCCCAAAAGCCCGCCGTGCAGGCGGCGAAGCAGTTCGTCACCGTCGCCAGTGAACGCCGGAACCGGAATTTGGTCGGATGCAGCCCGGATACCATCGAGATCGCTCGGCTCGACGTAAGCATATCCTTCCGCCTCGGGCGATGCCTGAACCTCGTCGCAAAGCTCGGCGGCCCGCCAAAACCAAGCCGTATCGCGCTCGCCCTCTCGACCGGCGGCGATCACCGCCTCAAAGTCGGACTCCAGGTTCGCCACATCACGACCTTCTTCCTTGGCCTGCGTCCATTCGACCTCGGGATCGGCACCCTCCAGCCAAATCTGCTTCAGCATCCACTGACCGACCACGTCGTCGTTCGTCATTGTGTCGCTAGATTACTTGAGGTCGGAAGTTTTCGACTACTCTCTAATTCCTCCAGAATCTGCCCAGTGCCGGTCTCCACAAAAGCGGTCTCGTACGGTGTTCTCTCGACGCCATTCGCAAAGTCAACCGCCTGCTTCATTCGAGCCTCGATCATAGGATGCCCCAAGAACCAGGCGCCAAATTTAGAAGGTCGAGTGAGTACTTGGAGCACTTCCTCAGCCCCCTTCGCGCTCCCTAGAACTTCCATGGCGATGTAGTCACAGGCTAGTTCCATATCCCATCCTTGGGCCGAAACCGCATTGTCCTTTCGACCCAATCCGATAGCAATCGGAATAAATACCGGCGCGCACAACGCATAGCCATACCAAGGCATCTTCAGGCGAAGCACAATTAGGCAAACAAGAAGCAAGAATACGGTCAACCAAGTCATCGAACGGGACATTTTCTTTTGAGGTCCTGGCTTGAAAGCAAAGAACTTTTGATGAGCCAACTCATGCGCTAGTATCCATGCGATCCCATCGGACGAAAGCTGCTCGATCGCTCCCTTCGGCAAATACACAACCTGCCTCAAAAGCATTCCCGAAGGTTTTTTGTTGGAAGTAACCTTTAGCGACATATCCTTCAATCCATATCGAAGTACCAAATCGTCAAATAAGGCCTGCACCTCAGGTGGAACCGACGATTCCAGGGTTCGTCCTACTATCTGCGTCTTGAAGACAACACTCATCACCCAAAATCCGAACATGAGGGACGTGAGTGGCGCTCCTTGTAGTGGAAACCCCGTGATCCGGTGGACAACGAAAGCAAGCAAGTCCAGGACAATGCCAAAAAGGATGATGACGGGCGAGTAGATGATCATTGAAGATCGTCCTCTATGATATCTCGCAAGTTGCATAAACTAGGAGAAACATGCCCGACTACCACTTGGCCCAAATAAACATCGCCCAGATGAAGGCGCCGCTCCACCACCCAACCATGCGGTCGTTCGTCGAACAAATCGCCGAGATCAACAGCATCGCCGACAGCAGCCCCGGCTTTGTCTGGCGACTCCAAGATGAACTCGGCGACGCCACCAGCTACCGCACGTTTGGAACCACCATCCTCGTCAACATGTCGGTTTGGGAGAGCGTCGAGCACCTGATGGACTACGTGTACCGAAGCGCACACAAGGATGTCATGTTCGACCGCAAGCAATGGTTCGACAAAATGGACGAGGCGCACCTCGCCCTTTGGTGGGTCGAGGCCGGGCACCGACCCACCCTTGAGGAAGGCCAATCCCGGCTCGAGCACCTGTTCGCGCATGGCGAAACCCCAACTGCATTCTCTTTTCGACAAACCTTTCCTAGCCCGAACGGCTAGACGAGCGCCAGGAGCGAACCGCTCCTACCCCACATGCACCCACTAAAAGAGCGCCGACTCCAATGAGCCAAATCGGACTTTTCTGCTCGGTCGGCGGCTTAGCCGCCGACGCAGAATACAAGTGCTGATCCACCAACACACCGTCGCGAAAAACGACCAAGGCCGTCGGCATCCCCTGGACTTCGGGCCGAATCCGATCATCCAGCGAGTACCCACCCGTGCCCGAGTTCGTAGCCGGTGCCTGCCAATACACCATGTCGTCGGCCCTGCTCGGCATGATCGTCGGCTTGCCAAATGTCATCAGCGTTCCCCCTTGCCTCAGCTTCAACCGGCTACGAATCTGCGCGTCGAGGTCGCCCACCAACTTGTCACCCCGATGCAAACCCACCGAGACAAACGTTCCGTTGTCCGTGATGACAACGCGAACCGTATCCGCCAACAGGTCGTGCGCCTGGCTCGTAGCCACCAACCCTAGGGCCACCAAAGAAAGAAGATGTTTCATGGTCAGAATCCGAACGAGTGGTCGGGCGTGCCCTTCAGCACACGCGGAATGTATGGGTACTCGCTGGTCAGCACGTAATAGTAGGTTCCGCCGGGAAACTCGGGCGTGACGCCGGTGCGACCGTTGCCCGAATCCAGGTCGCCATATCCCTGCACGTACTGCCAGTCCTGCTCGAATGTGCCGTCGTAGACTCCTCCTGGGCCCGATGGCCGCATGCCGGTCTTCAGCTTGTAGCTTGCCTTCATCTTGGTCAGCCCGCTGTTAGGATCATTCGGGTTGGTGTAGCAGTAAGGTCCATAAATCGGATAGCCGTCTGCCGCCCAACCCACTAGCGCCATCTGATTGGTGTAGTCCAGCATGGTCAGGATCGACGTAGGCAGCCCGTGATAGTGGTACGCGCCGTTCGGCTGGACGTGGGCGTAGTTGAAATCGACGCCGAGGTTGATCCCGCCACCCAGCGGGTCGTACTGCCATCCGCTGTTCTGATTGTTGTTCCAAAACTCGTTGGCGAGCGGGTCCAGCGGGACGCTGTTGCGGACCACGCCAGGCTTTTTGCCGAGCGCAATATTGGTCGAGGTCGCCGCCGGGCTCGGGTTCTTGTACGCCTTAAAGTTATAGCTTTGGGCCGAAATCGTGTTCGGGCAGTGGGCATTGGGGAAGGTGCCGGTAGCATGTCCCGGCAGGCCGTTGCCGACGATGTATCGATACAGACTGTCGGTGGTGATGGAAACCGTGTTGCCCGTCGAGCCGGTCAGCCCGCCGCCCGTCGTGCCGCTCGTTCCGGTGGTGCCCGTAGTCCCGGTGGTACCGGTCGTTGATGTGGTGCTTGTGGTCGAGCCTGTCGTCGAGGTGGTCGAAGTAGAGCCTGTCGTGGTCGAAGTTGTCGAACCAGTGGTTGTCGAGCCAGTGGTCGTACTCCCCGTCGTGGACGTGGTCGAGCCGGTGGTGCTCGTCGTCGAAGTAGATCCCGTTGTCGTCGAGCCAGTCGTGGTACTACCGGTGGTCGAACCTGTTGTAGAAGTGGTGGAGGTCGAACCAGTTGTCGAGCTCGATGTGGAACCTGTGGTACTCGTCGTGCTTGAGGTCGAGCCTGTCGTACTTGTCGTACTGGTGGTCGAAGAGGTTCCGGTGGTGCCCGTTGTCGAGGTCGTGCCCGTACTTGTCGCCGAAGTCGCGGTCGAAGCGCCGCTTACCGCCACCCCGCCGCCACCGCAGTTGATGATGAAGCCGGCCGAGATCAGGACGGCGGCTATGCCTACTGGATTGGTTCGTTCGCTTTTCATCGCAACACTCTCCGTTTGAGTTAGGCCAATTGTGCCGGGGTCTTATTTGGAAATCATTTGATGTCTTCATCTCATCTTCATTTCTTACAGATTGAGATAATCTTGGCGGCAAGATGGCGAGAAAGGCGACTTACAGCGAGGGACCACCGCAAGACGGCGGATTCATTCGATCCGTTCGCTTTGTGGAAGAAGAAGCCATCGATTGGGACCGCTACCCTTTCAATCTTCCTGCCGTCCTCGCCCTTCCCAAGCAAAAGCTTCAGAACCCGGTCACGATTTTCGTCGGCGAAAACGGAACCGGCAAATCGACCATCATCGAAGGTCTCGCGGCCATGCTTGGCATGAATCCCGAAGGCGGGGCGAAGGGCATGAATTTCTCGACGGCATCCACTCACTCCATGCTGTGGGACTTCATCGTTCCCAACAGAAATCCTCTGGCGCGGGAAGGCTACTGCTTCTTTCTGCGGGCCGAAACGATGTACAACGTGTTTACAGAGTCGGCGTTTGCAGCAGATGATTTTGCCTACGACGAGCTCTTTGAAAACCCTGACCTTCGAAAGGAAGACGGAACCTACATTGGCCCAGATCCCCATCTCTACCGTCGTCGGGACAAGTATGCGAATGCTCCCATGCACCAAATGTCCCACGGCGAAAGCTTCTTCGCCCAACTCAGCGAATTCCGACCCAACGGACTCTACATCCTCGACGAACCCGAAGCCGCCCTCAGCCCCAACCGCCAGCTAGCCGCCGTCAAACTGATGCACGACCTCGCCTACAAGAAGGGCTGTCAGATATTCATGGCCACGCACTCGCCGATCCTTCTCTCCATCCCCGGCGCGAAAATTCTTCAACTCACCGGCGACGGTATCGAAGAGGTCGAGTATGAAGACACCGACCTCTATCGAACCTATTGGGCGTTCCTGAAGAGCCCGAAGGCCTTCCTCGACCGCCTTCTCGCCGACTAGCCTTCTTCCAAGAACTTCTGCAACGCGCCCAGCTTGCGATCCCACGCCCGGGCTCGGGCCGACAGCCAGCTTGCCGCATCGTCCAGAACCTCCAGACGCAACTCGCGAATGACTTCCCTACCCTTGGCCGTGCTCGACACCAGTCCCACGTTTTCCAGCACCAGCAGGTGCTTGGTGGCGGCTTGGCGCGACATGCCAAGCCCCTCCACCAGCTTCATCGTGGTCATGGGGCCCTGGTCGCCCAGCCGCTCGATCATCGTGAGGCGGGCCGGGTCGCCCAAGGCCTGATAGATTTCCGATCGTTGCGCGCTCATACTTTTCCTGTCAGGTAGTCGCGAAGCCAGTCCATCACCGTGCTCCAACCTCCCTTGTTCAGGCCAAGGGCCATCATGCGGCGCTCCTCGGGGATGTTGTCAAAACCGGATTCGATCACCACGATCTCCGTCCCGCCGTTCTTCTCGGTGAACGTGAACTTCACGGTCGTCGTCTGGTCTTCAGGATACTTGTCCCACGTGCAACCGTCCTTCTCACCTGGGTGCCACAGCCACGAAATCGTATTCGGCTCGTCTCGCTCGATCACCTTGACCGGACCGCTCGCGCACGTCTGGAAGTGGAAAATCGTCATCGTACCTACGCTCATATCGCCTTCGACGTCCTTCACGAACCAGCTCTTCAGCCCTTCGGGCGTCGCCACCGCGTCCCAAGCCTTCTGGATCGGAACCTTGACGAACCGCTCGCGATAAATGTCGTACGGAGCTTTCGGCTGATGCTCGTCTCGCTCCACCCACGGCGCCATCTTGGCCAGTTCGGACTTCCATCCGCTCGTGTTGGATTCAAGCGCGCTGAAGCGTCGGTCGCTTGGAATGTTGGCAAATCCAGACTCAACCATCAGGAGTTTCGTTCCCTCAGACACTGGCTCAAGGGTAAAGCGCACCGTCGTCAGTTCGGATTCGGGAAAAGTGCCGATCTCCGATCCATCGCCTGCATGCCATTGGTAGGCGAACGAGGTCATCGGGTCCATCTCCACCACTCGGGCGAAGGCGTCGCCATACGGACCGAAGTCCAATTTGAGGGTCTCGCCAACGGCAAATGTACCCTCGACACCCGAACTGAACCAGCCGGTCCAACCGGCTTGAGTGGTGAGCGCCCACCAAACCTTTTCCTGGGGAGCCTTGAGCATCAGCTCACTGCGAATCTCATTCTCTGAAGCGACGGTAGTCATATCTGCAACCTTACAGTTGCATAATATCGCACTTTCCAAGAATATGCAACCCTATCGGTGCATTTTGTGGGGATAGTAAGTCGAAAGCTCCTTTCGCATCTCCCAGCGCTCGAGCCCAACCAGCGAGGAATTTAGAATACAGACCAGCAGGGCAAACGCGGCAAACGCAACCGGCAAGGCAAGGAGGCCACGGGGCCCAAGCATGATGCGGAAGTAACTGCTAGAGCTATAGGTAAGGGGAAGGTGACACGGCTTTGGCCCAAAGCACTGGTCGCAAGCCCAATGGCTGTTCAACGTGCCGCATTCGGGGCAAATCCAAGGCCCAGGGTCGTCGCGATGGACTTCGCCGTCCATAACCATTGTTACGAAACAGCAATACCGAAGGTTTCAGGTGGGCGGAATCGTCCTCGACGCCGCCCACCGCAAGCCTTGGCGTTAGTCGCGTCTCGTTCGGCGACGAATGAGACCGATCACTCCGAGCCCAAGAACCGCCAGCGACGCTGGCTCGGGAACGGGTTGAATGTCGAGGAGGAGGGCGGGTGCAACCGTGTTGCTCAAGGCACCGGGATCGCCACCCTGACCGCCGTCAAGAATCGTCACGTCCACCAGATCAACCGACGGACTTCCATCCCAACTATAGAAGAAGTTCGTGTTGAAGTCCGCGTTGGACGTTACTTCGAGATAGTAGTAGCTGCCGGCCGAAACCGCAACCGGGGCGGCAAAGAGGCCGTCATTGTAGAGTTCGCCGGGCGTGGGACTATTGATCGTAAAGGAACCGAGGACGGTACCGTGGAGGGCTGCTCCGGTACTGTCGGCCTCGTACAAGGTCTCCGTAAATCCCTGCCCTGCGCCAAACCCATTGTAAAATCCCGCACCATTGAGGGTGAACGATTGGTTTGCCTGGAACCAGATGCCTCGGCCGCCCGCGAACCCGTCGTTAGACGACGTAGTCAGCGGATCGAGCGAAACGCCTGGGTCGAGCGGCAACAGTCCCGCGTAGGCGGAACTAGCTGTAAGCCCAAGAATTGTCAATGCAACGATACTGCGCATAGCACCGTCATGGTAGAAGCTAAACCTGATAAAAATGCCGGGGTTTACGCTTTGTTAAAGGAAATCAGAGACTAAGTCCTGGGCATTAAGTCTAGTTCAACGTTCTCACAAATAGGAGATTCGCCAAAGGTCCTAGGACGCCTTTTGAGCAACAACCATCAGAAGACACAACACCATACCGGCCGTCAGAAGTGCTACAAGTAACCTCTGATGCATCTCGCCAAATCGACGTGAACCGGCGCTTCTGGAACGATTTGCGTCGACCACTCTATACTCGTTGAATTCCACATCGGCGCTGATTCTTTTTAGGAAGACCGGGCGATCGTGCCGACACAAAGGGCAATAGGATTTGTTAGTGGTGGTCCCACATTCAGAACACGTCCATGGGGCTCCGCCGTCTTCGCCCATATTCACCAATACGGGTGAATATGGGCCCAAGATTCAGAACTTAGTGACTCTGATGAGTGATCCAGCGCTCCGCGTCGATCGCAGCCATACAGCCGGTGCCCGCCGCCGTCACTGCCTGCCGGTAAACGCTGTCCGCCACGTCGCCCGCGGCAAAAACGCCCGGAACATTGGTCGCCGTCGTGCCCGGCTGAACCTTCAGGTAACCGGTCTCATCCATGTCCAAAACGCCGTCAAAAAGGTCAGAGTTGGGCTTATGGCCGATGGCGATGAAAACGCCGTCGAGCGGAAGATGCGACTCCTCGCCCGTCACGATGTTCCTCAGCCGGACGCCCGTCGTCTTCTTGAACGGCTCGGTCTCACCGACGATCTCTTCCAGCACGGTGTTGTAGATCACTTCGATCTTCTCATTCGCCAGAACTCGATCCTGCATGATCTTCGACGCGCGGAACTCGTCGCGGCGGTGGATCAGATAGACCTTCGACGCGTGCTTGGTCAGGTAGTGCGCCTCTTCCATGGCGGTATCGCCGCCACCAACCACCGCAACGACCTTCCCCCGGAAGAAGAATCCGTCACACGTGGCACACGCCGAAACCCCATGGCCGCCAAAAGTGATCTCGGACTCCAGGCCGAGCCACTTAGCGCTCGCCCCGGTCGAGATGATGATCGTCTTGGCCTTATATTCCTTCTCTTCGGCCCAAACCGTAAACGGCTGCGCCGAAAAGTCGACCTTGCTGATGTTTTCGTACTTGATGTCCGTACCGAAGCGCTCCGCCTGCTTGCGGAACAACTCCATCATGTCTGGACCCATCACTCCGTCCGGAAAGCCAGGATAGTTTTCGACGTCGGTGGTGATCATCAGTTGCCCGCCCGGCTGAAGTCCGGCAAAGACGACCGGTTTAAGGTCGGCGCGAGCCGCATAAAGCGCGGCGGTATAGCCGGCAGGGCCGGACCCGATGATGATGACGTCGTGAATCATATAGCCTCAAATGGTACCTGTGAACCCCCTTTTTCATGGTTCATTCCAGCACTCTTCTACGTCTGTAAATGCACGAGATGTCCGAAGATATCCAAGATAGACCCGCACCTACGATTTATGACCACATCGCCGTCATTTTGGACCAACTCGGAGGAGTTGCCTGGCAGAAGCTCGGCCTCCAACCAGACATGGTGACGGGAAAGATCGATGCCGATCTCAACCAGGCCAGAGTAGCCATTGATGTTGTCTCCTACCTTGCTTCCGTGCTCGAAACCCAACTCGATGATGAGGATAAGAAACACCTCCAGAATTTGGTACGTGACCTGAAAATTAACTACGTGCAAAAACAGGGGGGTTCGTAAGATTGGCTTTCCGCGAGACGGCGAAGCGCACAATCCATCAACTTTCTTCCTTACTCTTTGAACTCTGGCCCGATCCGTACCGTCATGTTCATGAGGACTCGGCTCGGTCTTTTTCAACGAACCACTTCACGGCGTTCTGCGCCGACTTCGAGGAGTTTGTGGAGATGCTGGCTGGGGCGCAGAGTTATGGACCGAAATTCGGCAGTGAAGCGAGGTACAAGGCCCTGAAGGTCGCCATGGAAGATCGATACCGGGACTTACGTCCCTTTCTGATCGCTTTCCTTCGTTTCGACGTTGAAGATGAAAAGGTCGGGCTTCGCCTCTTGGGTTCGGGGACCGACGCTTTTCAAGCGCTTTGGGCCCAGCAAACCTTGGCCGCGTTTGTGGAATCCGACGATGTGTTCTTCCGAGACCGAGTGGCGAGGGCGCGCGACGCGCTCGCGTATTATAATGATCACTTGCAGTATCTCGGCGAGGCCGCTTAATGATTACCGATTGGCGTGAAGTTGATCTAAACAAAGTCCTTGAGCTTTGGAATTCGTTCTATCCCCCTCAATACCAAATTGACATGGACATCCTCCGCATCAACACGGTGGACAGTCCGACCTTCGACTGGGGCGCGTCCTTGATCGATCTCGACTTCGAAGACATGCTCCGGGCGTTCGTCGTCATCAAGCGAAGCCCGGCCAAGTTTCACCGCGTCGCCGATGCCGATGCTATGCACCTCAGCGGCTTGGCGTTTACCGATCCGCTCCAAATGGTCGACCTCTTCGGTGAATCCAAGCGCATCATGCGCGAGCGTGGCACAACCACCATCGTTTTCGGCATGGATTCCCGACATTTCTGGCCCGGAGTGCCGGTGGATAAGCCCCGGCTCAACGATTTTCTCACCATCGAAGGCTTCTCGATGAGCGGCGAGTACTTCGACCTCGAACGAGACCTGACCGACTATCAGCCCCCGCGCGACCTACCGACCGACGGCGTTGAATTCCGGGTTCTGCAGCCCGACGACCACGCCATGTTGGTCCGTTTCTTCGAACGCGAATTCCCCGGACGCTGGCGCTACGACATGATGACCAAGGTGGAAAAGGAAGGTTGCTACTCGGGCATCGTCGGACTCTTCCACAACGACGCGATTCATGGCTTCGCCTCGATTCAGGACTCGAACAGCAAGTACCCAATCGGCGGCGCCGTGTGGCGACGCAGTTTAGGCGAGAACTGGGGCGCCCTCGGCCCGATCGGCGTTTCGCAAAAGGTCCGAGGCAACGGATGGGGTGGAGCAATGCTCTCAGCCGGGCTGCTGGAACTCAAGTCGAGGGGCGTCAAGCGGTGCATCATCGACTGGACGACGCTCGACGAGTTCTATGGAAAGCACGGCTTCGAAAAGACCCGCTTCTACCGCGCTGGACGCTTAACGATTTAGAAACCGACATTCTGGCTACTTCTCTCCTGCCTTCTAACCATGGCTCTAAGACCATAACAGCCCTGAAGGGGCGATCCAAGTTAGCCCGACCCACCAAGGCTGCGCATCGTGCCCGTGACTGAAAGAGTCCAAGGAGTGCCGATCCTCGGGGCGACCCGGGCGAAGACCAACCGAAGGATGACAATCCACCACGAAACCAGGCATTCGTATGATTGCCGTTAGCCGAGAACTTTTTTCGCAGAACGGGTGTTATTCTAAAGGTTCACCGTGCCTGTACTTCCCTTTCTCGTGGCCGCCGCTGGCGCAAAAATCACCTTGCAATATCATCCCAAGGTCGGATCAAGCTATCGCTTCTCTGTCACATCTTCGGGCCAAACTCCAATGGGCAGTTCGACCGTCAACGCCGTCACGGCCCTCAAGGTTCTTTCTCACGAAAAAGATTCCTACCGCGTCGAGATGCGTGTTTCAAACGTAAAGAATGGCGGCAACGCGCCGACCGCGAACCTGGACAAGGCCGTCTACGTGCTTGACTACGACAGCTACGGACAGATGAAAGCCGACCCCAAGAGCGCTTCCGCCGGAGCCCAACGCCTACTCGGAGGCTTTGGCAACGAGACTATCGGCATGCAGTTCGCTCACCATCCCGTCGCCGTGGGCGACACCTGGACCAACACGGTGGACATGGGCAAAATCATGGCAACCATGTCGAAGGGGCAGGCCAAGAACCCCGTTGGCACCGTCGTCATGACCTTCAAACTTGTCCAGGCTTCAACCAAGTCGGCCGTCATTTCCTGTACCCTCAAGGGCGGCGTCAAAATGGAGGTAACGGCGGGCAGCGGCGCCAACAAACGCCTCATGCAGGTCAGTCAATCGATGAGCGGAGGCGGACAGTACACCGTGGAGCGCTCGACCGGCGTCTATCTGGCATCGAACCTGAAAATCCAGACCGCGACGACCGCCGGAAGTCAACACTTTTCGTCATCACAATCGGTATCGATGAAGCGGCTTTAGGTACTCAAGAACAGGACTTTTGAAGCGAATTCATCCTCTCATTCGTACAAGGTAATTGGAATCATGTCAGTAATCGCACTCGCGTCTATCCTCGCAACTCAAGGTCAATTGTCGTTGACCCTTAACCCTAAGGTGGGTTCTTCCTACAAGTATTCAAACGTCACCACATCATCTAACCCAATGGGTGGCGGCTCTCAAACTACGTCTTCGACCTCCACTCTGAAGGTGGCTTCCGCAAGTGGCGGCTACTTCAAATTCGACATTTCGACATCGGACGTGAAGGTGACGGGCGGCGCTGGTAATTCGGATCAAATGAAGAAGATGATGGAAGGCCAGCATCAGACCATGCTGATTGACAAATACGGCAGCGTAAAGGCCGACCCGAAGGCTGGTGGTAACGCTGGAATGCAGGCAATCATGAAGAGCCTTGGAAACAACGCCATCGGCGTCGCCTTCCCCAAGAAGCCCGTCAAGATTGGCGAAACCTGGGCGCAGACCATCGACCTCGGCGCAATCATGAAGACCGTCATGGCTTCCCGAGGTGGAACGGCCCCAGCCACGACGGGCACTATCAAAATCGTCTACAAGCTCGTGAAGTTCGATGGAAAGACGGCAACCATCGGTTCAACCACGTCAGGCACGATGAACATGGACATGGGTGCTGGCAAGGCGTCGGCAAAAGGACAAAGCATGAAGATGTCGATGACCATCAGCGGCACCTCCACGAGCGTACTGGAGCGATCGACCGGCTTGCCACTCAGCACGACGATGAAAATGACCATGGGCTTCATGGGGAATAACATCCCTATGAGCACAACCATGAAGCGAATCTAGTCTTCAACCGACCTCCAAAGCCCTGCCTCTCAACGAGTGCAGGGCTTTGTCTTTACGCCGAGCTCAAAATCCGATCGAGAGCGATCTCGCCTACATTCCGTTCGGATAACGAACGTTCGTCGAATGGATAGATATCTCGCTCGCCCACTTTCTTCTGAACCGAAGCCACAAGCCCATTCCCACCTTGATTCGTGGCAATTGCGACCATACTTCGGTCATGATCCACGCACCAGTCGGCCATCGGCAGTAACACACATTGGGCTACGTCATTAGCCCGATATCCTCGCTCCTCAGGTTCCTCAATGCCACTAAAGTCGAAAACGGCGAGCGAATAGGCTTCGTCCATCAACGACCGTTTGAGGTCATCCAAACCCTTATCCGAAAGCTTCGATACCATCGGCAGAGAAGACACCCGAAACCCCGATAGCCGCGCAATGCCTCGCATCGAAAGCGTCGGTGCAAACACTCTCCACGGATGGCCAAGCTCCAACACTTTGTTCGGAACCCGAATTCTTTCTCCTTGCCCCCACGGCCAACAAAGGTTAATCGGCCTTAGCCCCTGGTCGATGCGCCGAAGGTTGAAGTCTTGCTCAGTCAAGATGTTCACCGAGTCGTCGATGAACCGCCGAAGATCGTTCTCCTGGTCGCCTTCTGGCAAACTCACCCGAAGTCCCATCTCTCCAACTGCCTCTGGGGTCCGGGTAAGCAAGTCAACCCGCCGCTCCCAAACCAGCCCATGGTCGAGCCCTTCCCCAAACAAAAAGGTCATCGACCGGGAATCGAGTTTCGAAAGCTCCTTCTTCAACGTGGCCAGTTCCTCAGCCGTGGGCGGCGTCGGCTCAGCCACCGCGTCGCCCTCGACGCTCAAAAGAGAGACATGAAAATGGGTAGACCGCTCTGGCGGATCCCAACCCAGCGCGGCAACCGTCAGCGGGCCCTCGGCGACCGAAAGATCCCGATGCCCCAGCAACCCAAATTCAAACTGATCCTCCCGACGAAAGAACTTCAGTAAACTCGACCGCTCGCCAAACTCACGATACGCAGAAAGGTCGCGAATAACCGACTGGCTTTCGTCGTCCGCCAGCAAGCCCTGGAGCACGACGACCGGCATTACTGCTCGAACAGAACGCCCTGACCCGGCGCGATGGTGGCCATCTCGCCAACAGGAGGCGGATCGTCAAACGCATGCTTCTGGAGCCCGGCCGGAATCGGAAGCGGATACTTCCCAGTAAAGCACGCCGTACAGAACCCTTCCGTCGTGCCGTCTACTGCCATCTGGGCGCCTTCGACGCTCAAGTACCCAAGCGACGTACAGCCCAGGTAGTCCGACAATTCGTCCAGCGACATAACTGCGGCGGCAAGCTCACCCTTCGACGCCATGTCGATACCGTAAAAGCACGGATACACAATTGGCGGAGCCGTGATCCGAACGTGGACCTCGACCGCCCCAGATTCAAAAAGCATCTTGACCAACTGCTTGGTCGTCGTCCCGCGAACGATCGAATCATCAACCAAAATCACCCGCTTACCCACCAAATGATCCTCCAACGGAGTCAACTTCATTCGTACCCCGAGTTCGCGCATACGCTGGTCGGGTTGAATGAAAGTCCGGTGGATATAGCGGCTCTTGGTCATGCCCTCGCGGAAAGGAATCCCGCTCGCCTTCGAATACCCAAGCGCCGCCGGAATGCCGCTATCTGGCACCGGAACCACAATATCGGCCTCGACCGGGTGCTCCTGAGCCAGTCGCTCGCCCATCCGCAAACGCGCGCCGTACAGGCCAGTGCCAAACATACGCGAGTCGGGTCGGGCAAAGTAAATAAATTCGAACAGGCACATCGCCTCGCGTGGTGAGTCCACACCGTGCTCAATCGTCAGCCCTTCGCGGGTCACCAAGGCGATCTCGCCCGGCTTCAGGTCGACATCGTACTGCCCGCCGACTGGACCAAACGCGCACGATTCCGAGGCGATCATATAGCCTTCGCCAAGCTTGCCCACGCAGAGCGGGCGGATGCCGTAAGGATCGCGAAAACCGATCAAAGTGTTGGGTGTCAGGACCACAACGGAAAACGCACCTTTGCAAAGCCGCATCACCTCGCGAACGGCTTCAACCGGTCCTCGCTCCAGGTTGTTGACGATGATCCTCGCCAGCACCTCGGAGTCCGAAGTGGAGTCGAAATGCTCGCCCTCGGCCTGCATCTGATTCCGAAGTTCGCCGGCGTTGATCAGATTGCCGTTGTGCGCTACCGCAATTTCGCCCACCAAGCTTTGGCAATAGACCGGCTGGGCGTTACGCAACACGCTCGCGCCGGTGGTGCTGTAGCGGTTGTGGCCCACCGCCATGTCGCCCTTCAGGCTATCCAGAATTTCGGGAGTAAAGACCTGGTTCACCAGACCCATGTCTTTGTGCATGCGCACCTTTTCCCCGTCGCTAACCGCAATTCCGGCGGATTCCTGGCCCCGATGTTGGAGGGCAAAAAGGCTGAAGAAGGTGGTGTTCGCAACGTCCTGGCCGGGAGTATAGACTCCGACCACTCCACACTCTTCTTTGATGGCATCGCCTAAGAGCTCGCGGTGATCCATGAACAATGGTAAGGATACCGACATTCGGCACCCTCCAGAACGCTGGTTTCGATTTCCTTAGACGAATGCCGGGTGATTTCACCACCACCAATGGAAAGGATTCCCTATGGTTGTCCAGGCGATGAGTGCGGCATCGGCATCGGCGGCGTCCGTCTACAAAGCGGCTAGCCAGCCCAGTGCCCGACACGTGCTAACAGCTTCGTCGCAACCGAGCGCGAAAACCCCTCCCAAGTGTGCGTCTCAACCGAGCGCCATGAAGGACGACGGTCTGCGTTCGACGATCGACATCCGGGCTTAATGGGCTCTGATTTCAAAACAAAAAGGCGACAGCCATTCCGCTGTCGCCTTCGTTTTTTGTCGAAAGACTTCTCTTAGAGACCGTAGGACGCTTTCTTCAGCCAGGTCTTGGGCACCGGCTTGAGGCCACAGGCGACCTGAGCGAACAGCGGACTCTTCAGCACGTCGGTCGAAACCACGAGCTTGACATTGTTGCCGCCGACCTTCAGTCGAACCACCTGCAGATTGGCGTTCTGGGTTCGGTTCTTGTGAGGAGCCTTGTACTTCCAACCCTGCGAGTGGCGGTTGCGAATGTACTTCGCCGTCGTATTTCCTTTCTTTCCACTCACTTGACAAACTTTAGCCATGACTACCTCCGCCAAATCGAATGATCGGCGCGAATAGTCAAGATACCACAACAAATCCAGGCTTTGCAAGAACCCTTTCGATTTCGCTACGCCTCGACCTTCATCTCCAGTCCGCCTGTCTCGTCTTCGTTCCCGCCAAACCGCTCCTGATTTGCCCAAACGAAAAAGACGAGGAGGGTCCCAACAATTGCCCCGATGATCTGGTAGAAACCTGCAGGTACTTGGATAATCAGGCCGAAGAGTGCCATCGAAACCGACACCACCGCAACCGGCATCAGCGATGGACGGAACGCTCGGGTCAAAGCGCAGCTGCAGGCAATGATCGCGACTAATTCGAAGACCGTGCCAAAAAGCCACCCTTCAAGGTTCCATGGCACGCCTTTGTCTCCGTATCGGCTAGTGGTAATCATGATTTGCAGCTGGTACGCAACCATCTTGAGAACAAAACTCACTATATAGTAGCCAACAAAGAGGGCTAGGCCCGCCTTCCACTTGGGGTGCGAAAGCATCAGCAAAGTCAAAAAGGTCCAAGCCGCAATCTGAATAAAGGGGATTCCAAAATAGCGAAAAGCCTTCCAAAAGTTAGAGGTGGTGCCACCATTAAGATCGGTCAGTCGCTGGATGAAAGGACTAAAAATGCCGCCCATCCCACGCTGTTCGGCAATAACCGCACCGACGCTTACTCCGAAAAGAATTAGCCCGGAACCAATACCGGCCCATCCGCAAGAAATTTTGACCCGCGAAAGGGCCTCGCGTGCCATCGAACCCCGGCCAAACAGAAAAGGCAGGATCAACACGCCGACAGACGCGAACAACTCGGGAGTCGTCCGCGAAATCACCATATGCCACCAAGACCGTGGCAAGCTCGGTGTCATGATTCCCAGAAGAGACGGCATGCAGGCGACCACAAAAAGAAAGCCCCACTGCCCAAAGGTCAAAGGCACAAAGGGAGTCTTCTCGTATCGTGGATAGCGTGGCGAATCTTCGGTTCGGTCTGGGATCATGGCGACCTACTGGAACCTTATCACACCAGACATAACATCGGCAAGACCGCTGTTAGGTGGCCTCGGCTTCTTCCATTCCGCCAAACCGCTCCTGGCTCACCCACACAAAGAAAACCAATAGCAAAGCAATAAGACGAGCAGAGATCGAATACCAACCCGAAGGATGCTCCGTGAAGGACAAAGCTAGCGAGACACAGAACATCCCGAACGCCGCTGGAAACAACGATGGACGAAAGGCACGGACCAGAAGGTACGTACACAAAAGATAGACGATGACGTCGAGAATCGACCCAATGATCCAAAAAGGGAAACTCGGAGATAACAGTAATGCTGTACTTCTTGTTGGGTACACCATGTGGCTCAGCCGGCTGCCGATGAGGAAGAGGACCGCATGGACAATACCGTAAGTGCCAAACAGTAGCCATTGTGGTTTCCTGGTCGGGTTCGTCAGCATAACTAAGCCGAGCATTGCCGAGGAGACGGCCGAAAGAATGGGCTGTCCAAAGTAGAGCAATCCAGCGAGCCAAGTCGGCCAAACGCCATCTGTTAAGTAGCCTATGCTTCGAATTAAACGGTGAAAGACGAGCGTTGACCAGCCAAGTTGATAAGATGCCGCCACCGCCACAACCGTCGGCAAAATGAGGGCAGATAAAGTACCACCAACGCCTGGAAAGGTGCGAACACGGGCAAGCGCTCCGCGAGCCACCGAACCTGCGCCAAATAAGAACGGAAGGACAAGTATTCCCAAAATGGCAATCACAGCGCTGCCCTCGGCAATACTGTAGTACGTCCTAAACGGCAACATCAACGTGGGCGCCATGATCAAAAGCAAGACGTCGAGATTGGCAACCACCAGCAGAACGCACCACTGCCAAAAGCTGATCGGCACCAACTGGGTCTTCTCGTACCGAGGGTAATGAATCGAATCTCGCTTGCGCTCTGGAATCATTTCGGCCCACCCGAACCTTATCACGCCGACCCGATTTTGGACAAGACAATCCGCGCCCCAAGGTACCCTTTCAACTAATGTCCGACACCTTGCTGCGAACGCCGCTGTTCGATGCCCACCTCGCCCTCAACGCCCGAATGGTCCCCTTCGCCGGGTACGAAATGCCGGTCCAGTACACCAGCATCCTCGTCGAATCGAAGGCCGTTCGCGAAGGCGCTGGGATGTTCGATGTTTCGCACATGGCTCGGCTCCGCTTCCGAGGCGAGAGCGTTCTGGAGTTCCTCGAATGGATCACCTCGAACGACGTCGCGAAGCTAGTCGACGGGCAGGGTCAATACTCCTTGCTGCCGAACGACAAAGGCGGATGCGTGGACGACATTATCGTCTACCGACTCTCCGCCGACGAGTTCTACATGGTCGTCAACGCCAGCAACCACGAAAAGGACGTCGACTGGATCAAGTCCCACAACAAGTTCGGCGTGGACATCGCTGACGAGACGGACGACACCGCCATGATCGCGGTGCAGGGTCCCAAGGCCCGCTCCATCGTCGCTTCCCTCTCCGATAAGCCCGAAGCCATCTCTTCCGTCGGCCTGTTCGGCCTCGTCGACTGCAAAATCGCCGGTATCGACTGCTTCGCACCTTGCTCTGGATACACCGGCGAGGACGGTTTCGAACTGATCTGCCCTGCCAAGGACGCCGAAAATCTCTGGAACGCCCTGCTACAAGCGGGCGTCGCCGCCTGCGGCCTGGGTTCGCGCGATACCCTTCGCGTCGAAGCCGGACTCCCGCTCTACGGCCACGAACTCACCGACGAACTGTCACCCATCGCCGCCGGACTGGGTTGGGTCGTCAGCAAAACCAAGTCGTTCATCGGTTCCGACATCATCAGTGCCGCTCGCACCGATGGCACACCGACCAAGCTCCAAGGCATCCAACTCGAAGTCAAGCGCCTCATTGCGCCGGGCATGAAGGTGTTCGTCGGCGACGAAGAAGTCGGCGAAGTATCCAGCGGCGTGGTATCGCCCCTACTCGATAAGGGCATCGCCTTCGCCTTCCTCCGTTCGGACATCAAGCTGAACACACCGTGCGAAGTCGATGTACGCGGCAAGCGAGAACCGGCGATGGTCGTCGGCAAGCGATTCTTTAAGCGGTCTTAGGGCTGCTGCTCGGTTTCGGGGTCGGTCGCGTGCATGTCCACAAAGCGGTGGCGGTACGCGTCGTCCTTCTTTTTGAACCGAGTGAAGAAGTAAAAGCTCCCCCACAACACGATGAGGAAGAGGATGCAGCACACGACCACGAATTGCTGAAGAAACTGAAAGTCGACCTTTTCGTTGAGCATGGGCTACTTTCATTGTGGCACCGATGGGCCCCGCCCAGGGCCGTCATGGACTGGATTTTCGGGACGCCGCGAGTTTAGCGTAAAATCAAAAGGTCGATGACGTTCCTAGCGGCGCTCCTTTATCTCCAACCCTTCCGCGAAGATTTGATCGAAGTCCGGCAACGGTCGGAACCGCTCGAAGTCGCCAAACTCTCTCCGCTGAAGTTTCCGCCGGAGAACAAACCGTTCGCGTTCGAATGGCTGACCGAAGGTTATGGTCACGCCTGGACCTCCACCGATGAATACCAGCTTCGATTTCGCGTGTTTTCCCAAGACCGAAAGGTCCACGACGAACTTGCGCCAACCACCGCGCGGCTCTTGCTGAATCTCTGGAAATACAACTTCACCGAACTCAAAATCGACCACAAGCCGGACTACAACAAGAGTTGTGTGGATGTTTACCTCTGCTTCTCTGGCGATCCCGGCGGTGAACAGCTTTTCGACGAAGACCCGCAGGCAAAAGGCATCTCGTCCAAGGTCAACACCATCTACATCTACGACATGCCGAGCTTCAAGGAGCCGCTCGAAAAGGTTCGCGAAGTCTGCCATGAGTACGGCCACGCGTCGCTGCCCGCCGTAGGCGGATACGACAAGCCCGAGTACTGGACGAACGGCTACTTCGGAGAAAACTTCTTCATGTCTTGGCTAGCCAAGCAGACATCGATCAACTCCGACCTGCTTTACGGTTGCGACCCCAAGGTCTTGCGCGACTATGTCGCCCGCGTGTGCTACCCAATGGTTGCCAAAGGCGCAATGAACTTCCCTGGCAGCTCGTGGCTGGCTGGCAAAAGCGAGGAGCACATGAATCGGTACATCGGCCTGATGCTTTGGATGCAGGAAATTCTGCCCGCAAACATCGTTGCCCAATCGATGAAGCTGATGCGGTCGTACGACCCTAAAGATGTCCCCGCCTCGATCGTCAACGCCTGCGACGGCATCGACGGACTCTCGATCAAAGTCCCGTCGTATCTAGTGGGCAAGAAAGTGTGGCTACCTTTCGGACGCCACACGATATCGGGGGCAAAAGTATTGGGCAAGAGCGACAATTGGGTCGCTCTTTATGCGCCAAAAACGCCGATCGTCGTTCGTTAGATCATCGACTGAACGAGCTTTTCGAATTCCTTCGGGCTCGCTTCGCCATTAAAACCGATCTTGACTGCTTTCACCTTGCCCGCCTTATCGACGAAGATGAAGCAAGGAATGCCGCCGATGCCCAGCTTAGCGCCGAGCTCGTCGTTCTTCGAAGTGAACGTGTAGGTGTAGCCGTGCTCAGACGGGTACTTCTTTGCCAGTGCCATCGAGCCCGAGCTTTCGCCCGTATTCGCGCCGATGACCACGAGGCCCTTACCGGCGTATTTCTTGTGGAGAGCCTGCATGGTGGGCGATGCCGCCTTGCACGGGCCGCACCAGGTTGCCCAGAAGTCGAGGATGTAGGGCTTGCCCTTGAGAGATGCGTTGGTGATCTTCTTGCCCGCAAACGTGGTCATGCTGAACGACGGCATTTTTTTGCCGGCCAGGTTCTCGACGGAGTCGCTTTGGCCGTACGCGAAGGCTCCGTAAACGAGCACGAGGGGGAGAAGCCACTTGACGATCTTCATACCCTCTATTATGTAACAAGACCCCAAATGGTTCCCCGGGTCATAATGATGAGGTGAAAAACAAGGCCATCGGCTTATTCCTCGCGATGCTCGCGTGTGTGCCGATTTTTGTTTTTCGCGCGGTGGGCAACGCCCTCCTGACCGACTCCGATACCGCCGTCCTGCTCAAGAAGATCACGGAGGTCAACAACCCTTGGCGCTGGTTTACCCACGACTGGCCGCTGGAAAATCATTTCTACCGCCCGATATCCACTCTCGTCTTCGAGATCGATAACCGCCTGCACCCCGGCAATGGCGACGCCTTCGGACTCACGAACGCCATCATTTGCGCGATCTGCACCGTGCTCCTGTATTGGCTACTCATCGAACTTAAGCGATCCATTCCCGTCGCTGTAGCCGGAACCTGGCTGTTCGCGTCATGGTCGCTCGGCAACTGGTTCTTCGGCGACTGGTGGCTCACGGTCGTCTCTTGGATTCCCGTCATCCTTTTCCTGGTCATCCTCGGCCGGATGAGGTCGAACAAGAAGTTTAGCTGGCAAGGGTTGGCCGTCGGATTAGCCGGATTTTTCGTCTGGTCGCGACTCGCCAGTTGGCAATTGAACCTATCCAGCCACACCCTCCTCTGGCTCCCCGGTCGCACCGCGACCACCATGACCATCTTTGCGCTCGTCTCGCTCGCCTCGTACGCCCGGTTCGAGCGCCTCGGCGCACCCTATCGAACGCCACCCCAGCCAACGCCTCTCGATCCCCCCGCCACCCGCACCAGCACCCAAGACGGCGAGCCGAGAAACGTCTGGGGTTGGTTCATCCTCTCCTGCGTATCCTGCGCGCTGGCGCTAATGACCTACGAACAGGCCGTCATGATCCCGACCGTGATCTTCATGCTGGGCATCTGGTTCCGCCTCAACGGTCGCCAAACCCGGTTCGCCTTCCAAATCCTGTTTTGGGGCCTCGTCGTCGCCTATTGCGTCTACCGAGTCCAAATCATCCCGGTTCAGCCGAGCGGCTACCAAAAACAGCAGTTCCGCAATGGCCCCGGCCTATGGATCGACACGTCCAACTACCTCTGCCCCGGCATCTTCGCCATCATGGCCGCCATCTACTCGTTGGCGTCTGGACCGCTGATCCTGCTCACGAGTTCGTTCTGGGGTCCCATCATCGGCTTCATCAGCAACATCACCGCGTGGCTCGCCATCCGCAAACGCTTCCTCAAGCCGCTTGTGGCCCTATTGGCGTCGTACTTCGCCTACCTGCCGATGGTCTTCCTCAAGCAGTTCGGCCACTACCACTACTTCCCCGCCACCCTAATGGTGCTGTTCGTGATCACGCTATTCGAAGCCTACTGGCCCGAGCTGGTTACCGCAGTGTCGCCCCGAGCGATTCAAGCTCCGCCACGATCCGATCGCGCACCTGGTTCGCTTCCTCGTCTGTAAAGTTTCCGTGCTTGCGGAACTGCAAACCGATACCCAGCGAATGCTTGCCGTCGGGGATATTCGCGCCCTCGAAGACATCGAAGAGCCACTGCTTCTCCAGGACATCTCCGCCGCCACTCTTGATGGCAAACTCGATCTTTTCGTAAGGCATAGCTTTGTCGACCAGCACAGCGATATCTCGCCGAACCGCCGGATGGCGGCTGATGTTGCTGATCGAGAGAGTCGGTTGGGCCTTATCAGAAGCCAAATCCCAATCGAACTCGCACAGAACGGTATCAGGCTCCAATCCCGATGCCTTTGCGGCTTCAGGATGAATTTGACCCAGTGTTCCGCAGTTTTCACTGCCGACAAGAATCATTGCCGAGCGGGTCGGATGGAAACGCGCGTCATCGCCAATGAGCGGAAGGAACTGAATGTCTCTCGAAATCCCAAGATATTCGAACGCATGCTCAAGAACCGCCTTCAAAGAATAGAAGTCAGCCTGCGGGACTTTGTCGCCCTTGCGATTCTCGGGCATCAACCCGCCCTGTGACAACATGCCGAAGTGAAACCCCTCATCATAGGTGCCGTTGTCTTGCCAAAAGACCTTGCCCATTTCGAACAGGTGAAGGTCTTTGCCCCCATTGCGCCTTGCCGCGTCGGCAAGGCAAGGCAAGAGAGAGTTGCGCAACACGCAATGCTCAGGTGAAGCAGGATTTCTGGGTGCCACACGCTCCCAGGTTCGGTCGAGCGGATGGAAGTCCCTCAACGAGTGCGAGATGATCTGAGTCAAACCCGCGCGAACCAAAGATTCTCGGAATCGGTCCTTGAGCAACTGGTAGCCATGGGAACCACCCAACGGCGTACTCCCCGCCGGATAAGCCTCCGGAATCAGTTCGTACCCATGCACTCGGCCCAACTCCTCGACCAAGTCCTCCTCGCGAACGATGTCGGGTCGCCAACTCGGCGGAACGACCATGAGATCGCCACCCGATTGGCTAACGTCCATGCCCAGCCGACGCAGATAAGTCGTCGCCTGCTCGAGCGTCACATCCATGCCCAGCAGGATGCACGCCTTCTCGATGCGCAATCGAACCGGCGCAAACGTCTGCTGCCCCGGATACAGATCGACAATGTTCGAAACCTGAATGCCCGGCTGAGAGTCGAGCAAAAGCTCGGTAAAGCGCAAAGTCGCCGCCACGACGCCGTCCGGGTCTACGCTCCGCTCGAACCGATAGCTCGCCTCCGTCGCCAAGCCGAGTTGCTTGCGCGTCTTGCGTACCACCGTGTTCACAAAGTTAGCCGACTCCAATAAAAGGTTCGTCGTCTCGTCCGTGACCTCGGTCTCCAGACCGCCCATCACGCCCGGAACGCCGACCGGCTTCGCCGCATCGCAGATCATCATCTGCCCGTCCAGCTCATGCTCAAGGCCGTTTAGCGTCGTCAGCTTCTCGCCCGGCCCGGCATGCCGAACCACGATCCGCCCCTCAGACAGCTTGTCGCGGTCAAACGCGTGAAGCGGTTGCCCAAGCTCCAGCATGATGTAATTCGTCAAATCGACCAGCAGGCTGATCGGTCGCATGCCCGACGCGTCGAGCCGCTTCTGCATCCAAGCCGGCGACTGGTCCTTAGCATTCACGCCACTGAATCCGCGTACGGCAAACCTTCGGCACGATTCGGATTCGATTCTCGCCGTTTCGTCCTCAATGAAGATCGTTGCGGGAACACCGATGTCCTGAAATCGCGCCGCCGCCCGCTGGTACAGCTTCGTCGGGCTCGACTGCTGATCCTTGGCCAAAACCTCGCGGGCTAGGCCAAAAACCGACAGCCCGTCGCCACGGTTCGACATCACCTTGATGTCCAGCACCCACTCATCGCCAAACTCTTCGATGCCTTCCAACTCAAAACCGGCCATCGTCAAAAGATCGCCGATCTGGTGAGCCGTTAATCCGGTCTCAACGTAGTCAAGAAGCATCGAATAGGGGAACTTCATTCGAAAGGCTATTTTACTTGAATGCTTTGTCAGCCGGTCGTCCGACAATTTGAACTAATGCTCGCGTCGACTGGTGAAATCTTGGCCGCCCTCAGCAAGGCTCTCGACATGGTCGAAGGACAGCCTGCGGGCCACGCCTTCCGAACGTCGCGCATCGCCTGCCGGATCGCCACCATCCTTGGCCTCCCCGAGCGGACCATCACCAACGTCTTCTTCGCCAGCCTCATCAAAGATTCCGGCTGTTCCAACAACTCGGTTCGCATCCACAAAATCTTCGGCGGCGACGAACTGCTGAAGAAGCAGGCCGTCAAGCTGGTCGATTGGAGCAATTCGGTCGAGTCCATCAAGTACGCACTGTCCCACATCGAATGGGGCGATTCGGTGGCCGAAAAACTCAAGAAGTTCGCTTCCATCATCGGACCGCCAACCAAGATCATGAACGAGGTGACCGAGGCACGTTGCACCCGTGGCGCCGCCATCGCACTTGAACTCGGATTCGAATTGGAGGTCGCCGCCGCCATCCAAGCGCTTGACGAACACTGGGACGGCAAAGGCTCACCGACCGGCATGAAGCGCGACCGAATTCCACTCTTGGCCCAAATCCTCTGCATCTCGCAGACCATGGAGGTCTTCCTGTCCACCTTTGGCGTCGAAGCCACCATGGTCATGGTGACCGAAAGGCGGGGCCGATGGTTCTCGCCCGAAATATCGCGGTGCGCCCTCGAGGCACTTCAAGATGAAGCATTTTGGGTCGATCACTTCGCCCACATGAACGGACAAACGGTTCCCTTTCCGATCGATGCGGAAAACCTTGCCCGCGACACATCGTTGGACACCGTCTGTCGGTGCTTTGCCCAAATCGTCGACGCAAAATCGACCTTCACTGGCGAGCACTCGACCCGCGTGACCGCCTATGCAATGGACATCGCAAACTATTTCCAATTCGAGCGGGATCGACTCAAGTCGCTGGAGCACGCCGCCCTTCTGCACGACATCGGCAAGCTGGGCGTGTCAAATTCCATCCTCGAAAAGCCCGGACGCCTGACCGAAGACGAATTCGCCCAGGTCAAAAAACATCCCTACTTCTCAACCATGATCCTTTCCCAGATTCGCGGCCTGGAGCGGGTCACCGAGATTGCCTCGGCCCACCACGAGCGGCTCGACGGCAAGGGCTACTGGCAGGGACGAACGGCCGATCAACTCGATCTCGACATGCGAATTCTTACCGTCTCCGACGTCTTCGACGCCCTCACCGCCAAGCGTCCCTACCGAGACCCGATGACCAAGGAAGAAGCGGTGTCGCTCATGATGCGCGACGAAGGAACCGCCTTCGACCCCGAATGCCTCCGCGCCCTCGAACACTGCCAGCTTCGGGACGCCAACGGCGATCTTCTGCGAGCGGCTTAGCCGCTTTCGCAATACTTTCTTACGAACCCATTGAATGACGGAAAACTGGGTGGCATGGATAGGCGTCAATGGAGTCTTTGCGATCGCAAAGATTCCCCTCATCCGGTTCACTTCGTACCTTGCTCACCGGCTTCTCCATTCGGAGAAGCATCTTGGCCGTTGGCATCCATTGATTTGTAGGTTTTTATCGGCATGCCGATAAGAGGAAGCTTCTGGTCGTCGCGTCCTTATACTTCCAAAAACTTCGTTCAAGAACCCTTTGGATTTCGTTGGCTTGTCTTCAGCTCATCAAAGCGTCATAGCCGACCGAGCCAAGTAAGATCACTACATGCCCTCGGACAAACGGAATCTTGCCCGTCACCTCCGAAACAACATGACTTTGCCCGAGGTGCTTCTTTGGAACAAACTAAAGCAGGATCAAATCGGCTTCCATATCCGCCGACAATATCAATTCGATCAGTTCATCTTAGACTTTTACTGCGCAGCTCCTCGCGTCGCAATTGAAATTGATGGAGAAGTTCATGAGCTCAAGAGGAAGTCAGACGACGAAAGGGACCTCGCACTTGCAGCCAAAGGAGTGACCGTTTTTCGAGTCTCTGCCAAGTCTGTTCTCGCGAATCCTAGCTTCGTCGCTGAAGCCATACAGGAGTTCCTTACCAACTTAAGGGCAACAACCCAACAAGATACTTCTCCGCATAGAGAAGCCGGTGAGCAAAGAACGAAGTGAACCGGATAAGTAGAAAAAGTCTCTAAGCTCAAAACAAAGTTAGCGTGGATTTCAAGGAACTCAAGACAGGACAAAGCCAAGATGCTTCTCCGAATAGGGTCCGCCAGGAATGGTGCCACAAAGGCACTATTCCGGTGGAGAAGCCGGTAAGCGAGGAACGAAGCGAACCGGATGAGGCGAATACGAACCAGCGAACTCAAACAGAATGGTCGCGCTAACTAGAAACGCTCAAGAATCGACTAACAAAAGATGCTTTTCCGGATAGGGTCCGCCAGGAATGATGCCAGCAAAGATGCTTCTCCGGATGGAGAAGCCGGTGAGCGAGGCACGAAGCGAACCGGATGAGGCGAAACCAGGACGCCAAAAACAGCCTAAGAATCAAACACCAAATTTCCCCACTGATCGTACGGATTCTCGTACGTATCAAACGGGTCGCTCAGATCAACGAACTTCTGACGATCGATCTGAGCAAAATTCCAGTCGAACGCATAAATCGGCGAGCCCTTCCGCTTCGTGATCATCTCCACCAGCTTGCCGCGACCCTTCGCCCGCGTGTCCGCCGGCGGATCAGTCTGCGCAACCATCAGCTCAACGTCCTTCACCATCCGCCTCGGCGTCAACCCGTAGAACAGCGACTGCGCCGGATCGATGTTGTGGTACTCCAAGTCCACCGAGTGCAGAGCCTCATCGCTCCAATCAGTTTGCTCCTCGGCGATGTACTGCTCGCAAATCTTCTTCTTCGCCACCCAATCCAACCGGTCATCCATCACCAGCGGGTCCTTCTCCAACTGGTCCAGGGTCGCCTTCCACTCGGTCAAAATCCAGTCCGTCTGCTCGCTCTCGCCTGCCAAGCACTCCGCCGCCTCCAGGTACCGACGCTGAATCTCGATCGCATTCGTCCGCGTTCCGTCGATCATCTCAACCTCCCACCGGTACGTCTCATCCCGCGAAATATCGCGGATCGCCGCTAGCGGGTTCGCCAGTAAGTACGTCGAGTCGATCAGCCCAGCCTCACAAACCCGGATGGACAGCATCGTCGTTCCCACCTTCAGCGCGTAGGCATACTCGTTCTGGTTAGCCTCGCCAAACAGCAGGTGCAGGCGCGTCATGCCATTCTGCGAGTACATTGTCTCCCACTTCGGGTTGATCAACGCCCGGTTGAATCGCACCCGCGACGCCACCGTCTTCAAAATGTGGTCGGCCCGCTGGCTAAGCTGGAACTTCACCGTTGGGTCCGCCATCACGCCGTACACGTGCGAAACCCAGATGTAATCGACCGGATTCTCGTGCATCTGCTGACTGCTCGGCGCTTCGCCCGCATACAAAATGTGTCCGCCAACGCGACCGACGCCCGCAAAAATCTGCCGCGTCACCAAGAACGGAACCAAGAAATGGACGTTCCCATTCATCAGCTCGTCCGAAGCCTGCACCAGATAGTTCTCGTGGCACCCAAACGTGTGCCCGCCAAAGTGGTCGATCGAATTGTTGTAAATTGCCACCGCGTCCTGAATCTTCAGGTCCTTCAGTGCCTGCACAATCAGCCGCTGACCCGCCCGGTCATTGGCCACCAAGTCCTTCAGTGACCGGCATTCGGCCGTGGCATACTCCAGGTGCGAACCAACCGCATCGACATAAAGCCGAGCCCCGTTGCACAAAAAGCCGCCGCTCTGCGCCGGCTCAAAGACGTCGTCCCTGGCGTGGTAGTCGATCGCCCCGATCTTCCGATCGAAGAACAGGTGGTCCTTGATCTCTTCGACCACATCTTCTGGCCGCCCCAGGTCCTCGTCCATGACCAAGCATCCAAACTCGGTCTCAACTCCAAAAATACGGTTGCTCGAATCTAGCATCGCAACATTCCCATATTACGCCAGCGGACGAACCCACTGTTCGGCATCGAAGGCAGAAGCGCATTGATTCAGGCCTTGTAGCGCAAACCACCACGGCTCGCCCCGCTCCGGCGTGTCTTCGCACATCCGCGCCAGGCTCCAACCCCAAACCCGGAAAGGATCGACGTCGAGCGCCTTTGCCGTCTCATACACACGCTCCAAAAACTGTTCGGCTGTCCGCTCTGCTAAATCAGCAATCGGATTGCACACAAACGCCGCCGCCTCAATGGCGGGATCGCCCACCAGCCCCTTCGCGTCGATCACCATCCACCTATCGCCATGCCGAAGGATGTTCTCGTGATGCAGGTCGCCGTGCAAGGACACTTCCCTTTCGGTGGTTTCCAGCAAGTGAACCACCAGCGGGTCTTTCGCGCCCGTATACTCCGCCATCGTCATCAGCTTCTCCGACCTCAAACCACGAAAGCTCAATGCCACATGACGCCAGATCTCCGTCTGCTCCGACGGATCGATACCAGATTCATGCAGTTTCGTACCCGGAATGGCGCGTTCCATCAGCATCGAGCCTGTCGCCGGGTCGGACTCAAAAATCCTCGGCGCAAACTCCCCATGCAACCCGACCATCGCCCAGTAGCCCGAGGTCATCTCCTCGCCCTGGTAGGGCACCTTCAGAACCTTTTCCGAGGTCGCGTAAACGTGAGAACAATGCCCACCCGGAAGTTCTTCGGTCGGCTCAAATCCCCAAGCCTGGACCAGCCGCGCCGCCACCGGGTCAAGCGTCAAAGCGGCCTCTTTTTGATCATCGCCCAAGGCCTCGGGTATGTCTTGGGCGTTTCCTTATCTTTGCGATAGATGGGAAAAACTCGGAGAATATCGGTTCCCGGAAGCAAAATCTCTTGGCTATCGACCAGCTTGAGCCCCAGCTTGCCCGCCGCACTACTGGCAAAATCGTCCTGCGGCGTTCGCATAAGGATCACGTGCCCGCCGAATTCGGTCGGCTTTGCCGAGATCTCCAGTTGAATGGTCAGCGGAGCCACCGCCCGACCCGTCACAATCTCATACTCTTCCTCCACATCCCATTCCTCGACGCGTTGCTGGATCACCGTCAGGTTCGGCAGGGGTTGCGAACGAAGAAATCCCAGCATCTTTCCGTTTGAATCCAACGCCGTAACATCCATCGAAGGGTAAGCGCACGCAAGGCACCAAGAAGGAAACCCCGGACCGCAGCCGATGTCCAAAACCCTTGCCTCTGGGTTGAGTTGGGTAATGACGGTTCCGAGCAGGAGCGAGTCTAGAAAATGCCGCGTAACGCACTCCTCGCGCGGCACCCGCGTGAGGTTCATCACCTCGTTTGCCTGATACAGCGCATCCTCAAACGCGACAAATCTCTCGATCTGAGAATGTGATAGGCTTATACCAAGCCCCGTACAGGCGGCGACGAAAGCGTTGCGATCCACTCAAGGAAGAGTGTATCCCGGACCCGTGCCCGTAGGCAGGCACAAAACTTGCAGACAGTATTGATAAGGAGTTTCGAATTGGTTTTAGCCCACATCTGCGCCCTCTCAACCGGATTTTCTAACGCCCATCTCGTCCAACTACCAAAAATCAGCGGACTCCCCGCTCCCCATCCCCTTGCAATTTCCGCCGATGGAAAAACCGTCGTCGGGCAGTTCGCCCCTGGCCAGCCGTTCACCTGGCGTGGCGGAGAAGTTGCCCGCTTCCGACCGTCGTCAAACCCCAAGGTTTTAGCCCAGTACGCGCAGGCTGTATCTGCAGACGGACAAGTGATCGTCGGCCAAGCTGGTGGAGCTTACGTTTGGACCCGCCACAAGGGTCTGCAGATGATTGGCAACGCATCTTCTTTTGCCCGCGCCGTCAACGAAAAAGGCACTGCGGTCGCCTGCCAGGTTCAGGGTAACCCCGACGTTCGCGGCTACCTGTGGACCAAGTCCGGCGTCATCAATTTCGATTCGTTCACCCCGACCTGCATCTCCGGCGACGGCAAAGTGGTGGCTGGCATCCGCGCCGACCACACGACCGTCCGCGCTTACGAATTCCGCAATCAAGTCTCCCAAGAGCTTCCCCTGCCCGACATTTACACCGACTCCAGCGCATACGGCGTCAACAAGGACGGATCAGTCATCGTGGGTGGCGCCATCAGCGACGAAAACTCCCCTGCCGCTTTCTGGAAAAATGGCAAATTCGTCAAGCTCGACCTTCTCGGCCAAGCCAATGCCGTCGCCAAGACGGTCGCTCGTGATGGGTCGTTCATCGGCGGCTATGCTGGGCCCGAAGCCGTCGTGTGGAAGGCCGATGGCACCGGCAACTATCTAGAGATGATCCTCAAAACCTCCGGCGCAAGCACCAAGGGCTGGCGGTTTGAAAGCATCGATGGCCTCGCTCGCGTCGGCAACACCGTCTATGTCACCGGGTGGGCGCATGTAAATGATCATGAAGCCGGCTACTGGGCCAGCTTTCGAGTGAAATAGTGCAACCTAAGTACTGCAAAAGCGTGTATAACGAAGCATGCGAAATTATGCGGTCTTAACATTAGCCGTCGTTTGCCTTGCTGGTTGCGGCGGACCAACTCTAGTCGGTAAGTGGACCGAATCCCAGAATGGAGCAACTGTTAACTTAGACTTCACTTCCAACCAGTTAGCCATGAGCACGGACAGCAACATGATGGGGCAAAGCTTCCATATGGAAATGTCCGGGCCCTACACGTACGACGGGAAGAATATCCACTGGACTCCCGACACCATTAAATTGCCGGATCAGCTTCAAAAGCTCGCCTCAATGTTCGATCAGCAGAAAGGAAAGCCCGTCGATATCCCCGCCAAAATCGAAGGCGACAAACTCACCTTGTCGACTACGTCCTCTGACGCCATGTTATCAAAATCATCGTCGGGCACGTTCACAAGGGTTAAGTAGTTTCCGCAACCGACGCCATCCTTCTGGTGTATAACGAAGCATGCGAATCTATCGTGCTTTGCCGTTAGCCCTCGTCTGTCTTGCCGGGTGCGGCGGGCCGAGCCTCGTTGGAAAGTGGACTATGAGCGGCGCTGCCGTGCCGCCCGGTATGTCGGCCGTCACCGAGTTCAAAGCCAAAACCTACGAAAGCCAACTCGATTTGAGTCAAGGCACCATTACTCTTCATATCGTTGCTTCCGGTGACTATACATTTGACGGCAAGAAGTTGACGATGACTGGTCGAAACGTGACGATCGACGACTCAAAGCTGCCCGCAATTGCCAAAGCCGGTCTTGCTGGGTTCAAAGATCAGATTTCCAAGTCCCTGAACGAACCAAAGACGAGCGATATCGAACTCAAAGACGACTCCTTCACACTCACAACTCCCCAAGGCTCTGTAACGTTTACCAAAGTCAAGTAATGCCCATTGTTTCCGGCTGAATCCAGCCGGAAACAAGCGAAATCTAATATTCCCCGAAACCCACCCTCAGCCAAAACTCGTCAGACGCTGGTAGTGCACGGTCAAGGTGACTCGTAAACGGTGCCCTGTGCTGAGATAATGGGTGCACGGGGAGTCGAACCCCGCCAAGTCTCCGCTGGCTACCTTAGGGATCAGTTCCGGGTACTGACCAACCCTGCGTCTCGCCCAAATTTTCGCCTACACCAAATTGTCTATTCGACCAGATCGATCACCCAATTAGAACCTTGGATGAGCGTGTCAACCTCCCGGTGCCGCTTGGATAAGTCGTCCACCTGACTCCTCAAATTACCAATATCAACCGTCGAAAGCGTTCTCAACTCCGACCGAGTCATCCGCGTCATGTTCGGACTGGCATCCGCGATCAGCGCCCGAAGAACCGCAATCTTCTTCGCCAACGCTTCGCGAACCGCCAAATGCTCCGTTAAAGTCTTCCCTTCCACCACCGATTTCGCATTCGTCAGATTCACTGTCAGAACCAAGTGCTCAAACCGAGCGGCCAAGTGGTCGAGCTCGTTCAACAACTCGTCAGGATTCTCCGGCGGCTCGTTGCCCTCTTGTACCTTCGCACTCGCCTTCAGGCGCTCACCAAGTTGCAGCAGGCGCTTCTGGACGTCCGACCGCTCGATGAGAGCTTCCGCCAACTTCATCTCTACTGCACCGGCCACGTTGGCAAAACGTGCGCAAGCGGTTTGTCCGCCCGATAGCCCAATTCATACTCCGCCTGCATGATCGTGTGGATTTCATGCGTGCCTTCATAGATCATCGCTCCCCGCGAGTTGCGGAAGTACCGCTCAACCGGAAACTCGTCGCAGAACCCGTAAGCTCCGTGGATCTCCACCGCCTTGTTCGCCGCATCAAAGGCCGCCTCGCAGTTCGTCCACTTCGCCATCGAGCACTCCCGCGTATGCCGCTGGCCCGTGTTCTTCATCCAGCCGACCTTGTAGTACAGCAGTCGTCCGATCTCGCGCCCCTTCACCATCGAAGCGATCATCTGCTGGACCAACTGCTTCTTGCCGATGACTTCTCCACCAACGGCTCGCTCGTTCGCATACTTCGTACAGGCATCCAGGCACGCGGTAATGATGCCCACCGCGCCCGCTGCCACCGTGTACCGGCCATGGTCGAGGGCGCTCATCGCCACCTTAAAGCCGTCGCCTTCTTGGCCAAGCATGTTCTCGGCTGGGACGCGCATGTTGTCGAAAAAGATTTGCCCCGTGTTTCCCGCCCGAACCCCGAGCTTGCCCTTGATCGCCTTCGACGAAAATCCAGGAGTCGACCGGTCGACGATGAACGCCGCATACGGAGCTTTCGCATCGGTTTGCGTCAGACGCGTAATCACCAAAAACTGATGGGCATAGTCGGCCAACGAAATCCACGTCTTCTCGCCGTTGAGAATGTAGGAGTCGCCGTCCTTCGTCGCCGTCGTCCGCAGGTTCGCCGCATCGGATCCCGCATTCGGCTCAGTCAAGCCAAACCCGCCCCAGCGATTCCCTTTCGCCAAGTCAGGAAGCCATCGCTGCTTCTGCTCCTCGGTGCCCCACTGCAACAGGGTCAATGAATGCAGGCCCGAGTGAACCGACATCACAACGCGGGCGGTCGAATCGGCACGCTCAAGCTCTTCGCACACGATTCCGAGCGAAATATAGTCGGTATCGCTGCCGCCGTACTTAGCCGGAATAGAGATGCCCATGATGCCTCCCGCGGCCATTTTCTCTAGCATTTCGGCATCGCTTCGATGCTCGCGATCACGTTCGGCAAGTCCCGGCAGAACCTCGTTTTGGCCAAACTTATAGGCCATTTCCCGAATCAGTTCGTGCTCTTGCGTCAGGGCAAAATCCATAACCCAAAAGTGTACCGGAGCAACAAAAAAGAACCCCTCGAAAAGTCGAGGGGTTCCTTCTTATGGGTCGCCTTAGTTGACCTTGAGCTTAATCGTCTTGGATTGTTTGTTACTCAGGTTCTGGGCCGTCACGACTCGGTAGCCCGGCGTGCTGATCTTCACTGGGAAGCTCCATCGCCCGTTCGGCTTGATCGTGCCCTTCATCGCTGGTTTGTTGTCCACCAGGACCACAATCTTGTCTCCCGGTCGCCCCTTACCACCGATCTTCACCAGACCATGCTTGATCACGTTGAAGTTCGAATGGCTGCTGATCGCGAACTGTGCGTTCTTGACCGCGGCTGCCGGTTTCTTAGCCACTGTCGGCTTCTTAGCCGGTGCAGCCTTCTTGGCTGGTGCTGGCTTCTTGACGTCAGTCTTGGCCGGAGCCTTCTTGTCGTCCTTCACGCCGTTCTCCTTGCGGTGTTCGGCGCTGTTCGGATCGCTCGGATCTTCAGGATAGACCACGTCGCCGCCGTTGTCTTCAGGAAGCATGTTGAGAGCGTCGTCGTTGATCTTCTTCGGCGTCTCCTCTTCCTTCTGCTGGTCGTGCTCCGAAACCTTTGGTTCAGGCTTCGCTTTCTCAGCTTCTCCGCCGGTGTCCCTGATGATGTTCTTCATGTCCGAAGCCGAAAAATCGAGCTTCCGCATGACACCCTTTCCGTCCGCGCCCTGATACTGGATCGCCACCATGTGGTCGCCCGACTTATCGATCTTGAAATCGTAAACGTAGCTGCCGTCTTCGGTGTTGGCCTTAAAGGAATCCATCTGCTTTCGGTCGAGATAGACCGAAAATTCGGCGCCCTTCGGCACAAATCCTTCCACTCGATACGTGCCCAGACCGTAGTCAGTTGTCTTTTCTGGGCTAGTAATCAGAATTTCCTCGCCCTTGTGGCCCTTGGCGGCATTAGCAGCCGGAGCCGGCGTGGACTTATAGGTGAGCCCAAGCGCGCCGACAAGGCTAAGACCGGCGACGACGCCTTTGATGACCTTCGTCTTGGACATCCTACTACTCCTTCTCGCCTGCGGCATACAGAGCGGCTTCGCGTCGCCACTTCATGACATCGATCTGCTGCCAGTTCTGAGGCTCGATGATGTCAGTGATGCGGCTCGGTGAGGCGGCGGCAAGCTGAGCGAAGGTGCGGATTCCCGCTTCATACAGCTTCGATTGGTAAATCTGTCCGATCCCGTCGATCTTCTCAAGCGGATCGCCTTTCAATCCAATAGGGTCCGACATCGTTTCGATGCGCAGTGCCGGTCGCTCTTCGACGGCCGGGGCAACCGCGCCTACCGGAGAAGCCGGTCCCTTAGCGACTTCGTTCTGGACCAGCGTGATCTCAAGGTGTTTGTCGGCGGAGGCAACCGCGACTGCGGGTTCTTCTTCGATTTCCTTTGCCGCTGGCGTAACTTCGATTGGTGCAGCTTGGGCCGCCGGCGCTTCCAACTCGACGTCGATGGTAGGATTCGGCTCGACCAGCGTGGCAGCGGCAGGTTCTTCCTCAACCTCGGCGGCTGGCTCTTCTTCCGCCAAAATCTCTTCTATTTCGGCCGCGACCGGCTCAGGCTCGGCTTCAGTTTCTTCCTCTTCTGCAACCACCGGCGTGGGCTCTTCTGCCACTTCGGGCTCAGCCTCGGCGGCCGGAGCCTCTTCTTCTTCGATCAAAATCTCTTCTTCTTCGGCAGCCGGAGTCTCTTCCACCGCCGGGGCTTCCTCGATGACCGGAGCTTCTTCGGCAGCCGGCTCTTCTTCAGCGGCGACCTCGTCCTTCGAGTCAAACGTCTCTGTCAACGGAGCAGTTGCGGTATTGCCAAGTACGGTGTCGTACATCTCAGCCTTGGCCTTGTAGTCTTCAAGCTGCTGCAACGCCACGGCCAGTCTCGCCTCGAGGTCGGCCTTTTCGGAAAGTTGCTTCTCCAGGACCTTAACGCGCAAGTCGGAATCCGCGTTCTCGCCCATGCTCTCAAACTGCTGGATCTTCTCCTCGAGCTGCCGAGCGTAGGCGTGGACTTCGTTGACTTTCGCCAAGCTCTCCTTTGCGGAGACAAGCTCCGCCTCAAGCGTCTCAACGAGCGTATCGCTCGTACCCGACCCCGTTCCACCATCGCTCTTCTTGGCGAAGTACTTATCTAAAAACATCCAAGCAACGCTTGAGATCGCCACTCCGACCAGAATCGAAGGAATGGCTGTTAGGCTGGCCACATCAAAGTTCATACAGGAAGAATCCCCTAAGCTTCAATTGTCGAGAGAATGGACCCTCATTTTTAGGGTAGCGCAAAAAAAACTACGCCCTTCTTCGTTTGTTAAGCCCTGATGAAATTACCGGCAGGGTAAACCCACGATTAATCGTCATGAAACGATATGCTCTCCTTCTTGCCTTTCTTGCGGCATCCTCATTTGGTCAATTCGATACCGGGGAAAAGAAGTATCCAACCATCAGCGAAGGCCCCCTCGCCGATATCCTGGATCACCTTCAACCCCGACAGCTTGGTCCTACCAACATGGGCGGCCGAATCATGGATATCGCCGTCCAATCGTCAAACAGCAACATCTTCTACGTCGCGTCGGCCTCCGGCGGACTGTGGAAGACCGTTAACGGCGGAATCTCGTTCGACTGCGTCTTCGACTACGGTGGAAGCGTCAGCATGGGCGCCATCGGCCTCTCCAAATCCGATCCCAACGTCATCTACATCGGCACCGGCGAACAGTCCAGCCGAAACTCGGTAGCCTGGGGCGACGGAGTCTACAAGTCGACCGACGGCGGAAAGACCTGGAAGCACATGGGTCTTACCGACACGCGACACATATCCAAAGTCGTGGTCGATCCGCATAACCCCAACATTGTCTACGTGGCCGCTCTCGGGCGGCTTTGGGGTCGCAACCCCGAGCGAGGCGTCTATAAGTCGATCGACGGCGGTAAAACCTGGAATCTCGTGTTCACCCAGGGCGACCGTGCTGGCATCATCGACCTCGACATGGACCCGTCCAACCCGAACATCCTCTACGCCTGCGCGTGGGATCGCCTCCGAGAAGCCTACGTCTTCAAGGACGGCGGCATGGACGCCGGAATCTTTAAGAGCACCGACGCCGGTAAGACCTGGAAGCAGTTGAAGAAAGGCCTCCCGACTGGCGACCTTGGGCGAATCGGCCTTGCCATCAACCCGCGCAATCCGCGTATGATCATCGCCACCGTCGAATACCGCGTCCCCGGCGCTCCTATCCGAGTCAGCAACGATGAGAACGACGATGAAGGCCGAGTCAAGGACAACGGCGGCGATCAAGACGGCGATCATGAGAACGAGTTCGCCATGCAGGGTGGAGCCGCTCCTGCCCAAGCCGCCCCCGCGCAGGCCGCAAAGAAGGACGACAAAAAGCCGGCGCCCAAAAAGCCTGAACCTAAACCCGATCCTCGACTCCAACAGGTCCGAGGCGTGCAGATGAACGGCGGTGGAACCTTCATCAGCAAGGACGGCGGCGAAAGCTGGGACCTCGTCTGGCAGATCGATCCACGCCCCTTCTACTTCTCCACTCCCCTCTGGGATCCGAGCCGCTCCAACTCCTTCTACCTTTGCGGGATGAACCTGTGGCGGACCGAAGACAGCGGTAAAACCTGGAACACCGTCGGCTCAAACATCGTCCACGCCGACCAGCACGCCCTGTGGGTCGATCCCAAGGACTCCAACCACATCATCACCGGTGACGACGGAGGCATCTACCAGTCCCGCGACCACGGCGACACCTGGGAGCACTGCAACAAGCTCCCGATTGGCCAATTCTACGCTGTCTCGTTCGATGGCCAGATTCCTTACTGGGTGTACGGCGGCCTACAGGACAACGGCGGATGGGCCCTGCCCACCCAGAGCCCGCGCGGCAGCGTCGGACCGTGGGACGCTACCAACCTCAACGGAGGCGACGGATTCTACGCCGAAGCCGACCACGTGGAATCGCAGTACGTCTACAGCGAAAGCCAAGGTGGTGCGGCCCAACGCCTCGACCGTAAGACTGGGCAGCGGCGCTTCATCCAGCCACGGAACCTCGATGGTAAGCCCCTTCGCTACAACTGGAACACGCCAATCCACATCAGCCCTCACGACAACAAGACCATCTACATCGGTGCGAACCACCTGATGATGTCGACCAACCGCGGCGATACCTGGAAGTCGATCTCGCCGGACCTCACCACCATGAGCCCGAAGAAGATCGACACCATCGAAATCGCCAAGCGAGTCAGCATCAACCCCGAAGCCACTGGCGCAGAAAACCACTGCACCATCGTCACCATCGACGAATCGCCGATGGTCAAGGGACGCATCGCTTGTGGCTCCGACGACGGACTGGTCAACATCACGAATGATGGCGGGGAAACCTGGACCGACGTCACCGCAAACCTGCCCGGGCTCCCGGCCAACACGTGGATCAGCCGCGTGACCTGGTCGCACTGGCAGAAAGATCGGCTCTACGTCTGCGCCGATGGACACCGAAACGACGACTTCAAGCCGTACCTGTACGTGTCTGACGACGCCGGAAAAACGTTCCGCTCGCTCTCCAACGGCCTGGCCGATTGGGACTGCCTGTACGTTATCCGCGAAGGTGAACACAACCCGAACCTCCTGTTCCTCGGCTCCGAGATGTCGCTTCGATTCAGCGTCGATAACGGCAAATCGTGGAGTCGCATGCGAGGAGCTTTCCCCACGGTCGCAGTCCACGACCTGAAGGTTCACCCGCTGATGAAGGATCTGGTCATCGCGACCCATGGCCGCTCGATTTGGACGATCGATGTCGCCGCCCTGGAAGGTATGGGTGGAGGAGTTCCGAAGAAGGACGCTTTCCTCGGAACCTCGCCCGCAATCCGCATGCCCTACATTTCCGGCAACCCGCTGGAAGGTAACTCGTACTTCATGAGCCCGAACAGCCAACCCAAAGCGCGGTTCTACTACTATCTGACCGAGGTCCCGAAGAGCGACACGAAGGTCTCCATCTCCCTCAAAGGTCCAGACGGAGTCACCGACACGATCGCCGAAAACAGCGATCTCATCTTCGCCAAGGGCCTTAACCGGTTCGACTGGGTGCCACGCCTTCGCGGCGTCTTCGCCCCGGCTGGAACGTACGAGGTCACGATGAAGATCGGTACCGAGGAGTTCAAGGACAAACTCGAAATCCTCGACCCCAAGACCTATTAAGGAAAAACCTCCCGGAGGCAAAAACGCCTCCGGGACCTACCGCGTGGCGAGGACACTGCTGGCGGGCCAAAGGCCAGGAGCACTTGCCCTAATCGAGACGATAGAGGCCGTTGGCGATGTCCGGATAAGGCCGACAATGGCGCCCTTTCCCGCAACGATTTCCGCTTTCCCAACGAGTTCGGCGCCGCTTACCGTGATGTGAATCTCTCGACTATCGTCGACGCAGACATTGCCATGCGAGTCAACGACTGCCGCCCGAAAGAAAACGAGGTCATTCTTCGTCGCCGGAACTCCATACTCGTACACAAAGACTTTAATTTGCTCGGGTTGCTCAACTGTTCTGAGCCTGTCGGTCGTTACAACCTTTCCGTTGACAAAGCCCTTTATTTCGACCAAGCCCGGCTGATACGGGATATTCCGAAACACGATGGGAGGGTGGCGCAGGTTACCCGTGTTTGATCCATCGAATGGCTTGGCATCAGCGTAGTCTGTTGCCCCCCCTCGTACAGGCGACTGGCGCGCAATCGACTTGCCGTTGACCAGGAGTTCCACTTCCTCGCAATTCGAAAAGACGACCAAGTCTCGTTTGGGAGGGCCAGGGTTCCAATCTCCCACGACCTTAACAAATGGAGATGGGCTGTGCTGGCTCCGAAAGAACCAAAAGCTCGGCTTTTGCATCCGAAAAATATCGCACAAGCCGCTGGCCGAAACCGAAAACTCCCAAGGAACGTTGTGATCAAACATCTCCCATGTGCCGAATCCCATCGTCCACGGAAGCTGTGGACGGAGCCGATTCAGCGACCAGGATTGGTTCCACGCCTCCTGTAGCAGCTTCGTCATCCCATCCGCGATCCGAACCCGAGACGTGCTATAAGCGCCTCCAAATTCGTAGTCGCCATACTCGCGAACATAGCCCGGCCGCGAAGGCAACACACTCTGCGGACGAGTGAAGTCGTCCTTCCATTGGTTGTACGCAATGTCCCACGGCGCGCCCCTCCTCGCATCCCCCGCCAGCAAAATCGCCCCATCCACCGATTCTGACTTCGCTGTACCGTACCAATCCTGGGCCACATCCGCAGGCGGATATGTTTCGTTCAGGCTCGTCTCCCAAAACGCCACCGACGGATGGTTCCGATCCCGCCGAATTAGGTTTCGAATGTCCTGACGAACCGCCTCCGTAAACCGAGTATCTTTGTTCAAAAACTGCCATCCCGGAATGCACGGAATCACCATCAGACCCATCCGGTCGCATTCGTCCAGAAACGCCTCCGACTGCGGATAGTGCGATAGCCGGACGATGTTATGCCCTGCCAGCTTGATCAGTCGCACATCGCGAACGTTTGCCGCATCCGAGAGCGCGGGTCCCACCCATGGGTAGTCCTGGTGCCGGTTCGTCCCCATCAACTCGATCGACTTGCCGTTAATCACAAATCCCTTTTCCCGGCTCACCTCGATCTTCCGAATGCCGACCGACGTATCAACCGAATCCTCAACCTCACCAGAAGACACCAGAGACGTCCGCAATGTAATCGTCGCCGTCGAACTGGGCGACCACAAAGGCAGGCCATCCGCCTTCAGGTCCTGCCCATACCAAGCCATTTCGCCCGGCTTCAAACGGACGTTTCCACTCGTCGTAATCCTCCCGCCCAGATTCTGCCGAATCTGGAATTCACACGTCTTACCCGTTTCGTTTGCCACGTGCGTCCGAACCCGAACTGTGGCTCGGTCCGCCTCCACAACCGGATCCGTCACGTAGACTCCTCCGCCAAACCGCCCCGCCGCGCCCTCCAGCGCGTCAGTAATCCGCAGTTTCGAGGTCGCCGTCAGCCAGGCGTGCCGGGTCAGACCTGCGCCATACATAAAATCGAGGTCCTGCTGAGGCTTGCCCGGCGGCACCAGCGGGTTATCCCGATTATCCACGCGCACCAGCAAGTCGTTACGACGCCCAAGTTTGCCCGTCAAATCAACCACCATCGGCAGATACCCGCCCCGATGCGTCGCCACGTGCTGGCCATTCAGCCATAGGTCCGAAACCTGCATCGCCCCGTCGATCGTAAGCTCAAGGTGTTTCGCAAGCAATCCGTCATCGACGTCTAGGGATCGCCGGTAGTAAGCCACTCCCTGCCAAATCTCCGGCTTTCCCATCGGACGAATCCAGGCTGCATGCGGCAAGGTCGCAGACTTCCAATCCGCCGCCTTCACTTTGGCCAGTTCCGCCTGCTTTACGCCTTCCAAAGCCGCCCCCCGAAGGTCGTACCGGGCATCTCCGGTCTCGACCGTTGCGATGTGATATTGGCTCTCCCAATCCTGCTTTTGCTTCTCGTCCAAGGAACGAATCAGCCCAATCTCGGCGAGCACCAAAAATGGCTCACGCTGGTAGCCGTCCGACACCACCAACCGCAAGTAGCGCCCCCGATGGGGCGTAAAGCGGACCTGAAAGAGGTCCGAAGAATCTGGAACCTGCCCCGTAACCACCGGATCACCCCACGAATCAAGCGAATCCGACAGGAAAACCTGCAAATGGTTGGGATGGCCATTCTTCGGCCCGGTCTGCCGGGGCAACAAACGAAAGCCGACCGCCTCCGTCCGCCCGCCCAAGTCGAGCACCAATTCGTGCGGATATCCGCCCGGAGTCCCCTGCCAGCGCGTATGCCAAAACGTCTTCGGGTCGCCATCGAACGCCTGGGAAGCCGGCGCTTTCTCCGCCGTAGTCTCCTCACTCGAAACTCGAACCACCTTCCAGGCCGCCGTTGGAACCGCATCCGCTCCCGACCAAATCGATGGCGGCGCCGCAAGCGTTGTGTACTGCCAACCGTCATCCAGATTCAATGTCGTTCGAGAACTCACAAACGCCAGCGCAACGAAAGCCGCGATCAAGCCAGCCCCCAAAGGCTCGGCGTGGCAAATTCCAACACATTCCCCGCCGGATCGCGAAAGTAGATCGACCTCGCCCCATTCTTCCAGTCGATCGATTGGATGATCTCAACCCCATTCTCTTCCAGCCGGGCTCGCCAAATCTCAATCTCCTCCGGCGTTGCCGCAAAGGCCAAATGGCCAGCCCCCGTCGTGCCATGCGGAGGTACGCCCGAGTCATGGATCACCGTTCGGCTCGCCTTGAACAGAATTAACATGCCATCCCCTACCCTCAAAAAGAGGTCCCGGTCGGCATCGAAGGAGACTTCCTCAAGGCCCAAAAGACCGACGTAGAACTCGCGGGCGGCGACGAGATCCTCAGCGTAGAGAACCGATTCGAGAATGCGCACGACGAGAGATTACCAGTGGATTAACGAGTGGTTAACCGACGCCGAATTCTTCAATGACAAAGGTAACATGCAGGCATCGTGAAGTGGCTTCTCTCCCTCATCATGGCGACCTCGGTAGCCTCGGCATTTGCCCAAAACCACGTTCGGTTCATCATCACCGGCGATGACCGGTGGGCTGGCGGCAAGGCCCGTCCGGGTGAGGATGAAAACGGCGTCAATGTCGCGGCGATGCGACGAATCGTCAAGGCCATCGTGGCCGAAAAGCCCGACGTGCTCCTCTTCAACGGCGACCTCGTCGGCGGCGCTAAAACGGACGAAGCCGAACTCTCTCAGTTCGAAACCTGGAAGCAGGTCATGATGCCCATCTACAACGCCGGAATCAAAGTCCTGGCCGCACGCGGCAACCACGAAGCCGGATGCCCCCACCCCGACGACGTGTGGCACAAGGTCTTCACCGGCAAGTTCGCCAACCCGACCACCGGACCGACCGGCGAAGAAGGTCTAACCTACGCCTACACCTTCAAGAACTGCCTCTTCATTTCCCTCGATCAGTTCGGCCCATCCGGCGTGACCGGTAACCTCGACTGGTTCGACAAGGTCATCGACGCCAACCACGCGCCGCACATCTTCGTCTTCTCCCACAAGATGGCCTTCTTCTCTGGCAGCCACACCGACGGCATGTGGACCGCCGCCGACAAGCGCGACCACTTTATCGATAAGCTGGTAAAGGCTGGTGCCCGCACCGTCTTCTTCGGCCACGATCACCTCTACGACCACGTCGAGGCTCGACTTCCCTCTTGGCCCGCCGGACAGTCCATCCATCAGTTCGTCATCGGCACCGCCGGAGCCCCGTTCTACACCGGCAAAACTCCGCCCGCCGACGGCGATTGGCAACTTAAGCATGTCAGCCACATTGAGCAGAAGTACGGCTATGCCGTCGTCGATATCGACGGCCCCAAGGTCAAACTGGTCTTCAAAGCCGAAAAGGAACCCGGCGTTTTCGAGACCGCCGACACCCTGACCTACACCCTGCCCAAGAAGTAAGCCGTTCAGCCTTTCCGTAGGTACAATTCCACCTATGGAAAGGCTGAACTCCGAAGGCATTCCTCGAAGTCAGCTTCTCTACGCCCTCGGCAATCGAAAGATCGTCGAGAACGCCCGCAAAGTCGGCCAATGCATGCTGTGTTGCCGCCCTAACGTCAACGAGGCTGGGTTATGCCAATGGTGCTACGCCTCGCTCGATAACCCGGAACTGCAGGCCGCCGTCAAATGGACCTCGGGAATCGGCCCGTGATCATTGCAACGGTCCTCATCCTCCTGGCTGCCCTCGCCATCAGCATCGGCGTCTACTTCCGCTCGTCCCGCCTCAACCGCTTTCACGCCCACGCTGAATACTGGGTCTACTCCACCGCCGATTCCATGCCTAACCAAGACCGTCTAATGGGTCGCCTGGTCGGCGAGAATCCCTACGTCCAGCAGGGCCAAAACCCAATCAGCGCCGGTGAAGGTCTGCTCTTTAGCGATGTCCGCCTCAAAATCGCCCTCGTGCTCCGGTCCAAAAATCCCAACCTGTTCCAGGGTAACAAGCTCCCAGAATCCATCCCTGACCAGCATGAGTTTGTTGCCGACGTCAGCCGATTCCACTCGATCATCCGACTTCAGTACGGCAGTCCGGTAAAGCTGAAGGACAAGCGTCATCTCCAATTCCTGCTCCACGCCTCCGATGCTGCTGCCGAGCTAACCGGCGCAACCTGGATCTTCGACAAGATCACCGGTTCCCTTCGCACAAAGGAAGAGCTGGAGAAGATCCTCGGGGAGAACTTCGACGTCACGAAACTCCAGTTTCACGTGAGGTTAGAAGAAACCGAAGACCAAACCTTCCGCTCCTTCGGGCTCATCAAAATCGGCGTACCCGACTTCGAAACCCACCCGATTCCCCGCGACCAAATGTCGTTAGTTCGCACGCTCTTGGAAAAATACATCGCCCTCAGTTGGGAGCGAGGCGAAACCTTCCCCGACCCGATCAAAGCCTACGACGATGAGTTCTTCCTTCTCCAAAAGCGCGTCAGCCCCACGCTGACGCAGATGCGCATCGTCCGCAAACAGATGATCTCCTAAACGTCGAAATCGGCGATCACAAACGTGTGGTCACTCGGCTTTTCGCGCCGACGCGCCTCGACGTCGATCACGCACGATGTGCACTTCTCCGCCAATTCCTCGGTGGTGTAAATGTGGTCGATGCGCCACCCCATGCCGCGGTCTAGCGCGCCAGGAATCACGAAGTCCCAAAACGTGTAGTGCCCACCCTCAAAGGTGAATAGTCGAAACAGGTCGATCAGCCCGTAAGAAACGATCGCCGAAAGTCGGCTGAACTCGTCCGGGTGATGCCCAACTCCCCCAAGTAGCTTCGGCGAGTCGAAAACGTCGTGCGGCTGAGGCGCAATGTTGATGTCGCCCATCCACAAAAGCGGTTGGCTTCGGTCGTGCGCATAGACCATATCCTTGAACTTCTCCAGCCACCGCATCTTGAACTCCCACTTCTCCGAGCCGACCGTATTGCCGTTCGGCACATAGGTGTTGATGATGCGAATTCCATTGATCGTCGCCGCGATCGTGCGGGCCTGCACGTCCAAATCCTCATCGCCAACGCCCTTCACCACGTCCGTCATCGGGAGCTTCGAAAGCAACGCAACGCCGTTCCAGGACTTCTGCCCGTTTAGCGCGAGTTCGTAGCCGAGCGCTTCAAATTCGGCTCGCGGGAACTTGTCGTCTTCGACCTTGGTCTCTTGGATGCCAAGGACATCGACAGGATTTTCCTCAAGCCATTGAACCAGTAGCGGCAATCGAGCTCGTACGGAAGCGGCGTTAAATGTGGCGACTCGCACTCGTTCATTTTAGCTTTTCGGATACCGGAATTTGATCGTTCGCGTCCGGTCGGACTCGGTAATCCGCAGTTCGCACTTCGCGTTGGCCGAAATGGCCGGAACTTCGGCTAGCACAGAAATGCGTCGGTTGCGGCCCCACCGAATCTGAGAAACCAATTCATTATTGGTCGGCGTGCTTGGCCAAGCCATCAACTTCGCCATTACCTGATCCCATGAATCCTTCAACACATCTGTCGGCCAGCGGTCTTGCACGTCCTGCACCACCTTAAAGTCCAATTTCTGCCACGACTTGCCGTCCTGCCGAATGTCGAACCGCACCGTATTCAGCGCTTCGATATTCGCCGTATCCTCGACGTTGCCATCAACCGGATCGACCGTCCCCAGGCGCGAAAGGCGGATGAACGCCAGAGACTTATCCTGCAGTTGGTCCGTGCAGGCTTTCCACGAATTCTGGATCTCTTCGTCTGCCGTGCCTGATGCGGCCTGATAGCCCAGCCATCGGCTCAGCAAACCTGGAGTCAGGAAGATCGCCTCCTCCACAACCTGCTTTCGGTCGCCGTCGAACCACTCGCCGATCTTTACTCCCGCGTCGCCCGTCGTGCGATCAATCCCCTTCTTTCGATGGAACACTTTCTGTCCTTCTGCAAACTCCGTGGGGATCGGCGCGGTCCCAAAACCGGAAAATGCGGCGGCAAAGCACAACGTTAGGGTCATACCTGGCATTATTGGCAGGATTTCATATTCCAAAATAGGAGGATGGCATTTGATCTCGTGATTCGTGGCGCAACCGTTGTGACCGCCACCGGCATGCACCTCGCCGATGTGGCCGTTTCTAACGGAAAGGTCGAGGGGCTCGGCGACTTCGCCCAAGTTGATGCCGATGAGATCGTCGATGCGAAGGGCCTCTACCTGCTGCCTGGCGCCATCGACACCCAAGTCCACTTCCGCGAGCCGGGAATGGAGCACAAAGAAGACCTCGCCTCTGGATCGCTGGCCGCCCTCTGCGGGGGTGTGACCTCCTTCCTAGAGATGCCTAACACCAAGCCCGAAACCACCAGCCCCGAAGCCCTTGCCGACAAAGTAACGCGCGCCAGCGGACGTTGCTGGTCGAACTTCGGCTTCTTCTTCGGCGCGACACCCGCCAACGCCGAACACCTGGCCGAATACGAACTCCTGCCCGGCGCACCGGGAGTCAAGATCTTCGTCGGTAGTTCCACGGGCGATCTCCTGGTCGACCAAGAAGACGACCTCCGCCGTGTGCTGATGAATGGGCACAAGCGGGTCGCCGTCCACAGCGAGGATGAGGCTCGAAATCGCGAGCGAAAGGCCCTCATTAGTGATAACCCGCACCCTCGCGAGCATCCGTTCCTGCGCGATGCGGAAAGCGCAAAGATTTCGACTGAGCGTCTAATTCGCCTCTGCCGGGAAACCCATCGCCCGGTCCACATCCTTCACATCTCGACTGCCGACGAATTACCGCTCATCGCCGAAGCCAAGCGCCAGGGCCTCCCCATCACTTGCGAGATCACGCCCCAGCACCTATGGTTCGTCGCTCCCGAATGTTACGATCGCCTCGGCAGCAAGGCGCAGATGAACCCTCCCGTCCGCTCCGAGGGGCATCGTGCCGCTCTTTGGCGCGCGCTCGATGACGGTCTCTTCGACGTCTTCGGCTCGGACCACGCCCCGCACACCGCCGAGGAGAAAGCCAAGCCCTATCCATCCTCCCCCAGCGGCATGCCTGGCGTCGAAACCATTCTTCCCGTCTTGCTAACCTACGCCGCTCAAGGCCGTATCTCCTACGAAACCTTAGTTCGCATGTTTTGCGAGACTCCCGCCGCCCTCTACCAGATCGAAGGCAAAGGGAGAATCGAGATCGGTTATGACGCCGACTTCGTGCTCGTCGATCCCCATCGCCGCTGGACGGTGGATGAATCCCTTCTCCATTCCAAGTGCGGATGGAGTCCCTACGATGGCGAAGAACTAATTGGCCAGGTGCAGGCCGTCTACCTGGCGGGTAGCCTTGCTGCATTCGAGCAAGAACCGGTCGGCAGTCCGATGGGCCGATGCCTGCAATTTGGAGACCATTAATATGAACCTACGTGATCGATATATTCAGATGGTGGCTTACGAGGAGCACGCCAATGGCCTCTGGCTAAAGTACCTCGACTGCGTGTCGGAAAAGCCAGGAGGTGCCCAGTTTCGGGTCGCCGCCGAAAGGTGGCTCGGCCACATCTGCGGTTGCTATCAATCTTGGTACGACTGGATGACCGACACCGAAACAAGCCCAACCGGCGACCTGCCCCAAGATCTCAAGTATCAATACGAACGGATGGCCAAGTTCATCGAAACATGCGATCTGGACCAAACCCGCCAACGCTCGCACCCGGACTGGGGCACCTGGGCCTGGAAGACCGTCGATGTCATCCACCACACTTTAACCCACGGCTCCTACCACCGCGGGCACATCCGCGCTCTCGCCGAAGCCGCCGGACTCGACGATTGGCCCGACACCGACTGGGACGAATTCACCGGCTGGCAAATCAAAGATTGAGCGACCCAACACCTCTTCCTGGTTCAGAACATGGGTCTAGAGCGATTGGGCACCAGCCAATCTAGCAGTCGCAGAGCTTATTAGCCCGAGGTCGTAGACCCCGGGAAAGACCCGTATCCATAAAAGTCCAAGGAGTCCCGAGCATCGGGACGGCCCGGGCAAAGCCCTGCTGCAGGCTTGCTCGAAGGAAGGCGCTTAGCGTCGCTTCTCCCGAAAACCGACGGATACTTCCCAAATCTCTTCGCCAAAAACACCGTGCCCCATGACTTTCCCGATTCGACTAATCTATACTTTATTGTCTAGTTAAACAAGGCTGGACTTTCCGATAGTGAATCACCACGACGAATCGATCCCCCTCGCAAAGTCCCCGCACGGGACGGTACGCATCTGCCCCGTCGGCTGTACCCACGTCGATTTCAACAAAATAACCCTCGACTACGATTCGCCCAGCCAATTCCAAGAAGCGTTGAAAAGCATTCTCTCAGCAGAAAACAAGACCCGGTTCCAGCACGACGGAATCATTATCGAGCTATCCGACGACCTCGCCTCCGAACTTCGCCACCTCATGCAGGAAGCCGCCTCTACGCTCACCTGGATCGACGGGCAAATGCAGTTCACCGACGAGGACTTCCAACAGATTCTTCGCCGCCTCGGCGGCTAACGGTCCTAGACGGTATCATTCAACGGTATGCCGAAACTGATTCTCGTTCGCCACGGCCAATCCCTTTGGAATCTCGAAGACCGATTTACGGGTTGGGTCGATGTACCCCTGACCCCTCAAGGCGAACAGGAAGCACGCAACGCAGGCACCAAGCTCAAAGGTATCTCCATTGATGTTGCCTACACAAGCAGTCTGCAACGAGCTCAGAACACGCTCAAGCTCATTCTCGAAAGCATGGGGACGACCCTTCCGACCATCCGCGACGAGGCCCTAAACGAACGGCACTACGGAGACCTCCAGGGTCTCAACAAGGCCCGCACTGCCGAGAAGTTCGGAGCCGAACAAGTCAAGATTTGGCGACGCAGCTTCGACGTTCCGCCACCCAACGGCGAGTCCCTCAAAGACACCGCCGCAAGAACGCTTCCCTTCTTCGAGCGATGCATCCTCGGTGACATCGCCCAGGGCAAAAACGTGTTGGTCGTCGCCCATGGCAACTCGAACCGATCGATCGTGATGCAACTCGACAAGCTCTCGACCGCCGAGGTTCTTGAGCTCAATTTGGGAACCGCCGTCCCGCTGATCTATGATTTGGACGAAGCGGGAACCGTACTCGGAAAAACGATCCTAGACTAAGCGTTCTGCTGTAGTTCTTTTGTTCTGGCTTCCAGATGTTCGATCTTCTCGTTCATCTGGTTCAGAAGGTTCTCTGAGGACTCTTCCTCTTCCTTCTGCCGAATCATCCAAGCCAGAACTCCAACGCCCACGCCAATTCCCATAAGCAGGGCGAAGGTCTTTCTCATTTTCATAACTCTACCCCCAAATACGAAAAAAGGGCTCCAGCCGTTGCTGGAGCCCTTTTTGTGTAACCCTACGCCGTTAGATCTTGACGTAGAGAGTGGTGGATGCGACTGCCCCTAGACCAGACACGCTCGTGGTTGCGGTAACCAGAGTCGAGAGATTTCTCGGAACGCGTCGGGTGATCAGAGTCACCGTTGCCTTGTTCGAACCAGGCTGTACCGTGAAGTTCACGTAGTTCTGACCGTTAGGCAGGATGACCAAGCTCGGGTTGTCGAAGGTGATCGTTCCTGTCGTCGCCGTCGGAACATTTCGATTCACCGTCACCTGGATCTGGATCGTGGCGCCTTGGCGTACCGAGTTGCTTGGCAGGATCGCTACCGACACAACTTCCGTCGCCTTGATCTCAAGCGTCGCGAACACATCCGGCAGAGTGCCTGCATGCGTCGAGAACGTCACCGTCTTCGTATCGGTCACGATCGGAGTCGTAATCGAGAACGTAGCCGTTGTGCTACCCGTGGTGAACACCGGCTGGGTGAACGTCACGGTATTGTCGTCGCAGGTCACCGGCATCGAGAAGCCGGGGATAGCCGGAGCACTCAACGTGATCGTACCGGTTGCACTCTGGCCACCGAAGACCGACGAAGGAGTGATGTCCATCGTGTAGGTAAGGGCAAGGACCGTGAGGGTCGTCGTCTTCACCAGGCTATTGATCTGCGGCGTCGGGCCTCGATAGGCGCTCAGCGTCACCAACTCGTCACCGTTCAGGGCAAAGAGACCCTTCACGTCGAAGTCGACACTCGTCGTGCCAGCTGGGACTGTCACTTCCGTGATCGGCACTCCATTGGAGTCAACCGGGACGGCGATGCCAGGCTTGTCAGAGGAGACGAAGACTCGTGCTCCACCAACCGGTGCCGCTCCAGTCAGGTTGACCGTCGCTACCGCAGAGCCACCGCTGTCGATCGTATCGGGGTCGACCGTTATCGAGGAGACTGCAAGAGCCTCAACGTTCAGCGTCGAAGTAACCGGACCATCGATAATGGTGTTGCTGCCATTGACACGGACCGCCTGAACCACTCGCGACACGTCGGCCGCTTCAAACGGCACCGTGATGGTGAACGGATTCGAGACGTTCGAGTTAGCCGGGATCGTAACCGTCGTCGGGTTGACCACGTACCCTGCCGGCGAACCCTGAATCGTGATGTTCAGTGTTCCGGCAGAACCGGTCTTGCCGTCGAGGTTGACCACGCCCGTCACCGTACCACCGGCCGCAACCGGGTTCGGCGTCAGGACGAGGGTCGTCAGTTTGGCCGGGCTCACGCCGAGGCTTCCCGATCGCGTCACTCCAAGGAGCGTCGCGTTGATCGTTGCGTTCACCGACGCATCGACACCATTGGTGTTGATCGTGAAGGTGACGTTGTCCAGACCGCCAGGCACCGTAACCGTGCTGCCCGAGGGGAAGGTCACCACGCTCGGCTGATCCGTTGCGAGGTCAACCGTCACACCGCCGGACGGAGCCGTCGATGCGAGCTTGATCGTCGCCGTCGTGGTATTACCACCAACGATGCTTGAACCATTAATGGTGAGCGAACTCAGCCACGGGATGATCTGAAGCGAGGCAACTTTGAGGTTGCCTGAGTAGTTGGCCTGAACCTGGACGTTGACCGGAGCAGTCACCGTTCGGCTGTATACGCTATAAGTAGCGGAAGTTGCGCCGGCAGGGATGATGATCGTCTGCGAGGCGGTGTTCGTTGTTGGCGAGAAGGACGCTACCGTCGAGTTGTTGAGCGTCAGGTTGATCGTCGCACCGCCGGACGGAGCCGCAGCGGAGAGAGTGATCGTTCCCGTCGAGGACGGAGGATTAGCAAGACCTTGCGGATCGCCACCCGGAATCGGGGACGGAGCAAGGGTCATCGTCGAAATGAGCGGCAGAGATTCTCGGAATCGCAGAACGTATCCGTCTCGGGCATAAGAGATGCCGAAGCCAGGGAAGTTCGCCGGAGGATAAATGGCACCGAAGTTGAAGTCAGTACCGTTGTTCGTCAGGAAGTAGCCTGTAGGATCAGTAATCACACCCTGGCTGCTCGGCGGTTCAGGGAACTGCTTAAATGCCAGATTGGTGATGAAGGCCGTATCCAGACCGCCGCTTCGTCCACCCGTCGGTCGCTCAGTGATCGTCGTCTGAGTGCTGTTGATGACAAAATAGTCGCGCCAAGTATCGGTCCAACCGAAGACCCAGACGTCACCGTTCGGATCGACGAACGGAGCGAACGCTGCGTCGTCGAGAATTCCGCCAATGTACGTCGAGCGGATGATATCCGTCGCCGTATCGTTGATGATCATGAGCCAAGCGTCGTTCGACGAAGTCTCAGGAATGGTTGGGTAGGTGTAAGCCGATCGGATCGGATTTACAAGGGGAATCGAACCGTCAGTATCAGGGCGCTGAAGGTTTGGTTCGATCGGGTCTGGGAACGTCGGAACGAGGTCGGCTTCAGTGCTGACGACACCCGTAATATAGGCGTTGCCGCGAGCGTCGACGCCAATGCCCGAAGCGTTGATGCGACCTCGGTTTCGAATGTTGGTCGAGTACAGGATCTGAGAGCCATCGGCCTTGATCTTGGTAACCGTAATGTAGTTCTGACCGCTAACGTAGATTTCACCGAGGACTCCAGAGGTTCGCGGGAAGTCATAAGACGAAGATCGACCGAGAACGTAAACGTTGCCAGCCGGGTCGGTAGCGACCGTTGTACCACCGACGTCGGTCGTATTGGCGCTGTGGGTTCGGAAGAAACCTTCCGTCACGTCGTCCGAAGCGCCACCAACGAGACCGGACCAAACCAGCGTTCCGTCGGCCGCCATCTTGCGGACCCAAATGTCTTTTTGGCGTTGCAGTCGACCATTCTGGAAAATTCCAGCCGTCGTACCGAATACCATGCCGGGCTGAGCCGTATCCGAGTTACCGGACGCGATCAGAGTTCCCGACAGGAAGAAGTTACCATCGCTATCATAGGCTCCACCCGTAACCGTCAACGAACCTGCGCTCGAGGTGATTGGCAAACCAGATGCGCCCGAGACCAAGCTAAAGCCTGTGGCCTCGGTGTAAGAAAGCGAGCAGTAGAATCCGCCGTGCGAATTACCCGTGAACAAACCGGTAGGACCAACCGACTTACAAGCGCCCGTGATCAACATCTGTACCGGCGCCGGAGTGGCGTCGGGTCGAATGCTGAATGATCGGATCGCGGTAACGTCGGGGTTCGAGGTCGTACCGCCAAACCGGAACAGAACCGGAGTGACTCCGTCTGCTTTGAATGGCGTCAGAACCGTCGTGGGCGACGACGTAAATCGAACGAGCCACATGTTGCCGGCCTTCGTGTTGCCGCAGAACGTGTTGGACGTCGTCGAACCGAGAACCCAGACATTTCCATAAGCGTCTAGCTTAATAAAGTTGCCTTGGTCGTCTCCGGTGCCCGTTAAGAGAGCCGAATAGTCATGAACGTAAACGTCACCCTGAAGTCGGGAAACGAACGCTTCTTTGCCGCCCAGACCGTTATAGCCAAACGGACCGTAAAGAACCGGATAGATTGCAGAGCGAGTGTAGCCTGTCAAATAGACATTGCCGCTGGCGTCCGCGCAGACGCCACGCACTTCGTCAAATCCCTGATCGCCGCCGTAGTAGGTGCCATACACGAGCGGGTCGATGATTAGGTCTTTCGATTTGTCGTAGGACCCGACATTAAAACCGATGTGGGTGCCATCGATCTGCCGGAAGCTGACCGGGACCGAAACCTTCTTGCCATTAACCATCTGGTAGGCAAACAGGCCTTCTTGGAATCGATCACCAAGAATAGTGTTGATCTTGACTTTCTGGTCGGAAACGACCTTAACTGCCGCGCCCTTGAAATTGAATCGAAGATCGCTTGCCTTCGAGCCTGGATGCAGGATGAAGTCGTAGCGAGGAGTCTTACCGTCAAAGTAGGCCACCGCGTCCACGTTGTCGTAAACGCCAGTTAGGTTGACCCGCTGATACTTGGTTGCGACCCCCTTCGCCTTGCTTCCGATGAACTCCTGTGCGCCAGACTCCGTAGAACCAGTCGCCACGAACGGCTTGGCTCCGTCGAAGAGCATTCCAACCGCTTGGCCGGCGTACTGTTTGTTTCCTGTATCGTTCGCTGTTCGCTGATACTGGAATACAAATCCTTCCTTAGAAACCCAGAAGTCCATTCCTGCGGCATGCCCGCCGAATAGAGCCTTCGAGTCCCACTGTCCAATGTTTTTCGTAAACGTGGATGGACGGGCCTTTAACATGGATTGACCGCCACTGGAGAGGTCCGCCGTTTGCGCACCAACCAGCGAAGCAATTCCAAGGGTCAAGGCACCGAGCCAAACTCGATTGCAGATTGTTTTAGTCATAGACACTAACAAGACACCTCTAATATGCATCCAAATCCCGATGCACAGCGACGCCAAGACGGCACTCGCATTTGCACCAGCTTTGCCATTATATTGCAGAACGAACGATTAAGCTAGTCCTCTTGCGAAATCTGGACGATCTATCGAAAAGAATTGTTTCCCGCCTAGCATTTTTTCTTGGGCCACGTCGTAAATCATATGGCATTCCTACTTTGGGATGTTTTGGAAGAAGGGGTCGGAGTGGGCAAAATTAGCCCCAAGTAGTCCGTCGGCGATTCGCTTCGGGGTCGCTGCGTCGAAGGGTTTTGAGAAATTGGTCATCGTTCCCAACGACCCGGTTTCGCAGCAGTTCATCAAGGATGTCGATACCCTTGCCAACGAGGCTTGCGTGCCCGAAATCAGCCAAGCTCAGTTCGGCGAGATCGTCGATGAACTTGAGTCCATCATCACCAAGTTCTCACGCCGACAACGCTCGGCCATCGAAGATAGCATTTCCGAGGTCTACGATGGCCTCCGCGACGTCCTCAAGTCACTCGAAGGCGCCATTGCCACCGGGCACACGCTCGAAGACGCCACCCAGTCCGCGTCCACCCGCCTGCTCAGCCTCCAAAGCGCCAAGAGCTACGAAGAAGTCATTGGTGGAATCAAGAAGGAAATCGCCACGTTGAACTCCGCCGTCGAAAAGCACCGCGAAGACGCAAAGCTCGTCCGAAAGGTCGCTTCTCAACATGTCGAAGTCCTTCGCACCAAGCTCAAGCATGCCGAGAAGGCCGTCCGAACCGACCACCTAACCAAACTCGGAAACCGCAGTGCGTTCGATTTTCTCCTCACCGTCGGTATCGCCAAGATCGCTCATGGCGAAAAATACTGCCTCGCGATCATGGACGTGGACAAGTTCAAGCACATCAACGACAGCCGTGGCCATCTATGTGGCGATGCCGCGCTGGTCGCCATAGCTAATCGGCTAACCGAGACCTTTTCTCTTCCTGGCACCTCGGTGGTCCGCTATGGAGGCGATGAGTTCGCGGTTCTCTATCGGGGTTCGCTCGTCCAACTGGAAGCCAAACTTGAGCGCGTCAACACCATCCTCGCCAAAAATCCGCTAGTCTACGTGGGCGCGAGCATTCCGCTACACATTAGCTATGGTGCGATCGAACTCACCCCCGAACACACGCCGGATGTGGCCGTCGCCGAAGCCGATCAGGTGATGTACGTCGCCAAGCGCCGAGCGGCCTAACGCTGAAACTCTTCGATCGCGTTGAGGGCAGCGATCTGCTGGTTCGCCTTCCTAAGTCGTTCGCACAGCAGCGAGCTAAGGTTGATCAGGGCACGAACGGCCATCTCCGGTTCGGCGCGAAGCATTTCCCGCAAAGGCTCCTCGGGGATGACAACCACTTTGCAGTCGCCCTTTGCAATAACGGACGATGAACGTCGCTTATGATCGAGAAAAGCCACCTCGCCAAACGGCATATTCGGTTTGATATACGCAATCGTGTCGCCCGTGATGCGAACAATCTCGGCCTTCCCTTCCGCCAAGATCATCAAATCGGCCGTCTCGTCATCTTCATGAACGATGGAGTCACCATCGCCAAACTGCCGAATCTCGGAGATCGCGGCTACCCGATCCATGAACTCATCAGTGAATCCAGCTGCCAAATAGCTCTCGGCGATGATACGTTTTACGTCCATAAGCACCTCATTATAGTTCGGAGAGAAAACCACATTTGGATAGACTGGAAAAATGGCATTTGGGATCGTCTTCCAGGGCAAAGGTCTTGTCGAGCTTCAAGAGTTCAAACTTGGCGACCTCGGCGCGAACCAAATTCACCTCCAAACGCGCACGTCGCTCATCAGCACCGGTACCGAGGGCATCTGCCTCAATCGCCTTTTCGACCCCGGAACCCATTTCGATCGATGGGTGAAATACCCCTTCCGAACCGGCTATTGTGTCGTCGCTGATGTCGTCGCCGTCGGACCCGACGTCACCGATTTTAAGGTTGGAGATCGCGTCTTTACGCGCGTTACCCACGCATCGGAACACATCGTCGATACCACACGCGTCGTCAAGATTCCAGACGCAATCTCCGACGAGGAAGCCCAATGGTCGGCCCTCGCCATGATCGGCTCCATGATCCTCGATGCGGGCGATATCCGCCTCCAAGATGACGTCGCCGTCGTCGGCGCTGGCCCGGTCGGACAGATGGCGTGTCGCTGGCTCCTCGCCGCTGGATGCAAAGTCACGATCTGCGACACGGTCGCCATGCGCCTCGGCATGGCCGAACTAGCCGGCGTCACTAACCCCATGCTCGGCACCGTCGAAGAGTTTGGTCCGCACGTCGAACAGGTTTTCGGGGCAAAGCCTCGGGTTGTTGTGGATTGCACGGGCTTCGCATCCGTCATGGAGAAGGCGCTCGCTATTCCGCGCAACTTCGGCACGGTCATCTTGCTCGGCGACACCGGCACCCCCGCCGGACAGCATTTAACCCCCGACGTCCTGACTCGCGGAGTTCGAGTCCACGGTTGCCACATCAGTCATGAAACCGCCGATTGGCACGAGACCAGGATCATTCCCAAGTTTTACGATCTAGTCCAAGCCGGCCGCTTTTCGGTGCAAGGCCTCAACACCCACCGCTTCCTTCCCACCGACGCCGTCGAAGCCTACAAACTAAATACCGAACGTCGCGCCGAGACGATGGGCGTCTGGTTTGACTGGCGATAGCTTAATACTTGCTTGCGGCTAGCCGCTCGCGGCTCCCTAAGATGCCCCTTGGTGAAGGAGGGTCCGCGGAAAGGGCATCAAAAAGATGCGCTTTCCGTGGAGGGTAAGCGAGAAACGAGCGAACCGGGGGATTGACGGCGAACCCCTAACTAACTGCCACTCTAAACTGCTCCACATGCTTCAAACAGCACGCGCGCACGCGACCGCGAATCCGATTGATATACTTCGCCCGCTCCGTGACGCCAACTGCTCCCCGAGCATCCAGCAAGTTAAAAATGTGCGAACACTTCAGCGCCAAATCCAACGCCGGGTACACCAGCGCGGCCGGCCCCGCGCCCTTCGGAGGCAAAACCTTCTCTCCTCCCGGATCGGCCGCCGTCAGGATTCCCTGCTTCGCGTCCCAAAAGACCTCGGTCTCAATCACGCGCTTCGACTCCTCCTCATACATGTCGAACATCTTAAACAGCATCTCCGTCGAGGCGACCTCAAAGTTGTAGACGTTATCCTGCAACTCCAATTGGTAGTCCACATCGAAGTACTTGAGGTCGTCGCTCCACTCCAGATCCTTCCAAAATGATTGCTGGTTGTTCAGCATCAAGCACAGCCGCTCAGGGCCGTAAGTGATCTCAGCGCACACCGGATTGCACTCGATTCCGCCCATCTGCTGGAAAAACGTGAACTGCGTAATCTCGGCGCCGTTGATCCAAACCTCCCAACCCACGCCGCTCGCACCCGCCGCCTGGCTCTCCCAGTCGTCCTCCACAAACCGAATATCATTTTTCGTCGTGTCGATGCCGATCGCGTCCAGCGAACCGAGATAAAGGTCCACGATGTTGTCCGGCGACGGCTTCATGATGACCTGGTACTGGTAATACCGTTGGCTCCGCTGGGGGTTGAGCGTGTATCGACCATCCGCCGGACGTCGCGATGGCTGAATGTAGGCCACGTTCCAACTCTCCGGTCCAAGCACCCGCAGAGTTGTTGCCGGATGCATCGTCCCCGCGCCGACTTCCACGTCGTACGGCTGAAGAATCGCACAGCCCTGGGCTGCCCAATACTCATCGAGGCGGCGGATCAACTCTTGGAACGTCATGCTCCCAATAGTTTGACATGAATCACGACGGCATCACTTGCTTCATCTCAACCCAAATAAGACCAATCCCCTCAAACCAAGAGCAAGAACCGACACCTATCCTCGTAGCCGACGAGCCACTGGGAAGGTGGGCATCACGAAGTTCCCGCCGTAGGGAAATGAGCGAAGCGAATCGGGATTGCCCATCAAGGCTAAGTCGTGGCACTGGTAAACACGTCTACATGTTTACCGAAGTACTGAGCATCTCAAGGCTGGCTAATTCAAGGAAAGATCAATGGAACCAAGGCCAATTCGGTGCATCAATACAGCCATCATCCACTGACCTTCATGAAGATTCAGGCCAAGCTCAAATGTGAGATCCTCCTATCAAACGGCTTCTGGTCCAGCCAGCCAACCTTCAGACGGTAACCAACGCAGGGCTAAAAGCCCGATTTAGCTTAGACCAGCCCGAACCAGCAAGAGTCCGAGGAGTCCCGACCGGGACGACCCCGGCGAAGCCCGTCTTGACTTCGCATGCGACAAGGGATCATCGACATAACTATTGCAAACGGTGGCGGAATTCAAGAACTTCTAGTGTGGCAAGTTGAGGCTCATCAGCGAACTAAGAGTCACCAGAAACAAAACTGCTTTCGGCCCTGCCAATCAACCAACAACCCCTGACCAACGCAGGGCTGAAGGCCCGTCCTAATTTAGCCCAGTCCGAAGAGCCGAGAATCGGCTCGTAGGGCTGGGTGCCAACCCGTACCGGCAAGAGTCCGAGGAGTCCCGATCCTCGGGACGACCCGGGCGAAGCCCAGCCGAAGGCTCAAAAGAGGCAAAGCGATTATCACCGCCTTAGACCCCAAACAACGTTCAACGACGCCAAATTCGAACTACGGACCTCGACTCCCGCAAGAAAAAGATCGTCAATCCCAGGACCAACAGGCCCACCCCCGAAACAAGATCCTTCCAACATTGACCGAAATACGAATCCCACGAAAATGGCCGCATCTGGACCGTCAATGCATCAGCCAAAATCCCAACCCCCATCAAAGCGACGAGAACCCCAAAGGCACCGACCAATAATCGCTTGACCTTCATCTCACATTCCTACATTACAATACATTCGTGGATTCGAATGACCTCCTCCGCCAACTAGAGGATCACTTTCGTCAGAAGTACTTGAACATCAAAAGTCACCACGACCAGCAAAAGGCTGAATCGGACAAACTGACCGATGACGAGTGGTGGGAAAAAATCCAAGCCCAGAAACAAGAACTTCCCCCCAGCCTCCGCAACTTCGATCGCCGCACCAAAGAAGAAGTCATTCAGTCGCGACATCAAGAAACCACATTGGACCGCATGGACGTGGAGCAAATGGCTTCCCACGAAGCCGAAGAACTCCTCCCGCATATCCTGGAGTATCGACGGGAAAACAACATCGACGGCCAAATCACCGAAGACGAAATCCAAATCGTCACCATGCGCAAACATCGCGCATTCACTGAATCGGCATTGAACCAATTCGAAGATCGTCTTGGCCAAATGGAAAACCCGAAGAAGCGGGACCTTCTCGCGCTCCTCATCGAAGACGGCAAAACTCATCGGGCCGAGATGGCGCAATTCGAAGACCCAGCCAACCTCACCGAAGAAAAATGGGAGGCCCACTCGAAACGCCTACACAAACGCATGGAACAATTAGGCCAGAAACTCCAAGAGATCAGAGACCGACACTAAACCCCTTTTTGCCTCCTAATCGCCATCATTTGGCGTAAAGTAAACCAACGATGACGCAAAGCGAACTCCTGCGGCAGATCGAAACCTACTTTCGACTGCAGGACGAGGCCGCCCATCCCAATCGTCAAAAGGTCCGCGAGGAGCAGGAGGCCGTCACCGACGATGAGTGGTGGGCGCAAGCCAAAGCCCAAATGGCCCACATGCGTCCCGAGTTCCTCGAAGTCATCGAACGCAACAAAGAACAGATGATCCGCGACCGCAACGTCCGCTTCGACTCCGAAGCCGCCTACCGCGAGCGCATCATCAAGCAAAAGGCCGTCGAACTCCTCCCCTTTGTCGCCGCCATCCGGGCCGAAACCAACGCAGCCAGCGACGTCACCGAGCACGAAATCCTATCCGCCACCGCTCGCCGCGACGACCAAGCCGCTCCTAAAGCAGAAAAGAACGTCGAGTCCAATCCTAGCCGAATGGAACAGCTCGCCCAGCAAGTCCGCGCGACCTACGACGAGCGCTCCAAAGACCTCAATTAGGGTCCGATCGACTTCTTCAGCCAATCGCCCAAAATCTGAATAATATTGGGGTTGAACTTGCCGCCCCTTCCCCACTTCTGCAGGCTATCGGCAAACGAATCCGTATTGAAGAAGCCGTGATCGCTATGCGGCACCAAAATGAACTCCGCCGAACCCGGATGCTTCTTGTTCATCATGTCGGCAATGAATTCATGGTCGTAGCGCGTCGAAATGAAGTCGTTTTCGCCCCAGATTGCCGCCACCTTGGCGTCAACCTTCAGCCAGGCCGCCGGCAGATTCCGCTTCGCCAACTGCTGGAAAAACCGAATCCCAACCCCCGAATAGGTCTTCCCGTCCGGGATGATCCCGTTCAGCCGGTTCTTCAGCGCCGGATACTTCTTGGCAATATCCGCTGGCTTCATCTGCTCGTTAAACAAATGGTCGCAGATCGCGCTCATCTCCACCAATTCTTGATCGACCGCATCCGGCGACGCCCCACCCAGCAGCGACTGACGTCGGGTGTTCTCCAGCATGTACTCGTTCCAAGTTTTCGAGATCGTCGCGCATGCCGCAATCGCCGCGACCGGCTCTTGCGAGGCGACCAGCGGCGCGAACACGCCGCCCATGCTGTGACCCACAATCGCAATCCGCTTCGAGTCCACAAAGCCCAAGGTCTTAGTCAGCCGCAACGCCTGTAGGTAGGCATCAAGTTCCGTATCAAAGCCCAGGTCGGTGTACTCCGGCCCCTCGCTATCGCCCTGCCCCGGCTTGTCGATGCGCACTATCGCATACTCTTTGGAGAGCGGACCCATGATGTTGCCATAGGCGATCCCTGGATACTCGCCGTCCAGCGAATACGCCCCGATTCCCCCGATCCAAAAGATCGTTGGAAACGGTCCTGCGCCCTCGGGATGCGTCTCGATTACCCGAATCCGCTTGCCCAAACTCACGACTTGGTCGTAAGCAACCACGATGCCGTCGCCCTTCTGTCGTGGACGCTCGACTGCCTTCCCACTTCGCTCGATCGTCGCCCCACCCCGAAGGATCTTCACCTTTAGCGTATCGCCGCCGTTAACCTTTCGCAGTTGACTCAACGCGGCCGCCACCGTCGGCGTCTTCGCTCCGTTCAGACTCAACAACACGTCGTTGACCTCAAGCCCAAGCGCTTCCGCCGTCGTACCCGGAATCACTCGCACGATGTCCACCGAGCCCACAGGCGCATTAAATTGCTTCGCCTGCTCGGGGCTCACCACTCCCAATTGCGCACCTAGCGATGCCTTCCGAGGCAATGGCGCGCCCCGCTCAACCTGAGCCGACGCCCAGCAAGTCAGCGCCACCGCCGCCAAAATCCCAAACCCGCGAACCTTCATTCCCACCATCATATTCCAAACTCGTTACCGCCGGGGCCGTCCCAGTAGTTCCATCGCCCCTCCATTCCGGCTATGATTGCCCTATGAGCCTCGATACCGTCAAAGCCTTCATCACCAAACAGCTCGGATTCGCCCGCGACAGCTACCTCCAAGACCTCGAATCCATGTCCGAATCGGACCTCCTCAACGGCATGGGCGGGTCCGAACGCAAGCCGATCGACTTCAGCTACGAAGTCGCCTTTGTCAACCGCCGCTTTGCAACCCGAATCCAGGGCGGAACCCCCGACCCGTGGCCCGAAGGTGGCTGGATGCTCGCTCCCGAAAGCTTCCGCACCAAGCAAGCCGCCATCGACGGCGTCCGCGAGGGCACCAACGCCCTCATCGCAGCCTGGGAAGCAACCCCCGCCGAGGAAATGGCCCGCGTCATCCCCCTCCCAACTGGCGACACCAGCCCCCTCGATCTCGCCTTCTCGTGCTGTTGGCACAACGGCTACCACGACGCCCAACTGAACTACCTCCAGGAACTTAAAGGCGACATGGCCATGCACTGGGAAGACTAGAGTCGGTCCACGGAAAGACTTCCCTCTCCTAATTATTGAATTGAGGGTCCGTAGTTGTAACTGCCACATAGGCAGTTTCAACGGGGATGGTTGTCACCTGAACTACAGCAGGAGACGGGTGAGGGCACATTCGCCAAGGTGAACAACCCCTGGGAGTTGTGAGCGTCTCGCTCACAAGAAATGTGACGGCGTGTTCCAATCGCTGAATCCTGAGTCCAGCAAACGTCCCTCACCTATTTCTCACGAAGTGAAAATGGGAGAGGGTGGCTCCTGACCTGTGTCAGGAGACGGGTGAGGGCCAATCAACTAGTTCCCAAACATTTCCAATCCAAACCTTGAAGGGTCAGAGCCGAGATGCCTCTCTGGCTAGAGAGGCCGGTGAACGAGTTGCGAGTGAACCGAGTGAGTCGTTAGGGCGAAGCGTAATCGACGCGACCCGGATGAAGCCCAGCCGAAAGCAACGCCATTACAACCGCCAAAATCCCTACTATCCCAAACCCAGTTACCTCTTGGCGAAGGGGTCGGTGACGAAGGAACCGGGGGATAGCGGACCGAACAAAAGGCAATTTGTTTACGCTATTCCCCACAGTGAAGGCAACGCCCTTACCACCGCAAAAATCCCAACTCAATCCCATTTTCCCGGCAACCGACGCCGAACCTTGTCCTCCACAAGACCCATCTTTCCAATCGGAACCTTCGGCGCACCCGGAATCTTCTCCCAATCCCCCGACGCCGACGACTCGATATTCCCCTCGTACAAAGCTGTCTTCTGGAACGGCGCCTCGGTCCGGTCCAAAACCATCCCCGACCGCACCAACAGATTCCCTTTCAAAACGTTCCCCATCGGCGCCATCGGCTGGTTCGCCAACAATGTCAATAACTGCGGATACCGAGACTTCCAAGGCTCGCTCTCATAGGGCACCGCCTTCAGCCGCTCCATCATCGTCGGCTCGCTCTTCGCCGCCCAACCGAGACCCCGCGCATCACAGTCAAACCCGAGCTTGCAGTCAACGATGACGTTGTCGGTGATCACATTGTCGCGACCGCCACCGATCAAAAAGCCCCAATGGCACCGCTCGATCACGTTCCCTGTCGCCGTCAACCCCGAAGCCAGGTCGTCGAAGTAAATCGCGGGCTCCCATTTGCTCATGCCGACATTGTCGAAGAAGTAGTTGTTGCGGATGATCGTCCCTCTCGCCGTCCAGTCCCGCCCGGTGTAAACCACCCCGCCGTCCCCCGTCCGTTTCAAAGTCCGATAGAACCGGTTGAGCTCAAAAAGGTGGTCATTGCCGCCATAAATAATCGCCGAATGTGGCGCGTCGTGCAGAGCGCAATGACGGACAATGTTGCCGACCCCATTAACGCTAACCGCTGGTCGATACGTCTGCGTCCGGCGCTGAAAATCGTGAATATTGCAGTTCTCAACATACAGCCCGGCGGGTGTCAACGTCTTCCGATCTCCGCCCGAAAGCGTCACCCCGCCCTCGCCCGTATTCCAAACGTTACACCCGTACAGGCCCGAATTCCGGCCACCATTCACCACCGCCCCTCGCTCGCCCAGGTTGTACATCTGGCACCCCTCGATCCTCAGATCGACGCAGTCCTCACATCGAATCCCGTCGCCCCGCGAGTAGGCCAAATCAATGTCGCGCAAAACAACTTTCGAGGCCTTCGTAGCCCGAATCAACGGCTTATCCAGTGCCGAAATGCGAATCGTCTGCGCACCATCCGGAGGAATGAAATACACCATCCCCCCGACCCGATCCACAAAATATTCGCCTGGCCGGTCCAGTTCCTCCAGCAGATTCTCCGCAAAAAAGTCCGCCCCCTTCGTCACCCCGTAGCTGTGCGGCTTCGAAAGCGTAATTCGCCCGGTTGCGCCATCGATCGAGTCGGCCAGAATGCTTTCGTCCGCCCAATCGAACTTCCAATAGCCATAAAGCCACACGTCCGACGCCTTCGCCCACAGCTTCGGGCGATCCGAATTGGCCAAGAAAACCGGTTTCCTGGGCGGCTTGTTCTGGTCCTCTTCGCCGTTTCCCGGTTCAACCACCTCGGCCACCTTGGCAAAGCCTTCGTTCGGCCATCGTGCCACCGTCATCGGCTTGTCGTCGGCGAAAAGCTCGTTGCCCGCCACCGAAACCGGCGTCGTAAATCCGTACGGTGCCGCTGCAGGCAAGGGCTTACCAATCAATGCCCCCAAGTCGATCTCCCAAACCTTGCCCCAGGCTTCCGCATCGATGATCCGATCCAAAACCGCCCGATCGCGACACTTCTTCCACGACTCTTTAGCCACGTCGACGCAACCCGTAATCATCGGCCGAGCGTTCTTCCCCGCCTCGATCACCAACCCCGAGTCTTCCGCCCCCAACTCGATCGAATCCAACAATCGGTACTCGCCTGCACCAACTACAACCCGATGCGCCTTCAACTCCCGCGCTCGCCGTACCGCCGACATGATCGTCCGCATCGGACGGCTGTCGGTTCCCGGGTTCGAGTCCAGCCCGCGAACCCCGACGTACACATCGGCCTGGACAACGGCGACCAAACAAAGAGCGGCGATCATGCCGCGAGACTACCCGGCGTTATAATCTCGGTATGCCTGGCCCCTGCCCCTATGCACTGGCGATGAGCCGAGTTCCGCGCCAAAAGTGGGCCACCAGGGCCGAACTGCTGGAGCGGGTCGAGCTCACCCGCAAGCTGATCCTCGACGCCCCTGGCCAGGACCTGACCGTCGCCGGACTCTCGCGCGTCGCCGGCATTTCCGAAAGCCATTTCATCCGCCTATTTCGCGATACCTACGGAATATCGCCCATCAAGATGCTCGCCAGTCGCCGCCTCGAATGGTCGAAAAGCTTGCTCGATTCGGGTATGGAGATCGCCGCCGTGGTCCTCGCCGTCGGCTACGAAAGCGTCCCCACCTTCTGCCGCCGTTTCAAAGCCGCGTTCGGAGTCACGCCAACCGAATACAAGAAGCGCAATTTTGGATAACTGAGGACCACGCTAAAGCCTGTAACATGGTCCCGTCATGCACACAATCTGTCACATTGAATTCAATGTTTCCGACCTCGCTCGGTCACAGGCGTTCTTCCACGGCCTCTTCCCCAACTGGGAATTCCGAAGCTTCATCGAGGGCATGGTCGTCTTCGGCATCGGCGACCAGCATATCGGCGGACTCATGAAGTCGGACAACATCGTCGTCGGCAACTCGCCAAGCGTTTGGTTCCAAGTCGAAGACATCGACGCCACCATTGCCAAGGCCGCATCCCTGGGCGGCTCCGCCCAAGACCCCAAACAGCCCGTTCCCGGCGTCGGCTGGTCCGCTACCGTCCACGATCCCGACGGCAATAGTGTTGGACTGGTCCAGTTCGCAAGTCAAGATTCGTAAATAAATCTGGTACTGGGACAGATTTCTTGTCTACAATGAAAGGAATGGTCCCAGTGCTCGCCTTCGCCGTAACTCAACTGACCTCCCTCACCGACCTCGAAGAGACCTACAAGGCGAACCAAGCGCCGCACTTCGACATCCTGAAACTCCTGACCGTCAACCAAGGGGTCTTCTCCCTCGCCGAAGCCGACGACCTGAAGTCCCCCGATGAGTTCGTCCGCGCCTCGTCCATCGTCACCGATGTCCGTTTTCGCTTCGAAATCAGTCGAGTCAAGCACGAGCTATGCCTCGCCGCCCTCGCCAACGGCAACCCCAAAGCCCGCGAGGAAGTGAAGAAGACATGGGACGGTTATGTACTGGCGACCGGTCGCCGCCAGCCCATCGGGACCATCAAGTACCTAGACGACCGATTCAAGGTCGATCCCGCCCCCAAGTCGATCCGCGACGTTTTCCTCGCTCCCGACAAAGCCGTCGAACGCAGTTCCAAGATGAAGAGCGACGAGGAAGTCACCAAGATTTGCGCCGACGACCAAGCCGTCCGCTCCAAGGACTGGTCAAAGCTCAGTTCGAAGGAAATGAAGGAGATCATGGACGGCGACAAAAAGCGCAAGACCCGCATCATCGACCTGCTCAAGAAGGGCCGCGTCGTCACCGCCGAAGACTTCGACCACGCCTCGCTCGTCCTCCAGCACGGCTCAAGCTGGGAGGATTACGCCCTCGCCCACGAACTCTCCATCTGCTCGCTCCTCCTCGGCCGCCAAGAAGCCGCTTGGCTCTGCGCCGCCACCTACGACCGTATGTCCCTCTCCGCCGGATACCGCCAACGGTACGGAACCCAGTACTCCAGCGACGGCGGCGGCCCCTTCAAACTCGACGCATTCGACACCACCGGCATCGGCGACGCCGAGCGCAAAGCCATGCACTGCCCCACGCTGGAACAAGCCAAAAACCGGAAATGGGATTAAACCGAGATTACTGCCCAATGTCATCCACGACGTATATTTGCCTTCCTAACTTTCAGCACAAGCGGGTCAGCCTGCGATGCTACGCGCTTAACAAAGCAATATTGCTTCTTCAAGCTGTTTAGAATCAGAAAGGGGAATTCGTCGTCGAAGACAGCAAGTTCCAACTCGGTTCCCTTTCGAATTCGAAATTCCACCCAACCTGATTCGTTAGCCAAAAATGACCTCCATCCAAGAACGACGAGTCGGGCGTGGGCTACTGGCTCACCCTCTAACTCAATCCGGATAGAACACTTATCGGTAGTGAAGCGGTGAAAAGCCTCTTCAGCCACTTTGACTAGGACTGCTCCGGCTCCAGCAAGCACTGCCGCAGTCATTATTTCGGAAAAAGAAGAACCTTCCATAATTGCACGCATTTGAATTTGAGGCATCGTGCCTCGATAGCCAATCCATTAATGCCAATATACACCAACAAGGACGAGATTATGTAGAAATGTGTAAAAATATGTAAAATGTTACATATCAATCCTAGAAGACATCACGTTCCACGAGACACGCGAGGCCATTTAACTCCAAATATTCACTTATATTCAAAGATTTTTGAGACAAAATGGAATCATCTTTTTTGCCACAATAGAATCTATATTCACTGGCTATGAAAAATTTGTGTAGAAATTCATGTAAGAATCTGATAATATTGGTATCTTAGTCAGGATTCCGAGCTCATGGGAACCTCCAGCGAGAGCCATTTGAAGGGCAAGACCCTAAGAGAGTTGCAGGAAGCAACCGGCTTCAGGTCGGCTAATGCCCTTGTGTCTGCGCTTGCAGATCTCGAGATCATAACGAACTCTGAAAAGGGAAACATCCGGAACGCCCTTTACCTGCATCGCGATGATTTAGGTGGTCTCCCGCAAGGTCCGAGCACAGCCATTTTGAACTTGCTGACTGCCAAGGTCGGCGTTAACGAGTTCTCACAGAGCCTAAGGAGCTCAACACATTTGCTTTGCTATGTGCCCAGTCGAGCGGAGGCATTTCTCGAATATATTTATTCGATGGAGACGATGCCCAAGCACATTGAACTAGATTTCATTGTTGCCAGGAGCTCTCCAGCAAATCTCACAGTCCAACAATTGTTTTCTTCGTGGTCCTATCGCCTGGGTTACGTCGATGTTATATATGCGAGCGACTACGTCGTTCTGTCAGCAGGTCATAAGGTGGAGAGTGCGTTCACCATTTTTGGCCAAGAAGGCAAACTTTCCTTGAGGAGATGGAGCTCATTGCGTCTAGCTGAGTGGCTTTCTGACGTTCATCCATCCATCGAAATATTCCAGGAATGGGATACGAAAGACGACGACAACGTCATTGGTCTGACTTTCGATAAGTCTAGCTGAGTCTGAGTCGTGCTAGTCCGCGCCTAACCACGAAAGATTATTGCAATGTGGATTGACTTTTGAAACCGCAACGACAATGCATGAAGCACCATAAGGCTCTGAGATAAGACCGCTTCAATCTCTCAGCCAAGCGCTTGCACCAATCCTAAGGTGGAGAGCACTCGCATTTTCTAGGTTAAACGATGCTACAAAAGAAACTCAATCTGCTCAAATGCGTATGGCGATCAGATAGCCGACCCAGCATAAATATGAGACTTCTCCACCAGTTCTGTGACCGCATGGCTCCTAGTCGTCCAGAGGGGGACCTGTTGGACGCAAATTAGTCCAGCAAACACTAGGTCGCGCCACCCCTCCGAAGATCGACGGGGTGGCGCGAAGCGACGGGGTGGATGATAACACTCAACAAACAAAACCCTAGTTAAACCGAACCGCCCCGTTATGGTGCCGAACCATCTCCGCCACCGCCGCAAAATCCGCCTTCCCAACCGGCGGCAACGAAACCGACTCGCCCGTAAGAGTCTGCCACGCCTCCGCCGCCTTTGCGTTCATCGCCCCCTGAACCGTGCCCAGCAAAGCCTGAGCCCCGAGCCGTTCCGCCCGAGCCTTCGCCGACTGCTCAGCGTACGAGAGCAGAAGCAAATCCGACGCCGCCCCAATCTCAATTTGCCCGGCCAAATCTCGCTGAATCGCCTTGATCGCCAGATCCTCAATAAAAGACCGACCTTCCCCAACCGAAACTTGCCCCGCCTTCAGCTTCCGCTGGAACCGGTCGGCCAAGAAGATTCGATTGATCTCGTTGGTTCCCTCGTAAATCTTGCTGACCCGTGCGTCGCGGTAGTGCCGCGCAATCGGAAACTCTTCCGTAAACCCGTAGCCGCCAAAAATCTGAAGCGCATCGTCGATGATGTACGACTCCACCTCGGTGCTGAAAACCTTACACGCCGAGCACTCAATCGCATATTCCTCCGCCGCCTTTCGGTTCCCTTCGATAGTCCCGCCCAAGGCGTCAAACGCCTCGTCGATCATCGCGCCGGTTCGATAAATCGCCGACTCGGCCACAAAAAACCACCCCGCCATTTGCGCCAGCTTCTTCTGAATCAGGCCGAAAGACGACAAACTCTGCCCAAACTGCTTCCGGTCGTGCGCATACGTCACTGCCAGCTCGATTGCGTTTCGCGCCGGACCGATCGACATCGACGAAAGCTTGAACCGGCCGATATTCAGCGCATTAAAGGCGACATGGTGCCCTTTCCCCGGTTCATAAAGGAGGTTCTCGAGCGGAATCTCGGCATCCTCCAGCACGATACGCGCCGTCGACGACCCCTTCAGGCCCATCTTGTATTCTTCGCGAGCAATGGTCAGACCTGGCGTGTCGCGCTCGACCAAAAACGCCGAAAACTGCTCCCCATCGATCTTCGCCATCACGAGGAAGAGGTTCGCCCATTTGGCATTGCTGATCCACATTTTCGTGCCGTTCAGCACCCACTTGTCGCCCTTCTGCACCGCGCTGGTCGTCGCCGACAACGCATCGGAACCCGAATTCGGCTCGCTGAGGGCATAAGCGCCGATCCATTCGCCGCTCGTCAACGGTGGCAGATACTTCGCCTTCTGATCTTCGTTTCCAAATAGGCTCAACCCAACCTGACTGATCCCGCTCGTGATGCCGTACGTCACACTCATCGAGCCGTTCAAGCTCATAAATTCGAGGATTCGCGCCGCCAGGTTCTTGCCCAAACCCAAACCGCCGTACTGGTCGGGACTGTCGATGCCGCAGAGCCCAAGCTCGCCCGCCTTCTGAATCAGCTTCGGCATCAACCCCTCTTCCTGTGCGTCGATCGCTTCGAGGTGAGGCATGACCTCGCTCCGGCAGAACTGCTCCGCCGTATCGATCATCAGCTTCTCATCGCTCCCAAAATCCTCAGGGGTGAAGACTCGGGCGACCTCGCCGGACAGAAAACTTGCGCCAGGAATCAGGTTATCGGACATCGTTGTACCAAAGCATATTATGAATTCTTCTGGCACGTCCGCATTTTCCTTTGCGCTTCGCACTGAGAAAATCTATTTCTCTTCGTTCACCCGCCTCCGACCCACCCATCTCTCTGCACTCGCACTTAGAAATAATGGTAGCAACGGTAAGGACACCTGCAAACAAAGCTGGGATTTACCCCGCCCGAGCCACTAAATGCCGACCAACCATCTCCCCTCCGAAGATCGGAGGGGTGGCGCGAAGCGACGCAGAACCTTTCTCCAAATTGTCCGAAGGAGATTTGGAGGGTCCATGCCGAAACTGCCAAAAAGGCTGATTCGGCATGGAAGAGTGTCGTTCCGCAGAGCCACAGGCGGAACGACGAGAGGGGAAAATCCACTTTCTTTGGATTGATCCAAGTTCTTGGCAATGGCAGAGACATCTGCAAAGCTGGGATTTGCCCCGCCCAAGCCACTAAATGCCGACCGACCATCTCCCCTCCGAAGATCGGAGGGGTGGCGCGAAGCGATGGGGTGGATGATAACAGCCATCTCAAGAGACCATAGCTGCCATCTCGAAAATATGAGCCAAGCCTTCACCGAAACAATCTTGCGACCACCAAGCCACAAAGTGGCGAACTAACCTAGCCAGGGTCGAGAAGCGGCTCTACCGGCAGCGCTAGTCAAACACCAATCTCATCCCGAAAAGCCGCCACAAAACCATCAAGGTCAAACACACTCGCCGACGTCTCCACATAATCCCGAACCACCCGCGACGGCTCGACCAGCGGCTCGCCAATCGGAATACTCGCCTGAACCAACGCCGCATGACGAGACACCTTCATCGCGCACCCACAGATCTTCTCGCCCGTGTCTCCGCGCAACACGTCGTAGTCCGACTTCATCCCAAAGCAATAGGGCGAATCCACCACTCCACGCCCCGCCAAATCACGCCCAAGAACCGCCGGAATCCCAACCGCATTCAAAGCGGTAAGAATCGGTCTCGTCAACCCGAGAAAAGCCTTCTTCACTTCCCTTCCCTCGCACCCAAGGGCCGTCAAAGGCATGGCAATCCCAATCGTCAGGTCATGCCCATGTAGCACCGCCGCCCCGCCGGTCGGACGAACCACGTGCGGCACCGACAAATCCAACAACACATCCGAGGCCACCTGGCTGTTGCCGAGCGTCACCCAAACCGACTCCCAAAAATAGATTCGAGCCCCACCTACACCGGATTCGGCCCGCTTAAGCAAGTCAACGTCTCGCGCCATATTCGTGACGCCGTCATTCCTACCCTCGACCACTAATGAGGTCACAGGCCGACGGACGGTCCTTCGAGAGACTCATATTCGAGAATTCCCTCTTGAGTCTGGCGCTCGCAACACCGACCGTAGGCATTCTCAATCAAAGATGTAATCCCGAAGACCACTAAGAAACCACTCAATCGTGCCGTCCACGGTTCCATATCGGGCCGAAAACAATAAGCGTACAGCAACCCCGTCCCACGGACCAGTCCAGCCGAGACGACGACATTCTTGTAGTTGCCTCGACTACCCAAAGCCTTGAACCACTGGTAGGCGAAAATCGCTAAATAGACCACCCCGAAGAAAGCCAGAAGGTAGGCCCACGCGTTCCCTAATGTACGGTCCCAAAGCCTGGCAAAGCAGTAGATTCCAAGCGTAGGCGAGGTCAAAATGCCAACCCACACCAACCAAAAATCTAACTGAGGCCGGGTCATCCACTTCCAGCCGAGCCGTTTGTAGTTGTGGACCATCCCAACCGGAACTCCCAACTGTTTTCCGCCATCCGGCTTCCGGTATTGAATGGCCGAATATAGGGCAATCGTCAAAAACGGAGCCAAGAAGAGCAAGACCACCGGCAGGTCGGAGACTTCGAACTTTCTCACCGCCGCAACCGCCAAGAGGCTCATCACCCAAACCGCGGCCGGGAAACGAAGCAAATTTGCGCCATACCCTGTGCGCCAGGCCGCCCATGCCGACCAGCTGTTGACCAAGGTTAGGACAATGGCCGCGAAATAGCGGTACCACTCGGCGTGGTAGATCGGCAAAAAGGAAGAAACGGAAAGACACATCAGCACGCCGAATCCCCCAAAAAGACCCACAAAAAGCTTGCTCTCGGCTTCCAGCCGCTCTCGCGCTACCACCCTTCCATTGTAACCGGAAAAGGGCCCTTATCCAATATAGACGACTTGCATGAAAACCGTTCGAATGATGCCATCAGGCCCAATCGTCGTCGATTGACTGATCACCTCTCCCAATTCATGCGCTTTGGCGTCCATCGCCTGCGAGATCGCATCCATCTCTCCATCGGTGGGCATCGGGCCGATTTCGACTTCGGTGAGCTTGACCGGGTAGCCAGCTTGAAGCTCGGCAAAACCGAGAACGAGCACATAAACATTGCGCGACGCGACGTGCGTAATGCTCAGACTCTTGGCGGCAATCGCGCCACCGGCGGTGAACATTCGGATTTTCATTCCGAGTTCGGATATGGTCGAGGCCTCAAAGAAGCGGAATCGACTGTGAACCTGCATTTGTTGGATCGACATGCCGCCAGTATAGGACGAACAGCCCAAAACAGCAAATACTAAGACGTTACTTCTAAACTATAACTTTTCCACTATCCCATTAGTTAAACGCTTGAGTGCAAGATATACCGGTATAGGGTACACATTCCCAAGCTCACTCGTGCCATTTTGTGCCAAAACGACACGTCTCGTCGGCGCCACACGAGACAAGTGCTTCTCTAGATAGAGAAGCCGGAGGACACGCGAACCTGTGTGAACCGGATGAGTCGAACCAATGGAAGCCAGCGAAATCTAACTTGCCCCGTTTCATCGTAGCCCTGCCTGAATGGCTGGGTTAAACCACCGGTTAGCAAGAAATCCGAGGAGCATCTCGTTTCGTCGACAAGACAAGATGCTTCTCTGGATAGAGAAGCCGGTGAACACGCAAAGCTGTGTGAACCGGATGAGTCGAACCTATCGATGGCTCATCCGATTCGAAATTAATCGACCCTACCTTCTAAGCGGGCCACCAGCGGACGTCCAGCGACTTCACCGCCAGGGTCTCATCCAAACGACCAACCACCTTCGTCGAAGGCGCGTCGTGCAGAAGGTCTGGGTCTTCGACCGCTTCCTTGCAAATCGCGATCATCGCGTCGCAAAACTCGTCCAGCGTTTCCTTGGTCTCCGTCTCCGTAGGCTCGATCATCAAACACTCGGGAACGATGAGCGGGAAGTAGTTGGTAGGCGGGTGGAAGCCATAGTCGATCAATCGCTTGCTGATGTCCAACGCCCGAACCCCGTGCTCCTTCTTGTACTTCTCCGCCGTCAAAATGCACTCGTGCATGCAAGGGCGGTCATGCGCCGGAGGAAGAACGTCCTTCAATCGCTCGCGAACGTAGTTCGCATTCAAAACCGAATAACGAGAAATGTCCGCCATGTGCTCTTTGCCAAAGGCTCGAAGGTACGTGTACGCCCGAACTTCCATCAGGAATTGACCGTAGAACCCGGCCACTCGCCCAATCGACTGTGGACGTTCCTCATCGGCAATGATCTTCCCTTCCGAAAGCCGAATCACCGGCTTGGGCAAGAACGGCTCAAGGTGGCTCTGCAGACCAATCGCGCCGCAACCTGGACCGCCGCCGCCATGCGGCGTGCTAAACGTCTTATGCAGGTTCAAGTGCATGCAATCGAAGCCGTGGTCGCCCGGTCGCGTCGTGCCGACCATCGCGTTCATGTTCGCGCCGTCGCAGAACACCTGCCCGCCAACCTCGTGAAGCATCTTGCAGATTTTCTCGATATTTGGTTCAAACAAACCAAGCGTCGAGGGATTCGTCAGCATCAACGCCGCCACATTCGGACCGTCGAGCGCCAATTCAGCCTCCAACGCAGCCAGATCCGTATTGCCCGCCGCATCGGTCGGAATCGACTTCACCGAGTACCCGCACCGCGCCGCCGAAGCCGGGTTCGTGCCGTGCGCCGAGTCCGGCACCAGCACGATCGTCCGGTTTGCTTCCCCGCGCGACTCATGGTACGCCTTGATCAGCATCAAGCACGTCATCTCGCCGTGCGCTCCTGCCACCGGTTGAAGCGTGATGGTCGAGAAGCCGGTGATCTCCATCAGCATCGACTGAACTCCGTACAGAATCTCCATTGCTCCGGGGATGGTCGCAACCGGTTGCATCGGGTGTAGATTCGCAAAACCAGCCAAGCGAGCCGTCTGCTCGTTGATCTTCGGGTTGTACTTCATCGTGCACGAGCCAAGCGGATAGAAGCCCGTCTCGATCCCGTAGTTGATGTGGCTCAGATTCGTAAAGTGGCGAAGGAGCTCAAGCTCAGAGACTTCCGGCAGATGCAGGTCGTCCCGGGTCTCACCCACCACCGAACTCAAATCGACTTCTGGCGTGTCGCATCGCGGCACGTTGCATCCGATTCGTCCCGGTCGGGACTGGTCGAAAATCAGCGGAGTTTCGAGCATCTTTTGGGTTCGGCTCACGCGAGCACCTCCTGGAGCGCCGAAACAAATGCGTCGATCTGCTCCTTCGAGCGAATCTCAGTCACCGCAATTAGCAGATCGTTGTCCATTCCATCGTAGTAGGTTCCCAGAGGTAGCCCGGCCAGGAATCCCTTTTCGATCATCGCATCCCGAACTTGGGTCGCGTTCTTCGGAAGACTGACGACGAATTCGCCGAAGACCTTCCCGCCGAATTTGACCTTGACGCCAATCCCCTTCAGGGCCGAAATGGCGTACTGTGTGTTCCGCACCGAACTCGTCGCGACCTGAGTCATGCCGTTCTTGCCCAGCGCGATCATGTAAACCGTCGCCGCCAGAGCCATCAGCGCCTCGTTCGTACAGATATTCGAAGTCGCCTTCTCGCGCCGAATGTCCTGCTCGCGGGTGCGAAGCGTCATCACATAGCCGATCTTGTCGCCGTGAAGCTCCTTCGTCTTGCCCACGATTCGCCCCGGAATGTGTCGAACGTACTCTTTCTTACAGGCAAACAAGCCGACGACTGGACCGCCAAGGCCCATCGCGATGCCCATCGGCTGACCCTCGCCAACCACCACATCGGCCCCATAGGAACCCGGAGATCGTAGCAATGCGCAGGCGATCGGGTCAGCGACCACAATCAACAGCGCCCCCGCCTCGTCGGCGGCCTTACGAGCGGCAGCGAGGTCTTCGATGCAACCAAAGAAGTTGGGATATTGAACGATGATGCAAGCCGAATCGGCGGCATTCCACTCCGTGGTCACACCGTCCTTAGCCGGCACCGTCACGACGTCGATTCCAATCGACCAGCAGTAGGTGGCCAGTACCTGCCTGTAGTGCGGATGGACGGCTTCGCTCACCACGACCTTCTCGCGACCCTTGATGCCGGTCGCCATGATGGCGGCTTCCGCCATCGAAGTTGCGCCGTCGTACATCGAGGCGTTAGCGAGGTCCATTCCGTACAGCTCGGCGACCATCGTCTGGAATTCGTAGATGGTTTGGAGGTAGCCCTGCGATGCCTCCGGCTGATAAGGAGTGTAGGCGGTGAGGAATTCGCCTCGCGAAATGACGGCCCCTACGGTGGCGGGAATGTAGCGGTCGTAGATGCCTGCGCCGAGGAAGCTGACAAGTTTGGTGCAGTCGAGGTTCTTGCTCGCAATCTCGGTCAAGTGCGCCATCAGACGATGCTCGTCGAGTGCCGGCGGCAGGTTCAGCGAGCCCGGAGCGACCTTCAGGTTCGCGGGAATCTCGCGAAACAAGTCGTCAATAGAATGAGAACCGATCACCGCAAGCATATCTTGGGTGTCGGTTTCGGTGTGTGGTACGTAGGGCATCGTTACTGAGCGACTGCTCCGTATGCCTCAGGGGTTAAAAGGTCGCCCGGAATTTCGGCCGTGACCCGAATTTTGATCATCCAACCGTCTCCGTACGGATCGTCGTTGACCAATTGACTCTCGTTGGCAAGCGCACCGTTGACCTCGACGACCTCGCCAGGAACCGGAGCGTAAAGGTCTGAAACCGTCTTGACGCTTTCGACGCTACCAAAGATGTCGCCAACCGCGAGCACCTTTCCAACGCTGGGAAGATCGACGTAAACCACGTCTCCGAGTTCTGATTGAGCAAAGTCAGAGATGCCAATGGTCGCGACGCCGCCTTCGACCCGGACCCACTCATGCGACTTGGTGTACTTGAGGTCGCTTGGGATATTCGACATGGGTAATAGGATACCGTTTCGGGTTCGGTCAAAATAAGGGTTGCCCGTCCCCATTTCCGATGAAAAAAATCGCCTTCGTCACGCTCTTTCCCGACTGGATTCGGTCGTCCCTCGACCACTCGATCCTCGCGCGGGCCGAGGCGTCGGATTTGGTCGAGTTTTCTGTCGTCAATCCGCGAAATTTTTGCTACGACCCGCACAAGAAAGTCGACGATGTCCCCTACGGCGGCCACCCGGGCATGCTCATCAAGGCCGAGCCAGTGGCGTTGGCGATTGAGAGCCTTTCCAGTTGGCAGTTGACAGTCGGCAGTTTGCAGAACGGTCTGCCGAAAACAGACGAGCCAGATACCTCTCTTGAGAGAGAGGTCGGTGAGAGAGGCACGAACGAACCGGGTGAGTCGATCGTGCAAAACGGGAATGAACACCTTCCAAATTCCAAATTCCAAACTCCAAACTCAACCGCCATCGTCATCACCGAACCATCCGGCATCCCCTTCACCCAAAAACACGCCGAAGAACTCGCAGAATTCGACCAAATCATCTTCGTCTGTGGCCACTACGAAGGCATCGACCATCGAATCGAGGAAACCTTCGCGACCCACGTATTTTCGATCGGCGACTATGTGCTCACCAATGGCGAAATGCCCGCTCTCGTGATGGCGGACGCCGTGGTTCGCCTAATCCCCGGCGTGCTCGGCAACGAGAACTCGCTCGACGAAGAATCCTTCCAAAACAATCTCCTCGGCGCACCGAACTACACGCGCCCTGAAGTCTGGCGCGGCATCCCCATTCCCGACGTCCTCAAGAGCGGCAATCACGGCGCGATCGACAAGTGGCGTCAACAGCAGGCCGAAGAGCGAACCAGGACCCGCAGACCCGACTTGCTCGAAGGTTAACAGTCGGAACTTTCAATCCAACCGTGGCCTTAGTAGTATTTAAGTCTGTAGAATAGACGTTGGCAGGACCCGCTCAAGAAATATGGACATCCAAAAACTCGTCGACCATTTGGCAAGGACGCCTCTCAGCCAAATTCTCATCTTGGCGCTCGTGTTGTCGGCATACCGGGTTGCAACCTACAAATTCATTAAGAATGCGCCCATCCACCGACGCGATACCACTTGGAAGGCCCTGAATGGCGTCAGCGAATTCTGCGATTCGATCATCTACGCTGCCATCTTCATTTTCATGGTCATCCGGCCATTCTTCTTCCAGACGTTCCAAATCCCAACCGGCTCGCTCGTCCCGACCTGTATGGTGGGCGACTTCATCGGCCTGAACAAGCTGATCTACCGCTATACCGAGCCGAAGCGGGGCGACATCGTCGTCTTTCGACCGCCAGCCGAGGCCTGTACGCCCGACCAAATCGACCCCGACGGAACGGTCAACACCGACTTTGTGAAGCGCCTCATCGGCGAACCCGGCGACCTCATCGAAATTCGAAAGGGCGAGGTCTACGTCAATGGCAAGCACCTTTGGGAGCCCTACAAGCACTACACCCAAAGCATGAACCCGCCTCAGAACTCCCAGTTCCGACTCCTGGAAGGTTCCGAGGTCGACGCCTATCCCAAGGCAAATTGGAAGCTCGTGAAGTACAAGGGTGAGCTGATCCCGCTGAACTACACGGAATACGACGCGAACCATCTCGGCGGACCGTACGACGTCGCCGCCAAGTATCGAATTGAGGACCCCGCCGAATGGCCGAAGGTTCGCGACCTTCCGGCCGAGAAGATTCCGCCCGGATTCTTCTTCTTCATGGGCGACAACCGCAACGGGTCGTTTGACAGCCGAGGATGGGGTCTCGTGCCTCGATCTGCCATCGTTGGACGCGCCGAATTCATCTGGCTCCCCCTGACCCGAATCGGCAAGGTTGGCTACGTGGACAACCATATTCCGAAGCAGGACGGCGACGAGGTCCCCGAGTTCTTGCGGTAACCGCTGACAACAAGGATTTTCGAGTCGAAAATATGCCAGAATGGAAGTTCGGCCTAAGCGCAGAACTTCCGTTGCGCCTCTGGGTTGGATGCAAAACCTACGGGTTTACGATTTTGCGTTCTGGAGAATGCAGGCAATACGGATACGGAAGTAACAAAAACTATGTCGAAACAAGCTATCTTGGCCAGCGTCGCCGAGGGGAATATCAACCCAGACGCGCCAACCATTTGGCCGGGTGATACCGTAAAGGTTCACGTCCGAGTCCGTGAGGGAGACAAGTCCCGAATTCAGCTCTTCGAAGGCACCTGCATCGCCGTCAAGCACGGTGGCATTGCCAAAACGATCACTCTTCGCAAAGTTACGAGCGGCGTTGGTGTGGAACGAACGTTCCCAGTCCACTCGCCCAACGTTGCAAAGTTCGAAGTCACTCGACGCGGTAAGGTCCGACGCGCAAAGCTGTACTACCTGCGAGACAAGGTTGGTAAGGACGCCCGAATTAAAGAGCGACGCAAGTAACTAGCAACGAATGGATAGCCAAAAACTGATCGACCACATCGCGCGAACACCGCTGAGTGAAATCCTCATTTTCGCGCTGATTCTGACGGTCTATCGATTGGCATCCTACAAATTCATCAAGGACACTCCACGCGAGGCTCGCGCCTTCGTGTGGAGGTTCCTTGGCGGTGTGGGCGAACTTTTCGACGCCCTCATCTACGCCGCGATTTTCATTTTCATGGTCATCCGACCATACTTCTTTCAGACCTTTCAGATCCCCAGCGGTTCGATGGTCCCCACTAATTTGGTCGGCGACTTCATCGGTCTGAACAAGCTGATTTACCGCTACACCGAGCCGAAGCGCGGCGACATCGTCGTTTTCCGACCACCGGTCCAGGCGTGTTACCCCGACCAGTTGGATGCCGATGGCACCGTCAATGTCGACTTCGTCAAGCGCCTGATCGGTTTACCCGGTGACAAGGTCGAGATTCGCCAAGGTCAGGTCTATATCAACGACAAGCCGCTGTGGGAGCCTTACAAGCAGTACACCCAGGCGACAAATCCCGACAACACGCTATTTCGAATTCTACAGGGAGCCGAGCGCGACCAGGCGCCGAAGTCGAACTGGAAGTTGGTGAAGTACAAAGGCGAGATCATTCCGCTGAACTACAGCGAGTTCGATGCAAACGCGGTGGGCCGCACGTACAGCGTCGCCGCGAAGTACCAGATCAACGATGAGACCGAGTGGCCGAAGGTTCGCGCCCTCCCCGCCGAGCGAATTCCCGAAGGCTATTACTTCTTCATGGGCGACAACCGAAACGGATCGTTCGATAGCCGAGGCTGGGGCTTGGTGCCGCGATCCTCGATCGTCGGCCGCGCCGAATTCATCTGGCTTCCCTTCTCTCGCATCGGCAAGATCGGTTATGTGGACAACGGCGAAAAGCCCGCTCCGGGTGCCGAAATGGCCGACTTCCTTAAGAAGTAACCTTCTTGCCCAGTACTTGCCTCTTAGCGCTTCAACCGCTTACAATTCATTTAATGTTAAATTGTCTAGCGTTAGTCGTATCGCATCCTATCGACTACGTCGTCACCCCTTCTCCAAACCTTGAGAACGTGCACATCGAGATGCGATTCGACGCGATACCGGGACAATCGAAAGTTCGCCTCCAGCTCCCGAGTTGGTCGCCGGGACTCTATGTTCTCGAAAATTATTGGAAGACGCTAGACACAGTTTCGGCGAAGAGTGAGTCAGGAGAGTCGCTATCGGTCGAACATGATCGCGACACATGGACCATCGATTCTGGTCATGCCAAGCAGATCATCGTCTCCTACGACCGCCCAACCGATCAATCTTCGCAACGCCTCGGCATGTTCAGCGGCGATGCCGACTGCATTCACTACAGCGGGCCGACGATGTATCTCTACATGGCCGATCGCAAAGAGGCTCCTTGTAACGTGCGATTCGATATGCCAAGCGGATGGCAGATCGCGACGAGCCTTCATGAGCAGAAGCAAGGATTCTCAGCCGCTAACTACGACGAATTGGCCGACTGCCCAGTGACCTTGGGGAAATTCGTCGAAGAGACCTACACCGTTGGAAACAAGAAGTACACGATGGCGTTCCGCGGGCCCGCCCGGGATCAGATCGACCGGAAAAAGACCGTCGCCATGGCCAAGTTTATTAGCGAAATCGAAACTCGATTCTTTGGCGGAGCTCCCTTCGAACGCTACGTTTGGCATATCAGTGCGACGTCGATGATGAAAGATGGTGGCGGTGGCGTCGAACACGCCTCTTCCACCCAGATATTCTTGAGCACCGGCCTTGGCCCAGGGGCGATGGGGGGCATGGCTCACGAGTTCTTCCACTTGTGGAACGTTAAACGAATCCGATCCCAGGTTCTTGGTCCGTTCGATTACACCCGGCTCCCGGCTGCAGGCGACCTATGGTGGCTAGAGGGCGTCACTGACTACTATGCGTTTATGCTTCCCTACCGTGCCGGATACGGATCGTCCCAAGACCTTCTGAATGAGATCGGAGGCGAAATCTCGGCGGTTCGCTCGAATGCAGAACGATTCAACGTCAGCCCTTGGGATTCCGGCTACCGTACCCCCGACGCCGTCAACTCGATGAGTAGTGGCTACAAGGTCAACTACTATCCAACCGGATGGACCCTGGGCCTTCTCTTTGATATCGAGATTCGCACAAAGAGCAAGGGGCGTCGCTCCTTGGATGACGTGGAAAAGGGTCTCTGGTCCATCTGCAGAGGCGGGAAGGCGTTTCCCAACGGCGAAATTCGCCGCCAACTAGTCAAGTTTGGAGGCAAGGATCTCGGTGCACTCTACGACCAATGGGTCATGAAGCCGGGCGAGCTACCCGCCGAAGAAGTCCTGAAGTTGGCCGGTCTGAAGCTCTCTATGGACGGCAAGCGATGGACGGTCAAAGCCGACGAAAACGCTTCCGGCGAGCCCAAAGCGATTCGAGAAAATCTGCTTCACCAGGAAGCCCTCTGGGCAAAGGCAGAGGCTGGCTACTAGTCAGCCATGTTGCTCGAGGAAGAGTGACCGACCCTCCTGAAAAATAGCGACTAAATCGTACTCGTGAACTCGGAAAGGAACCGCATCGCCCCAACCAGAATCAGAATGCAGACGATGATCAGCTTGTAGCTATGATCGACAACCGCTTCGACGATCCCCAATCTGAACAGTAGTAAGTCAAAGATAATTAACGCGGCGAAGGTAGACCGAGCTTCGCCAATCGTCATGCTTTTCGTTAACCAATTGGGCTCACGCCTTTCGGACTCAACGTTCTGATTCATCTTGCCGACAAAGAAGGGCTTGAATTCGTCGGACTGGTAAGAGTTGGGGACTTCCTTGGTCTGACCGTAATTTCGAACCCAATACCAAAAAATAGCGGCCAAGATGAAAGCCACTCCGATGACGTAGCCTTGGAGGCCAACAAAGACCAGGCCAGCAAAAGCCAAGATGGCAAATTCTGCCTTGCCGTTTCCCTCCCGGACAAACTTGAAGCCTCCTCCGGTGCCCAAGGGCCACATAAGGCCATTATATGCCCGTTTGACTTTTTGGGAACATTCTGTCGGCTAACAACTGCCAACTGAGAGGTAGAAATGGTGGGCCCGGGGGGGTTTGAACCCCCGACCAAACGGTTATGAGCCGTCCGCTCTGACCACTGAGCTACAGGCCCACATGTACTCCCGTGGTGGTCGAGACAACCTACAAGATACCGCACTCTAGTAAACTAGGTGGCTTGCTAAGAACGAAGCTTTCCGAACTTTTCGTCGTCGTCATCTCCGAGCTCATCGGGGAGGGGCGGCTTCCTGCCGAAGTTCTCAGCATCCCCGTCGAAATCGCCGACCCGAAGAATGCCGACCACGGCGACTTTGCATGCAATTTCGCGCTGGTCGCGTCGAAAGCGGCGGGCCAGAACCCCCGCGCGATCGGCGAGATGCTGGCGGCCAAGCTGTTGGAAAGGTACGGTTCTGTCCTGACCGCCGTCGATGTCGCCGGTCCGGGGTTCATTAACCTACGTTTGGAGCCTTCCTTTGTGGCTGGCTACGTACCGACGGTCTTGCAGGATGGTTTCAAGCTTGAATCAGCTTCGCGGACGCCCAACCCGCTCAAGATCAACGTCGAATTCGTTTCGGTCAACCCGAACGGGCCGATCACCATCGGCTCGGGACGAGGTGCCGCTTACGGTTCTACACTGTGCAACGTTTTGGAGGCGGTGGGGCACACCATCCACCGCGAGTACTACATCAACGACGGCGTGAGCAGCACGCAAATGGCGCTATTTGCCGAGTCGGTGAAGGCTATTGTCGAAGGTCGCCCCGTACCCGACAACGGCTACAAAGGCGACTACGTTTACGACGTGGCTGCGAAGGTCTCTGAGAAGGGCCGCGAGATCACCTGGTACCAACAGCAGACGCAAGACCTGATGCTCGATGCCCAGCGAGAGGCTTTGTCGGCCTTTGGCGTAGAGTACGACACCTGGTATTCGGAGCAATCGCTTCACGATAACGGCCACGTCGAGACCGAAATCGCGGGCATGATCGAGAAAGGCATTGCTGACTACTTGCCGACCCGAGCCAAATTGAAGCTGGCGAAGGGATTCAAGATCGAAGACGTCTTGTTCGAGTCGCAAACCGCCGCGATGGAGAACGAAGACGAGCACGGCGAAGAACCCAACCTCGACGACCTGGTACCGACCATCATGCCGCTTGCCGCGCCGTCGATGGAGGGCTCGATTGCCGACCCTGACCCATTAGAGGCACCCAACCCAGATGCCTCTCCGGGTGAGGAGGGGAACAGTGGGGAGACCCTCTGGCTCCGCTCGACCAAGCTCGGCGATGACATGGACCGCGTCGTGCGCCGTCGCGACGGCCGCCTTACTTACATCGCAAGCGACGTTGCGTACCACAAGGACAAGTTCAATCGCCCAGCCGGTGCCGACAAGCTCATCACCATCCTTGGCCCCGACCACCACGGCTACATCGGGCGACTCACCGCCGTCGTGGCGGCCATGATGATGGAAAAGCCGATCGTTGGTGAACCGCTAGAAGACCCGGTTCAAGCCAAACTCTATCGCGACTCCAGCGAAAAAGAGGCCTGCGAAAAGGCACTTGCCCAAGCGAGGGCAAAGCTTGAGATTCAAATCTACCAACTCGTTCGATTCTTGAAGGATGGCAAGCCGGCGCCAATGCGCAAACGCGACGGAAATATCTACGCACTCATCGACCTGATGCGCGAGATTGGCGTCAAGCTGAAGCCAGAGGGCTCAGAGTCCGACCAACTATCGGCGGGCAAAGACGTGGCACGATTCTTCTACCTGATGCGAAGCCACGATACGACCTTCGACTTCGACCTCGACCTCGCCGAAAAACAGAGCGACGAGAACCCGGTGTTCTACGTACAGTACGCCCACGCGCGAATCTGTTCGATTCTCGCCAAGAGTCAGCAAACGGCAGTTGGCGGTCAGCAGTCTAACAGCGGACTCTTGACCCACGATCGTGAGAAGGCGTTGATCAAAAAGATTGTCGATCTGCCGGACGAGGTCAGACGCGCCAGCGAAGACTACGGAGTCCACCGCTTGGCGACTTATGCGATCGAACTGGCGCGCTCGTTCCACCATTTCTACGATGGTTGCCGGGTGATTCAGGAGGATCAACCAGACCTTACCAATGCGCGACTGGACCTCTGCCGAGCCACGCGAAAGGCGTTGCAAACCACGCTCCAGCTATTGGGCGTGAGCGCGCCCGAGCGGATGTAGCGCCGGTTTCGGAACTTTGGTCTGATCCTTAATGCGCGCCCCTTGACTTGAGGTGCCCTACCCTGGTGAACTTTCCGGCATTACGCACTGTTTGCATTGGGTGCGTCTTGGAGAAAAAACTATGGAAACTACTACCAACAACGCTGTTGCCTCCGTTTTGACTGGCATCGTCCAGGAGTGCGGCTACCTTTACGGGCGCGACATCGAAGCCAGCACCGACGACATCTGCACCTGTACGCAGGAAGGAAAGTCGCGATCGGTCCTGGCCATGACCGCAGAGGTCATCGGCTTCAACCACCTCGTCGCTTCGCTTCTGCGCGGCGAATCGAAAGGCTTCCCTACGCCGGAAGAGCGAGATGCGTTCGCCGCGTCGATCAGCTCGAAGGACATCGCCAAAGCTAAGCTGGACGCCAGCGTCGCTGACGTCTGCTCGGCCATCGAAGGCGTTTCGACGGACGACTGGATGACCAAGATCACGGCTCCATGGGGCATGGAAGTCACGAAGGCTCACCTTTGTAGCTGGTCGGCTCTGCACATGAGCTACCACGACGGCCAAGTGAACCTGGTTCAGATTCTGAACGGCGACCACGAAGTCCACTGGATGAGCTAACGGCGAGTCCACAGCTTCCAGTTAGCAGTCGGCAGAACCTTCTGTCGACTGCCGACTACTTCACATACTTCTTAAGGAAGCCCATCAACTCGCCCCAACTGGCCTTGTCGGCTTTCTCGTTGTAGCGCGGACCGGCGGCTTTGACCGTGAATGCGTGAACCGCGCCCTCATAGTTGATTTGCTGGAATGACTTGGCGACCTTGAACTCCTCGGCCAGCGCATCGCGAACGGCGGGAGGAGAGCCTGGGTCGTCCGCACCGTTGAGAACCAGGACATCGGAGTCGATCTTCGTTTCCTTCTCGCTCGGGTCGAGCGGCTTCAGGCCGCCATGGAAGGCAACGATGCCATCGGCACCGAGGTTTCGCCGGGCAAACTCAAGCACACCGCTGCCGCCAAAGCAGTACCCGATGAAGAATTTCTTCCCTTCCGGCTTGAAGACCTTTTCGCCTTCTAGGATTCGGTCCATGTAAAGCTTTGGATCGGAATAATATTTGCGGGCTTCCGCGCCGTTGGCTTGGGCGCTGGTCGGCCGGTGGTCCTTGCCATAAATGTCGATGGCAAAGGCCGAGTAACCTGCTGCCGCCAGCTTCTCCACAACGTTGATTTCGTGCTCATTGACGCCGTCCCAATCCTGGATGACGTAGATGGTCGCTTTCGAGTCCCGAACGTGGGCTCCGTAGCCCTCGAACGGCTCGTCGCCGATCTTGTATTCGATGGCTTTGCCGAGTTGCTGACCCAGCACAAATGCGAGTGAAACGATCATGGTTTCACTATACACCGAACCAGGGCGGGGGCTCGCTTCGCTTGCCCTGTGCCCTAGCGAAGCGAGCCCTCTGCCCTGTGTTAAGCGTTCGCCATCAAGAACTTCAGCAACTCAATCCAGCTCTTCTCGTCGGCGTTCTTGTCATACTTCGCACCTTCGACTTGGAAGCCCATATCCTTCACCGTGAAGGCGTGGACGACGCCGGGATACGACACGAACTTGAACGATTTGGCGACCTTGAACTCCTTCTTGCAAGCCTCGACATCCTTCGGATCATTGAAGGGATCGTCCGCCCCGTGGAGCACGAGCACACGGGCGTTGATCTTCTTGGCCGGCTTTGGGCTGAGACTGGCGAGTCCACCGTGGAACGACACGACTCCGTAAGCGCCCAGATTGCGACGAGCAAACTCAAGCACTCCGCTACCGCCGAAGCAGTAGCCAACGAGGAACTTCTTGCCCTTGGTCGGAAACGCCTTGATGCCATCCTGAATGCGCTTCATGAAGAGGGCCGAGTCCTCGTAATACTTGCCCGACTCGGCAGAGCAGGTTTCGACCGAATGCGGTCGGACGCCTTTGCCGTAGATGTCGATGGCGAAGGCAGTGTAGCCCTGGTGAGCGAGCTTTTCCACCACCTCTTCCTCGTGGGCATCGACACCGTTCCAATCTTGGACGACGTAGATAACGGGCTTGGACGAGTTGAAGTGCGCGGCTTTGGCAACGTACCCGACGAAGGAGTCGTTGCCGACTTTGTATTCGAGCTTGTGGCCGAGGACGTCGCCGAGAACGAAAGCGGCAAGGGCGGTGATCATGCCGTCAGTTTACAGTCAGCTGTCGGCAGTTTGCCGTGACTTTTGGACCCTTAGCCGTTCATCTTTCCAAGAGCCGCGATGCCGGGAAGCTGTTTTCCTTCTAAGAACTCAAGCGACGCCCCACCACCGGTGGAGACGTGGCTCATCTTATCGGCAAAACCAAATTTCTCGACCGCAGCCGCGCTGTCGCCGCCCCCGACGATCGTCAACGCGCTCGACTCGGCCATCGCTTGGGCCACCGCCTTGGTGCCGTTGGCAAAGGCGTCCATCTCGAAAACGCCCATCGGTCCATTCCAAATGACGGTTCCCGCCGAGTGGATCACCTCGGCAAACGCCGCCGAGGAAGTCGGGCCAATGTCGAGTCCAAGCTGATCACTGGGGATCGCATCGACAGACACGATGGTGGCGGGCGAGTCCGCCTTGAACTCGGGGGCCACCACAACGTCGGTTGGCAGGAGAATCTTGTCGGGGTTGTTTTTCAGCAAACCCGCAGCGTAGTCGACGCTTTCCGCATCCAGAAGGGACTTGCCGATCTCTTTGCCCTGCGCCTTCAGGAAGGTGAACACCATGCCACCGCCGATCAGAAGGCGATCCACCTTCGGGAGCATGTTGTCGATGAGGGCGATCTTGTCGTGGACCTTACTGCCGCCCATGACGGCGACGAGCGGGCGCTTCGGTTCATTAACGGCTTTGCCGAGGTACTCGATCTCCTTGTCGATCAAGAATCCAGCCGCGCTCGGCAGATAGTCGGCGACTCCGGCGGTCGAAGCATGAGCCCGGTGGGCAGTGCCAAAGGCGTCGTTGACGTAGAAATCGGCGAGCGAGGCGAGCTGTTTGGCAAAGGCAGGATCGTTCTTCTCTTCCTCGGCGTGGAAGCGGACGTTCTCCAGCAGAACGACGTCGCCGGGCTTGAGCGCCTGGCAAGCGGCTTCGACTTCCGGCCCGACGCAATCGGGAAGGAGCCGAACTTCCTTATAGAGAAAGGCGGACAGGCGGTTGGCCACCGGCTTCAGCGAGAACTCGGGCGCTGGTCCGCCCTTGGGCCGCCCAAGGTGACTGCACAGGATGACGGCGGCTCCTTTTTCCAGCAGGTATTGGATGGTCGGCATCGCCTCGCTGATGCGGCGGTCATCGGTGATCTGCCCGTTTTCGAGGGGGACATTGAAGTCGCAACGAACGAGGACCTTTTTTCCGGCAAAGTCAAAATCCCGGATGCTGGGGGCAGTCATTTTGCTAGTTTACAGTCAGCGGTCGGCAGTTTGCCGTCGATTCGGCTTATCCGTTTTGATTGGGGTTGCGAGAAAGAATCGCCTCTTGCCTTGACTATCGAAAGGCCGTCGGAGCTTTCCTCCTAATGAATGAATAGAAGTTGTAATTCCAGGCAGACTTTCGCTCCACCTCAAGCACAGAATACATGCATGAGTACGACTACGAACACCACACCATCTTTCGAAACCCTCGCGCTTCACGCCGGTCAAAATGTCGACCCGACCACAAAATCGCGGGCGGTGCCGATCTATCAGACCACTAGCTACGTCTTCGACGACACCTCACACGCCGCGCGACTCTTTGCCCTCCAAGAGTTCGGCAACGTCTATACGCGAATCATGAATCCAACCACCGACGTGTTGGAGCAGCGGGTGGCGGCCCTCGAAGGCGGCACGGCTGGGCTCGCGACGGCTTCGGGCCAAGCGGCGATCACTCTCGCTCTGACCACCATCGCCGAGCAGGGTGACGAGATCATTTCGTCGAACTCGCTATACGGCGGGACCTACAACCTTTTTCACTACACCTTCCCCAAGTGGGGCATCACGGTAAAGTTCGTCGACCTGACGGACGCAGCGGCGCTGGAAGCCGCCATTACGGACAAGACGAAGGCCATCTACGGCGAGACCGTCGGCAACCCCAAGCTGGACACTTTCCCGTTCGAGACCGTTTCGGAGATTGCCAAGAAGCACGGCATTCCTGTCGTGGTCGATAACACCACGCCTACGCCATTCCTCATTCAGCCGCTGAAGCTCGGAGCGAACATCGTCATTCACTCGGCCACCAAGTTCCTCGGTGGGCATGGTACTTCGATTGGCGGCGTAATCGTCGATGGTGGCAACTTCGACTGGGGCAACGGTCGGTTCGCCAACTTCACTGAACCCGATCCTTCCTACCACGGCCTCAAGTTCTGGGAGGTCTTCGGTAACTTCCCCGGTCTTGGCAACGTGGCGTTCGGCATTAAGGCCCGGGTTCAGGGCTTGCGCGATACCGGTGCGGCGCTCTCGCCTTTCAACGCATGGGCGATCCTGCAAGGAGTGGAAACGCTTCCGTTGCGGATGGAGCGGCATTCGAGCAACGCGGCGAAAGTCGCCGAGTTCCTGAGCAAGCATCCAAACGTGACCTGGGTCACCTACCCTGGCCTGACCACGCACAAAGACCACGAGACGGCGAAGAAGTACCACTACCGCGGCCTATACGGCGCGCTGGTCGGATTCGGCATCAAGGGCGGCTACGACGCCGCGCTGAAGTTCATCGATCAGCTTTCGGTGTTTTCTCTGTTGGCGAATATCGGCGATGCGAAATCGCTGGTGATCCATCCCGCCTCGACAACGCACCAGCAGTTGAACCCAGACGAGCAACTCGCGACCGGCGTCACGCCCGACTTCATTCGGTTGAGTGTAGGTCTGGAGAATATTGACGACCTCATCGCCGATCTGGATCGAGCATTAACGGCTTCGTAGCGACTTAGGGGAATGCCAACTATCGATCGTTGGCTTTCCCCTCGCTATCTGTGATCAAGTCGGACGAACCGTTTGGCGAAAACTCGCTGAGCGTTCGCAAAGCAGTAATGTAAATGCCCATCGTTCTCAATAGGTCCACTTTCATTTCGTCAGAGCATTCAACCCGATCCGCAATAAGCTTTCTCGCCGTCAAACCGGTTTCCGTATGGACCAAACCGGCCGAAACAGCTACGGCAAAGCTTCCAAATACTCTGGCGAAACCGACAGCCGAACGGCTCGCGACCTTACCGATGTAATTCAAAGAATATTCGTACTGACCGGGTGCTTCGGATTGTCCCGCGAATCGCATGTCCAAGTGGTCGGTGACAATCAAAATGTCCTTTAGCAGGAGGATGTTGTACGTCATTATCAAGCCCAATCTATCAGCATTGCATCGTAAGCCGTTAGGATCGGCCCCAGAGAAGTCAGCAACAGCAATTGATGTTCCTTAAACTCGGCGATGCTCATTCCATCGGCCAAAGTGCTTAGTTCACTTTTGACGACATATCTTGTCGCCAGGGCAATGGACGTTCCAAGCTCTTTAGGGCAAGACAGTCTGACCCGAGCGCAAAAATGGAGGAATTCGAGGAAGTCGGACGCCTCAGTCAAAGCGCTCTCATTATCTTTGAGGCGATACTTCACGACTTGAGAGATCCGACCTTGATCCCCAAACCTTTGGAACACATTCTGGCCACTTTCTCTTAGGTCGAACGACCATATCTCATGATCCTCTAGCCACTCAGGATTTGAATGAGCCCCGATGACAAACCCAACGAACTGATCTACGAGTCTTCCCTCCAAGCCGTGGTGGTGGGTCAACGCTTTGAGGACGTTTTCGACAATTTCTCGCTCGCTCATGATGCCAACGCGGAAGTGTACATGATAAATACTTCGGGCCGACAAATCCCAGTTGCCCATGTCTACCGCTAAGGGCTTATGCTCGCCGTCGGTCCGTTTGGGTATCGATTTGGCACGGCTCTTAAACTGTCGGTCATCTCGCGGGTCTCTTATCCATGTCAACGACCTACACATGATCGCAAATTGGATCCCAGGATTGAAGAGGTAGCGGTGGCATATTCGCCCACCCTTCAAAGCGGCCACTTCGTGAAAGTGTATGTCGTGCATAAAATCATGCTCACCGCGTGTTGTCTGGGCGATCTGGTTAAGAACCAAGTTGCTTCTGGAGGTTAGACGCGCTCCTTCATACGTGACTTCCACATTGTAATATCCGACCTGGAAATTCCCGCATCGCATGGTGAGTTTTAATGTCTTGGCCTTACGATCATGGTCGACGAAGAGTAACAATCCGTCGTCTAGGAGAGCGGGGTCGGCAAGCTAAATCACGTGGTCAGGCAAGATACCCTTGAGTCGCGTCAAGTGATCGGCGTAAGCCTGAAATGCCCGATTCCAAGGCCCTATCGACACTGCCCTATAAACCCTCTTTGTCACAAACTTCAAGCTATTGGAAATCTACCTTGGAGGCCAACGGCTACGAAGATCTGGTAATAAGTCGCGCGTATAATAAGCCAGCCGTGCATCCACTGATATCCAGAGCGCTACAAGTTATCTCAGCGGCAATTGTCGCGATCGCGGCTTATTTTGGATACGCGGCTTATCGAAATCATCGGCTCAATTCACAGTTGGCGAACGGCTATGAGGATTACGTGCATGGGACACTAGGTGTCCTTCCGGGTCCTTACCTTCAAACCGGCGATCCTTCCGAACTTAAGTTTCGGCGAATTGATTTCGGCAATGGCTGGATTCGCGACGTGTCAGAAGACGGTGACATGCTCATGGCAAGCTACGGTTCCGTGCCAGCCAAGATAGTGAAGGAACTCGACAACGGAAGGTACTCGGTCACGAGCAACCCTGTTGGCCGAACCGACAAGGTCTATCACCAAAATGGAAAGACTGACGCCTGTCTTCCGGCCTTGGATATTCATTTAACCGCCTCCGGCAAGGTTGTACGCATAACTGGCGCCAAGGAAGCCTATTCAGTGGAATCTGATGGTAGAAGCATCTATGACTCAAAATCCTCTTCTGTGCAGTCTGAATCTCTCAAGGCTTGGCGTATTGGGGAACAACCTACTGGCTTTGTAACCGATGACGGATTTTTTTGGGTCAGCGACAAGACCGAGGCATTTAGCTATAAAGGCCAATCGCTGACCGAAATCAGCTCGATTCGCAACACATATTCTTCTCTTCAACAATCCACCGGTCTAGGCACGGTCGTCGTCCAAAAAGATTTCTCGATGGTCAATCCTTGCGCTCGAATTTGCCTGATCAAGGATGGTCAGGTTCGAACCACGGACCTACCGAGAGATATTTTGGCGCCAGAACTGGCGGTGTCAAAGTCCCGTATCGTCTTTCGTGACGCCAACGATTGGAAGTCGAAATTGTGGCAATATGCCGACGGTCAATTTACCGAATTGCCTATTCCGGAGAATATCGTGACCTTCAATGTTGTTTCGGCTAATTCTCGTGGAGAAATCATTCTTTCGGTGGGCCGGAACGATGCAACTAAGGTAGGTCAGAGATATCCGTATAAGTATTCTTTGGTCTTGATTTCCCAAGGTAAAGCCTATGATCTCGAAAGTACGTTCAAGAGCTTAGGTGTCCGAGAGGTATCTTACTATTCTGAGGAGCGATCATTACCTTTCATTGCATTGGACGAGGCCGGAGATCTCTTCTTCAATCTTGACCATCACGGTCAAACAAAGATCGTAGAGCTGAAGCGCCTCTAACTTGTTTTTTGGCCATATAGCCTGAGTCGACCGCTTGGCTTCGACCAGACCGCTTGCCTCTTCGATCTATTTCGAATGGCGAAGGGGCCGGTGAGCGACGGCTTTCAACAGGTTCAAGCATTGATCGCGAACCGGGGATTGGGTTCCGGCAAATAAGTAGTCATGCCCCTTAGCCAAAAGCAAAAGCCCCTCGGAAATTCCGAGAGGCTTCTTCGCTGAGCTCTGAATTCTGAGCCCCGATCTCCGTTACTTAACTTCGACCTTACCGCCGGCTTCTTCGATCTGCTTCTTGATCGCTTCGGCTTCGTCCTTGCCAACGCCCTGCTTGACCGGCTGCGGGGCGCCGTCGACGAGGTCCTTGGCTTCCTTGAGGCCGAGGCCCGTCAGTTCGCGGACGACCTTGATGACGTTCAGCTTGGCATCGCCGGCAGCAGCCAGGATGACGTCAAAGCTGGTCTTCTCTTCGACTTCGGCGGCAGGGCCAGCGGCCGGAGCGGCCATCATCATGCCCATAGCCGGAGCAGCGGCGGTAACGCCGAACTTGTCCTCGAGGGCGGTCTTGAGCTCACTGAGCTCGATTGCGGTCAGACCGCTAATACTTTCAACGATTGTTTCGATGGTGGTAGCCATTTCTCTTTCTTTTGTTTCTTAAAATTGTCGGGGAATCCTTACGAGATTCGGTTGACTGCTTAAGCGGCTTCTCCATTGGCCTTGTCGGCGACAGCGTAGATCGTGCGAATTGGTTGCGCATAGATCGCTTCGACTGTCGATGCGAGTTGACTGAGCGGAGCAGCAATAGTGCCGATGACCTGCGCGATAAGAACATCTCGCGGGGGCAGCTTAGAAAGCGCCTCGACCTGGTTTGCCGTCATTGTTTTGCCGCCAAAGTAGCCGCCTTTTACGACGAGCTTCTTACTGGACTTAGCAAAATCAAGCAGTGTCTTGGCGCAACCCGCTTCGTCTTCAAAAACGTACGCGTATGCGGTTGTGCCGTTGTGGAACTCATCCGGGAAAGCATTGACATCTTCGCCTGCCGCGATTCTAAACAGCGTGTTTTTGATGACATGGATTTCGCCACCCGTCTTGCGGAGGTTGCTGCGAAGTCCCTGCATCTCTTTCACGGATAGACCGCGGTAGTCTGCAAAGATAATGCCTGCCGACTTGGAGTACCACTCCTTCGCCTGCTCGATCACTTGTGCCTTTTCTGCTGTGGGCATAATATCTGCACTTGATCTCACGAGGACGGAAGGGAAACGTGCAGAAGAGGATGGCGAGTGCCATCGAATCGGGTTCGAAGAACCGTCATTTCACCCCTCGGCTGGCGTTCCGGCTTGCCGGAACTTTAAGTTTCCACCTGCTGTCTTCAGAGAACTCGCAAAGTATACCCAGAATATTTGGGCGAGTTGATGGCCCTAACCCAAAACGCTGAACGGCGTCATGTCGCGCACGATCTCGTTGTTCTCACCCAGCAACACGATCTTTGGGACGATCGGTTCGTCGGTCAAATCAAAAGCCGCGATGATCACTCGCTCGCCAGTCGTAAAAAAGTGCGCTGCGCCGCCGTTGATGCCGATGGTCCCGCGCGGACCGGCAAAGGCGTAAGTCTGGATTCGAGAAGTGCCGTCCACTTCCCAAATGTGAACCAATTCGCCGTCCTGAAGCCCAACCGCTTCCATGAGATCGCGCCCGATTTCGATCGAGCCGACGTAGTCCGGGTTACAGTAGGTAATCCGAGCGTGATGAAGTTTTGCCTTAAGCAGTTGCGAGAGGCGCATTTCCGTCCTTACCAGTCATTTTGGCAGTTTCTTCCACAAATTCACCCTCAGGAGCCTTTACGACCATTCTTCGATAGAACGCCGAAAGCAAGCCGCCAATGGTGAAGATGCCCGTTCCGATCCAAACCAGGCATGTGAGCGGCTTGTAGAAAATCTGGATGGGATAGAGCGGCGGAGCCCAGAAAAGCTGGATATTGACCGACTTGTCGTTGGCGTTCATCGCCGTCATCGCGATGCGAAAGTCGGGGCTGAGGACAGGCAAGTCCGGCTGAAGACCGTTCTCCGTCATTTTGAGGGACGGGCTAGCTTCATAGGTGCGAATCGCCGAGTGCGAGTTGGCCGCGTAAGACACCTTGACGTTGGCAAGGAACTGAACCCCCATCGCTCCCAACTGCCCCTTGTGCGTCAGGTTGGTGTACTCAATCGTCATGTCCTTGCCGACCACCTTCTTTTCGCCCGGCTTGAGCGTGATGGGCGTATCGAAGAATTCGACCTCCGGCTTCTGCATGAAGAAGTACATGTCGTGGCTCCAACTTCGCTCGATGTACGGCCACGTTTGGGCTTCGTCCTGGTCGCCCGATTGATAGTAATACAGGTTCGGGTCGATCTCGTGTTGCTTCCCTTCTGGGTCGATCACGTCGAACTTCACCACGTTGGATCGGTCGTAATACTTGTCTGGGTTGTAGTCCTTAAAGGCGATCTTGTAGCCCAACGCCGTCGACGGTTCGCCCTCGCGAACCACGGTCTTGTCGGTGCGCTCCAGCCCCTTGGAAATAATCAGCCCGCTGAGCATGACGGCAATACCGAAGTGGGCGATAAATGGTCCAATGCCGAGCTTGGATTTTCGGGCTAGCTCGACGGCGCGCCACATGTTGGTGATCGCCACGAAGGTGCAGAAGAAGAGCAGAACGGCGATAGTGAACTGAAGTGGAATCGTGCTTCCCTTCCAGAATCCATCGGCGGTCGCACCTGGCTCGATGCGGATTCCCCAGTCAGGTGAAAGCTTGGGCAGGAGTAGGAACACGCCAACTAGGCCGAGCGAAATGCTACCCAATGTCCAAAACCGACCCAGGATCGACTTCAGTTGTTCCTTCTTCCAGGACACGAACGGGGCGATGGCCATCGCTAGCATCACCGCGCCGAAGAACCAAAAGACCGACTTGTGATAGACACCGGCTTCGACCGCGGCACCTTGTCCGCCCCGAAGAGCAGTGATGACCGGCCACGACATGCCGATGGAGATGACAAACGCCATCAGGCAGAGGCTGAGGGTTCCGAGTTGGTAGAAGCTGGCACGGTTGTAGCCCGGCGTGTCTGCCGCCGGCTTGGCTTCATCCGACTTGCCGATCTTCGTGCCTTTCATCGCAAATAGAACCGCGAAGGCGATGACCAGACCCCAAAGGAAGTATTTCAGGATGGAGCGAGCGGTTCCGTCCATCGAGGCGAAAGAGTGGACCGAAACCTTGTCGAGCAGGCCGCTTCGCGTCAAAAACGTTCCGTAAACAAAGCTCACGAACGGAAGGCCGGAAAGGAAGAGGTTGGCCGACTTCCAAATTCCCTTCGCGCTTTGCACAATGATGCCGTGCGACAAAGCAACCATGAACAGCCACGGCACGAGCGAGACGTTCTCGACCGGGTCCCACGCCCAGAAGCCGCCCCAACCCTGGGTTTCATACGCCCACAATCCACCGAGCGAGATGCCCAAACCGAGCACGCTCAGACCAAAGAGCACTGGTGCGCGGCATTGCTTGATCCAGTCGGTTGCGTTGCCCGACAGCATCGCGGCGACACCGTAAGCGAACGGCACCGTCAGGCTTCCGAAGCCGAGGAAGATGATCGGCGGGTGGATGACGACCCAGTAGTTCTGGAGTCCAGGAACCATGCCCGAGCCTTCCGGCGGGATCATCGTTTTGCCATTCGCGATGAGGTCGGGAAAGATGTTGAAGGGGCTGTCGTAGGCCAGAATTCCGGCCAGCGAACCCAGAAACACCATGTAAGCGACGGTGTACCAACGCTCGTAGGACTTGGTTTTCGCAACCGTCAACAGTCCGAAAAGACTCCCGTACACTGCCCAAAGCAGGAACGAGCCCTGCTGGGCCGTCCACACGCTCGCGATCTTATAGGAAATCGGATTGTCCTTCGAGGAGTGATTGAAGACGTATTGGAACTGAAATTGGTCTTTGACGAAGAGGGTCGCTAGGGAAATGAAAACCGCGAAGAAGCCGATGCAGGCCAGGTAAAAGGCGTTGCGTCGGAGCTGAGCCGTCTTTGGATTATCCAAGAGCGACAGGACCAGCGCCAAGGTACAGGCGATGAGAACCATGTACACGCTGATCTTGCCGAATTGTCCGAGAAACATCGCCCACTGCGGGGCATCCGGCAGGTTAAGCGCAGGGTGCGAATCCATTTATTTCTTTTCTTCTTCGTATTTGCTCGGACACTTCACGAGCATTTGCTGGGAGATGAACTCGTTCCCTTCCAACTTGCCGATGCAGGTCACGCGGGTAGCTTTCGAAAGGTCCACGAAGTCGCCCACGTGCTTGATATGAATCTTCTCGCCGTTGCGATCGTGGCCATCGAACTCCATCGTATGGTCCTTAAAATCCCGTTGGATGGTCGACTTATCGATTTCGACGCCGAGGTTCAAGCGGTCGCCGCTCAATTTGCGGGCTTCAGCCACCGTGATATAAGGCGTCGCATTCTTTTGGAAGAACGCCATCGCCATGCCGATCGCTAAAAACGACACAACTATGGGAACGACAGCGGAGGCTTTCATCGTTGGATTTAAGGTACCCGAAACGCCGAGCGCCAATTGTTTATACGGTTTTCGCTATGCTAAGTTTCCCGTACGGCACGAAATTCGCCATACTAGAGAACAGAAAATGAATTCGAAGGTCCTAAGCTTTTGCTGTCTAGCGCTGGTCAGCGTTGTCCCAAGCCTTGCGCAAGCTCCGCAGGAAACCGGTGAGGTCGATATGCAGACCAACATCGGTGCCTTTAAGATTACGAGTGCCGGCGACGACAAGTCGTCTGGCAAGATCAAGATGACTTTTAAGGGCTCCTGCTTGGTTGTCGGCTACGAGGGCGCTGCGCCCGTCGCCGCTTCTACCGGCCTTCGCGTCGAATATGACAATAAGAAGCGCGACCGCGTAGTGTTCCACGGCCAGGGCACGGTGACACTGGACGGTAAGTTCCGCGCGATTCAATGGTTCGGCCAGGACCTCAAGATGAATTGGGTCGGCCGCGGCATCTGCCGACTCTACGGCGAGTTCGACAAGAACCAGAACACTGGCACCTTTACGATCAAAGGCAAGCAGCAGATGTACTGGGGCACGGGCGGAATGCAGTTCTCGATCCCAGCCCGAAACGACAATTTCGTCCCGCCGAAGGTCCACATCAACGGCGGCGGCTAGTTCCGTTGCTTCAAAACACGTTCATTCATGTCCCTGGGATAGGCGCGCAGATGGAGCGCGCCCTATGGGATCGTGGATGCCTGACGTGGACCGATGCCCTTAATGGCCTCAACGACCTTCCGTTTGGCGCAGCCTCGCGCGATATCGTGCGCATGGTCCTCAATAAATCGTTCGAGGCGCTCGAGAACCGCGAACATCAATTCTTTGCTAAGGGCCTCGGCCTGAGTCAAGCTTGGCGGGCCTGGCCCGACTTTCGCGATACTTGCGTGTACCTCGACATTGAAACCGACGGCGGACGATCGGGCGATGCCATCACAACCATCGGCATCTATGATGGGGTTCAGTTTGAATGCTACGTGAAGGGACACGACCTCGAAAGCTTCCGTGACCGGATTTCGGATTTCGGAATGATGGTGACGTTCTTCGGCGCTGGCTTCGACGTGCCGATGATCTTGAAGCGGTATCCCCGCATACCTCTAGATCAAATTCACCTCGATCTCTGCCCCACTCTACGCGAGATTGGCTTCCGGGGCGGACTCAAGAAGATCGAAAAGGAACTGGGAATCGCCCGTGGTGACGACACCGACGGCCTCAATGGGCGGGATGCGATCACACTGTGGCGGCGATACGAGCGAGGAGGCGACGAAGGCGCTCTGAAGACCCTCATCGCCTACAACCGCGAGGATGTCGTCAATCTGGAAACACTTTCGCAAATCGCCTACGACCGAATGAAGGCCGCGGTCTTCGGCGCACCGAAAGCTTAGCTGATCAACAGCCGAGAGGCAGCGGCGAAGCCAGCGTGTTCGGTGCGGAGCACTCTTGGTCCCAACGTACAGGCGTAGGGCGATAGCTTCTCGACCTCACGCGGGGCCCATCCACCTTCGGGCCCAACCACCAACGAAATCGTCGATCCGGCCGCCAGAAGGGGCGTCGAGACGCTCTCCAGTTCACTCAACGCCACGATGTCGGTTCGCTTCGCCAACGCCTCATCGAGGTTCTGAACGTATTCGACGGTCGGGATTCGCATCCGAAACGACGTTTCCGCCGCTTCGCGCGCCACCGCCTGAACTCGCCGCATTTTGTCGTCGAGTTTCTTGGCTTCCCAGCGAACCACCGATCGATCGGCTGGAAAGAGCACGAAGGCGGCTATGCCGATCTCCGTGCAGGAGCGAATAATATCGTCGACCTTGTCGCCTTTGGGCAATCCTTGAAGAATCGTGATTCTCAGTTCCGGTTCGGTTGGAGGCTCGTGCTTTTCGATGGGAACCGCCGTGCGGCCGTCGAGCTTGCACAACCAGAACGACCCGTCGTTCGGCATGACGCCGATCTCCGCGCCGCTCCGTAAGCGTAGGACGTTGTGGAGCTTCTCAAATTCTGGTCGAGGAATCTCGAAGGGCGAACCCATCTCCATTCCGGGAATGAAGAGTCTCGGAAGAGCTCGGATCGACTTCATTTGCTAAAGACGCCAGCCGTCCAGCCGTCTTCTTGGTGGAAAGTCTCAAGCGTAAAGCCACAGGTCTTGGCGGCTTTCTGCACATCGGCCCAATTCTGGTCGATGATGCCGCTCACGATCCACTTGCCACCCGGCTTCAAAGCATAGTGTGCGTCGGGGGCCAGATTGATCAAAGTCGCGCTGATGATGTTCGAGACGACGATGTCCCAGCCGGATTCAAGCTCCAGTTCGGTCACGTCCCCAACGGCTGCCTCTGCTTCAACACCATTCAGTGTGAAATTCTCGCGCGCAACTTCTACCGCTAGCGGCTCGATGTCGATAGCGAGTACCTTCGCCGCACCGATGAACTTCGCGCCAATCGACAGGATGCCGCTCCCGCACCCCAGGTCGAGGACCGAGTGGTTCGGGCCGACCAGTTCTTCGAGGAATGTCAGACACATGCGGGTCGTCGGATGATCGCCGGTGCCAAATGCCTGCCCCGGATCAAGGACGATGATGTGATCGCCCGGCAGGCTTTCAAAGTCTTCCCAAGTCGGTTTGACGACGAAGTGTTCCCCGATGCGGCGGGGCTTGAAGTGCTTTCGCCACTCGTTCTCCCAGTCGATCTCGACCAGTGGCTCGGTAATGATTTCGTCGATTTCAAATGGGGAGAGGGCTTCGCGGAGGCCGTCGATTCGCTCCTGCACGCCGTCCACATCAGCATAGCAACCGGTTAGCGCCGTCTTCTCTTCAAGCGTATTTTCAATGCCATACTCGCGGAAAACGTCGATGATTGGCGACCAGTCGTCGGGTGCCTCGTGCTTGATGGCTTTGACAAGGACCCAGCTCATTTCTTCTTCCCGAAAATCCCGTCGAGGAAGCCGCCCTTTTCCTTAGGGACGCGCTCGCCGCGGACCTCGGCAAACTCGCGAATCAGCTTCGCTTCGGCTTCAGAAATCTTGGTCGGAATTTGGACGGAAAGCTCGACCACGAGGTCGCCTCGCTTACCGCCGTGGATGGGCGGAAGGCCCTGACCTTTGAGTACCACTTGCTGGCCCGGTTGCGAACCGGCCGGAATCTCCAGTTCAAGTTCGCCTTCGACGCCATCGATCGAAACCTCGTCGCCAAGAACCGCCTGAGCGATTGAAATATCGTAGCCGGTCAGCAGGTGCTGCCCCCGCCGAACAAACGGACCGTCTTCCGCAACGTGGATCACGACGTACAGGTCTCCAGGACGTCCGCCCCGGATGCCATCGCTCCCGTGACCGGGCATATGGATGGTTGAACCGGTTTCGACGCCCGCCGGAATATTGATGTTGACCGTCTCCTTGGTCAGGCGCACACCCTTTCCGTGGCACTTCTTGCACGGGTTGGTGATCATAAAACCAGTTCCCGAACAGGTTGGGCACATCGTCTGAGTTCGAACCTGGCCGAGGAACGTGTTCTTGACTGCGGTTACGACGCCGGTTCCCTGACAGCTTGTACACGTCGGGGGCTGACCGCCGCCTTCCACGCCGCTTCCAGAGCACGAGTCGCACTGCGAGTTACGATGAACTTCGACTTCTTTTGCAACTCCCGTGAGGACCTCTTTCAGCGTGATCGGAACGTCTGCCCGCAGGTCATCGCCGTCTACGGCCGAGGTGCGGCGACGTCCGCCGCCTTGGCCGGCGGCGCCAAAGAACATCTCAAAGAGATCGCCAAACCCGCCAACGTTACCGCCGCCGAAGAATGGATCTTGGGGAATGCCGTCGGTAGTCCCGAACTGGTCGTAGCGCGCCTTCTTCTCCGAATCGGACAGAATTTCGTAAGCGTTCGATGCTTCCTTGAACTTCTCTTCCGCCGACGGATCGTCGGGATTGACGTCGGGATGGTATCGCCGCGCCAAACGGCGATAGGCCGACTTGATCTCGTCGGCGCTCGCATTGCGGCTAACCCCCAAAACCTCGTAAGGGTCACGCTGAGCCATCTGGGAAGTTACTCCTCGTCAGAAACCGTGTCGTCGCTCAGCGCTTCTTCTTCTTCGGCAATGTCGCTCAAGGACAAAGTGTCCTCGTCGCTGTCGACGGGCGTGGTCTCTTCTTCGTCCTCGCCCTCGGCAAGGTCGGAAAGGCTCAGTTCGCCGTCGTCGTCCGAACTTTCGGTGTCAGATTCTGTCTCCGCCTCGTGGTCGTCGACGCCTTCGGTATCGATGAGCACCGACTCGTTTTCGTCAAGGGCCGGAAGAAGCATTCCGAACTCGCCGCCCAGAATGTCGTCGCCAAGGCTAGAAACGTCAAGGGTATCCCCAATCAGGTCGGCGCCAGTCGCGAACATGCGCGGCTCAATCTTGCCGGCCGCGATCTCGGCCAAAGCGATCGTCAGCGGATGTCGAGACTCGATTTGAACTAACGGCAACGCACCCTCTCGAAGTTGCTTGGCTCTCTTGGCGGCCAGATTGGAGAGCACAAACTTTCCGAGGGAATAGTCGTTTAGGATGTCAGGATTGGGAAGCATAGGACAAGAGGCGCGAATTTGAATAATACCAAATTTGCACTACGGAAAACAAGGTCCTTCTGTTTCAATTTTGAGCTTGAAGGGTACCCTTAGGAGTAGAAATCGACATGCACGACGTAGTGATTGTTTCCGCCGCCCGAACTCCGATCGCGAGCTTTCAGGGTTCTCTCGCCGACTTCCCTGCTCCGCGCCTCGGCGCTCTCGCCATCAAGGCCGCTCTCGAGAGAGCCGGAATCGCTCCAGACGACGTGGACGAAGTCATCATGGGTTGTGTCTTAACCGGTGGAATGGGTCAAGCTCCGGCCCGCCAAGCGTCAATCTACGCTGGATTGCCTACCCATGTCCCGTGCCTGACTATCAACAAGGTCTGCGGATCGGGCATGAAGGCCGTCATGTTAGCCTCCCAATCCATCGCGCTTGGCGACTCGAACGTGGTGGTGGCGGGCGGAATGGAGTCGATGACCAATGCGCCGTACGTGCTGGACAAAGCCCGCGCCGGATATCGAATGGGCAACGGCACCATCATCGATTCGATGATCCATGATGGCCTTTGGGACCCCTACAATAACTGCCACATGGGCACCTGCGGAGATTCGACCGCCAACGAACTCGGATACTCTCGAGAACAGCTCGACGCTTTCTCAGCAGAATCCTTTGCTCGCGCCAAGGCTGCGCAAGCCGAGGGAAGGTTCAACGACGAGCTTGTTTCGGTTGAAATCCCTCAGCGAAAGGGGGATCCCATCGTGTTCTCCCAGGACGAACAACCGTCGCGCGGCGGCGACCTCGCCAAACTCGCTTCCCTACGCCCAGCCTTCAGCAAGGAGGGACCGACAACCGCCGGTAACGCCAGTTCGATTAACGACGGCGGCGGCGCACTCGTACTCATGTCGTCCGAAGAGGCGACCAAGCGAGGCATCAAACCGCTGGCAAAAGTAAGGGGTTACGCCACCCACGCCCAAGAGCCGGTGAAGTTCACTACGGCCCCAGCGGTGGCGATCCAAAAGGTGCTCGACAAAGCCGGATTAACCGTAGGCGACATCGACCTTTTCGAGATCAACGAGGCGTTCGCGGTGGTCGCCCTTGGATGTGGCGATAAGCTTGGAATTCCCCATGAAAAACTGAATGTCAACGGCGGTGCCGTGGCTCTCGGCCACCCCATTGGAATGACCGGGGCACGCCTTGTGATGACGGCCATGTTTGAACTGCGTCGCCGAGGCGGCAAGTATGCAATCGCGACCCCCTGTATCGGGGGCGGCGAAGCAACCGCCGTTCTCATTGAAGCAATCCCGTAAGAGATTCCCCTCAAAATTTCGATAAAACGTGATGACGCCCTATTGGGATTCCGATAAAGTACTTGGACTCCCTTATTGGGGCGCGAAATGGTTTCAAGGACGAAGGACTTTCGAGCGTTTGGCAGAAGGATTTGGGCACGATTCCTGCGCTCGAATATGACGGTATTCCTATTGCCGCTCGGCATAGGAGCATTTTTTACGGCTATTGTTATTAGCTGGGCCATCGGCAACGTCCTTTTTCTTCGCGACGAGACTCGAAAAGAGATTCATCTCAATCTTCGTCTCGCCGAAGCTCAGCTAAATGCTCAGTTCGATGCCGACTTCGAGCGCACAACCCATTTTGTCAATAATCCGAACACCAGCGGCGGCCACGCCTGGTTCTTCGACCACAAGCGAAACGGACTCGTATCCACCGACCCTTCCGATCATCGCGTCATCCCGGTCATGACGGATCGACCGGAAAAGCCGCTCGAGGCGTACGGTTTCGATGAATTCCTGGCGAGCCATTGGAAGCAGTTGACCGATCTCAACCTCCACGGCATCAATCCAAAGGCGATTGAGGAGTACGGCTCGATGTCGCTCTTCAACGATGGTCGCAGTCTCGGCAAGACCTTGCCAATCATTTCATCCGATGGCAAAATTATTGGACTCGCTTGGTCAACCATTCCGACCACGTTGGTCCGCTCGCGATTGCCCGTAGGCACCTATCTTGTCGAAGCAAACTCGTCTTCGTACATAGCCCAGAGTGCAACGGACGCCCTGGATGACGCGACCCGCGACAAGCTGATGCACGGTGAGGTTGTCCCGAACGATTTTTACTCTTCGGCTCGAAGGTTGGCACAGTCGCACATGTTCTCAGACTGGCGACTTTGGAGCGACTACCCACTCTCAACGATTTGGAACTTGCCCCAAGCTCGCCAAGCCTTCGATTTTCCGCTTGTGCTCATTGCCGGTATCTGGACGATCATCTTCTTTTTGATTCGTTCTGGACGACGCGGACGAGATCGACAGCGACGTTTGATCGGCAGTCTGGTCCAACGCATCGTTTGGATCACCGACGAAAATGGCACCGTAGACTACGTTCTCGGCCGAATCACTAGCCAACTGGGCTGGAAGGAAGTCGACTACCTCAACGTCGACATCGGGCTTTTCATCCATCATGACGATCGGCTGGCCCTCAAGGAAGCCATCGAAGCTGCCCGCGAAACCTCGATGCAGGAAGCGACGATCGAAATCCGTTTTGAGAACAAGGATCGCGAATTCCGCTGGTACGAAGTGACGGTTTCCAACATGACCGACGTACCGGAAATCAACGGTATTGTGGTCACTGCGCACGATATCGAACTCCGAAAGCACGCAACGGACCATATTTTGGCTTCGAAGAAGGCAGCCGAGAAAGCCAACGAGGCAAAGAGCGAATTCCTTTCGCGAATGAGCCACGAGCTTCGAACGCCGCTCAACGCGATCCTCGGCTTCGGTCAGCTCCTCGAAATGGAAGTCATTTCGGACCGCCAGGCAGAAAACGTTGGCCAAATCCTCATTGCGGGTAGGCACTTGCTCAACTTGGTCAACGACATTCTCGACATCGCACGAATCGAAACCCGAAAGGTAAACCTCTCGGTCGAGAAGGTGAACCTGCGCGAAGTGATCGAAGAATCCTTCGCCCTCTTGGGTCCTATCGCGACCAAGAACAGCATCACCTTAGAGATCGAAGACCTGAATTGCCCGGACGTTTGGTCAGATCGTCAACGCTTGAAGCAAGTTGCACTCAACCTGCTCTCAAACGGCATCAAGTACAACCAGGCTGGCGGCCGCGTGACAGTGCGAGCGCATCACCATGCCGAGGGACTCATCCTCGAAGTCAGCGACAATGGCATCGGCATCGAATCGCAATATCTCGACCGCCTCTTTACGCCGTTTGACCGCCTGGGTTCGGATAACTCGCAGGTAGAAGGAAGCGGGCTCGGATTGGCCCTGTCGAAGACCCTCGTCGAGGCGATGGGTGCCAGCATGGAAGTCCAATCCACCTACGGCAAAGGTTCAACCTTCGCCATCCACTTCCGCAAGTCGTCGATCGTCAAGTCCGAATCCGAGGCGAAGGACTCTAACGAAGCGAGCGAGGTCGGATTCATCGATCCAAACGCCTTCAAAATTCTGCTTGTCGAAGATAACGTCGTCAACCTTCGCTATGTCTCCAAGGTTGTCGAGAAAATGAGCGGAGTCGCGCTCCTGAGCGCCAAAGAAGGCGGCATTGGCATCGAAATGGCCCGTGCCCACCAACCAGACTTGATTCTGCTCGATCTGGACCTTCCCGACATCAACGGTCGAGACGTCCTAAGCAGCCTCCGCAGCGACGAAGCTGTCGGTGGAACCCGTATCGTCATCATGAGCGCAGAGACCAATCCGCACGTCGTCGAGGAGCTTTTGAACCTCGGAGCCGACGAATTTGTGACAAAGCCTGTTGATGTTAACAGTCTGGTCAGCCTCTTTTCCGAGGAAAGAAAAGCAGCATGATCCTGCGGGATTCGGATCTTCTTGAAGCCGGTATCTGCATCATCGACGATGAGCCGGCGAACGTTCTGCTGCTGCAGCGTATTCTCGAATACTCGGGTTACTCAAACGTCGTCAGCTTCACCGATCCTCGAGCGGGCTGGGATTACATCACCAGCAACGAAATCGACCTGTTGGCTCTAGATCTCCAAATGCCCAAGATTTCTGGCCTGGAGATTCTTGAGCGGCTGAAGCCACAAAACGAAGAAACGATTTTCACCCCGATCATGGTGCTGACCGCCGATGCGACCATCACCACCAGGCGACAATCCATCAACCTCGGAGCCCACGACTTCCTGACCAAGCCTTTCGAAGCCATCGAAGTAGCGATGAGGGTCAAAAACCTGCTCCGCATGAGGCTTGCTCTCAAAAAGCTTGCGGTCGAAGGAAACATGCCGGAAACCGAGTTGAAGAGTCGGCTTCGACTTCGCGAGCGCGAAGAACTTGAGATTGTCGGCAAGCTTGCTAGCCCCTCAGAATGTCCTCAAGAAGACGCCAAGACCCATCGTGAGCGCATCGGGACTCTCTCGGCGGCTCTCGCCGCCGAACTGGGAATGGACGAAGCATTCGTCCGCGACATCCAACTCGCTGCGCAGCTTTACGATGTCGGCAAGATCGGAATCTCTAACGAAATACTCCTCAAGCCGGGCAAGCTAACTCCCGAGGAATTCGAGATGATGAAACGACATACCGAGATCGGCGCGTCGATTCTTTCGGGCAGCAATTCTTCCGTGATGGCAATGGCCGAGCAGATTGCGTTTTCCCACCATGAGCGATGGGACGGCCGTGGCTACCCGTGTGGGCTGAAAGGTAACGACATCCCGATATCTGGGCGTATCGTTGCCGTGATCGACGTCTTCGACGCTCTAACCCACGAACGGAGCTACAAGCAGGCGTGGACGACCGAAGCCGCGCTAGAAGCCATCCGCGAAAACTCGGGAGCTCAGTTCGATCCCAACGTCGTCGAAGCATTCATGCGGTGCCTGGAGCGACCCGAAAACCAGGTTGCCTAGTCACCGCTGGACACGGAACTCGCCCCCGACGTCTGCTTGGCCATCGCATCAAACTTTCCGAGCTTAGCATTCGAAGCGCCAGAAAGCTCAAGTTGGGCGCTTTTGCCGCTGAGACCACCAGTCAAAGACGACGCACCCGACAAATCGGCGTTAAGGGCTTCGGCACGGCCACCCAGTTCCATTTGCGACGCTCCGCTCAGGGTCAGCGTGACTTTCCCGAATGAACGCCCCGAAATATCGGCTTTACTCGAACCCGAAAGATCGGCCGTCAGGTTGCGAACAGTTCCATCCACCGAAACTTCTGATGCGCCAGAGTCGCCCAGATCGAAGTCGTGGGCTGATGCCAGATGAACTTTGACCTTTGTAGCCCCCGATGCCTCAAAACCCTTAAGGGTCGGCGTCGAGAGCTTCAGCTTCATCGGCTGCTTAGTCGAAACAGAGCCATCGATTTCAACGTAAAGAACTTTGTCTCTCACTTCGGTTTTGATGTGGCTCAAAAGATTGCTATCAGCCGAGATCGTCAGCGGCGTTTGCTTCCCTTCTGTCGCCTCGACCTGGAACGCAGATCCGACCGCGACCTTTTCGAACGCGGCTACCGTTCGACTTTCTTCCTTGACTGTCCCATTTCCCACTGTCGTGTTTTTTTGGTCTAGGCCCTCTAGCCCATGGAGGTTGATACCAACTTTAAGATCACCGCAACCTACCAGCGCCAACGGGGCAAGAAGCCAAATATATCCCTTCATAGCTGGTCGTACGTCATACACCTGTGGAATAGTTTCATGCTAGGCACGACTTCCCGCAATCGAAATATCTGGTAAAAACATGAGGCAGCCTACGGAAGCTATGATGGAAGACCTCATTCAGTGGCATTCTTTGATGCCCGGGCTTGACGCAATGAGGGTTCTTTACGTATCAGCGGAGGTCGCGCCGTTCGCCAAGGTTGGCGGGTTGGCCGATGTAGCGGCAGGGTTGCCGAAGGCTATTCGAGCCTTGGGCGCCGATTGCCGAGTTATTCTTCCCTACTATCAGCTTATTGCGGAAAATCCTCGCTGGAAGACCCAGGTCGTCGTCAAAGATTTCCAAGTCACCATGAATCCGCTGTGGACGAAGAAAGCTTCGCTCCACCAACTCGAATTCGAGGGAATGATCTACTACTTCATCGAGACCGATGAGTGGTTTACCGAGTCGAAGTCGAGCGCCAGCCTCTATCAGCCCGGCGGCGAAGTCCACGCCTTCTTCGTGGCCGCCGTTCTTCGGGCGATGGAACTCATCAAATGGATTCCCAACGTCGTCCACGCAAACGACTGGCACACGGGCTTCCTGCCCGTCATGCTGAAGGAAAAGGTGGGCCCGATCTGGGACCGCACCGGCAGCGTCTTCACGATTCACAACATGGCCTACCAGGGCGAGTTCGGCGTCGAGTCGCTCGACTGGCTCGACCTATCGCACGACCTCTATAATTTTGAGCAAGTCGAGGCATGGGGTCAGGTCAACTTCCTCAAGGCCGGCATGGCGTTTTCGGACATCGTCAACACCGTCAGCCCAAACTACGCCCAGGAAATTCAAACCGAAGAGTACGGTTGCGGGCTCGAAGGCCTCAGCCGCTACTTGGCTGAAAACGACCGCCTATTCGGCGTCCTGAACGGCCTGGATTATGATGTTTGGAACCCCAAGACGGATTCGCGAATCTTCGCCAACTACTCAGCGGAATCGCTAGACTGCAAACAGGCGTGCCGCGAAGAACTGATGCGCGAACTTGGGTTGGAACCCATCGAAGGAGCGCCGCTGATCGGCATGATCAGTCGCATCTCCAGCCAGAAGGGCTTCGACCTGTTGCTAAGCGCCGCTCACGACCTCTTCGAGATGCCGATCCAACTCGTTGTACAAGGTCTTGGCGACCCCGCCATCATCGAAGGTTTCCGCTTTATTGAGAAGAGCTATCCCAACCAGTTCCGGTTCCTCAACGCGTTTGACGAGGTTCTCGCCCAGCACATCTATTCGGGTTGCGATGCGTTCCTCATGCCGTCGTCGTTTGAGCCATGCGGCCTTGGTCAGTTGATCGCGATGCGCTATGGCACTCTGCCGATCGTGCGCGCCACTGGCGGTCTCAAAGACACTGTGCAGGACCGAGTCAATGGCTTCGTGTTCAATCAGCGATCTCGCAAGGAGATGGTCGAGGCAGTTCAACGCGCCAAAGACCTCTACGGCACGGCTGGCTGGCGAAACATGACGCTGAAAGCCATGAAGCAGGACTTCGGTTGGCGAAACAGCGCCAAGCGCTACATCGAGCTTTACGAGAAGGCGGTTACTCGCCGCGCTGGCCGGGTAATGGCCTAAGCGCCGCCCGAGCGTTCCGCTTCAAACCTTCATAGCCTGTTCGACGCATGGCGGAGCCTTGCGTCAGGCCATCCCATTGGTCTTCGCCGATCTCGGCAAGGACCTCGGCTTTCGGTATAGGGCGGCGGTCGAGAAAACCAACGTTTGTCGTCGTCACAGCGCGAAGCGGCTGACTGCTCCGCGGCTGATTGAACGGACACACTTCCTGGCAGACGTCACACCCGAAAACCCATCCGTCGGTGTCGCGATCGAGTTCGCCCCGTTTCTCGATGGTTTGGTAGCTGATGCAGGAACGCGAATCAACCTGCCACCGCTCGCCCAGGCGGACGATAGCGCCCGTCGGGCAAGCATCGATACACTTCGTGCAGGTTCCACAACCACCGACTGACGGCTCGTCGGGTTGGAACGGTATCGAGGTCAGGAGCGCGCCGATGAAAAACCAACTTCCCCGCTTCGAGTCGATGAGCATGGTGTTCTTGCCAAACCAGCCGAGCCCCGCCTGAAGGGCGTACGCCCGCTCAAGGATCGGTGCGCTATCGACGCATATACGAAATGAAGCGTCCGGATAGCTCTTCGTCAGCTCCGTCTGAAGCCCCTTCAGCATCGCCCGAAGAACCTTGTGATAGTCCCGACCGAGGGCATAACGCGCGATCTTCACATCAGCGGGCGGGTCCTGATAGTAGTTGAGAGTCACGACGACCACCGACTGGGCCGAAGGCAGCAGAGTCTTTGGGTCGGCTTTCAAATCCTCGTGACGGGCCATGTAAGCCATCTCGCCCTCATATCCCGCTTCCAGCCATGCTCGGTAAGTAGCCATTGCTTCGGGAATCGGCTCGGCGGCAGTCACACCGACGGTCGTAAAGCCGAGATCGATCGCTTTCTGCTTGGCTAGTGTCGCATCGATCAGGGCCATCCGAGCTTCATGATACTCGTGGCCAAGTCGATCCATTGGCTTTCGGTCAGCTCGAACGCCCGAGCGGTTTCGGGAAAGTCATGCTCGGCAAGAACCGCTGCAACCGCCGATCGGTCCTGGCGAAAGGTCGCGCCAAGATTGTTGAGCAGAGTCTTGCGGGGCTGCATAAAACCCGCCTTGACGACCTTGGGGAAAGCCTCAGGAAATTCGTCGGCCCGAGGCACAAACTTCAGCACCACGCTATCCACCTTGGGCGGCGGCATGAAGCACCCCGAAGGAGCCTTCACCACTTGGCTGACGTGGAATTGGGCTTGGACGTTAACCGAAAGCGAACCCCGTTCGCGGTTGCTGGGTTGGGCGATGATCTTTTCCCCCACCTCTTTCTGCATCATCAGGACCAAACCCGAAAGCAGGTGTCGAACCTCGGAGAACTTCGCGATCAGCGGCCCCGTAATGTAGTACGGCATGTTGCTCACCAACACGCGGGGCTCGGGCAGCGCCATCAAGACGGGTTCCAGATCGACTTTAAGAGCGTCGCCGTGAATCACCTGACAGGTCGGTGCCGAGTCGGCCAAAAGCGGGAGCATCCGTTCGTCGAACTCGATCGCCGTCATCGCCTCGGCGTGGCGATCGAGAAATGAGGTGAGAATTCCGGGACCAGGGCCGATTTCTAAACAGCCTTGGAATGGTTCGGCAGCGGAAACGATGGCCTTAACGACGTTTGGGGCGCACAAGAAGTGCTGCCCCAAACTTTTGTCGGCCTTTAGTCCATGCTTGCGGAGAAAGCCGACAAGCTCTCCGCGGTCTGCTAGGTTCACCGGGAAGACAGGACGTGAACCGTAACGGCTTTTCGCCCGAATTGATTGCACTGGGCTTGGGTGGTGAAGCAGAGGTCAATACGGTTGCCCTTGATCGCGCCACCGGTGTCGGCGGCGTAGGCAAATCCATAACCTTCAACGTAGAGCAGAGTTCCCAACGGAATAACCTTGGGATCGACGGCCACAATGCCGAACGCAGGTTTCACGCCAAGCGTGGTTCTTCCTGCCCATCTTCCGTTGGATGAAGGACCGGGCTCATAGGCCGTTGCCTGCATCTTCAAGACCTTGACTTTCTTAAACGACGAAATTCCACGACTGGATTGGTATCCACCTTTTCCGATGTGGTAGACGGTGTTTTCGGCTTCGATTTTTTCGATTCGAACGAGGTCCTTGTTGACGACCTTTCCGTCTTTCTTGGTCACTTTGTAGACCTTGGTAATGGAACCGTCTTTGCCATCTTTGGCCTTGACGATACGACCGATTCCAACCGATCGGCTGAATTCGTAAACAACGTCGGCCTTGATCGCTGACGTTTCAGTAACCGTTTTGGTTACTTCATCCTTTCTGCCCCCGGCGTTCGCGACGATTGCGAACGTAAGAGCCAAAATTGTTGCACTCACCTTATGGGAGTAGTTGCGCATTCGGGGTCACCTCCTATTAGCTTGGCTACGCACTCGGGTGTTCATTTGACCTTCCTCAAACAAACAATAATGACGAAACGTGTTATTGTGACACGAAGTATTGATATCGGTCTACCCCAGTAGCGATCTCAGGGCAATCAGACCTAGGTTCAATTGAATTCACCCAAAACGGACAAATTTCCGCCAAATTATGTTCGAAAACGCCACCATGAGGTGGTTTTCCACCCCACTATGACCTACCCAAACAGCAACTGGATTTGATCGTATTGGACCGTGAATTGGGACGGCGTGAGGCCAGCAGGATCGACCGATTGAACGAGGCACCGCACGGTCCCATTTCCATAAACGTACGGATTCACACCTGGTCCAAACGTGATCGTCGTATTGTTCACACTTCCGCCCGTCCAGTCTGCCGTCTGCTTTCCTTCCCATATCTGCTTCTGCCAGTTCCAAAGCCACACGATCAGCCGAGTCGAGCGAGTCGTCGTTCCCCGAACCTTCACCTTGATACTCCCCACGTCGGTGGTGGGAAGCACGAAGTAAGTCTCGGCCGCAGCGATGTTGCCGAACTTTCGATCCGAAGCCGAGAGCATCGTGTAACTATTGCCATCCGGGCTCCAAACGTCGCTCAGACTCCCGCTCTTGACCTTGCCCGGGCTTGGAGCAATGGCGGTAGCGTTGGTCGGCATGGCGATGTCATCCGGCACTCGCAGGAACCAAATGTCTTCTTCGCCGTTAAAGGTCGCTGCATAGGCAATGTTTGCTCCTTGCCCATCTGAAACCATTCCAAGATAGTCGCCCATCTTGTTCTGGTTAGGGTAACCGATGTTAGGGTTGAAGCTTGGTGAGGCTTGCACCTCGGGCGTCCAAGTCGCACCGCCATCGTAGCTGGAGGTGATGTACAGAGCCGAATTAGAAATAGCAGGGTTGGCTCGGTTATCGAACCAACAAACGTCGATGCGCCCACTCGGAGCCACGGCCAGAGTTCCAAACCAGTGGCTCGCTCCGACATTGGGGGTGTCGGTGTTGAGAGTTCGTGGAGTCGTCCACGTCAGGCCGCCGTCGCTGCTCTTGACGAAATTCACTTGGCATGGATTAGCGGTATCCACACCCACCGAACACACCATATAGATATTGCCCGCATACGGTCCATTCGTCTTGTCGCATGCGATCCATGCCTGCCCCATCAAGCCGTCCGGGTTGATGGTTGAGCCGTAAATGATTGCCCCTCCGAGGTTGACCGTCACCGAACGGTCGAACGTTGGAGTCACAGATGCGTTGCGCGCGTTCACTGACCGGTTGAATCGAAAATTGCCGTTTGAGAGACCACAAAGGTACAGGTCGCCATTCGCCGCAACGTCGAGCGTGCCCCAGATCGGCGAGCCGGGAATGTTAATCGGGTTCATCCACGTGGTGCCACCATCGACGGATCGGCTGAACTGTCGCCCGTTGTAGTTGTTTCCCGCCGTGCTCCAGTGCTCGTAGAGGAATCCGCGCCCAATGCTCTTCGACCGGTCGCAAGTCATCCACTGTTTGTCACCGCCCTTCGCCGGGCCAACCAATTGGTAATCGAGACCCGCGTTCGTCGATGTAAAGACGTCGGTGTAAAAGGTCTGTTGTAGGCTGTTGTAGTAAAACGTACCGTTGGCATCGGGAACCAAAACTGGATCGCTTCGGAAGGTGCCGGGCGTGAAAACCTGGTGCGGATTCCACGACATTCCGCCATCGAGCGAGTACCCGTTGCCGGCTTGACGGAAGTTAGAGGTGACGGTGTCGAACTGCCGCCAACCCACCGCGATGTGGTTCCGATTCGTCGGATCGACTGCCAGCGAGGGCTCATTCGCGGCGTCGCCCACGACGTTGTGCCCCTGCGCATCGACGTTCACCTGAACGCTGGTCAGCGACGACAGCCGAACTCTTGCCGGGACCGAGTAAGTCCGTTGTGGCAACCGCACGTAAGGGTCGCCAACCTTCTCCAGGATCGGTACCTCTTGCCCCGCGTCATCGTCGTCCGATGGCGCCTCGCCTCCAGGTGACGACCAGTACCAGGTCCCCAGTTTGCCCCGATGCTCGACCGGAGGGTGTGATTGGCTAGTGATAAGCGCGAAAACAAATGACAGACTGAGCAAGAAATCCCCCAGAACGGTTGGTGCGAAATTCTACCACCGGCGGCAGAAACACTCAATGCCTGTTATATTTGCCAGGCAAAGTTCACCGGGCAGGAAGTTCGTGCAGGAGCGCGGCCAACGAAACAAACATCGTGTCCTCCTGCTCGTCCTCGATGCTCTCGGCCTCGATTTTGCGCATCAGCTCGATCACCCCGGCCTGAAGCTCGGCAAAGGTCTTGGGGGACACGTAGTACACCTGGTGAAAACCGTACTGCGAGAATCCCTTTTCGCCGAAGTCCAACCACGTCTGCTCGTACATCGCAAGGGCGTTCTGAATGTAGTGTCGGAGCGGTGGCGCGCTTCCGTCCTCCACCTGCGGAATGCGGAAGTTCGACCGTAACGTACGTCGATAAAGCTTCTCTGTTCGCGGACCGTCCTGGCGGGTGCCCGCAAGCTCGATCAGACCGGCATCGAGCAGCTTCCGAGTATGGAAGTGGAGTTTGCCTGCCGCCACCCCAAGTTCATTCGCGATCTCCTGGTTAGTTAGTTCATTGGCGCCCAAAGTCTTCAGAATCGCCATTCGAAGCGGGTGCATGACTGCTTTCCACTGTTTCGATTCACTCAGAAGGGCCTCCACGGTCTCCCAAGTATACGACGAATTCCAAATTCTTGATAGATTTTTATATATTGAACACTTCAGGCACAAAAAAGCCCGAGCCAACTAGCTCGGGCAATTTGTTGCCTACTTCTTCTTGGCTGGAGCCTTCTTAGGTTTTTCGGCGGCCGGTTCGGCGTCAGCCGCAGCTTCCTTCTTCGCCTTGGTTGCCTTTGCTGGCTTGGTGTCGGCGGCTTCTTCGCTAACCTCTGCGTTGTCGATGAGGAAGTTGGTCACCTTGCGCGAGATCGAGCGGAAGTGCAACTCCTGAAGCGAATCGTTCTTGCGCATGTACTCAAGAAGTTCCATCGGATCGATCTGGAACTCCTGCGACATAAAGAACAGCTCGTTATTCAGTTCTTCATTCGTAATCTGAAGCTTCTCTTTGGCGAAGATTTCTCGCACGACCATCGCTCGCTCTACATGGAGCTTGGCCTGCTCATGCCAAGCCTTCACGAAGTCTTCGAGGGTCATGCCGTTCTCTTGCGCATATTGCTCAAGAGACTTGCCCTGCTGAGCCTGCTGCTGCTGAATTTCGCCCAGCCGCTGGTTGGCAAGCGCTTCCCACATGTTGTCGCTCACCTGAATCTTCGACTTGGTTCGCAGGTCCTCCAGAAGCTGGTCCTGGAGCATGTCTCGCACCATCTGCTCTTTGGCGGCGACAATGCTGTCTCGCATTCGGACCTTCAGGTCCTCCACCGAGTCTGTCTGAACCGATTTGGCGAACTCTTCGTCCAACTCCGGCAACTTGATCGCACTGAGCGAGTTGAGGGTCACCTGGGCTTTGATCTTCTTGCCCGCCAGCCCCTTGTCGCTGAAGGTGTCCGGAACGTCGAGATCCACGCTCTTCATCTCTTCGGCTGTCATGCCGGTCAGAGCCTTGTCGAGATCCGGGAACGACTGTCCAAGCACGACCATGAAATTCTTGCCGTCGCTCGATTCGCCTTCAGGCTTGATGTTGACCACCGCGTAGTCGCCTTCCTGGGCGGTTCGGTCGGTGACGGCCTCACGGCTTCCCTGCTTCTTGCGGAGCTCGGTAATCTGAAATTCGACTTCATCATCGGTCACGCCGACGGGCGGACGAGTGGCGGCCAGACCCTTATATTCAACCAATTCGATCTGAGGGGGAAGCGGAATCTTGGCCGAGTAGGTTGCCTTCTTGGCGTCGCGATCCAGTTCCTGCATTTCGATCGACGGGCGAACGCCCGGATCGGGCTGAATCTTCTCGGATTCAACTGCTTTCTGGAAGGTGCGGCGAACCAATTCGTCGGCGGCCTGATTATAGAGATCTCGCTCGTTGACCAGCTTTTCAACCATGTGCTTCGGAGCATGGCCAGGGCGGAATCCCGGCAATCGGACTTCCTTGGTAATGGTCTTCAGGGCCCGGTCGAAGGCGTCGGCGACCTGTTCCGTTGAGCAAACGATGCTCAATCGCACGGTACAGGGATTCAAATCTTCTCGAGTTACTTGCATGGCAATAAATGCGCTATCAGCGGTCAATGAACGTAGAAGGTTACCCAATGCAGGGGGCGGCTAGCTAGGGACTGAGAGATCGTCCAAGCGGGCATTTTCGAGCGACGGAACCATGAACTGGAAATCTCCAGTCTGCGTCGGAATCGCTCGGGTGGAATCCAGCAAGAGCGAGGCATCCGGCCCGACGGTCTGCCCAAGCAGCTTCATCATGAATGCCGGCACCGGCGGCGACCACGGCCGACGCAACTGTCGTCGAAGCCAAGCCATAAAGTCCCCATTACGAATCGGTTCCGGTGCACAAGCATTGACGACGGATGGCGCGTCGTTCTCAATCACCCACTCGAAGAGCCGGACCAAATCCTTTAGGGCAATCCAAGACATCCACTGCAATCCATTCCCCACCGCTCCGCCCAAAAAGGCTTTCGTCAGCGGCATGAGCTTGCTCATCGCTCCCCCGTTCGATGTAAGCACCACGCCGATTCGAAGCACCGTCTTGGCGCAATTTGCTTCCGATTTGAGACATGCATCCTCCCATGCCCGGCAGACGTCGACCACGAAACCGGAGCCCGGCGAACTCGCCTCGGTCATCGTCTCGTCGCCGCGATTTCCGTAAAATCCAACCGCCGATGCGTTGATCCACTTGGCAGGAGGGTTTGTGCACGTCGCGAACGCCTTAGCAACCTTTTGCGTGGACTCAACACGAGAATTCAGAATCTCTCGCTTGTTCGATTCGGTGAATTTGCAAGCAATCGGACGACCAGAAAGGTTGATAACGGCGGTCGCGCCGTCGATCGCGCGACCGAGATCGTCCCAACTAATTTCGCCCAGTTTCGGGTGGCGAGATACGGTGACGACGTCGTATCCAGAGTCGGTCAGACGCTTATCGAGGGCTTGCCCAATCAGCCCGCTTCCTCCGCAGATGACGACTTTCTTGTTCAAACGGCTCCAGAAGGTCGTTTAAGCGGCGTGATCGAAGCTCGCGACCCGCCAACCGTTGCGGCCATTCTGCTTCACATCGTACATCATCTCGTCGGCGAGGCGGGTCACGGTGTCGACCGATCGTCCGCGCTTCCACATGGCCAGTCCGCAAGAGGCCGTCACCTTGAGGCCCTTCTGAATGCGCTGCCAGGGATGACGACGAATCTCCTCGATGAGCTTCTCGCCGAGGGCATCCATCTCGTCTGGAGACTCGATGTCGAAGAGCGCAAGAAACTCCTCGCCACCCCATCGTCCGACCTGAAGCGGACGGCTTCCCGAATTGGTCAGGACCGTCGCGAACTCGTTGATCACTCGGTCGCCGGTCGCATGGCCATACACATCGTTGATGCGCTTAAAGAAATCGATATCGAGAAGGGCAATGGCGAGCGTGCTGCTCAGCCGTTCGTCAGCGTATTCCAAAATGCTCTCTTCAATTCCGCGCCGGTTTAGAACACCTGATAATCGGTCGAATCGGGCCTCATGTTCCAACACCTTGTTGCGCTCCACCAAGGTCTGATTCCGCATTCGCAGGATCACCTCGTCGAACGCGCGTTGCTCCAAGTCGTAGCGCAAATTGACAATGTGCGCACTGTGCAGTCCAACCGAGCTTCGAACCGTCGAAAGGAAGTCCGAAGACTCCTGCAACAGCCGGTAAGCCGTTTTGTACCGCCCCAACTCGGCATAGGCCCTAGCCGCCTGACGTGCAAAGGTTTGATACTGAGCCAGGGATCGATACTTCTTCATCGTGCGAAGGAGAAGCATCGACTTGCGCTGCAGATTTGGCCAGTCCTTGGCAAGCTCGTGAAGATTGCATTCGACGCCGATGAACGATAGCGACACCGAAAGGGCAGCTCGTTGGAAGACCGACTCCTTTGCGTGCGCCAATTCGCGGAGACCAACTTCCGGCCCCTCGGCCATGCCTACGTAAAGAGCCTGCAGTAAGGCGACCAGCGATTCCAACCGAAAATCGCCAATGCAGGCGGCTCTTGCCGCCTCGATCGAACGTCGTGCATCCGAAAGAAGTTCGTCCGTCAACCGCCCCTTGACGGCGGCGTCGAAGGCCAGCCAAGTGGTGGCGAGCGCAATGTTTTTGTATGCGACGGCATTAGTTTGGGTGTTGCCGTTCTCAAATTGCCGGATAGTCAATTTGAGCGTCGCCAACGCCTCGTCGTACCTTTCCATCACAATTTGGGCGTAACCCAGGTTCAGTTGCACGCGGTAAATCAGGTCGATATCTTCAAGTTCGGTACCGATGCGGATGGCGTGGTCGAAGCTTTCGGCTGCTACGTCGATTTCACCCAGTTCGGTCGCGATGATGCCGAGATACATCTCACCGATGCCGACAAATCGCTTCTCGTCGGCTTCATTTGCCTCGACAAAGAGGACTTCGAGACACCGCCGCGCTCTCTCGTATTGCAAATTGCCCATGAGGGCATAGCACTGGTAGCGGCGGGCCTGTAAGGCACACCCAGTTAGTCCTTCCTTTTCGTAGGACTTAACGAGAGACGCAAGCAACCGTGGCGCCTCTTTGGGCGAGATGTGGATGAGCTGCTTTGCCTTCCGAATGGCTTCCTGTTCCTGAGGGTCTTGTACAGTCATATGGACCCAGTAAAATTATCAGGCATTTTGGGTCAAAAACGTATGCCCGCCTAATAATTCATACGCCAGTCCTAGGACTGAAAGTTCAAGGTCCTAGGCCGCTAAGCGCCAATTATTACGGCCCTGATGTTTGACGGCGTACATCATGTCGTCGGCCACCCGAATCGTGTGGTCGATCGAGTCGCCCTGACTCCAAATCGCCAAGCCGCAAGAGGCCGTAACCGCCATGCCCGAACGGACATGCTCCCACGGATAATGTCGAACCTCATCCATCAGCGTCGCACCCAGTTGAGATGGATCCGCCGCCTCTTCTTCGTACACCAGCACAAACTCTTCTCCACCCCAACGGCCCAGACGTGACGGCTTGGTCTTCGAGTTAGCAAGGCAAGCCGCAAACTCCTGAATCACTTGATCCCCAACTGCATGGCCAAACTGGTCGTTGATCCGCTTGAAGTAGTCGATGTCGAGCATCGCCACCACCAACCGATGTTGTCCCGAGCGCTGAGTCAGTTCCGCCAACGCCTCTTCCATGCCCCGGCGATTGAGAATTCCCGAAAGGCGGTCGAACCGCGCCTCCTGCTCCAAAATCTTGTTCCGCTCGACCAAAGCGCGGTTGCACATGCGCAGAACTTCCTGCTCGAAGTAAACGCTGGTCGAGTCGCGATTGCTTCCCGCCGATTGGCCCTCAATGCTCACGAGTTCGTTGAGGAGTTCGTAGGCGGTTTGGTAATCGCCAAGTTTGGCGCTCGCCTTCGACGCCCGCTTCAAGGCAATTCGAATCGCCGCGAGCCAGCCCGATTCTTTCATTCGGTCGATCAGTTCGGTTGCCGAATACCGGAGTTCTTCCCATCGCTCGGCTGCCTCTAAAATCCGGGTCTCCCCAAGAAGGTAAGTGATGAGATGCACAGAAGCGCCGGTCTCAATCTCGGGCCGAAGCTGACGAAGCTGCTCGATGCCTTTGTCAAAGCCTTCGTCTAGGCCCACAAAGAGTGCGCGAAAAATGCCCAGCAGCCTTGGGAGATAGAACTCGTCCTTGCAATCCGCCTCTGCCCGATCAAGCGATCGGCGAACCGCCTGAATTTGAGACTGGCTCAGCGAACCACGCTCCCGAGCCTGGTAGGCGACCTGAACCTCGGCGGCGGCCATGTTGTAGGCTTTCGATCCACCTGGCTTCTTCGTCACCAGACTATCGGAAAATTGGATGCTTTGCTTCAGCGTCTCTAGCGATTCCTCGTACTGCTCCAGCATCGACTGGGCGAACGACAGGTTGATCTGAACCCGATAGATCAGGTCGAGGTCTTCGGTATCGATGCCGATCTGAATCGCACGGTCAAAGCACTCGATCGCGCGATGACTCTGGCCGATGTCGAGCCAAACCAACCCACGGTACATTTCGCCGACGCCCACAAACCTCGGCATTTCCGCGGCGGCGGCTTCATGCATCAGCAGTTCGATCTTCTCCACCGCCAGCCGAAACTCCAAATTCCCGATGAGTGCAAAGCATTGCATCCGGCGAACTTCGAAGGCGCAAACCGTCTTCCCTTCACTCTGATACCGCTCGGCCAGAGACTCTAGCAAGGCAGGGGCCGACCGTCCCGCATCGCGGATAATTTGCTGTGCTTCCCGAACAGCGGTTTGTTCCTCATTTGAGAACTCGGGAGTCATAAGTTGGCCTACCGAATTATCGGTGGTCACGGGGCCGTTCTGAAGGCCGAATTTCGACTACTCGGCCATCCATTCGCCCTGGATTTTTTGCTCGATTCCCAGGTTCTGCAGGATGCGCGCGACGACTGTGTCGGCAAGTTCCTCAAGCGAGGTCGGACTGGTGTACCAAGCCGGGCAAGCAGGCAGAATCGTGGCCCCAGCTTCGGCCAATTGCGTCATGTTCCGAAGGTGAATGAGGTTCCACGGCATTTCACGCGGAACCAGTATGAGCTTGCGCCCTTCTTTCAGGCAGACATCGGCGGCCCGGGTGACCAAATCATTGCTGATGCCATTCGCGATGCGTCCGGCCGTACCCATCGAGCACGGCACGATGACCATCCCGTCGTGCCGAAACGAACCGCTCGCCGGTGGCGTGAAGAAGTTCTTTTCGTCGAGGAGCCGAATCTGCGGATACTCCGCTCCCAGCCATTCGCGTGTCTGGAAGTTCTTTCGATCGAGCGTGACACCAAGTTCTGTCTCGGCAACCTGGATCGCCTGCGTGCTGAGGCACAGAAAGATTTCCTGGTAGTGTTTGGCCGCATGAATCAGGAGTCGGCGAGCGTAAATCGCCCCACTCGCTCCTGTCACCGCTACAACCAACCGCCCCGTGCTCATGCCTTTGCCTTCAGCTTCTCCAGAACCGCGACTTCCTTCTCGCGACTCATGCCGTACTTAGCGTCCTTCGGATAGTCGCCCGAGCGTGTCCACGCCAAGGTCGCACGAATCGTCTCCTGAATCGTGCGGTGCTTGAGGCCCGCCTCAAAGGCGTGCTGAGGGTTAAAGTTGAACACTGACTCTCGTGTGCCTGGCTCAAAGGTCAGAGGAAGTTCCGACCACGTCTTCACTTCGTTTTCGTTGAGTTCTTCGACCGATGCCAGCACCAGATGATGCTCCTTGCCCACCTGCGACCGAATCTCGTCGATCACGTCGCCGAACGTCACCTTGGGACCAACCGCGTTCCATGTCCCCGCCAGGCTCTTCTCCGTCACCTCAACCGTAAACTCGGCGAGGTCGAATACGTCGATGCCTTGAACAGGATTACTTCGCACGTCGGGAATCAACACCTCTTCAAATTCGTCCAACCGGGTGATCCAATATGGAAATCGACCGGTCGGATCGTACGGTCCAAACACGATGCCCGGACGAACGATTCCCAGGCGTCCGGCGAAGGCCTCGGCGAAGACTTCTTCGCATCGAACCTTGAGTGGACCATAAGTCGCCATCGTCACCTCGTTGCCCTCCTGCCCCGGCACCATCGGCGTCTGCTCGTCGTAGGGTTGCTTTTCGGTCGTGAAGTCGTACACCGAGATCGTCGAGATGAACGCGAAGTACTTGGTCCTCAACTTGGCGGCGGATCGAGCTTGGTCCGGGGTGTAGCACGAAACATCGATAACCGCATCCCACTCTTGCGTGTCGGCACGGTCGAGGTCGGTGTTACGGTCGCCAAGGATATGGGTGCACTCGGGAAAGAGCCCGGCCCCGGTTTTGCCACGGTGGAAGATCGCGACATGATGGCCGCGGCGCAACAGTTCTTCGACGATCGCTTTACCGATGAACTGAGTACCACCGAGCACAAGGATATCCATGTTCTCAATTATGAATGGCTTTCGTATAATGCCGTTAGGGTGGGACTGTGAGAATCTTCAGCGAAAGGGGAAGCAAGTCGAAGTTCCAAATCATACTCGAAACGGTCTTGGCCCTTCTGTGTCTCGCCATCTTGGGTGCCATCCTCTATCCCGTATTTGCCCAAGACCGAGGCTCCCATCGTTCCGCCTGCATGAGCCATATGAGACAGCTCGCGTTGTCCACCATCATGTACGGTGCCGACAATTCGGACGTTTTGCCGCCGTACTATACCTTCGAGTCTCCCGAGAAGACCCGCTCCTTTTTTGCCACCATCGCGCCCTACAGCAAGAATAACGAGATCAATTTTTGCCCCCAAGACGACGACCAGGCGAACGCGAAAAAGCCTTACGATCCATCGATGGAAGGGGTGCCCGGTGTCAACTCCTACGTCCATTGCTTGAGCCTAATGGCCGTGATTCCCAAATATGGAAATGGCAATCGGGCGCTTGACTCGCAAAAGGTTGAGGAGCCCGCTCAAACCCACTACTTTCGTGATCCAGTTCGCGGCACCCAAGTGATCGGTGGGAAACCTTCCTTCGTTTCGCCCCACAAGAGAACAGGCGTTGGCGCCTTTACGATCAGTTTTATTGACGGCCACGTCAAAACGATCAAGGTCATCGACCAAAGCACAGACCTATGAACCGCAAATTTGTTTTCGGTCTCCTCATTTGCCTTCTCCTTTGTGGCGGATTCTTCATTCTCTTCCCAACCGAAGTATCAAAGGACGTCACCATCAGATTCAGTTGCTTATCGAATATCAAGCAACAGGTTTATGCGCTGCCACAATACGCCGCGGACAACGGCGACCGAATTCCTCCCTACTACTCTTTTGATGGTCCCGCCGATAGCGAGCGATATGTCGATTGCATGAAGCTCTACTGTAAAGGGGATGAACATTACCCAATATTCAAGTGCCCAGCGATTCATTTGAATCCGACTCGGCATCCCAACCTCATTCCAATGGAACCTGTTTCGAGCGACTTCGCGTACGCCCACTGCCTGACGCTTAAAGGCGTCATTCCCGATTTCGCCAGCGGAAATCGGATTCTCTCGCTCTCATCCTTGGTGGATAACGGGGCCAATATCGGCTACATCCGCGACGTACTGGTTGCCGATAGCAACGGCAGTCAAAAGCTCCTCTCGCCGCACGGAAACTACTTCATGGTTGGCTATCTCGATGGCCACGCGAAAAGCAAAAAGATGGTTGAACTTTCGTCAGATTTGTAGCACAAATCTCTGTAAGATATGAATTAAGGTGGTGGTATGAAGATCAGAATATGGCCAATGGACGTATCACCGGAGTTCTAGATGGTCGTCGAAACTCGCAAGCGCCGACCGATCGGAACTTGGATCGCAATTGTCCTTGTCCTCCTCGTATTCGGGATAATAATGGTCCCCATTTTTGCGAAGGCTCCGAGCGGAAACCCCAAGTCCTGCATAAGTCAAGTGAAGCAACTGTCGCTGGCAATGTTGATGTATGCCGACGACAATAACCACTGTGCGCCAGATGCCTACACTTTCGATCTCCCGGCAAACTGGGACACCCTCTCGGATGCCGACAAAGATCGGCTCCATCCCAGCCGAAGACTGAAGTCGCAGTTGCTCGTTTACGCAAAGAACGAAAACACATTTCTCTGTCCCGCAGACAAGAATCCACCGACTGGCAACGTGGAAGGCTTGGCTGGTGTCATGTCCTACGTCAATCCGCTGAACCTACGAGGCTATGTCACCGACTTTAGCAACGGCGGGCGAGTTCTCTACACCAACGGCATTGAGAATCCTGCCTCGGTTGCCTATGTTCGTGACCCGGTTCGAGGCTCGGGCAAAACCAAGGACGAAAAGCCCGCTCTCTTTTCCCCCCACGCCGAGATTTTCGTCATTGGATACCTGGACGGCCATGTGAAGGCCGACAAGGTGCTCGACGTCTCGCACCATTTGTGATCATGAAGCCGCGCGAAGAGATGAACTTGTTTAAGGTGACCTGGCAGATCATCGGCGTGCTGGTTCTCATAGGTGGTCTGGACGCAATCTACCTTCCGACCCTTTTTACGCACGGATATCCAGCAACCAAGTCCGTCTGCATGAGTAACCTCAAGCAAATTGGTACCGGCCAGTTATTCTATTTGTCGGATTATGACGACCGGCTCCCACCGTACTACACCTTCGATTCAACCGAGTCCCAGCACGCATTCATGGACTCCCTAGACCCCTACCTGAAGAAACGTCAGCTATTTATTTGTCCGAAGGTAGAGAGGGATAAGGGCGAAGGCATTCAAGTAAATCTCTTCGAAGGCATACCCAATACCCTCGACTACGTCCACTGCCTTTCTTTCAAAGGCCAGATTCCCCACTTTTCCGACGGAAATCGTGTTTTGGATTCGAAAGCCGTAACGTCGCCATCAACCGTACCTTGGCTCCGAGACAGCATCTCGACGGCGAGCAAAGATGCCCCGAAGACAACCTCAGGGTTCGCGTCTGCTCACGGCAACGGATTCGTGGTCGCGTATTTGGACGCTCACGCTCGGTATCGCACCCCAATCGATCCGGCAAGGGAGCTATAAGTCCATACCCTTGCCCTTGCCCATACCGTTGCACTCGCACTCGCACCGCAAGAAACGGTGATACAATCAGGGTCCAATGTCCGAAGACACGGAAGTCGTTCAGCCAAGCGTGGACACCACCCCGGCCCCGGTCGAGACCTACAATCCCTGGAAGTTCGTCCCATTGCTGTATGTGATGCAGGCCATTCCGGTCACCATCATTTCCGAACTTTCGACCGTCTTCTACAAGGACCTTGGCATCCCCAACGAGCAGATTGCCACATGGACGTCCATCATCGCCTTGCCTTGGTCGCTCCAATTCCTGTTGGGTCCCCTCGTCGACCTCAGCGCCCAAAAGCGTAAGTGGATTCTCCTCGGTCAACTGATCCTCACCGCGTGCCTGGCCCTTGCGCCGTTCCTCTTGCTCCCCGGCCAAAAGGCGTTCACCGTTTCGCTGATCTTCCTCGGGGGAACCGCCTTTGTCTCGGCAATGACCAACATCGCCACCGATGGCTTCTACCTGCTCGCCTTTCCTAAAACCGTCCAGGCCTCCTTCGCAGGAATTCAGACCGCCTGCTACCGTGCCGGACGCCTCATTTGCATGGCGTTGGTTCCCTTCCTGGTCGGGTATTTCATGCGGTTCAACCCCGTCACGGTTCAGACTCAGGGCAATCTTTACTTCTCCGTCAAGGGGCCAGCCGACAAGTCGCCGAGCTACCTCAAGACCGCCACTTTCCACCTCGACCAAGGCGAATTGACCACCGACCAAGGGCAGAAACTCTTGGATGACAAGGGCTCTCCCGTCGCGATTCCCGGCGTCGAAAATCAGTTCAATATTCAGAACGGCAAACTGGAAGTTGCGGGCAAGCAGGTCACTCTTGGGCTGTACCAACTCGGCAAGGTCATCTCCGACAAGCCCTCCGACAGCACGGCCAAACTCACCAGCTACCCAACCGGCGATCCCGCCGACTCGTTCACCGGACAACCCGCCACCCGGGCGATGTCCGCGCCAACCGCCTGGTTCATTTCGCTTTTTGCCGTCGCCGTCCTCTACGCTCTGCTCATGGTCCCGGCTCGCTTCCTCGTTCCCGCCCCGTCGCAGGACAAGAGCCCAGACGAGGCTCAGCTCGGCCAATTCCGGGGAAACCTCAATCGCACCCTCGCCATCCTCGGCTTCTACGCGGCAACCTACTTCGCCCTCAGCGGGACATGGAAAATCGCCGCGAACACGCTCGCCAGCCTCAATCCGGTGGCCCTGAAAGGTTGGCTTCTCCCCATGAAAGCAATGGCCTTCGGCATCGACGTCCATATGTCCGGCCTCACCGCCGAGATCATTCAGGTCCTCGTTTGCATCCCCATCGCCGTCGCTCTCGTGATCATTCTTCGAAAATCCCTGCGGGGCACTGCCATGGGCGAGGCTTTCTCAAGCTTCTTCCGGCAGTCCGGTGTCATCCCTATCCTGGGATTCCTCACCTTCTACCGGTTCTCCGAGGCGATGGTCGCCAAGATGTCTGCCTTATTCCTCAAGGACGATCTCGCCAAAGGCGGCCTCGCCCTCAACAACGCTCAGTTCGGCTTCATCAAAGGCACGATCGGCGTCGGCGGCATCATCCTTGGCGGCATTGTCGGCGGCGTCCTCGCGAGCAAAATCGGACTCAAGCGGGGCTTCTGGGTGATCGCCATCCTCATGCACCTGCCCATCTTCCTCTACCTCTACGCCGCCATGGCCCAGCCATCGAACATGGCCTTCATTGGCTTCGTCGAATTCATGGACCAATTCGGCTACGGTCTCGGCTACGCTGGCTATGCCGTGTACCTGATGTCTGTCGCCCAACGCGGCAACCACCGAACCGCTCATTACGCCATCGGTACCGGTCTCGGAGCCACGTTCATTGCCCTCTCCGGCATTATCGGCGGCGTCATCCAGGCATCAAGCGAGGGATATCGAACCGTCTTCCTCGCCGCCCTGCTCTTCGCTATACCGGGCCTCCTCACCCTCAACTTCATCCCGCACGATGAAACTGCGAGTTAGTCTGAGCCCTGCCACAAAATCGAATGAACATACCACCGAGTCCCATCGGTGAATAACTGAAGCGAGTTCGTCCCAACCTCGAACGGCTTCTTGTCGTCAGGCTTGTTGCGCGACTCATAATCGCTGAACACCATCACCAAATCTCCCGAGCGCATCGACTTTCGCTTCGATTCACGCTCAAAGAAGCCGTTCTTCTCCAAGTACGGACCCGAATTCTTCACATAGTCGTCCGGCGTCATCGTGATCGCAACCTTCTTGCCCTGGCGATTCTTCACCACGGCGCAAAGGGTGCCTTTAGCATCGAAAAGCGACTGAAAACGGTCCCAATCGCGGGCCTTGCCCGCCGGTCCGGAAATGACGTCATACACGGCCTTGATGATGGCGTCTTCACTCTTGACGTCCTCGGTATTGGCCGTAGGGTTTTGGGGCGTTGGCAGCCAGGCTGCCATCAGCAGGATCGGAATCATGCTGTGAGCATATCATCCGAATGGTTTGGCCAGATAGTCTGCTGAGTAAACGCCCCTTTCTTTTTGGAGGCAGGAGTTCCGATGGGCAAACCGGAACGTTGAAGTCTTATCCTCGTCGGCGACGGCGCACCAGGCAGAAGGCACCGAGTCCAAGCGCACCGAAGGTCGCCGGCTCCGGCACCGGATTGATCACAATCGATGTAAAGCCACCCGACGAGTTCAAGCCAGAGAAAGCATGCTCATACACAAAGCTTGTCCCTACCGGAGGATGAGCCCCAAAAATCGACAGCCCCGCCAACTCGGCTGGGGTCGTTGTCGTGGTGAACTCGAAGCCGGACATTGTGTCGCCGGGCGCGATCTCCAAGGCTCCCGGAGCCGTCCATCGTAGACCAGTTCCAAAGCCTAGGCTGGTCGTCTGCGTAAACGTCCAACCGGAAGGGCTAGAAGTTGAGGAAGGCGGTACAGGCAGGTAGTCCTGGCCCGGCACCCAGGCATACCAAAGGGTTCCGATATTGGTCGTGCCCGTATTGTGGAGCGTGATGTCGTAAGTGAACAGCGAGTTGTTCTGCGTATAGGTGATGAAGCCCTCTGCGTTCGTTTGCGCAAGAGAGGCGGCCGCTAAGGCAAATAAAGCCGTCAAAGTAAGGACTGATCGAGTCATGGTTTCTACCTATGGCGAGGAGAGACTGCGTCCCTCCCACGGGCTATCAGTCGCAGGTTTTGCGAAAAAAGTTGGATGGTGCCAAAACTTCCTTCTTCTTCGGGACCATCGGCATCACGGGTGACGCTTCGTTAACTGCAATCGGTCCCCTCCTTGCGCTGGGCGGCTCCGAGCTACAGGGTGGCGTGACGGTCGTGCTCCGCACCCAAACCGTAACCAAACCGCCCGCCGCAATCAAAAGCACGAGTAGCCCCACCATCGCGGCGGCAAAACCAGCCAACGATGGCCGAATAATGCGCCGCGAGCCCAAGCGGGGATTCTCCAAATCGTTGGCTAGACCCTGTGACAAAACGTAAAACTCGGCTAGCTTGCTTCGGCAGCGCCGACAACCGAGAATGTGCAGGCGGGTTCGCAGATTCACCCATCCCTTGGCTTCGCCATGGACCAGCATCAGCAGGTCCGTTTCGCGCTGCTGGCAGTTCATAGAAGCTCCTCCCGCCGTCCGACCTCGAGCAGGGTCGTATGCGCCCGATAGAATTGGTACTTCACCGTGTTCATGTTTCGCTTCAGAAGTTCGGATATCTCGGCCAGCGTCAGTTGCGCATAGTAATACAGTTCGACAACCTCGCGTTGCGAGTCGTCCAGATTCTTGAGCAAGGCCGATACCCGTGCCGAATCAACCGCCAACCCCTCTGGTGAAGGGCCCGGATCCAGGATTTCGAGACCGGCAATAGCCACATGGCTACTCTCCCTCGCCTTATCTCGATAATGGTCGTGGCATTTGTGAAGACAGATGCCGTAGATCCAGGCCCGGATGGTAGTAGGGTTCTGAACTCCCGAATATCCCTGCCAAGCGGCAACCCATACCTCCTGAAGAACATCTTCCACCGCTTCGGCTTCGACCTTCAGATAGACAAAACGGCGCAGTTCGGTTCCATAGGTCCGAATCAATTCCTCGAAGGGAGGCATCTCAGCATGCAGTTCTTTCTTGGATCGACCTGTAACTTTCCACTCCACCCATTCGCGCAACCCAAAGGTTTCCGAGTTTTGCACCTGACTATCAGTCGCAGGCTTTGCGGGAAAAGTTGGGATGGATCGAAAAATTTTCAATTTTCTCGAATTTACACCCTAGGACGTCACAACAATGGTGTCGTCGAACAATTCTAGATTCAAAGCTGAAGCCAGAAGCCTCAGACATGACAAGGGCCGCGCATTCGCGCGGCCCTTGTCATGTCAACTTAGTTCGGGTTCGACGTAACCGTGAAGCCCTGCGAAGAAAGCTCTTGCCCGATGTGGCGAAGCTTCTTCATCGCTCGAAGCTCGATCTGTCGAACTCGCTCGCGGGTGACGTTCAACTCAGCGCCGACCTCTTCCAAGGTTCGGGCGCGGCCATCGTCTAGACCGAACCGTAGGCGAACCACGTCGCGCTCGCGGCCAGTCAGTCGTCCGAGAATGCCGTCGATCTCTTCGCGTCGGATAAGGCTCCAAGTGACGTCGCCCGGCGTCGGCATGTTCTGGCTCTGCACGAAGTCGCCGATGGACGAGTTGTCCTTCTCACCGACCGGAGTCTCAAGCGAGATCGGCTCGACCGCCACGCGCATCATTTCGCGGACACGATCAACCGACAGGCCAACCTCACGGCTGATCTCTTCCTCGGTCGCCTCGCGCTGCAGCTCCTGCTGAAGTCGCGACGCCGTCTTCACAACCTTGTTGATCAGTTCGGCCACGTACACCGGAATGCGGATCGTTCGGCCCTGGTTGATGATCGCGCGAGCAATCGCACGTCGAATCCACCAAGTCGCGTAAGTCGAGAAGCGGAAGCCCTTCGACCAGTCGAATTTCTCAACCGCGCGGATCAAACCGAGGTTGCCTTCCTGGATCAGGTCGGCAAGCGGAATTCCACGAGCGTTGTACTTCTTGGCGATCGACACAACCAGTCGAAGGTTCGACTCGATCAGGTGGCGCTTCGCCTCGATACCCTCGTTCACTACGCGAGTGATGATAAACTGATTCAACTCCGTCGGTTTTCCGACCGGGTGCGTGATATCTCGGCGCTGAAGAAGCTTCAGAAGCTCCTTCTCCTTTCCTTTCTCGGCCAGTTCTTTGGCCATGACGAGAACGGCGAGGTGAACTTCCTGCTCCGGCGTCAAAAGCTGAGCGCGGCGAGTCTGCCGCATCCACATCTCTAGCTCTTCAGAATCGTCTTGGACACCCTCGGCCTCAAGCTCTTCAAGCTCTTCGTCGCTGGCATCGACATCCATCATGTCTTCGCCATCTAGCGTAGGATCTTCGAGCGCAGAAACATTGGGGTCCATAAACCCTGAGGTGCGTCCAGGTGTTCGAACGGTAATCGCTCGGCCTCGTCGCGGCTGCGTCGGCAATCCATTTTCAATCGGCATCTTACTTTTATCTACTCCAAATGTCGCGCAAGCTTCGCCTGTAATATCCGGTTCCCTGGAACAAGCCCTTGCGACTCCGTGATCGGCTAATTCAATCACGCTTTTCCAGGATTTGTCAAGCTAAACGCGTGCCAAAAAGACCGGGGTCTTCTGAATACCAAAGTCCTACCGGTTTTTGCAGCAATTCTATATGACGCACTCTAGTCGGCGTAAAGTTTCAAGTTCAAACGACTTTATTTCAAAGCCCGTAGTTTTTCCACGATTCGCGTGATGTCTCGACCGAGGTCTGCCGCGGCCTCGGGAGTGTTGAACTTACCAAAACTGATCCTCACTGTACCCCGCATCCATTCGGGAGACAAGCCCAACGCGATCAAAACCGAAGAAGGCTCTTTGCTGGTGCTGCTGCACGCCGCCCCGGCACTGCAACAATACCCCGCCTGATCGAGTTCGACAAGCAGAGTTTCACCCTGAATTCCCTTGAAACTGACATTCAAAACGTACGGCGATTTGACGCCCGGACCGTTGATCTGCGTGTCCGAAATTTTGCTGATCGCTTCGGTCACAATCGCCTTCAATTGGGTCGCGTGAGCCACCCTTTCGTCCAACTCATCCATGGCGATCGCCGCCGCCGCGCCGAGGGCCACGATGCCCGGAACATTGGCCGTGCTACCCCGTCGTCCCATTTCTTGTCCGCCACCCAACAAATAGGGCTTTAGATTCACTTCCTTCTGATAGAGGAAGCCCACACCCTTGGGCGCATAGAACTTGTGGCCGCTCGCCGACATGTAGTCGATGTTGCCGACCGTCGTCGGAAGTTTGCCTGCCGATTGGGTTACATCGACCAAAAGATTCTTGCTATGGGTGCGAGTGCGGATGAGCTCGGTATCGAAGATCGTGCCGACCTCATTGTTCACTGACATGAGCGCCACGATGTCGAACCCCTCGGGCAAACACTCCTCAAAAGGAGGCAGGATCGTAAACCCGTCGCGTTTGGCGATTTTGATGATACTGCTGTGCTCGTACGGCGAGACCGCTACGCGACCCTCATAAAAGTTGGAAAGAACCCAGTTGTTCCCTTCTGACGAACCCGAGCAGAAGGTCACCTGCGAAGGATCTTCGGCTCCGATCAGTGCGGCGATGCGTTCGCGGGCGAGGTCGATGGCCGCCTTGGCCTTCTGGCCATAGTGGTGGATGGTTGCCGCGTTGCCCGGAAACTCGGTGAAGTAAGGGAGCATTTCTGCCACAACCCGAGGATCGACCGGCGTCGTTGCCGCATTGTCGAAATACCGCTCATGCATGCCTTATTATGAGATATTTGCGCTCATCCGATACTGAAACACTTCTCTGAATTTCGTAAGTCGGCTTCCAATCCCGCGAAGGACAGTCTGCAATCTACAGAGGAATTTCTGTTGTGTGCTTCGATGTGCCCAACACGATCGACGTGTTCAGCTTGCCGATGCCTCGAATCTTGGTGATCTTATCTCGAAGAATGCTTTCGTAGTGGCGCATATCCCGCGCCTGAACCTTCAGCATGAAGTCGTACTCGCCGGTGATGTTGTAAACCTCGGCAACCTCGGGAATCTCCTGCACCGCTTTGCGAAATCGCTCGATCGGCTGACTCTCGTGCAGAGCGAGCGACACATTCACGAATGCGATCAGCTTGCGGCCAAGCCGCTCCGCGTCCAGGATGGCCACGTAATTCTTGATGATCCCCGACTTCTCAAGGATCCGGACGCGCTGAAGGACGCTCGGCGCGCTCAGCCCGACCGCCTTCGCCAAATCGGCGTTGGTGATCCGCCCATCCTTTTGTAAAATGCCCAGAATCTGAATGTCGGTCTCGTCGAGCTGTGTTTTCATTTCGCTTCGGTTTCCAGAAAGTTTACTTTTCGTCTCTCACCGTCGAGAAATGAGGTCCTAAGGCCGGGATCGTCGAATCTTAACAAATTATGGTCCACCCTCGAAGTTGGACGACGTTACCCGCGACCTTGATCCTAAGATCGTGTGGCATTCCTGTCAATTTCGCAAAATAGACCGAGGCTGGACCGAAAATCAGTTGCTCGCCGTAATCATTCGCTTGAGCAAAGCAACCTGGCCCACATGGTACGCCCCATGCGCGGCAATACGAAGCAGGGTCCGCACCGCCGCCTCGTCATCCTTCGCAAAGTGAGTAAACGGGTCGCGCTGGGCAATTTCGTACGCCTGATCCAAGCCATCGCAAAACTCCTTGCGCACATCCGCCCATTCTTTCTCCGAAACCTCAGGAAAGTCCTGCCCCATCACAATCTTTGGCAGTTGAACCCCGCGCAAGCGGCAAAGCCAAGCTTCCTGCCAAATCTTGGCGTGAGCCACATTGGTGGCAATCGAGTAAGGAGCGCCCAGCGGCACAATCACGGCGGTTTCCGCCTTGATCGATCGGAGCAGCCCTCGCGGCGAAGCAAAGTCGTCACCTTCGATAACCTGCCGTAAGGCTTCCGCAACCATCATCATTCTTCTATCCAACCCCAAACAAACATGCCCTCATCATACGCTGAATTTGACTTCGAGGGAAATCGATTATTACCAGTTTAGGTCTCAAATCTTTTCGCTTCAGATGAGGTTCATCGAGGGGACTCGCCCACCTTGACTTTTTTGTCAACTTTTCGGCGCAATATAACGTAGGAAACAAAAGTCCCCCTATGCTGACGATTACCAATTTGCACGCCTCGGTCGAGGAAAAAGAGATCCTAAAGGGAGTGAACCTGGTCATCAAGGCCGGCGAAGTCCACGCAATCATGGGCCCGAACGGATCCGGCAAGTCGACCCTGGCAAGCGTCCTCGCTGGAAAAGACGACTACGAGATCACCGAAGGTAGTGTCGATTTCGACGGCAAGGACCTGCTCGAACTCGATCCTGAAGAGCGAGCCGCCGAGGGCCTCTTCCTCGCCTTCCAATATCCGGTTGAGATTCCGGGCGTGACCAACACCTACTTCCTTCGCTCCGCCGTCAACTCCATCCGCAAGTACCACGGACAGGAAGACATCTCGGCCAAGGAATTCATGAACTTGGTGAAGGAGAAGGCCGCCCTGATGGAGCTCGATGCGTCGATGCTCACCCGATCCGTCAACGAAGGCTTTTCTGGCGGAGAAAAGAAGCGAAACGAAATCTTCCAGATGGCCGTCCTCGATCCTAAGCTGTCCGTTCTCGACGAGACCGATTCTGGCCTCGACATCGACGCCCTGAAGATCGTCGCCAACGGCGTCAACACACTCCGCTCGCCTGAGCGCGCGACGTTGGTGATCACCCACTACCAGCGCCTCCTCGACTACATCGTTCCCGACTTCGTGCACGTCCTCGTCGATGGCCGCATCGTTCGGTCCGGTGGCAAGGAACTCGCCCTCGAACTCGAAGAGAAGGGTTACGACTTCATCAAAGAGGAACTCGCCGCCAAGGCGTAGGGCGAAACTAAAGCATAATGATGGTTTCCTTGGAACGAAATTCTGATCCGTTTGTTGCGGGCTACGCCGACATCAAGTCGCTTCTCGATATCGAGGGGCCCGCTTGGTTTGGCCCGCTTCGCGAGCAAGCGATCCGAACCTATCAAGAATTCGGCTTGCCGAACCGCCACGACGAGGAGTTCAAGTACACATCGCTTCGAGCCCTCGAAGAGAAGAAGTTCCGCTTTGGCTTTGGCGCCAACACTCAGCGCGAAGACCTCGCCGACTTCACCCTCGGCCAAATCGACGCCATCACGGTCAGCTTCGTGAATGGCCAGTACGCCCCTGAGATTTCAACCCACGATCATCTGCCGAAAGGCGTTTTCGCCGGACCGATTTCCGAACTTCCTGACGACCTCTCTGATGCGGTTGAAGCTCACTTCGGCAAGATCGCGACGCTCCAGGGCAAGCTCGGCTCGACTAACGACGAGCGCTTTGTCGCCCTCAACACCGCGTACCTGGGTGACATCGCCGTCGTTCACATCGCCAAGAGCGTGACTTGCGAGAAGCCGATCCACCTTCAATTCATCACCGCTGACCGCGAAGAAGGCGTCTTCTCGGCCCCCCGCTCACTCGTGATTCTTGGCGAGAACGCGGAAGCGAAGGTCATTGAGAGCTACGTCACGCTGGCCGGATTCGGCTTCACTTGCCCAGTGACTGAAGTCCGACTGGACCGCTCGGCCCGGCTAGAGCACACCCGCTACCAAGACGAGTCGCTCGAAACCATCCACGTTGCCAACACCTACGTGCACCAGGAATCGCAGTCGGTTTACACGTCGAACAACGTCAATTTTGGCGGCGAGGTCGCCCGCAATGACATCAACGCCTACGTGAACGGCGAATACGCCGAAACGTGGCTCAATAGCGCGAATGTCGGCGTCGGTGCCCAGGTCATCGACAACCATACTCGAATCGACCACGCGATGCCGAATTGTCAGTCGTTCGAGGTCTATAAGTCGATCTTGAAGGACAAGGCTGAAGGCGTCTTCAACGGCAAAATCTTCGTTTACGAAGATGCGCAGAAGACCGACGCAAAGCAGACCAATCAGGCCATCCTTTTGTCGCCTACCGCGACGATGAACACCAAGCCTCAGCTCGAAATCTTTGCCGACGACGTCAAGTGCACCCACGGCGCGACCATCGGCCAGCTTCGCGAAGATGCGCTGTTCTACCTTCGTGCTCGCGGCGTCGAAAAATCGAAAGCGCAAGCTCTACTCGTCTATGCCTTTGCTGCCGAAGTCCTCGAGAAGATCGAGATCGACTCGGTCCGCGAAGCCCTCGAAGCTCGACTATTCGATAAGCTAGCATAATGCCTACCCGATCCATCGCCATCGTCCTCGGTTGCGTGATCGGTGGAATTGGATTGGGTTTCCTCTTTGGGGTTCTGATTGGCACCGTTGCGCCGGACTTCTGCTCGGTTCTGCTGGTCAATCCTGCTCGCGAGGCAATGTATGGCCCCCATACCTACAACAGCCAACAACTCGGCATCGGATTGGGGCTCGCAAACGGAGCCTGGATTGGGCTCATAGCTGGAGTCGGAATCGTGATCGGCGAAGCGATCAAATCGTTGAAGAAGCCTTAGGCCATCTTCAAAACGAGGAAGTTCTCGACGGCGGTACGGATTTGCTCAGCCGAAGGCATCTCGTCCCACCGCTCAACGTCGCCGGCATCCAAGGTCTCGCCGGTGTCGTCGTACATCAGGAACCAGGCGCGAAAATTCTCCGAGAAGAATAGGAAGAACTCGTACCCAAAATAATGGGCTTTCTGCTCCCCTTCGTACTTCTCAAAAACGATCCAATCTCCGTTGTCCCGCTTCCAGTAGGTCACTTGCTTCCTTTGAATATTGATCTTTCGGCAAATGTTCCTCCATTGAGCAGGGCCAGAGCATTTTATTACTAATTTCTTACGACTTATAGTAATTTCGCTAGGTTCGGAGTCGAATACACCATGGTCTCGCCTCCAACAAAGGGCTTTTTGGTCCAGTTCTGCAACTCTCAACCGAAAAGGTTCAGTAGAATGCTTTTGGGGACATGCAACGAGGCAGCCTGACTCTGTCTGTAGCTTCGCTACTCATTTGCGCCGCTGTCGCAATTCCCTTCACGTCGCCCGCTCAAAAGAAAAAACCGGCGACTCACGTCCCGAGCTTTGAGCAAGACGTCGCACCGATCGTCAACAAGTATTGCGTTGACTGCCACGACGACAAAGACGCTCCAGGCGGCGTTCGCCTGACGAAAGGCATGACGGGCACACTCGCCCTCAAAGACCCCGCCCTTTGGCAGCGCATCGCCAAAAATGTGGCGAGCAAGCACATGCCGCCACCCAAATCGCCAGCGCCATCCGACGCCCAGCGTCAGCGCATGGTGGAGTGGATCGACACCGCTTTCAAACAGAACTGCGACCTTGCCGACCCCGGTCGAGTCACCCTCCGCCGCCTTAATCGTGAGGAATACAACAACTCGGTCCGTGACCTCCTTGGCGTCTCGATCCGACCCGCAGACGACTTCCCCAACGACGACGTGGGCTACGGTTTCGATAACATCGGCGATGTCCTCTCCATGTCTCCGCTGCTCATGGAGAAGTACCTCTCGGCTTCGGAAAAGGTCGTCAAGGACGCCATTCGACTTCCTAAAACCAAAATCCAGACCGTCTCCGGCGAGGCTCTCAACGTCACCTCTGGCGGCACCGCTCGCGAAGGCATGATGTCGATGTTCTCCAACGGTACTGCCTCCACAAAGTTCTCCGTTAAGCAGAGCGGCTGGTATCGAATCCAGGTTCGAGCCGGCGAAATGCACGCAGGCCCCGAAAACGCCCGCCTGGAACTGAAGCTCAACCGAGACGTCCTCACTACTTTCCAGATCACCGACCCTTACGCCAAGCCCGGAAGCTATGTCTTCCCCACCAAGTTGACACCCGGCGACTGGACCGTCGGCGTCACCTTCACCAACGACTATTACGTCGCTCCTCAGGGCAACCAACCCGCCCAAGACCGTAACGTTGGTGTGTATGAATTGCAGTTGGTTGGCCCGGTCGAGGACAACCCGATCCGCACCGCTTTTCAGCGCGAACTAATTCCCACGGTTCCTCCCAAAGACCAATGGGAAACCGAGGCCCGCAAGTCGCTGGAGTGGTTCGCCAGCCGAGCCTACCGACGTCCAATCACAACCGAAGAGCTCGACCGACTGATGGTCGTCTTCCAGATGGGCGCAAAGGCCGACGAAGGCTATGAGCGAGCCATGCAGATCGCTTGCCAAGCCGTCCTCTGCAACCCCAACTTCCTGTTTCGGGTCGAACTCGACGCGTCAAACAGGGCGCGCGACCTTAACGATTTCGAACTTGCGTCCCGGCTCAGCTACTTCCTATGGTCTTCGCTGCCCGACAAGACCCTTTACAACGTAGCCAAGAGTGGCGAACTGCGGAAACCTGCCGTGCTAAAGGAACAAGTCGCGCGAATGCTGAAAGACCCGAAAGCGGATTCGCTGGTCGATGACTTCGCCATGCAGTGGCTCCAACTTCGCAAGCTCTACAACTTCCAGCCGGACAAAAAGCTCTTCCCGGAATACAGCGATGACCTGATGAACGCCATGCTTCAGGAATCGAAGATGTTCTTCCAGAACGTGATGTCCGAAGATCGTCCGATCCTCGACTTCATCGACAGCAAGTACACGTTCGTCAACGCCGCCCTCGCCAAACACTACGGCATGACCGGCGTTACCGGCGATAACTTCCGCCGAGTCAGCACCGAAGGCACCGGCCGTGGCGGCGTCCTCACCCAGGCGTCCGTCCTCGCCATCACCTCAAACCCAACCCGCACCAGCCCCACCAAGCGTGGCAAGTGGATTCTCGAACAGATTCTTGGTACCCCTCCGCCACCGCCACCACCCGGCGTCGGAGATTTGGCCGAAGGCAGTAAGGTCGACGCTAGCCTCAGTCTCCGCCAAAAGATGGAAGTCCACCGCAAGAACCCAATGTGCGCCGCCTGCCACACCAAAATGGACGCCCTCGGGTTCGGATTCGAAAATTACGACGCTGTCGGTCGATGGCGAACCAAAGACGGCAATCTCGCCATCGATAGCTCCGCCACTCTTCCCGATGGCCGCAAGTTCACTGGACCAACTCAACTCAAGGCTGTTCTGATGGGCAATAAACAGGACTTCTGCCGCAGTTTCGTCGAGAAAATGATGACGTTCGCCCTCGGACGTGGCGTTGACGACAACGACAAGTGTTTCGTCGATGACGTCGTCAAGCGCGCGGCCGCCAACAACTACAAGTTTTCTAGCATCGTCGAAGGCATCGCCGAAAGCGACCCGTTTACCAAGAGAAAGGGATAACCATGAGCCAAACACCTCTCAATCGTCGTACGTTCCTCAAAGGGGTGGGAACCCTGATGGCGCTCCCCGTCTTGGACGCTATGGCTCCGCTCGCTTACGCCAGCGGCTCGGGCGCGATTGCCGCCAATCCAACGAGAATGGCGTTCCTTTTTGTGCCAAACGGCATCGACATGGCCCACTGGACGCCGCAAGCTGCAGGCGCACTTGAGGTCACTCCGATCATTCAGCCATTGGCTGAGCTCAAAAACGATATCTCGATCCTCACCGGCTTGTCTCAGCAGAATGCTTTCGCCCTTGGCGATGGGCCCGGCGACCATGCCCGTTCGACCGCCGCTTGGCTCACCGGCGTGCATCCGCGCAAGACGTCGGGCGCCGACATTAAAAACGGCATCTCGGTCGACCAAGTCGCGGCTCAGTCGATCGGCAAGCAAACTCGCTTCCCATCGCTCGAAATCGGATGCGAGCGTAGCGGTCTTGCGGGCGACTGCGACAGCGGCTACTCCTGCGCCTACTCCAGCAACATTGCGTGGCGGAGCGACACGACGCCGGTCCCCAAAGAAGTCAACCCTCGCCTCGTCTTCGAGCGCCTGTTCGGCAACGGCTCCAAAAGCGAACAGGACGAAAGCATGGCTCGCCGCGATCTCTTCAACAAGTCGATCCTCGACTTTGTGATGGAAGACGCCGCCAACCTCAAATCTCGGCTGGGCAAACGCGACCAAATGAAGATGGACGAGTACTTCACCGCGGTGCGAGAAATCGAGCACCGACTACTCGCTTTCGAAAGTCAGGCCAAACTGGAAGCCGCCGCCGGAGTCGGCAAGCCCAAAGGCATCCCCGGCGACTACGGTGAGCACCTTCGCCTCATGGGCGACATGATGGTGCTGGCCTTCCAAGCCGACCTCACTCGTGTCTGCACGTTTATGTTTGCCAACGATGGCTCAAACCGCTCCTACGCTCAGATCGGCGTCAGCGACGGTCACCACGACGTCAGCCACCACGGCGGCCAACCCGAAAAGCTTGCCAAAAAGCAAAAAATCGACACGTACCATATCGAGCAACTAGCCTATGTCCTCAAGCGGATGAAATCGATCAAGGAGAACGGCTCGACGCTGCTGGACAACACCTTGCTGGTCTACGGAGCCGGCATTAGTGACGGCAACGCCCACAACCACAATAATCTACCGATCCTCGTCGCTGGTCATGGTGGAGGCTACAAGTCGGGCCAGCACGTGGTTTACAACGACCATACACCGCTCAACAACCTATTCGTAACGATGCTCGACCGCGTGGGCGTCAAGCTCGAATCGCTCGGCGACTCGACCGGCCGTCTGCAGGGGCTCTTCTAGAGCCAGTGGAACCACTCGACGATCTCCTTCGGACGGCTATCCACGAGGGAGTTTTCCCAGGTGCGGCCTATGCCGTTTGGCGGGAAGGTCGCATGATTCAGGGCGCGGTCGGACACCAAACCTACGATCCCGATTCCCCCAAGACCACAACCGACTGCATCTGGGATATGGCCAGCGTCAGCAAGGTCATCGGAACCACCACCGCCACTATGATCCTGGTGCATGAGGGCAAGCTCGACATTGAGAGCCCCGTCGCAAGCGTCATCCCCGAGTTCGGCGTCAACGACAAGGACAAGATCACTTTCCAAAACCTCCTGGTCCACGACTCCGGCCTGATCGCCTTTCGCCCGTATCACAAGACGTACACCGAGGCTGCCGACGTGATGAAGGCAATCTACAACGAAAAGCTTGTCTACGAAACCGGAACCAAGTCCGTCTACAGCGACCTCAGCATGATCCTGATGGCCGAAGCGATCCACCGGCTCACCGGGCTTCCCCTCGAGGACTACCTTCGCAAGCGCGTCTTCGCGCCGCTCGGCATGGACCACACGGGCTATTTCCGTCTGGACCACGCCGCCTTCGGCACAGAGGTCAAACGAGACGATTGCGTGCCAACCGAAAAAACCGAAGACTGGCGAAGAGCCCTGCGCCTCAAGCGCTATGGCGCGCTCGGCTCCGAAAAACTCTTTGGCAGGAACCCCGAATTCATTCAAGGCGAGGTCCACGACCCCACCGCCACCGTTCTCGATGGCGTCGCCGGACATGCAGGGCTTTTCTCGACCGTCGGCGACCTCAGTCGGTTCATGGAGAACTTTCTCCTCGACCAACCCAAGGTCATCGACCCCGAGGTCCGCAACCAATTCATCCAAAAGCAAGGCGACATCAGCACCCGGGCCCTGGGCTGGGACACCAAATCGCCCAAAGGCTCATCTGCTGGCCAATACTTTGGCCCGAAGTCCTTCGGGCACACCGGATACACCGGAACCTCAGTCTGGTGCGACCCCGAGGCCAGAGCCTTTGCTATTCTCCTCACGAACAGGGTCCACCCGACGAGCGAGAACACCAAAATCATCCAATTCCGTCCGAAGTTCCACGACCTCGCCTGGAAGACCGCTCTGGCCTGAGATTTGGTGCAGATGCTCCCGTTAGAATTTGAAAAGATTTAGGTCATTTGAACCTAAGGTCTCCCATCAGAATCGACTCGGTGCCCCGCCGACAGGACCCCATGGTCCCGTATTTGTATGAGAATGTCACTTTTTTGTTTGAAACCTATAGGAAGAAAGCCAAAAGGTCGTTATAATGACCCCAACGTTTATATGAATCTCATATGAACGGGAGATCATTCATGCGAAATCGTGCATTTACTCTTATCGAGTTGCTCGTGGTCATCGCTATCATCGCGATTCTGGCCGCAATCCTCTTCCCTGTCTTTGCTCAAGCTAAGAAAGCCGCTAAGAAGGCTTCGTCTATCAGCAACGACAAGCAGATCACCCTCGCTGCCATCATGTACGAGGCAGACGTGGACGACATGCTTCCCGTTTCAATGAGCGGTAGCTATAGCAATCTGAGCAATGCCAACGCTAGCCTCCGATCCAACACCTGGGTTTGGATTCTTCAGCCTTATCAGAAGAACCTTCAGATCATGGTCGACCCGGGCGTCGGCGACACCAACTCTGAGTTCAGCGGTGGCGGCCCCAACGCATGGTCCTACAACCAGAACCGACACGCTCAGTATGGCTACAACTACCTGTTCCTTGGTCCTTGGTACGACTGCGACTACGGCCTTGCTCGCTCGGCTACGGCGGCGATCGCTCCGGCAGAAACCGTCATGTTCACGACTTCGGCTGTGTTCACTGTTAACGACCGAGTCGGTTGGTACGCTGCAAACGCTCCTGGCGCTTGGCCGATCACGGCTCCGGCTCCTCACGCTTGTATCTGGTGGGACGGTACGCAAGGATCGGGTAACTGGTCCGGCGGTCAGCTTCCGCACATCACATCGAGCACTCGTGTGAAGACTTACGATGGCGCTGTCACCGGCTTCGTCGATGGCCACACCAAGTTCATGAAGGACGCCGCTCTCGCCGCTGGTACCGACTTCGGCACCGCGATCAAGAGCAACAGCAGCGATGGCGCACAGATCACGGACATCACCAAGTATCTGTGGGACCTCGACGGAACCACGACTGACCTTGGCATCTAATAACATGAGAAAGTTTCTGTTCTTCACCATTCTTACGGCAATCTCCGTGTCGTTGGTCGGATGTGGATCCGACCCTGGAGTGACCGTTGGAGAGAAGAGACAAGATACTAGTCAAATGTCTGACAAAGCCAAGAAGGGTATCGCCGACGACACGGCGATGCCCGCACCGGCCGGGGTGAAAACCGGCACTCCGGGCGGCTAGTCCAACCGGACATTTCATACGGAGTTCTGTGAAGGGCTCCGTATGAAATTGAGCTTGATAAATTAGAAAGTGCATATGTGCGAACACAGATGACATGTGAGCCGAAAGGCCCATATCGAATCGTTCGAAGCTAAACCACCGTGCTGGTATTGTTCCTCGTTTCCCGTTTTCTTACAGGATTCTGTTAGGCCGATTTTGCAAAGCTCGTTATAATGTCCCCATCGTTCATATGAATAACGTATGAACGGGAGATCATTCATGCGAAATCGTGCATTTACTCTTATCGAGTTGCTCGTGGTCATCGCTATCATTGCGATTCTGGCCGCTATTCTCTTCCCTGTCTTCGCCCAAGCTAAGAAAGCCGCTAAGAAGGCTTCTTCGATCAGCAACGATAAGCAAATCACCCTCGCTGCCATCATGTACCAGGCAGACGTGGACGATATGCTCCCATTGTCGCTGAGCGGCAGCTACGGCCAGCTCGGAAACGCCGATCCTGCACTCCGCACCAATAGCTGGGTCTGGATTATGCAGCCTTACCAGAAGAACCTTCAGATCATGGTTGACCCGGGCGTCGGCGACACCAACTCTGAGTTCAGCAGCGGTCCCAACGCCTGGTCCTACAACCAGAACCGACACCCGCAGTACGGCTACAACTACATGTTCCTCTCGCCGTTCTACGATTGCGACACGTCGGTTGCTCGATCGGGCACGGCTGCAGTTGCTCCGGCCGAAACCGTCATGTTCACCACCTCGCAGGTGTTCACGGTTAACGACCGAGTCGGTTGGTTCGATGCCAACGCTCCTGGCGCTTGGCCGATCATCCTTCCTGCACCGCACGCTTGTATTTGGTGGGACGGCAACCAAGGATCGGGTAACTGGTCCGGCGGTCAGACTCCGCACATCACGTCCAGCGTTCGCGTGAAGACTTACGATGGCGCAGTCGTCGGATTCGTCGATGGTCACACCAAGTTCATGAAGGACGGCGCAATGGCAGCCGGTACCGACTTCGGCACCGCCCTTTCCAGCAATGGCAACGAAGGCGCTCAGGTCACGGATATCACCAAGTACATTTGGGACCTCGACGGCACGCTCAACGACCTCTCGCTCTAAAGACATGATGAAAAAGACTCTGATCTTCACCATCCTCGCGGCGATTTCTATTTCGTTGATTGGATGTGGTTCTGACCCCGGTGTTACCGTGGGACAGAAGAGACAAGATACTAGTCAAATGTCCGATAAAGCCAAGAAGGGCATCGCCGATGACACGGCGACGCCTGCACCTGCCGGGGTGAAAACCGGCACTCCGGGCGGCTAGCCGTCCGAACGAGACCCGGTGCGGACCACCATATCCGCATCGGGTCTCGCTTTTCTAACGAAGTTCTATTGAGATTTTTGGTCCCTTAGATCGGGTTCAGAACCACCTTATCCGAACCTGCTCAGCCTGCCGCTGCATGTATTCTCACCGGGTATTTCGAGCAAAAGCCCATATCGAAATCTAACGACTTCGCTCCAAACACTTACGGTCGCCTGAAAACAAAGCCTCGTTATAATCTCCCCATCGTTCGTGCAGATTCCGTCTGCTCGATACGGAGATCATTCATGCGAAATCGTGCATTTACTCTTATCGAGTTGCTCGTGGTCATCGCTATCATTGCGATCCTCGCTGCAATCCTCTTCCCTGTCTTCGCCCAAGCCAAGAAGGCTGCCAAGAAGGCTTCGTCCATCAGCAACCAGAAGCAAATCGCTCTCGCTGGCATCATGTACGAAGGCGACGTCGACGACATGCTCCCGCTGAACATTCAGACCTACGCCAGCTGGCCGTACATGTCCGATGGAACGACCCCGGCCTACACCTGGGTTCACCTCATCCAGCCGTACCAAAAGAACCTGACCATCCTCGTCGATCCGGGCAAGGGCGACAGCGACAACATCTTCGGCAACGGTCCTTATGCTTGGTGGGCAAACCAAGATATCTTCCCGCAGTACGGTTACAACTATATGTTCCTGTCGCCGTGGTATGCCTGTGACACGTCGGTTGCTCGATCGGGCACCGCTGCTGTCGCTCCGGCCGAAACCGTCATGTTCACCTCTTCGCAGGCGTTCTCGTCCTCTTCGAACCTCGGTTACGAAGGCGCTAACGCTCCGGGTGCCTATCCGGTCATCCTCCCGGCTCCGAATGCTTGTATCTGGGTTGGCGCTTCCGGTCAGAGCAACTGGCACGCCGACGTGACCCCTCACGTCACGGCTAGCACGCGAACCGCTATCTACGACGGCGCGATCGTTGGTTTCGTCGATGGCCACGCTAAGTTCATGAAGGACGGCGCTCTGGCTGCTGGTACCGACTTCGGCACCGCCACCGGCGACAACGCGGTTGTGACGGACATCACGAAGTACCTTTGGGACCTCGACGGTACGCTCAACGACCTCAGCCTCTAATATATGAAGAAGACTCTCGCTCTTTTGATTCTCGTCGGTTCGATCCTTGCGGTTGGCTGTGGCTCCGATCCTGGCGTCACGGTTGGCGCACAGCGTGACACCAATCAGGGTGCCGGATTGCCGCAAAACAAGCAGGCCGGTGCAGCACGAATGTCGCCGATGGCGGCTCCTCCCGGAGTCAAGACCGGCACGCCCGGTAACTAACGACGAGAGGCTCCTCGTAAATGAAGAAGGGTTGCGATCACTCGCAACCCTTCTCTTTTTTATGCGAAGGACTTAGCCGTTGGCCTTCGCTACGAACTCGGCAACCGTCATCGCGCCGAGATCACCGTCCTCTCGGCTCCGCACGCCAACCGTTCCGTTCTCGATATCCTTGTCGCCAAGAATAAGCATGAACGGAATCTTCTGGAGTTGACTCTCGCGAATCTTCTTGCCCAGCGTCTCTCGCCGGTCGTCGACCTCTATACGGAACCCTTCTTCGTCGCGCAACTTCAAGGCAATCTCTGTCGCTGCTTCGTTGTGTCGGTCCGCAATCGGAAGAATCGCGACCTGAACCGGGGCCAACCAGAACGGGAAAGCGCCTGCATACTGCTCGGTCAACAGCCCAATCATTCGCTCCAAAGAGCCAAACGGCGCGCGGTGGATCATCACCGGCCGGTGTGGCTTGCTGTCCTCGGCGATGTATTCCAGTTCGAACCGTTCGGGCAGGTTGTAGTCCACCTGAACCGTTCCCATCTGCCAATCTCGGCCAAGGGCATCCTTGATGATCATGTCCAGCTTGGGGCCATAGAACGCCGCGTCGCCGGGCGACACTTCGTACTCCAATCCCTTTGCATCGCACGCTTGGAAAATTGCGTCCGTCGCTAGTTTCCAGTTTTCGTCGTCGCCGATGTACTTGTCCGAGGCCGGATCCTTGGTTCCTACGCGGGCTCGATAGTTCGACAGGCCCAGCTTTGACAGGACCGCCTGCATGAGGTCGACCACGTTGGTGAACTCTTCGAGTAGTTGGTCGGGACGAACAAACAAGTGAGCGTCGTCCTGCGTAAATCCTCTTGCCCGCAAGATGCCGGTAACTTCGCCGCTCTGCTCATAGCGATAGACCGTCCCCATCTCGCAGAGTCGGACCGGCAAGTCACGGTAGGACCGCATCTGAGATCGATAGATCTCGATGTGGAACGGACAGTTCATCGGCTTGAGGATGTACGTTTCCTTTTCCTCATCCTCCATGAACGGGAACATCTTCTCTTTATAGTTGTAGATGTGTCCTGACGTTTCCCACAGCTTCGCATTGCCGAGGTGCGGCGTGACGACCGGCTGATAGCCGCGACGCATTTGCTCGTGGTTCATAAAGTCGGACAAGGTCATCCGAAGTTGGGCACCTTTTGGCAACCAAAGGGGCAGGCCGGTACCGACCCTCGCACTAAACATGAAGAGCCCAAGCTCGCGACCCAAGATTCGGTGGTCGCGCTTCTTCGCCTCTTCGATGTGGGCCAGGTAGGTTTCCAGCTCTTCCTTCGTCTCGAAAGCGGTTCCGTAAATGCGGGTCAACTGCTTGTTCTTTACATCGCCGCGCCAGTATGCACCTGCCAAGCTCATCAGCTTAAACGCCTTGATCTCCTTGGTCGATTCCACATGCGGACCCCGGCAGAGGTCGAGAAACCGGTGTTGTGTTCCCTCGCGGTCAGTCCGTTGCTGATTGTAGAACGAGATCGTTTCGCCCGCCGGGATCGCGTCGAGGAGCTGTAGCTTGTAGTCCGCAACGGCCTCACCCATACCAGGGATGGTGTCGTCGAGGATCAGTGCCTTCGCCTGCTCACGGCTGACTTCGGTGCGCTCGATTCGCTGATCCAGCTTCGCCAAGTCCTTCATCCGCTTCTCGATCGTCTCGAGGTCTTCTTCCTTCAGCGGAGTCGGAAAGTCAATGTCGTAGTAGAAGCCGTTCTCGATTGGAGGTCCAATGCTCAGCTTCGCGCCGGGATAGAGTTCGGTGACGGCTTGAGCCATCAAGTGGGCGGCGGAATGCCGCAAACGGTAAAGATAGGAATCTTCGTATTTTTCGTTCATGGTTGTGCCTCCCTTACCAAGGGATTGATGCTGTCAATAGAAATTATAGCGTAGCAAGCGAAACGAGCGCGGGAAGCGAAAGAAGTAACTTGGGCCGATCATGTTGAGGAGATCGAGCTTCCGGGACTTGCTCGTTTGGCAGAAAGGTAAAGCCATCTACGTAGCGCTTTACAACGCAACTGACAACCTTCCCGAGACAGAAAAGTACGGGGTCGTCGCTCAAGTTCAGCGCGCGGCCATATCTGTTCCTTCTAACATTGCCGAAGGTCACGGCCGAAACTCCAATGCTGATTTCGCTCGATTTCTATACATTGCCCTCGGATCTATTCGCGAACTAGAGACACTTGTCGAGATATCGGACGAGATTGGGTATCAAATTGGCGCCCCAACCATGTTGAACGAGCTAGACCAGGACGCGAAGATGATTTCAAGCCTCATCCATAAGCTTGAAGGCTAATTGCTCGCGCTTCTTCCCCTTCCACCGCTTCCTACGCTTCTTATGCTTCGCTCCCTTGCATCGTTCGGAGGCCGAAGCTATAATGAACATCATGCCCCTTGCACCGCTTCTGTTTTTGTGTGCCTGCAAACCAAACATCATCGCGACGATCGCCCCGGAACTCCTCACTCAAACCCCGCAACAGGATCCCAAAGAGGCGCGAAAACTCGCATTCGAAAAGAAGCGAAAGGCCATTATGGGCCAACCCTACCCCGCCCTCAAATTCACCAAGGGTCACGGTACCTTCGACGAAGACAGCTATGTCGGAAAAGTAGTCTTGTTCGACTTCTTCGCCCACTGGTGCGGTCCCTGCATCGCCTCGTTCCCTGAGATGGAGAAGATGTACGCCGACCTCCAGCCGAAGGGACTCCGAGTCGTGGGCATCACCAAATATTACGGCTACTATGGCAAGGAAAACCGCGAGAAGCGAGACATGCCCCAGGACACGGAATTTGACCGCATGGGCGACTTCATCAAGGAACACAAGATTCCGTGGCCGGTGATGTACGGTGGGGCGGATAACTTCGAAGCCTACGGTTGCGACGCTATTCCCTTCGTGGTCGTCATTGACAAACAAGGCAATATTCGCAACATCAAGATCGGCTACGATCCCCAACACTTCGATGAGTTCCGCAAGCAAATCGAGGGGCTTTTAGCGGAGAAATAATGTCCTCCATCGAGAATCTCATTGGCCTGGCCTGCCAGGTGAACGACCTTGTTGCGCAAGCGACTCGACCGGCGATTGCCTCACAGGGCCTGACCTCGGCGTCGTTTGACCTCCTCTCCGCTATATGGGCCGCCGATGGTCGCGAGACCCAAGCCGAGATCGGGAAGCGCCTCGGGCTCTCCCGCGCCACCATCAGCGAAGCCGTGACCAGCCTCGCTAATTCAGGCTACGTCGTCCGCCGACCTTCTGAACTCGATTCCCGCGCCGTCAACCTCGAATTGACCCCCGAGGGCCACAAAAAAGTGAAGGCTGTCCTCACCGAAATGCGCCGCATTCAGACCGAGATCGAAGGGAAAATCAGCGCCAAAGAAGCGGAAGCGGCCTCGAAAACGCTTCGCAAAGTACTTAATTCTCTTAAAGTAGAAGTTTTTTGAAGCGATATCCACAGATCGTGCGTCCCCTCCAATAAGGAGACTGCCATGCTACGGATAGTGGGCATTCAGAGATCGGATAACGTCGCGAACGAATTTGTACTGCTTCAAAACCACTCATCGCTGAGACTGAAGCTTCGTGGGCACGTATTGATGTCCGAGTCCTACCTGTCTCACTACTCGCTGGACGCTCTCTACGCCTTCACCGACGAGGAACTGATCCATCCGGGCGCGTTCGTCTTGGTCTACACCGGCTCCGGTATCAATCGATGGGCAAAAACCCGCGAGGGTGGACTGGTCTACATCTGCTATGTCGGCCATCGCGAACCGATTTGGAATCAAGCTCCGGGTCCCATGCACATCCTTAACACGCAACACACGTACGAGGAGCGGCTTTCACCCATCGAAGAGTTGGTCCGCTAAAACAAGCGAACCGGTCGCGCCGCCTTTTCTGCTAGCTTCGCAAGCTTTTCCATGTTGCCGCCCGGCGACACCTTCACGAAGTCGATGCGGTTAGCCAAACCCGCCACCAGGCGGTCGCGAACCTGGTTGTTGACGCCCACAAACTTTGCTTCCGGGCGAAAGGGCGAGACCACCAGATCCGTCGACGGGTCAAATTCATACCGCCATAGCCGCGCCATCCGAAAAGCCTCGTTCTTCAGGTCCTCGCCCAAAACCTGAAACAAGCCTCGGTCCAAGCACAAAATTCTCGGCGCTCCCCACCGAAGTGGCACCACCGCTGACCGCTGGTACTCCGGTCGGTCATGACCCGACACCAGGATCTCGCCATTCAAAACTCCCTCCTCGGTCAGCCGTTCGATTTCGTACAATTCTTGCTCCGATGCCTGACGCGAAGACAGCACCGCAAACGTCTTAGCTGAAAGGAGTTTGGTATTTCCATACAGGAAAACCATCGCTGGTGGGTCAGGGTCGAACTGTTCCAACTGCTCCGGATAGCCCGCATCGGTGATAACAAACCACCGAACCCCGAGCGTTTCAAGACGCTTCTCCAGCGGTTCAACTTCCTGCACCAGTGTTTCGCGATGTTGCGACAGGTATTCAGCCGCTTTGCGCAGGAGGCCGTACTCCTCGACATAAGTCTCAAAGCTCAGGGCAAAGAATTCTTCTGCCGACCGGCCCAACAGGTCGTTCCTCGCCAACACCTTCACCACCGACCGACCGCCGATCCCCGGCGTCATCGCCAAGGTCAGGGTGAAGGTCCGACGGGAAAGGCTCATGAGGATCGAACCAAACTCGCGGCGCGAAGCAGAACTCGCACCGCCTTCTCTCCCGAGCGCTTCATTTCGTCTTCGACCTCTTGGTGGCTCAGCTCTTGGTAGGCGATGCCCGCCGCTAGGTTCGTCACGACCGCCAGGCAGCCGTAATCGACCCCCGCCTCCCGCATCACGATCGCTTCCGAAGCTGCCGTCATGCCCACCACGTCGCCCTTCACGCGGGCATAAAGCTTGATCTCTTCCGGCGTTTCATACCGTGGTCCGTTCCCGCAGACATAAATACCGTGGTCCTCAACGCTCTCATTCTCGGCCGAAGCTGCCGACTGCATGGCCGCTCGCACGCTCCTCGCAAAAGGATAGGTGAAGTCCGTGTGTACGACTGTTTCGTCGAACATCGTCGTGTTGCGAAACGTGAAATCGAAGAAGTCCGAGCAGACCACCATCGTGCCCGGCCCCCATTCGGGCCGCAGGCTCCCGACCGCTGCCGAAGATAGGCAGTACTTCACGCCCACCTGCTGAAGGGCCGTCGCCATGCCTACATAGTTCACTTTGTGCGGCGGCACCTTGTGCCCCGCCGAGTGGCGGCTCAGGAGCAAAAGGTTCGTGTCGCCGTGCTGAAGGTGCCGTCCCCGAATGGTGCCTCGCGGCGTCGGAATATGGACCGGAGTTCCTCCCCGCGCCACCAGTCGCGACCCAATGCCTGTCCCTCCGATGATTGCGACGTCGAACTCCATGATAAGGCGATTATGGCCCGAAATCGGCCAAACTATCACTGTGATCCTTCGCGAAGTGCTGCACGCCCACATCCCCACCCTCACGGAGTCCAGCACGGTTCGCGAGGCGGTGGACAAAATGGACATCTACCAGTTCCCCGCCCTGGTCGTCACCAACCAAGACCTCAAACCCATCGCCGTCATCACCGAGGGCGATATCTGCCGCGAAGCCTCTCGCCGCGATAGCGTCCTTACGCTCAGCGCCGAACCCGCGATCATGATCGCCACCAAGGATCCGACCGTCGCCGATGTGAACCAGGAAATCTCCGATGCACTCCACCGCATGCTTGCCAGCGGAATCTCGATCCTCCCTGTCACCGACAGCGGACGCCTGGCCGGCGTTGTGCTTCGCGTCGATTTGCTTCAAGCCCTGATGATGGATGCGTCGAGGAAAGCGTAGAACCTAATCATGCTGAGCGAAGGCGCCCCATTTCCTTCTTTTTCCCTCTCCGACCAAAACGGGAAAACATGGACGAACGATGACCTCAAAGGGTCGAAGGCTGTCATCTACTTCTATCCGAAGGACAATACGCCTGGCTGTACTGCCGAAGCCTGCGAATTCCGAGACCGCCTCGAAGCGATCCCAGGCACCCACGTGTTCGGTGTTTCGCCAGACTCGGCCAAGAAGCATCAGAACTTTGCCAAGAAGTTCAACTTGAATTTCCCTCTGCTGGCCGACACCGAGCGAAGCCTCATCGACGCTTGCGGGCTCTGGGTTCAAAAGACCTTCATGGGTCGCAAATACATGGGCGTCGAACGCACGACCTACGTCCTCGACGAGAACGGAATCATCGTCAAGATTTACGAAAAGGTCAACCCACTCGGCCATGCCGCCGAAGTTGGAGCCTTTTTGGCGGCCAAGTAGCACCAGATATACTCAGGACATGAGTTCAACGAAGAATTTTTGGCAAGACGTCCTCCAACAGGGCTTTCGGCACCTAGCCGAAGACCTCTCGCTGGATCAGGTCAAGGAGCTCTTCCAGAATTACTCAACCCACAACTACAAGCCGTTGCCCGTCAATCTGGTCAAAGGCGACGGTATCCGTGTGTGGGACGAAAAAGGCAACGAATACCTAGACTTCATCGGCACCTACTCGGCCACGGCTCACGGACACCTTAATCCCACCGTCGTCAAAGCGCTAAAGGATCAGCTCGACGAAGTCGCCGTCGTCTCCCGGGCGTTCTATAATGCCGAAGTCGGTCTTTTCTGCAAGGCGCTCGCCGACTACAGCAGCCTCGATATGGTCTGCCCCATGAACAGCGGCGCTGAGGCCAACGAAACCTGCATCAAATTGGCCCGCAAGTGGGCTTATACGGTCAAAGGCGTCCCGGATAATCAAGCCGAGATCATCGTCTTCCAAGACAACTTCCACGGTCGAACCACCACCATCGTCGGCTTCTCAACCGAGGAAGCCTACAAGGCGCACTTCGGGCCCTTCACGCCCGGATTCAAGGTCGTCCCCTACGGCGATATCGACGCCGTCCGACGGGCAATCACGCCGAACACGGCAGCCATCCTCGGCGAGCCGATCCAGGCCGAAGGTGGCATCATCATCCCGCCCGATGGCTTCATGGCCGACCTCCGCAAAGTCTGCACCGAGAACAACGTCCTGCTAATTTGGGATGAAGTTCAAACCGGCTTTTGCCGCACGGGCAAACGGTTCGCCTGGCAGTACGAAGATGCCAAACCCGACCTTCTCGCCGTTGGCAAACCCCTCGGAGGGGGCCTCCTTCCCGTCTCCGCCGCCGTCGGCCGACGCGAAGTCATGGAAGTCTTTCAGCCTGGCGACCACGGGAGCACCTTCGGCGGAAATCCGTTGGCCGCCGCCGTCGCCGTCACCGCCTTGGCCGTCATGGAGCAGGATGATTTTGCCGGCAACAGCACCAAAATGGGCGATCTGATGATGAGCCAGCTTCGCGACCTCCCGTTCGATCAAATCATCGAAGTTCGCGGACGCGGTCTGCTTATCGGCTTCGAAATCGACGACACCGTCGACACCTCCAAGCTCAGCGTCAATCTCACTAAGAACGGAATTCTCACCAAAGAAACGCGCCACCGGACCTTCCGATTGACGCCGCCACTAACCATTACCGAAGAAATCGTTTCCGACGCCGTTGTCCGAATCCGAAAAGCCTTCGAAGCGACCCTATCGAGTTAGGGAAGGTACATTCATTACAATCGATGTCTGAAAAAATAACCGCTCCGAGTCTTGGGCGCATGCGTGCGGCGGGCGAAAAAATCGTCTGTCTTACCGCCTACGACTTCCCTTCGGCCCAAATTGCCGACCAAGCTGGCGTCGATGTCGTCCTCGTTGGCGACACGCTCGGAAATGTCATTCAAGGTCACGATACGACGTTACCCGTCGATCTCGAAGACGTCTGCTATCACGTCCGGATCGTTCGCCGCGGTCTGACTCGCGCCCTCTTGGTTGCCGACCTTCCCTTCGGCTCCTACAATATTTCCAAAGAGCAAGCCATTGAGTCAGCCATCAAATTGATGAAAGCCGGTGCTTCTGCGGTAAAGCTAGAGGGCGATTACCATCAAGAAATCGAAGCAATGGTCAAGGCCGGTATTCCGGTTATGGGTCACATCGGCTTTACTCCCCAGTCCATCAACAATTTTGGCGGTGCCAAGGTCCAAGGACGGGGCGATGCGTCGCAAGACGTGATCGCTAAAGCGAAGTCCATCGAAGCTTCGGGAGCCTTTTCGATTGTTTTAGAACTTATTCCTGCCGATCTTGCCGGCCAGATAACCCAAGAACTCACGATTCCGACTATCGGAATCGGGGCCGGACCAAACTGCAGTGGAGAGATTCAAGTTTGGCACGACATCATGGGCATTTCCGAAAAGCAGTTCAAGCATACAAAAGTATTTTTCAACGGGCGAGACGAGATGGGCAAGGCCGCAAAAACCTATACCGAATTGGTTCGAAAGGGCGAGTTTCCGACTTCGGAGAACTCCTTTTGAGAATCATCAAGCCAGTCGCAGACTTCCCCGCGAACAGCACGATTAGAACCGGTTTTGTGCCAACGATGGGTGCCTTGCATGAGGGCCACATATCTCTTATCAAACGAAGCCGAAGCGAAAACGACCGCACCGTCGTCAGTATCTTTGTCAATCCGACTCAGTTCGGACCAAACGAAGACCTTTCTAAATATCCTCGCCCTTTCGAACGCGATTGCGAAATGGCATCAGAAGCCGGAGCCGACATCGTATTTGCCCCGTCCGTCGAGGATGTTTACAAAGAAAACTCGTCGAAAATTCAGGTCCCTCATGTCACGGAATTATATGAGGGAGCACACCGGCCGGGGCACTTTGATGGTGTCGCGACTATTGTCGCTAAATTATTCAATATAGTGACGCCGAACACCGCTTACTTCGGTGAAAAAGACCTCCAACAGTGCGCGGTAGTTACAAAACTTGTAGAAGATTTGAACTTTAGGATAAAGATTATCTTTTGCGATACAATTCGAGAAAATGACGGCTTGGCCAAATCGAGTCGAAACGCATATCTGAACGAGCATGATAGGCTATTAGCCCCATGCCTTCACCAAGCATTAATACAGGCAAAGGACGATCTTCTCAACGGGAAGAAGTCGAGTTTGACGCTAAAAGAGCAGATCGAATTCCTCAAGTCAAATTCATTTAACGTAGACTACTTTGACCTAGTAGATCGTTCTACCATGCACCCTATTCGGGAACTTAATGACAATGCTTCGTTGATAGTTGCGGCAAAGCTTGGAACAACTAGACTAATCGATAACGTCAGAGTTATTGGGTAGACTAGTCGCAGCGCGAAGGCGCAGGACGTTCATGATGAGTAAAAACGTGCAAAAGGTCAAAAACAGCTTGAAATTCAAAGCTGACGAGAAGGAAGGTCTGTTGACTATCCGATATGGAGTCAAAAAATTCGTAGTGCCACATAAGGTTAGGATGCTGAGCGATGGCAACTACATGTTCCTTTCCTTCACCGCCTCCTCCGAGCTTTACAAAGTTGAGGGTAAGGATCTGAAGGCAATGGACAAGACCACCGACGCCACCGACGCATTCAATGCCCTTAACCCCGGCCGAAAGGGCAAGCGAGGCCGAAAGCCGCGATCCGCTGCTTCCCTCACACCGGAACTTGAAGCCGCGCTCAAGAGCATTCCTGCGGGCTACAAGCTGACCTACGGTACCGACGGTCAAGCTAAGCTTGTGAAAACACGAACGCGCAAAAAGAAAAGCGCCTAACGTGCCACAATAATAGAAGTGACGCCCTAGTAGCTCAACGGTAGAGCGGCTGATTTGTAATCAGTAGGTTGCGGGTTCGATTCCTGTCTGGGGCTCCACTTCGCCAGGTTCAAATAGGTCATATTTTGGTTCGGTCTCCTAGCAGTTCTGAAACTTTGATGCCTTTTTTGATGCCTTCCCACTTATAGAAATTCTCGCAGTTGGCAGCTGAAGACAAAGCTACCAATGAAGGGCTGTAAGCCCGCTTCAAGCTAGCCCAGCCCGCAGGACTGGGTAAAGAACTAAACAGCTGTATTCCAAGGAGTCCCGGATACCGGGACGACCCGGGCGAAGCCCAGCCGAAGGCTCGATTGAAGGATGGCGCATATTACCGCCTCAATTCAAGGGCTGAACAGCCCGGAGGACAAGTTAGATCAGATGCGGTCGCTCCGACCGAATCAGACGGCTCAACGTCTGCACCAGCACCGACGACTCGATCGGCTTCGCCAAATGCTCCTGGAACCCCGCGCTCAAGGCTCTCTCGCGGTCCTCTTCGCGCGCAAACGCGGTTAGGGCCACCGCCGGCACCTTCCCGCCCTTCTCCTCGGAAAGCGTGCGCACACGTTCAATAAACTGATACCCGTCCACGCCCGGCATGCCGATGTCGCTCACCAGCACGTCCGGCTGGAATGATTCCATCAGCGGAAACGCCGACTCGGCGTCCCCCGCCAAATTCACATCTGCTCCGCTCTCGGCCAGGATCAGCGCCAGCAAATCGCGCGTCCCCTCGTCGTCGTCCAGGACCATTACCTTCACGTTCGAAAGCGGCTTGGCCTTGATGTCGAAAATCTCATCCCGAGGTCCCTGCGTCAAGATCGGGTCGATGGGAAACGTGATCGTAAATAAGCTTCCCTTTCCGGGCCCCTCGCTCGCCGCTTCGATGTTTCCGCCGTGCAACTCCACTAACTGCTTCACAATCGAGAGTCCGAGGCCCAAGCCGCCCTGCGAGCGCGTCAACGTCGCATTCGCTTGTCGGAACCGATCGAACACGAATGGCAGGAACGACGCCGGAATACCTTCCCCATCGTCCTGAACGGTCAAGATTGCCGAATTGCCTTCTCGAATCAGCTTTACCGTCACATGTCCGCCGCGAGGCGTAAACTTGACCGCGTTCGAAATCAGGTTCGTCACGATCTGGTGCAAGCGCCCCGCGTCGCCATTAATCAGCACGTCCTGCGAGGGCAAATCGATTCGTAGCTCGATCGCTTTGTTGTTGGCCGCCAGGCTGCATCCCAGCGCCGCCTCCTCGATAACCACCGGAAGCATAACGACCTCCATGTTCATCGGCACTTTGCCTGCGCTCATGCGGCTGATATCCAGAAGTTCCTCAATCAGCTTCGCCTGTTGCTTCGAACTGCTCTCGATCGCCGACAGGCCCTCCTTGATATAGGAGTCCTCGTGCGAGCGTCTCTGCAGAAGCTCCGCCCATCCGAGAATCGAAACCAGCGGTGTCCGCAATTCATGCGAAACCGTCGCCACAAACTCGTCGCGAAGTCGGCTGGCCTTCTCGGCCTCGCTACGCGCCCGCCGCTCGTCGGCCAGAATCCGCTCGTTCCGCATCTGTGCTTCCTTTCGGTCGGTGATGTCCTGCATATAAACGAAAACACCCTGCTCCTCAGGAAAGGCGCGGAACTGGAACCATCGCGGCCCATCGTCCCGCTCTGGAACGTCCAAAATCACAAACTGTTTCGAATTCTTCGCCTCGATCAGTTGTTGCTTAATGTGCTCCTGCTCGGGCGGAAGAAAATCCCAAAGCACCTGGCTGTCCACCGTTGCGTACTGACCGACCATTTCGCGCATGGCCCGATTCGCATGGGTGATCCGCCAGTCGTTGTCGACCGCAAAAAAGCCGTCGCTGATGCTGTCCAAAACCACCGACAGGTGGTCTCTTTGGTAGTCGCGTTCCGACGCCGCACCGCGGTACGACCGCGCCGCCTCACGCAACAGCTCGCAGATGATGCAGATAACAAGCCAGTTGATCGCCGAACTCATCATGCCCACCTTCGCGACTGGGTCGGCGATGTTGAACGAATAGAGGTCGGGAATAAAGAGGAACTTTGCCGTCAGCAGGCTCAAAATCGCCGTAAAGATGCCCGGTCCAAAGCCGCCGATGAACGCCGAAATGACAATCGGAAGCGTAAAGAAGAGGAGCGATCCCTTATCGCCAAAGAACGGCGAAGACTGATAACGGAAAATCGTAATCGCCGCGACGAGGACAACCCCGCTGGTATAAGGCACCCAGCGTGGAATTTGCCACAAACTCAGTTCGAGCAGTTTCCTCATCGCCAAAAAGTCTACACACGTATTACGAACAAAGTTGATCGTGGTGCGGACTCGCTTTCGTTCCTTATCATTTTCCTATGAATACAACCTAATTTGCATATCCAAACCGAATCTCTGGTACTCGTACCGAAAAAGAGAAGGCCGGATACCTCCGAGAAGGAGACATCCGGCCAACAAATCGATTAATAAACTAGTTTGCTGTGGAATCCGTAAGCAAAAGTCGATAGCCCACACCCGGCTCGTTGACGATGAACGAAGCGCCATCGTCGAGCTTTTTACGTAGGTACCCGATGTAAAGCCGCAGGTACTGCGACTCCTCGGTGTAGTCTGGACCCCATACTTCAGAAAGAAGCTGCCGATGGGTGACGATCTTCCCTGCATGCTTGATCAGCGTCGTCAGGAGCTTGTACTCCAACGGAGTCAAGCGAATTCGTTCACCGGCCAAAAACACTTCGCGGGCCGCCAGATCGACTTTCAGACTGCCGGACACAAAGACCGGACTGTCGGTCGGGCTCTTGGCCGCGATTTCACGCCGGAGCACGACTCGAATGCGTGCCAGCAGTTCGGCAACTCCGAACGGCTTCGTCACATAGTCGTCGGCACCAGACTCAAGACACTCAACCTTCAGGTTTTCCTGGCCGTTCGCGCTCAACACGATGATCGGCACTTTAGACCAGGTCCGAACGTTCTGCACCACTTCCAAACCGGAAATGTCCGGTAGGCCAATGTCGAGCAGAATCAAATCGGGCTGATGGTGGACGACCGCCTTAATCCCGTCCTGACCGGTCTCTGCTTCAATGGCTTTGAGACCCGTGTCCTGGAACGCAATATTAAGCATCCGGCGAATAGCTGGGTCGTCCTCGATCACCAAGATCGAGCCCTTCATCTTGTTCGCGGCTGAATCGTCCATAGTGTTTCTAACTACGCTGGTTCGACAATTTTCATTTGAAAACCGAACGAGATTAGGCTCGCAATCTTGAAATATAGAGCCTTAAACGACCAGCGTCCCTCTCTATTTTGGTCGGTCATCGACGACAATATGATGCCCGCCGACCTCTCATATAGAAATCTTATGAAGCTGCCTGCCGCTCATATTGCGGCCCATAAAAGGAATCCCGCGAAATCGTTATCAACATTCGAGCGTCAAAGTTGCACTCATCCTCCTGTCGATTGTCAGAGCAACCTGATAAAGAAAAATTAGTACTTAGCCACTGGGTCGCTGCAATCCATCGAGTCGATCAGCGCTCGGCCAAGGATTCGCTCGTCGCGGTCATGACGACTCTCGCCGAGCATCTTTGACCTAAGCCGAGACACGCCGTAAGATACGAGAACACCGGCTGCCGCTGTCACCATCGACCACAAGAGGCGTTGTTTGAGGGACTTCGTCATCTCCATATTGCTGACCACGTCGGCTCACCTCCAAATCTGACGATTCTAACAAAATTCTAACAGGCAAATTTCCTATTCTATGCACGGACTCCGAACGCCATCGCTTTAATAGATGTCAACTCAAGTAGGGGAATCATCCCCTAGTGAGTTTGCTTAAGGAGCTAATCATGAGTGAGACGAAGGATCGATACTTCGAACAAGTCTACAAAGAGTCCTATCCCAAGATGTTCAATTTTGCGAAACGGCTCTGCAACAACAGTGATCAAGCCGAAGACGTCACCCAGGAAGCATTCCTGCGCGCGTACATCGCGTTTGACACTTGTCACTCGGAAGCAAAACTCGACAACTGGCTCATGCGCATCGTTCACAACGTTTTCGTGGATACGAAACGGAAGGAGCGACGCCGGATCCAGGCGCTCAGCGAGTCGTTTTTTGCCGAGGAGGGCGGGCTCGAGCAATTTGCCGACCCCAACAAACTCGTCGAAGAGCTGCTGACCCAAGGGACTAACAATCCTGCGCTGGAAGCCGCCCTGTCCACCCTCGAGCCTCAGGCTCAAGAACTGTTACGCCTCGCCTATGTCGAAAGACTGCCCCATGCAGAAATCGGCAAGCGACTCGGCGTCCGAACCGGTGCGGCTCGTTCCAGAGTTCATCGGCTATGCGTTCATCTGAAACGCTTGATGTCCGTCAGCAACTTTTCTGGCGGCGTCCCTGCTTAGGTCGTTCAGCGTAGCTCCCGTTCGAGGGAGCTACGCGGACAAAGAATCCAATTGCCCGTAGTACAGCTTCGTTTCGTACTTCAGTTCGATTAGCCCGTCACTCTGACAACGCTCAAACACCTCGGTCAACCTCGCCGTGATCGCTTCCCTCTCCGCCGTTCCCGCCGCTGGCACATAGCTCGACGAGTACGCCCGACCCAAGAAGCTATCCAAATCCAAAAATTGAGAGTTATCGAACCGCTCTAATGTCGCCGCGGGATTCTGAAACCAGGCCAAGACATCATCGTCGGGCGTGTTTCGGTGCCCGACCTTCGCATACTCCGGCGCACAGTCGAGCAGAGCCTGCTCGTAAAGCCGCGAGAACTCACTTCCTTTGTCGTCCCGTTCGTTCCAAAGCAGGAATACCCAACCGCGAGGCTTCAAAATGCGCCGAAACTCGGCCCGCGTCGGTTCTTGGTCGAACCAATGGAACGCCTGCGCCGCCGTGATCGCATCGACCGAGTCGGCCGTTAAGCCTGTGCCCTCTGCCGTGCCGTTCAGCATGGCAAACTTCGGGTAGCCGCCCAACTGATTGACCGCCGCTTCCATCATTGGGGCATTTGGCTCGACGCCAAAAACCTTTACGCCCGTATCCAGCAGAAGCTGAGCAAAAATGCCCGTCCCGCACCCAACGTCTGCTACAACCGAGCCCTCGTTCAGTCCGCCAATCTCCATAATGCGGCGTACCAGATCGGCAGGATACGAAGGTCGGTAGCGAACATAGTCTGCCACTCGGTCGCTGAACCGTTGGGTCGGCGGAAGCATGACCAGAAGGCTACCCGGCGGCTCGCTTTCTCTCTAGTCGTTTCATCATGCGATCAAAGTACTCGCTTTCCGGCATCTTCATCGCCTTCGTCACGAAGTAGTACACCCACATCGCGATGCAGAATCCGATCAGCACCATGAGCAGAGTAGCGACCTTGTGCCACCAAACTTGATGGGCAAACGGCCCGTGGTTCATCAGGTAGTCCAGCAACGGCGTCCACGCGAGCAACGCGCAGACCAGGGCGACGCTGATCGAACCCACCAAAGCCTTTCCAAGCGTGCGGAATACGCCCACGTAGTCGAATCCGCCCAGCTTCTTCGATACGACCGCGCACATGGCCATCACCATCAGCATCGGAGCGATGGACCCGGCTAGTGGCAATGCCTTGTAAGACAAAGGCGTCTTCATCAGGACCATCAGCAGGCCCACAAACACCGCCGTCGTCAACGTACCGATGATCACCGGGGTCTTCGTATCATGAATCGAATAAAAGGCTCGCATCAGCACTGGGTGCAGACACCAGGCCCAAATTCCGATGCAGAAGATCTGAAGGCAGACCGCAATCTGCTCCGTCTGCTCGATCGGCACCTTCCGGCTCAGGTACAAGCCAACCGAAAGTTGAGGGGCCAAAACCGCCATGAGAACCGAGACCGGAACCGTAATGTAGATGACCGTTCGCATCGTTCGGTCAAGCTGGGACTTGAACATGTCCATCTTGCCCTGGGCGTAGAACTGCGTCAGGACGGGGAATACGGCAATCGCCAACGACTGGCCGAAGATGCCCAGCGGAGCCTGCATCAGCTTCGTACTCAAGTCCAAAATCGAGTTCGTGCCACGCGGAAAATACGTCGCAAAGCCCTGCATGATCATGCCGAAAACTGCAGGCAAGGAAAGCCCAAGGATGACCGGGAGCATCAGCTTGAAGACCTTCCGGACGCCTTCGTGCTCAAGGAAGAACTTGAAGTGGAGTTCCATTCCCAGCTTTCGGATCTGGAGGAACGGAATCAAGAGGTTGCCAAGGATGGCGCCACCTGCCGCGCCCCAGCACATGCCCTGAAGCGGCTGAGAGACGAATCGCGAAAGAACGACCGCGCCAAAGATAATGCCGATGTTGTAGATGTTTGGTGCAAGCCCGGGAATCGCGAAAACCCTTCGCACGTACAGCGTCCCCATCATCAAACCGCCGATGAAAAATGCGAACTGCGCCGGCAACAGAATCCGGCTCATGCTGACGATCTCGGGAATCAGACTCTTGTCTTGCAAGCCCCGCGCGAGGAAGTATCGATACAACGGATCGGCAAACACACCGCAAGCAAGAATGAACAGAAGCAAGATCAGCGAGATGGTGCACATCACTCCGCTGAAGACCTTCCACGCCTCCTTCTGCCGCCCCGTATGCCAATACTCGGTGAAGACCGGAATGAACGCGGAGCTCAGCGCGCCACCCGAAATCAAATAGAACAGCACGTCGGGGAGCATGAACGCCAGTCGGTATGCGTCCATGTGGGCGTTGATGCCAAAGATATAGGTGATGATGATGTCGCGGAAGATGCCGAGCACGCGGCTCATCAACAGGGAGAAGACCATGATGCCGCCCGCTTTTGCGACACCGGCGTTGACTTGTGAATGGGACTCTTCAGGTTGGGGTTCAGTCAACTCTGGTTCGTTGGCGAATGGTTCGTCGGGCATGGATCAACAAAAATACGTCCGTAAGGGGTGTTACGGACGTACTAATTATGCTTAAAACGCCAAATATTTAGAGCGCTCGGTCGATGAGCGCCGCGATTTGAGCCTTCGGGCCAGCGCCGACCTGCTTGTCGACCACTTTGCCGCCTTTGAACACCAACAGCGCCGGGATGCTCATAATGCCGTAGTTTTGGGCGATTTCGCCAACCTGGTCGACGTCGATCTTAAAGACCTTCGCCTTGCCCGAGTACTCGCTCGCCAGTTCTTCGACGGCCGGAGCGATGGCTCGGCAGGGGCCGCACCACGTAGCCCAAAAGTCGACGAGGACGGGGACGTCCGATCCCAGGACCTTCTCCTGGAACTCTGCGCTGCTGTTGATTGCTAATTCTGCTGCCATAGGTTAATGTGGTTACTCCAATTTGTTGATACGCTTAGGGTACCCGTCGCGTGCGCACTTTCTTTAGGAAAAATTCTCGCCCCGGTAACCCCTTCAGGCATGCTTGCGTCTATACTTTCGAACCGTAGACATGGTTAAATGTCACTTTGGAGGCCAGATAGGTTTGAATAAAGGATTAAAGATTTTCACCGCAATCGCCGTGAGCTCCGTCCTTGTCGCATCGTACGCCGATGCCGGCATGTCTCAGAAGAAGAAGTCGAGTGGATCGTACAGCGGTCCTGAGACCGGACTTCTCGGTGTGAAGCTCTACGACAGCGGACTTCGAGTTATCTCGCTGTACGGTAACCCCGACAGCATCACGACAGTCAGCGTTTCGACGAGCACGTCGAACCCCGGTGCCGGTGGTCCTCCAGGAGGATTCGGTGGCCCTGGCGGTGCCCCTGGCGGAAGTCGAGGCGGCCCCAGCGCAGCCGGTAACTCGGGTGGCAGCGGCGGTACATCGCGATCGGCCGACTCCTTTATTCCCGGAGGTTTGATCCCGGGCACATTCGGCGACACCTTGCCGGATATGCAGAAGGGTCCTCAGGGCGGTCCCGGTATGTCGGGTCCGACCGCGGCTCCTGGACAAGGCGGACGAGGTCCGACCGGCGCACCGACAGGTGGCCCCACGGGCGCTCCTGGTGCGGGCGGTTCTGGCCCTGGCGGCACGGGAACCGGCGCGACCGAAGCGGCTGTCTTCACCCGCTGGTCTTACACTCGAAACGGTTGTAAGCTCGCTTTCGTCATCGACAAGTTTGATCGAGTCATCCAGATCGAGGCGATCGGTCTCCAAAATCAGCGCATCAAGACCCGACGAGGCGTCGGCTTCGGCTCGACCTTCTCGCAAGTCATGAAGGCATATGCGCCGTCGATGGAGCCAGATGGCTATGACATCAGCGGAAACAACTTCACCGTCCGATTCCTGACCCGACAGCGCGTTGCGTTCCGACTGACGCAGCTCAGCAGTAAGAAGGCCCATGTCGTAACTGGCATCGTGGTCGCAGCCGGTAAGCAGTAAGGACGAATTGAATGATGATCGCGACGAGATACGACGAAGAATCGACATTGTCGAGCTAGTCTCTCAGCGCGTTCGTCTCAAACGATCTGGCAAAAATTACTCGGGGCTTTGTCCGTTTCACGACGACAAATCCCCGAGTTTTAACGTCAGCCCAACCACTGGGCGCTACAAGTGCTTCGCCTGTGGCGAAGCCGGAGACATCTTCACCTGGGTCATGAAGACCCAAGGGCTCGATTTCCGCGAAGCCCTCAAACAGCTTGCCGATCAAGCCGGCGTTGTCCTCTCCAAATCTTTTGATGGCCCCAAGGTCGACAAAACCTTGCGCGAGCAACAGCTCGCCGTCATGCAGTCCGGCCTCATCTTTTTCCGCAACGAGCTAAAGCGGAACACCCAAGCCAGTTCCTACCTCGATGGCCGCGGACTCGATGCCGCCATCCGAGACACCTGGGAGCTCGGCTACGCACCCGATGTCGGCGAAGCTCTCGCCATCTATCTCTCTAAAGAAGGCAAATCCCTCGCCACGGCCGCCGAATTGTTCCTCACTCAAGGCGACCCCAACTCGGGCTACGGCGACAAGTTCCGTGGTCGCGTCATGTTCCCTATTCGCGACGAGCGCGGCGACCTTGTCGGCTTTGGTGGGCGCATCCTCGGCGACGGCCACCCCAAATACATCAACAGCTCCGAAACCCCGCTTTACAACAAGAGCCGGGTCCTCTACGGCATCCACCGCGCCAAGGATAAGATGATGAAGGACGGGCACGCCGTTCTCGTCGAAGGCTATCTCGACGTCATCGCCTGCCACCGCGCCGGTGTGACCGAGGCCGTCGCTAGTTGCGGCACCGCCCTTGCCGAGGGCCAGGTCAAGCTGATGAAGCGCTTTGCCGACCGCGTGACGATCCTCTACGATGGTGATTCTGCCGGTCAAAAGGCCGCCGCCCGTGCGATCGAGCTCTTCGAAGAAGCCGAACTCCCCTGCAAGATCGCCCTCCTGCCTAAAGGCGACGACCCAGACACTCTTCTCAAGTCCCGCGGCCCCGATGCCATCCGTGAGGTTATCGCCAAAGCCGAATCGCCGTTCGACTTCCGCGTCCGACGCCTTGAAACCGACCTTGGAATCGAATCCGACGAATTCTGGCGCGAAGTTCCCAAGCTCCTCGCCGCTGCCCCATCCGAGCTTGATCTCGAACGTCATCTCCTCCGCCTTGGTGGCCAGCACCCGACTCTGAAGAGCCCTTCCGCCGCCGTAGGCGCATTACGACGCGAAGTCAATGGTCTGCGCAAGAAGGGCCCCAGGGGCCAATCTCGCGCGCAGGAGACCGGTACCAGCGCCAAGCCGATCGTCCGCGAAGTCCAACCCGCCGAAGCCGTCTTCCTCAAAGCCCTGCTCGAAGAGACCTACCGTGCCAAATATTGGCCTCTCATCCAGCAGGCATCCCTCTTCGTCACCCGCACCTGCTCCGAGATCGCGCGCGTTCTCTTCGAAACCTTCGGCGAAGTCGCTCCCGCCGGTCCCGCCGTGCAATGGCTGGGGCAGATTGAGGACGAGACGAAGCGCCAAGTGTTCTCCGATCTAGAGTTCGACATCCGCGTCGAAAAACTCAACGACACCTATGTCCAAGAGTCCGTGGATTCCCTCCAACAGCAGTCCAAAAACCGCGAGTTGGACCTCGAAAAGGAGAAGATCGATGCGACCGACGACGACGCGCTACGGGACTACTTCCACAAACTGAAGAACCGCAAGGGAATCGACGAATAACACAGATTTATCGAAAAAAGTTCCAATTTGACGCTGAAATCCGTGCAACATCTCGTAAGATGAATTTACACTTTTCTAACGGTTTCCGCCGATAGCAGAAGTTACGGATTTATTGACGTTATGTCGGAACAAGAAGGGCCAAGGGAACCAGCAGTCATCGGACTGAACTTCATTCGATGCCCTGCCAGACGGATTGCGCTTGAGAATCTGGAAAGGCAGAAGCCGGTCATCTTCGATGAAGAAGGCGAGCCGCAGGAGTTCTTAGACGAACTCGAAGAGGGTTATGAAGACTCTGTTCACATGTGGTTCCGCAAGATCGGAAGAATCGCATTGCTCAGACCGGAGCAGGAGTTCGAACTTTCGAACCACGCCGCTCAGGGTTGTGAGGATTGCAAAAAGCTTCTGATCGAGTCGAATTTGCGACTGGTCGTGAGCATCGCCAAACGCTACGTTGGACGCGGCTTGTCCATCCAGGATCTCATCCAGGAAGGAAATATGGGCCTCATCCGCGCGGTCGAAAAATACGACCCCAGCCGCGGCTTCCGGTTCAGCACCTACGCCACTTGGTGGATTCGCCAAGGCATCTCGCGAGCGATCTGTGACCACGGCCGAACCATCCGCGTTCCCGTCCACACACTCGAAGCCGTCAACCGAATGATGAAGGTCGCCGGTCAGATGCAGCAGCAACTCGGACGCGAGGCCACCCTCGGCGAACTGTCCAATAAGCTGAACATCAGCGTCGACCGTCTTCAAGACTTCAATCGCGCCACCCAAGGCACCATCTCTCTCGACTCGCCTGTCGGCGACGCCGAAGACATGGCCCTGGGCGAATTCATCCAGAACAACCAGGAGACGCCGATGGACGCCGCCTTCCGAACCGTGCTCAGGGGCCAGATCGAGTCGATCCTCGACACCCTCACCGAGCGCGAAAAAGAAGTCGTCATGCTCCGGTTCGGTCTCACCGATGGTCTGCCTCGCACTCTCGAAGAGGTTGCCCGGCACTTCTGTGTGACCCGCGAGCGAATTCGACAGATCGAGCAAAAGAGCCTCAAGAAGCTCAAACACCCATCGAGAATCAAACCGTTAAAAGAACTGCTTGACGATTCGGCAAACTGCGCGTAGAAACAAAGGATGCACGCGCCGTTAATCGTAGTGACGCTCGATAGTGGCAAAACTCGCGATCTTAGTGAGTTCTACAAGGATCGCCCCTTGGTGCTGGTATTCCTGCGCCACTTCGGGTGCATGTTCTGCCGCGAGCAAATCGCGGGTCTACGCCCGTATAAGCAGGAAAACATCGTCCTTGTCTCGATGGGCAAGGTCAGCGAGGCCGCCGAATTCAAGTCGAAGATGGAAATCCCTCAAACCATCATCTCCGACCCCAACAAGCAGCTTTACGAAGCGTTCGGACTCCGTCGAGGTAGCGTCAGCCAAATCGTCAGTCCCACGGTGGCCCGACGTTCCATCGCCGCATTCAAAGCTGGACACCGCGCCGGAATGCTCAAAAACGATCCGTGGATGATGGCTGGTGTCTTCCGTGTCGATCCCGATGGCGAGGTCAGCTTCGCCCACTATGCTTCGGACATCGCCGATAACCTTCCGGGCGAAGAGATCGCCCGCCTGCTACGAACGAAGTAGCTTGCTTCCCGCCGGAAACATGCCCCACGGCTTGCGGATGTTGACGTCCTGTGCCCAGTCGAGCTCGTTGAAGTCGCTCCCGTCTAGAAACTTGATCTCCGCGCCAAGCTCGCGCGCCGCCAGCACCGACGCCGCAATGTCGTAAAGCTTCTCATTGACGCCGTATAGCGCCCGGTAGTACTGCTTCACCGTAAAGGCTCCGTCGATGACAAATGCCCCACTGAGCCGGTACTTGCCCAAAAGCGCGTATTCCTTCTGTTTCGCCAACGTCTCGTTGACGCTCACCAGGTCGGAAACCGCGATCTCGCCCGCCGCAATCTTCGGCATCGGCTCACCGTTCCAAAACGCTCCGCCGCCGCGCTCTGCCGACAAGGTCACGCCAAGCTCGGGCAGAACAATAACGCCCAACTGAAGCCCCGTGTGGTCCATCAGCGCCACCGAAATTCCCCAAAGCGGCAATCCATGCGCAAAGTTCGAGGTTCCATCGATCGGGTCGATCAGCCAAAGCCCTTTCTCGCCCATCGGCTCAAAGCCGAACTCCTCGCCCCACATCGTCGTCCCCTTCCAATCTGGAAGCAGTCGCGCCTTCAACCAAAGCTCCGTCTCTCGATCGACGTTCGTCACATGCGAGCCGTCGCCCTTGAACTCGACCACCCTCCCCGATTTCATCTCCAGCGCGTTTCGGCCCGCTTCGTCGACGATGGAAATCAGGTGGGTTAGCTCAGGGGTCATCCTAGTAATAGACGAGATTTCATCACAAAATGAGCCGCCAATCTTCCCTTCGTCAAAGATTTGATGGGTATAATTTAACTTCCGCGAGCGGGCATAGCTCAGTGGTAGAGCGACTCCTTGCCAAGGAGTAGGTCGCGGGTTCGAATCTCGTTGCCCGCTCCATTTTTGTTTTTCAGGATTGGGTTAGCGCAAGTTCTCGCTGAACCGTCAAGCCACCATTATTCAACAGGTCCATCTTATTGAATTCAGATTGTAAGTTCAATAAGGACCTTTCCATGAGAAGCCGCCTGGTCAATCATTTGGTTGAGCGCATCTGGCCAGGCAATGAATTGGTCAATTACTTTCACGAATTCTCCGCCATGTACTAATATGCAGTCTCGTTGATTGCCCGATTGAAGCCACAAATTGACCCCATTCTTGGTAAAGCCTTCCATTGAGATAAACAGCCCAAGCGTTCCAACAGTTCTCGCACGGGCCTTGGCACTCAATTTGCTGATGTCCTCAAATTCCGCCTTTTCTTTGCGCCACCTTGTCTCCAGAACAAAGTGCTTCCCACCAAACTTTATTGATCCGTCCGATTGCTGTCCCGGCAAGCTCTTGGGTTTTTCATAGGGGATTTCATGAGCGGCACACAGACGCCCCACGATTCGTTCTAGCTCATAACCTCGGCCTTGCTTATCGACATCAGGATCAGTCATTAGCTCCCAAAAGCGATCTCTAATTCGACCAAGTTCCGTTGACCGAGTTTGAAAGGCTCTTTGGATGTCCGCCTCTTCTTTCGCTGCCTTTGCCGCGAAGTCAATTTCATCGGTCTTTCCAGCAAGAGATTCGAGTAGGCGTGCGTGTTTCCTTCTAAATGCTTCTTCATTGCAATTATCTGTATGAACTGGCCCTGACATATCGCGGATTGCAAAGACAATCTTCCATGCCACGGGAATTCCAGGTGGGCCAGAACGGCACAACTGCTTAAGGATGGAACGGCAAATCGAACTCTTATGAGAGCCAGCCTCTGCATAAGCCCTATCAACGATGCCGTCTGGAGTTCCAAGGTCCTCAAAGAACTCTCTGTACCCGCGATGCCACCAAAATGCCTCGTGCGCGACATCCGCAGTCTTACCAATAATTTCGAAAGACGGACCCTCAATCAATATAGTCATTCTATCCGAATGGCCCTCTACGAGCCCGGGCATTCAATATTGATTGCAATTGCAGATGAGAATGGACCTGACAGCTTAGGGGTCGCGCTGTCTCTGACTCAGTGCCGAGGAAGGAGTCCAGGACTACTATGGCCAAAGCTGAGTTTCTGAGGCTAAGGAACCAAAACCTAAATTCCGCTAACTTCGGGTAGACCGTAGACGAAGACTATGCAGATAGTTAAAACCCTAACTCGCGCTCACGCCCCACAGCGCCTCGGCAAAGGGCACCCTCTGCTCCCCGCCATCCCCGCTCCAAATCAACTCGCCTTCCGACGAAATCCCGCGCGCGATCCCGACGCGCCCGTCGTGCAAACGAAAAACCTTCCCCTCCGTGTCGTCGAACCGCTGCCAGGTCGGCTCCACTCCGGCCCACGTCGAAGGCACCGCAGGTAACCGCTCCAGGACCGACAAAAACCGCGAAAACACATCCTCGACCGACGCCAGCAGGTGCCCTTCATTGGCAAAGCTCGTCGCCCGCAATGACAGTTCCTCAGGAAAAGTCATCGGCCCAACGTTGATCCCAATCCCGACAACCGGAACCTCGTCCACCACCTCCGTCAGCACCCCCGACACCTTTTTTCGGTTCAAAACCAAGTCGTTGGGCCACTGAATCCGAAGCCCGAATTCCTCAGCCAGCCCCAGGCAGATCCACATACTGATCAGATAAGGCCGCGCAAAACCCCGATATTCGGGAAACGCGATCGACACCGCCAACCCCTTCCCCGCCTCTGAATGCCACTTCCGGTCGAATCGGCCACGTCCTGCCGTTTGGTCCGTTGTCCATACCAGCCCGGTCAACGTCTTCTTGATCTCATCCTGGGTGGAGTGAACCGAAGGCAGGTAGACGACCGGACCGGAAAGGGTCACGAAAGCTCCATATGGAACGACAGCGACGGCACCGAGTGCGTGATCGAACCCACCGAAATCACATCGACACCGGTCTCCGCGATCTCCCGAACCGTCTCCAGGTTCACCCCTCCGCTTGCCTCAAAAACCGCCTGTCCTGCATATCGGTGCACGATCTGCGCCATCTCCGCCGGAACCATATTGTCCAGCATCACCACTTCGCACCGAGACTGCAGCGCTTCACGAACCTGATCCTCGGTCTCACACTCGATCTCAATCTTAATCATATGGCCAAGCCCGCTTCTCACCGCCGTCACCGCATTCGTGATCGAGCCATGCGCCTGAATGTGGTTGTCCTTGATCATCACCGCGTCGTATAACCCCATTCGGTGGTTGGCCCCGCCACCGCATCGCACTGCATACTTCTGCAGGAGCCGCAGACCAGGCAGGGTTTTCCGAGTATCGACGATCCGCGCCTTGGTGCCCTCCACCTTCTCCACAAACTGGTGAGTCGCCGTCGCCACCCCACTCATATGCATCAAAAAGTTGAGAGCCGTTCGCTCGTACTGCAGAGCATCCGAGGCTGCCAAAACGCCCTTGGCCACGATCTTGCTTGGCACAACTTCATCGCCGTCGCGAGCAAAAAAGGAGATGGATTCGTTGTCCTCCGTCGGTTGCATCAGACTTTCAACGATGCCAAGTCCGCAAACCACGCCCGAGCCTTGAGCCTCGATATACCATTCCGCCATGCGGCCATGCGGCAGATTCGCCGCCGAGACATCGCCCGTCCCAATGTCTTCGCAAAGGGCATTGCTAACCAGGTCCTCCCAACCATACGGCACCGGAGGTAGCCAAACGCTCATGCCCTTAGTTTACTTGCGCGGCCCGGCTACTTCTTCTTCGTGATAATGTAGTGCATGGAAATAGCGCTGATGCCATCCTTCGGATTCTTCATGATCTGAATCTGAAGCTTTTCGTTGTCAGTTACATCGGCCGCAACCACCCGAAAACCAGTGCCAGGCTTCGATCCAACCGACAAATCGACCACCTTACCGACCTTGGCCGCTTCCGTCTTATAAAAGTCGGCGATCTTGTCGGGATCGTCACTGGATTGAAAAGTGCAGTTATAGCTCTTCGATGCGTCCGTATCCATCATGAGGCGAGTGTAGGGCATTTCCTTTGCGCCCGCATAGATCGGCACCTTGAAAACGTCGTCCTCAAACTTCTTCTCGCCCGAAGTAGACGCCGCGTCTGGGCCCGTCATCGATTTTTCACGCGTCTTATCCGCCTCCATATTGGCCGCATCCTTGGTTCCGCTCGAATCACTGGACGAAGACATCGCATCGCCAATCGTATGCGTGTCGGATGATGTACCAGAAGAACTCGAACAGCCAATGACGAGAAGAGCAACGGGCATCAAAAACCACGCTTTCATAATCGCATTGTATCATTAAGCCACCGGACTAGCCAGATAGTCCCAGCTTCTCCAGCTTCATCCCCGTTCCACCCAATCTCGCTTGACTCCCGTGACCCAGCGGGTCATAGCTGGTAGCCAGGGCGTCGAAGCGAAACGTAGACCCCTGGACAGCCGTCATAGCTGAAAAGTCCGAGGAGCGAAGTCGAAGACCCCGCCGAGCAAAGCGAGGGAAATGGAGTGAAACGGAATCGGGGCGACCCGGTCGTTACGACCGCCAAACAAACTCTTAGCCCCGCTTCTGAATTGCCTTATCCGTACAATCCACCGCGATTTCCGTCGCGATCATCGCATCCTGCGGCGTCGCCAAATCTCCTGTATGCCCGGTGCGCAAAAACTCGGCGAACTGAAGGTACATCCCGTCAAAGTTCTTCTCGCCCGACCCTGGAACCGTATGCACACCCTGACCGTCTCGAACCTCCAGTAGATACCCATCGCGGTCAAACCGCGCCAACCCGCCCGTACCGATCACTTCGTACGTAAACACCGACCGCGGATCACGAACGGTGTGCCCATACGTAAAGCTCACTTCGATCGAAGCCGTCACACCATTCTCAAGCTGAAGGTGCGCCACCACATGGTCCGGCGCCTCATAGTTGGAAACCCACGTCCCAAACCCATCCCATGACTTGATCTCCAAGCCCGTCATCCATCGGCAAAGGTCGATTTGATGCACGCCGCAGTCGATCAACGGACCGCCCTCGATCATTCGCCCCTCCCACATCGGGCTGACGATCCACTTCCCTTTTCCGTCCTGCATCCATTGGCCGTGCAGGTTCCACATATAAACCATTCGGAGGTGCTTCACCTTCCCGATCACGCCCTCCTGAATCCAATGCTTGAGCTGAAGCGCCGAATGGCTGAATCGGTAAACAAACCCGACAAAGAACCCCTTCCCGCTGTCCTCCATCACCGCGATCATGTCCGCCGCCTCGTCCTCGTTGGTGGCGATCGGCTTTTCGCACAGCACATGAACGCCGTGCTCGGCGCACTGCATCACGTTATCGTGGTGGGTGAAAAGCGGGGATGCGACCACAACCGCATCGAGGCCGCTGGCAAAGAACTCTTCTTCGCTAGTGAAAGGGACCCCGCCAAACTTCTCTGCGTACATTTTTGCCCGCCCAGGGACCGGGTCGAACAAAGCCGCAATCTCCAATTCGGGGATGCGTTGAATAGCGGGCAAATGCCCAAAATCGGCCACCGAACCACAGCCCATGAGTCCCAATCGAGCCATGGTTCAGATGTCCTAGAAATTAACCTCGGTTGCCGCCGGTCGAGGCCTGGAAGTCGCTCGGATTGCCCTGATAGGCCGGTCCGTTCGGCGTTCCCACGCCAGGGTTTTCACCCGGTCGAGTGCCGGTTCCCATAGCCGGTTGGTCGCGCTGGGTGTCCATCGTCGTGCCCGGCCCCGTCTTGGCGCCTGCGCCGTATTGGGTCGTAACCTTGGTTCCTCCGGTAGCGCTAGCTTCGCCTCCGTTCGAATACTTATCACCCTTAATCGTCGCGGGGTATTCGATCTTCGTCGTTGCACTCTGGAAGCTCTCTGGGCTCTTAAATCGACATCCCGACGATGCGATCAGAACAAAGAGAACGATGGGAACAGCGGTCCATGCCTTCACGTTAATAAGTTACCTCAATACGAGACGTCGACCAACTCTTCGCGGCCCGTCTCGCTACTCTTGTAGAGCGCGTCGAAGATCGCGTTGAGGATCAGTCCGTTCAGACCGGGCACCGGCGACTCCTTCCCTTCCAAAATCGCGTTCACAAACGCGACCACTTCGGCCGTGTGCGCCGACTCGACGTGCGGCACGTTGCGCGGCTTCATATCGAAGAGTTGCTTGTTGCTCTCGGTGTAGATTTCGATCGGGTCGTCGCCCCAAATCTTCACGTTTGCGCCCGCCTTGGTTCCGAACAGTTGTGTCCGCATCGAGTCACCGTCGCCGATGTTCGCCATGAACGAGCTCTCCAGCGAGACCACCGCGCCGTTGTCAAACTTGATCAGGCCCACTGCGAAGTCTTCAACCGTGAACTTCGATCGGTCGTACTCGCCAAAGTTGTTGGTCAGTTCGGGGTTCTTGCCCAGCATGTCCCAAGTCTTACCGCTCGCGCTCACCGGCTTCGGGTAGCCCATCAGGAACAGCGTGAAGTCGAGGATGTGGACGCCGATGTCGATCAGGGGACCGCCGCCCTGCTTTTCTTTGTCGATGAAGACTCCCCAGTGGGGCACGCCACGTCGGCGCAGAGCTTGGGCGCGCGCAAAATAAATGTCACCCATGTTGCCCTCATCGATGTAGGACTTCATGAATCGGCCCGGACCGCTGAATCGGCTCTGGAGCGCGACCTGCAGAATCTTGCCGCTCTCGCGCGCCGCCGCGCACATTTCCTTCGCTTCTGCCGCATTCATCGCCAGCGGCTTTTCGCACAAAACGTGGACGCCTGCATTCAAAGCGTCGATAGTCGGATCTTTGTGAAACTTGTTAGGAGTAGCGACCGAGACGGCATCGACCTCTCCCGCTGCCAGCATCTCTTTGTAGTCGGTGTAAACCTTGCCGACTCCGTACTTTTCTGCCGCTTCCTTCGCAATCTTTTCGTTAACGTCGCAAACCGCCACCATCTCACAAAGATCAGGCATCGTGGCATACCCTCTCATATGACAGCCCTGGGCGATCCCACCCGAGCCGATAATTCCAATTCGTAACTTTTTCGACATAAGCCAAAGCAAACGATACCCCTATCCCAAACAAATTGGAGTCCGCCGCAAGGATTTCCGATCCTTTAGGATCGAGATCGTCTCATCTATCAAATTTCGGCCAGCAAAAGATGCCTCTCTGGCTAGAGAGGCCGGTAAGCGAACTCGTGAGCGAACCGGGTGAGTCCCAAAAGCCGTTTACCGCTGAAGGCCCATCACCGACCCTGCTCCAAAACCTCGCGCTCCGGCTCTTCCTCAATAGAACCCTCCTCCTCGACCGGAGGAAGCCGATCCTCGTGTCGGATCGCCCACACCCCGCCCACAATCGCGATGATCAACAGCACCGTCCAAAACAGCATCGGCGAAAGCTCGGGAATATGAAACCTTGTCGGGTCCGCCTCCGACCACGAATTCCCCGAGATCAGCGCCAGTTTCACGCCGACCCAGCCCACCAGCAGGTACGCCACATGGTCCAGCGACGGATACTTCTCCAGCAACCGAATGAACACGCTCGCCGCGAACCGCAACAGCACAATGCCCACGATCGCCCCGAAAAACACGACCCAGATCTTCGTTTGGTCGTTGCCAACGAATGTAATGCCTGCCAAAACCGAGTCCACCGCAAATGCGATGTCGGTAATCTCGACCACGACCACCGTGGCCCAAAAGCCCCGTTCGACCGGCTTTACGTCTCGACACGCCGCCGCCCCAAAGAAGTGCTTTCCGGTCACAAACATCAGATACAGCGCACCTAGCGCCTGAAGCCACCACTGCTTCAGCACAATCGTGGCGAACAGAATCGCCAAAAAACGGAACACAAACGCCCCGCCCAGGCCATAAAGAAGCGCCTTCTTCTGGCGATCGTGCGGTAGATGCTTGACCATGATCGCCAGCACCAAAGCGTTGTCGGCGGACAGCAGACCCTCGAGGACGGCGAGAGCGGCAATGCTGGCGAGGTCCCGGACCTCGATCACTTGGCCCCACGGTCCTACCATTTCCTTCCCCGCCGTGAATCGTTCAAAATGTATTTCGTCCTATGCCAACCTACGTTTACGAATGTTCCGCCTGCAACGAAGTCTATGAAGTCGAGCAGAGGATCACCGAAGACCCGTTAAAAGATTGCAAGTGTGGTTCTCAAGGTACCGTAAAACGCCTGATCCAACCCACCGCGATCATGTTCAAAGGTTCTGGTTTCTACGTCAACGACTCCGCCAAGCATTCCCCTTCTCCCGCAAAAACCGAGGAATCCACCGCGACGGAATGCACGGGCGACCAGTCCACCTGTGCCTGTAACCCGGCCAACGTCGAGACGAAAGAATAACAAAGAACCACGCAAAGGTAAACTTTTGCGTTCAAATGGACTTCAAAGCTACCCTCCATCTGCCGGACGCTGACGCGACGATACCGATGAAGGCAAATCTGCCTTCTCTGGAACCGCAGATTCAAATTATTTGGGATAGCGAGAAGATTTACCATCGGCTTCAAGAGGCGCGAAAGACCGCGCCGGTCTACGTCCTGCACGACGGTCCGCCCTACACCAACTCGCCCATCCACATTGGCACCGCCATGAACAAAATCCTCAAGGATTTTGTCGTGAAAAGCCGGTGCATGATGGGATATCGAACGCCATACGTCCCCGGCTTCGACAACCACGGTCTCCCCATCGAGCAGGCCGTCATGAAGAAGTTCGCCGACAAAAAGGTTACGCCGACCATCCCCGAACTTCGTCAGGCTTGCCGCGACCACGCCGCCGAATACCTGAAGGTGCAGTCGGACCAGTTCCGCCGCCTCGGCGTCTTTGGCCTCTGGGAGAAGCCGTACACCACCATGGACTTTCGGTTCGAAGCCGAAATCGTCCGCACCTTCAAGCGCCTGGTTCTTGGCGGCTACGTCTACAAAGGTCTGCGCCCCACCCTCTGGAGCCCCACCAGCCGAACTGCCCTCGCCGACACCGAGATCGTCTACAACGACCACGTTAGCAAGGCGATCTATGTTCGCTTCCCCTTGCTGGAGGACCCAAACAAGCTCTTCGAAGGCATCGACAACGTTTACACCATCATCTGGACCACGACCCCGTGGACCATTCCCGCTAACCTCGCCTGCGCCTTCCATCCCGAACTCAAGTACGCCCTTATCAAGGTCGGCCTTGACCACTACTTGGTGCTGGAAGACCTCGCCCCCAAGCTCGAAGCCGAGCTCGGATGGGAGGAGCCCAAGGTCGTCAAAGTCCTCGAAGGCATCAACTTCGAGAACATGAAGTTCAAGCACCCGATTTTCGACCAACCGAGCATCGCCGTCATGGCCGACTACGTCACCACCGAAGACGGTACGGGTGTTGTCCATACGGCACCCAGCCACGGTCGCGACGACTTCTTTACGGGCCAAGCCTACGGTCTGCCCGTGCCCAACACCGTCGACGAGAAAGGCGTCCTGACTCACGAAGCCGGTGAGTTCGAAGGCGTTTACTATAAGAACTGCGATACCGTCGTGGTCGATCGCCTCGCCCAGGTCGGAGCCCTGCTCAAAGCCTACGACTACTCGCACAGCTACCCATACGCCGAGCGCGACGGCCAGCCGATCATCTTCCGCGCCACCGAACAGTGGTTTGTCAACCTCGAACACGACAACCTCCGCCATCGAATGCTCACGAGCATCGACGCCGTGCGCTGGTATCCACCGCAAGGTCAAACCCGCATCGAGTCCATGATCAAGCATCGCCCCGACTGGTGCATCTCGCGCCAGCGGCCGTGGGGCGTTGGAATCCCGATCTTCTACGGAGCCAAGTCTCGCATCCCCGTCATGGACCCCGTCGCTATCGAACTCGTCGCCGAGTTAGTCGAGCGCGAGGGCTCCGATGCCTGGTTCACCAAAGAAGCCTCTGAAATCCTCCCGTCCGAGTACACCCACCCTGAGACCGGCGAAACCGAGTTCACCAAGGAGACCGACGTCCTCGACGTCTGGTTCGACTCTGGTTCAACCTCGCTTTGCGTCCTGGAAGGCAACGTCTACAAGGAATGGCAGGAGCAGTGGCCCGCCGACCTCTACCTGGAGGGCTCTGACCAGCATCGCGGTTGGTTCAACTCGTCGCTGATCATCGGTCAGGCCACCCGTGACCACGCGCCCTATAAGGCCGTCCTCACTCACGGCTTCGTCACCGACGCCAAAGGTCTCAAGATGTCGAAGCGACTGGGTAACGTGGTCGATCCTGTCGCCGCGTCCGACCAATACGGTGCGGATATCGTGCGGTACTGGGTCGCGGGTACGGACTACGTCAACGACGTCCCCTGCTCCGACGACCTCCTCAAGCAGTTCGGCGAAAGCTACCGCAACGTCCGCAACGCCCTTCGCTTCCTCATCGGCAACCTCAAGGGCTACCGCCCAAGCTCGGCTTCGGCCCAGCTCTTCGAACTCGACGAATGGATCGTCGAGCAGACCGATCTGCTCATCGACGACTGCGTCGCCTCCTACGAAGAGTTCGATTTCGGCGCCGTCATGTCGGCCGTCCACAACTTCTGCCGCCAACAGCTCTCGTCCTTCTATTCCGACGCAATCAAGGATCATATGTACTGCGATAAGGAGGACAGCCCCCGCCGACGAAGCACCCAGGAAGCCTGCTTCCGTGTCGCCAAGGCGATCATCCAACTCGTCGCCCCTGTCCTCGTCCACACTGCCGAGGAATCCTGGAAGAAGATGCACGACACGATGGGCCTGCCCTGCAACTCGGTCCACGAATCGACCTTCGCCCGACCTGATTCGTCCCGGCTCCAAGACATCGAAGCTTCCGCCATCCAGGTTCGCTTCTCGGTCCTCCAGGCCGTGCGGCAATCCGTCAACGGTGCGTTCGAAACCTTCAAGGGCACCGATGGTATCAAGAACGCCCAGGAGGTTGTCGTCTACATCACCACTGACGACGAAACCAAGGAGACGCTCGACCAGTTCCCGCGCGCCGACCTCGCGAACTACTTCAAAACAAGTTGGGTCGAACTCTACAGTGGCGACTCCGAGGTGCGATTCGAACGAACGCCTTACCACGAGTGCGTCCGTAGCCGCGTCCGACGCCCAGATGTCGAAGAGGTCGAAGTCGATGGCGAAAAGGTCTACCTCAGCCGGCGGGATCGCGAGGCGGTTGGCGCTTGAACAAAAGTCGCCTCGTTATCTTCTGGTCCGTCTTCATCCTGACGGTTATCCTCGACCAGGCCGTTAAGGCCTGGGTTCGTGGCGCGCTCCGCCCCGGCGAATCCTGGCCTGGTGGACCTTGGCCCGGCGTCTTCGAGATCACGCTGACCTACAACAAGGGTATCGCGTTTGGTCTGCTCCAGGGCACTGCACTTCTGATGACCCCCATCGCGATTGCCATCGCCATCGTGGCCATCCGTTCGATCTACAAAAACCCCAACGAATCTCGTTGGGGAAGCGTCGCGCTCGGGCTCCTCGCCAGCGGCGCGATCGGCAACCTTTACGACCGGCTCTTCCACAGCGACATGGGCGTCACCGATATGTTTCTGGTTCGCCTGGCCAACATCACGCACGGACGGATGAACGACTTCCCCGTCTTCAATGTCGCCGACTCCTGCATCACCGTCGCGATGGTTATGCTTCTGATTTCATGGACTCGGCACCCGCACGACGAGAAGAAAGACGGCGGACAGCCAGCACCGTCAGAGGCGCAAGCAACAGCGCCGGAAGATAGTTTGCCGTCGGAAGCCGTTTCACATCCAATAGCGACAGAGCAATCGCAATCATAATCGGCCCGCCTGTCCCCTCAAACTCGGCCAAGAGCTCCGAATCCTCGCGCAAAAACGACAGCGGCTTGGCCGCCAGCGTCAAAGCGCCTTGGATGATCAGCACGAACGCCGCCGAAAACAGCACGCCAACGCCGTAGGCGACCGTAAAGAACAGCGCCGCCACCCCGTCCATCGTCGACTTCAGCGCAAGCAGTTCGCTCTTCCCTTCCAGCCCATCCTGCAAGCATCCCAAGATGGTCATCGGTCCCACGCAGAATAGCACCACCGCCGCCACCAGACCCTCGCTAAACCGACCGCCGCCACCAACCGAGGTCTTTACCCAAATTGCCAATTGGTCCAACCCGGTCTGAATGTGGAGCAAGTAACCCAAAATGCCGCCTAGCGCGATGGAGCCCGCCACGATCAGCGTGTTCTTCGAACCCAAAAACATCTTGACGCCGATGCCCACCACCACAAGCCCCAACCCGTTCAGCGCAATTCCCTGCGCATCGGCCGGAATAAACTTCCCAATCGCAAGCCCGATCAGCGAGCCCACTGTCACCGTCGCCGTATTCAGTAGCGTTCCCCTCATGTCACTCCTCCCTCCGGCACATCGCCCCCATGTGTTCCCACTGCCACCACAATAATGCCCCACGCCGCGTTGGCAGTCATTGCCACGGGAAAAATTAGTCCGACCGGAAGGCAATACATCGCGATCGTCACCGGCCCAAAGTACATCCAACAAGTCATCAGCAGCGGGAAAAATCGTTTCCAGAACTCACCGCGCCGCAAGCGGTCCATCGAAGAGGAAGCCGAAAATCCGCTGTCCTGATATAAAAACGTCAGCGCCGCCAGCGGCATCGAAACCAGCGGAGAGAACACGAACTGGTCCGTCAAGATCTTCTTCACCACCGCCGAATAATTGAGCCCATGCGCCGCATTCGACGCTCCGTAGGCTACATCCATCCAGTTATAAAGCGAGTCGACCGCCATGCCCACCACCGCAAAGTACACCATTCGTAGAACGACGTCTTTCCAGGTTAGCGGAATCGGCTTTTGACCGGTCAGCCGCTTGGCGATCTCAGGAACCAGAATGCTGACGAGCCAAATCGATCCGATCACAAAAACCGGTCTCGTCACAGCGGCTCGAAAATCAGAAATCCGATCCGGCAAGGACTGGAGCGAGGGTAAGGAGTAGAACAGGGCAACGAACACGACAAAGCAAATCTGAATCAGTACGATCGGCCGCCAGTTATCTTTCACTGCGCCAATGCCCGGTGCCGCCAGAGCCCGAACATTCATCGATCGCCACCTGTCGAGAAATCAAAAATCAACAGATCGTTGTACCCGTTTCCAGGCCATTTTCAAGGCAGTCCCAACCGCTCTTGAACCTGATCACATTGCCAGGACAAAAGTTTTTTGAAAATTTCGAAATTTGTTGGAACTAAAGCCTCGAAGGTAATGTAATATCCATTCGAACATGAGTACCAAAATAATCTCATCTTTGATCCTTGCCGCCGCCATGGCAATGAGTTTCGCGCAGGGCTCCACCAAGACCTCCACGACGAAAACTCCGGCCAAGAAGCCGGCCGTGAAGGCAACCACCAAGACGACGAAGACCACCAAGTCGACGACCAAGTCCAGCAAGACCACGAAGACGACCAAGTCGACGAAGTCCACCAAGGCCACCGCTCACAAGGCGACTGCTCACAAGGCGACCACTAAGACAACTTCCAAGAAATCTTCAACCAAGCCGATGGCAAAGACTGCCACTAAGCCGGCTGCCAAGAAGGCGACGACCGCTCCGAGCGCTCCCAAGAAGTCGCACTAACCTCCTATCTTAACCATTCCTTCGCCCCGGCTTGCCGCAGCCGGGGTCTTTTTTTGCCTGGCCGTTTTGTCCCTTCCTATCCATAGTGAGATTCGTGCTCAGCAGAAAGCCCATGCCCAAAAAGCACAGGTGAGACACTTTTCAGATTTGCTCGCATCCAATGAGCCGCGGGCTACCGGTTTCCTTGAAACCAATTTTGAGCCCTGAAGGGGCGATTGTATCTTAGCCGCACCGCGCCATCTAAGACAGCGGACGCGAAGACCCGACGACCTTCCCAGACTTCAAGGTCAGCGTCAAAGACTGCTCCGGCTTCATGTCCTGCACGAAGTAGGTAATCGTGCCTGAGAATCCGTCCAGCTTCTTCGCTTCCTTCGGCAACAAAACCTCAAAATTTGCCGCCGTTGGATCGGCCACCCGGATATCCGACTTCGCATCCTGCGAATGCACGAAGTCGTAAAGCGACTGCCCAACCTCGACCGTCCCCTTCTCCGAATTGAACAGTCGCTGCCGACCACCGACAAAGTTGAAGATTTGCGGCGACGCTTTTTCGTCTGCCGGAATCACGTAAACCTTGCCCGAAAACACGTTCAACTGATCGTTCGAGACATCATGCAACTTCGGCAGCGTCCGCACATCGCGATCCGCGACATAGTGCCCAGGCCGTACCCGCGCAATCGTATCCACATCCGACCCCAAAACGATCTTGTTCGATGGCGCGGCCACCTTGGCCGGAGCCGCAGTGGTCTTCTTGGTCGTCGAAACCTTCGTCGAGGAAGTCTTCGGGGCGGTAGCCTTCTTCTTCTGCGTCACCGACGTCTTGGGTTTTGCGGGCGGAGTCTTTGGCTTTCCTTTCGCCTGACCGACAACGATGAAAAAAGCAAGAGCGGCAGTCATGATCTCCGTACAGTTTACAGTGGATCAGCTAAACCTAATGCTAGAATTCCACTCCGCAGGCAAAAATTCGCAAAGCATGCCTAATCCAAATAGTCTGTATAATTTCATCTCAGGTTTTATCCATGAAGAGACAGTCGCTAGCCAGAATTGGAGCCATTACGGCATGTCTTGTGGGCGCATTTGCCTGGTATGTCTATCGCACCAAAAACTCCTATAGTGCGAAAGAAGCTGAGTACTACAAGCAATTCCAAAAGGGAACCCTTGGCCCAATTCCTGGACCAAAGCTAGAAGAAGGAGATCCACGCCAACTTCACTACAAACCCATTGACTTGGGAATCGGCGAGATATTGAGTGTTTCCGAGGCTGGCGATATCCTCATGAAATGGTTTGGGAACGAGCCCGTTGGGAAGCCATACAAGGATATCGACGGCTTTGACCGGACTACCGCTGATCTGGCCGCCCCCGTTTACCGTCTACGTAGACGGGATGGCTCAATCAAGGACTTCCTAACCACAGATGTCGTTAAGCTCACTCCAAATGGTCAACTAGTCGTCCTGACAAACTCCAAGGATAATCCCAATATCACGATTGGAGAAAGACAGTTCAAGAACGATGAAGTCCGAAGAGGTGTCTTCGAAAACTCCCAAGGAACCGTGCCGGAAATTCGTGTAACTAATGAAGTCCTGTCCTACTTTGACCGTGGACCACGAGTGTGGAGACTGGACAAGCCCACTGAACAGGTTGCAACCAAGAACTATAGCGTCTCTGGCGGCTCCACGGGAATGGGAACGGTCCTTCGAGAAAACAGTTACTCAGACTCGATCTGGAAAACCGAGAGCCACACTTTTGCCACCTTGGTAAACGGAAGCATCAATCCAATCGAGTTACCTGCTGGTGTAGATGGATCATTTATGGCCCTTTCCCCAAATGCTGCGTACTTTGCTTCCCGAACACTGCCCCAGCCTCCCGTCTACCGATACACCCAGACTGGCCATTTTGAACAAGTCGGCGTTCCTCCAAATGTGATTTCGATAAACGACCTGTCTCCGAACTCGCACGGAGACTATGTGATGGAATACAGTCGCCTTCACCCCTCAAAGCTTGGTCACTTTACAATTCCGTATGACTTTTGCTTAGCGCTGGTCCAAAATGGCAAGTGGTTCGATTTTCAGCCGCTACTCGGACCGTATATCGACCTAAATATTAGGTACCTCGACGATAGAGGCAATATGTACGGGACTCAAAGAAGAAATGGATTTTGGCACGTCGTCATTTTGAGGAAGGGCGAATGAAGATCCGGTACGCAGCCATCATGGCCATCATCCTTGGGGTCGGATGTTCGAAACCCTCTGCAGGGCCGATCCCCACCGACTGTCCGCATTTCACTTTCGAGACAAGCGTAAAGGGCCGTCTCTTTCAAGTGGCTCCCAATGGAGATGTGCTGATTCAATCAGCCGATTTCGCTGGATACCGCGGTAACGAAATGGACGCCAGAGAGGCAAAGTACCCGTCATGGGGAGACCTACAGGGCTATCAAGTTGAAATTCCAAAACTCAAGATACTGTCCAATGGCCAATTGAAGGACTTTCCGGTCAATGGCTTCCTAACCAAGGATAACCAACCCGCCAAGTTTCTCGACAAGCAGGTCATTCAGGCTCCAATTGATGGAAGAAACGTGGTCTTGCGCCCGCTGCGAATCTGCGATACGATGAACCGCTACTACGTTAGCCAATACGGAATCTATACCAACAAAAGCGACAAGCCTGAAATCCACCTCCTCTCGAAGATTGTTCCAGCGGACAGTGTGACCGGTTGCGAGGGATACCTGGCTTACTCTCATCAAGATGAGATGCATGAGTCGGAAGTCGTAAGGATTCATGGTTCAGGCAATCCCGAGATCGTCTACCATGCGCCGGTAGCAGACCCCAAACACGTGTATGAGGACGGTTCTATGATCGTCTCCGAAGGCAATGCGTTCGTCTACCTTGACCCAACCGGAAAGCCGCTACGCTTTGATCATGCATCGTTCGATCTAGTGAGATTTCATCTAGACGGAAAAGCCTGGTTCTTCGGATTTCAACGCGAAAAGAAGTCCGACGACAAAATCTTCAACTATCCCTGCCTGTGGAATGATCTTGGCAACCCGGTGCCACTCATTAAAATATGTCCAAGTCTAGCCAATAAAGTTACAACATTAAAGACGATGTACGAAGGAGCCGTCGATGCAAATGATCGTGGCGATTTGGCCTTCGAAATGGGTGGAGACGAAGAAATAACTGACCGCGACGAGTCACGGTTTGTGTCCACGCGAAGCGTTATTTCGACGTACATACTTCACCTAGCAAAAAACTAGCCTAAAGCGCCGAAAGCAACAGTCGTCGCCACTCTTCCCCGATTCGGCACCACTCGAACCGTGGCTCGTGGACGTACTCCAGCCCAATATCCGATAGCGTCCGGCGCAAGCCGCGATCCAGGTACAGCCGTTCGATCGCCTCGGCAATATCCTCGACCGACACCAAGCCGTCTTCGACCGGCAAAACCTCGGCACGACCAAGCCAATTCTCGCGGCAGGCCGTGTGCCCGGGCACGATCTGCGGCGCACCCGTCGCCGCATGTTCGAACGACACCAAGCCCCACCCCTCCCCGGACGACGTGTTCAGCCCAATGTCGCAGGCGTTATAGATCAGATTCAGTTCCTCGTCGCAGAGTTGCGGCTGTTTCGGATCCATATGCGTCACCACCAGTCGGTCCCGGATTCCCAACTGCTCCGCATAATCCAGAACGTCGATTCCGCAATCCTCCATGCCGGTATGCAGATACAGATAAAGGTCACTGTGCCGTAGCGTCAGCAGGGCGAACGCCTCCATCGTCAGGTCCAGTCGTTTACGAGGACAGTTCCGATTGGCATTCAAGACCATGAAGGAGTCCCAAAGTTCGGGCTGAGAAGGAAAGAGATGCCGTTTAGCTTGCCGCCGAGAACCGCCGAACAAAGGTCGAAAAATCTCGGTATCCACCCCATGCGGAATAATCGCCGCCGGTGGCATCTCCGAGGGACTTTCCCGAAACGCCGACATCGTCACCTCAAGGCCAAATCGCGTGTACAGGACCAGAAGGTCGACACCCTTCATGCCGCGCAAAATCTCGGGATTGATGTCTGGCCACTCGATCGGACAGTAGAAAGCGCAGAATGGCCGCCCGCCCGATTTTGACTGATGCGCCGCAATCGTCTCCCGATGCACGCTCCAAAACGGCGGATCATGGAACAGCAGAACCAAGTCAGGATCAAATTCATCCAAAATTTCCGGCAGTGCCTCGCGGCCAAACACATCGCCCCGAACTTGGCGAGGCAGGACCGGATAGGGGCCTGGCAACGGCTCCTCAATCAAGTTAGGCGAGAAATGCACAACTTCAAACGTGTCGCACAAATGCCCCAAAACCCGTCGGAATACCCGACCGAATCCCGTCGCAAACCCTCCGGGTCCCACCGCTAGCAGCCTCCCTTTCTGGGGGGCCTCCTGCGGGAGTAAGAGTGGACTTGGTGACTCGTGTAGCATTTGTTTCCTCCTTAAAAACTGTAATTCAGCGACAACGGGCCCGCTGTATTCTGATAGGCCTCTTCGCCTTCGCCATACCCCCATCCCGACGACCCGACGAGGATGTAGCTCGCTGGATACGAAACCCAGCTATTGGCATTCCCGACTTGACTACCTGGGTCACAGGTCGTCTCCCACTTCTGCAATTGCCCGTTCGCGCCTAAGTTCAGCATCGTCGAAAGCATGTCGTTGGTGGGCGGCATATTGTTGTCCAGCCCAAAACTCACGATCAGCAGAAACTGCTCGTCGATATTCCCCGTGTTGAGGATGAGCGAGAGCATGTTCGAATACACGTACTGGTACGTATTCCACCAACTGTTCGTGCCCGGATCGTTCCCGACCCCAAAAGCCACGTTTGCAAGGAGCGCAGTCGGATCGGTGACCGGCTTGGTCGAGTTGAAAACCACAACCTGATATCCGGTCGGAGAGTATGGATTATTGGGTGCCGCCAGAGGAGTCCCGTCGATTGTAATCGTGGGCAGCGTAGCGGGAGGAAGCGGCGTCGCATAGTTGATCACCTGCGAAGAAGTCGAAATACTGATCGTTGAACTGCCCATAACCCAATTGCCCGACTTTGACCCTTATCGTCTGGTTTCAAGACTATATCACGTTTGCAAATAAAAGATACGTCAAAACTCCCAACTCTCGTAGCGAAGCGAAGACCCCGATTCATCGGGGCCAACTCCCAACTCCCAACTCCCAACTCCCAACTCCCAACTCCCAACTCCCAACTCCCAACTGAAAGGAGGCTAGCACTCCGCACTCTGTGCTCTGTGCTCTGTGCTCTGTGCCCTCCAAAGGTATCCTCTCCCCGTGCCCATCTATGAGTACCGGTGCCAGGATTGCCAAAACAAATTCTCAACCCTGGTCGGAGTCGTCGCCGGAACCGAAGAAGTGATCTGCCCGAACTGCAAAAGCGCCAAGGTCGCCAAGCTCGTTAGCAAATTTGCTCGCTATCGAAGCGAAGATGACCGCATCGACGCCATCGCCGATCAGTTAGAATTCATGGACGAGCCCGATTCGGGAGCCGAGATGCGCAGCCTCATGCGCGAAATGGGCAAGGCTACCGATGACGACGTAAGCGACGAGATGGAAGCGATGTTCGAAGCCGATATGGAGGGCAAAGGAGACGATGAGTAAACCCCTGGGCAAACTCACCATAGTATGCGGAAGCATGTACGCCGGTAAGAGCGAGGAGCTCATCCGCCTTGCTCGCCGAAGCCTTTATGCCAAGAAGCGGGTCCAAGTATTCAAGCCCAGCGTCGATGACCGTTACCACCAAACCATGGTCGTCTCCCATATGGGCATTCAACACGAGGCTGACACCGCCAAAAACGTCGCCGAGCTCCGAGCCAAGGTCAAAAAAGAAACCCAAGTGCTGCTCATCGAAGAAGTCCAATTCTTTGACAATTCGATTGTCGACCTGTGCGTCGAGATGGCAGACAAAGGCATGGACGTCATCTGCGCCGGCCTCGACCAAGATTTCCGACGCCAACCCTTCGGCCCCATGCCCTTTCTCCTCGCCGTGGCCGACGAGGTCATCAAGCTCCGCGCTATCTGCATGAAGTGCGGTGCAACCGCATCACACACCTATCGAATGGTCGACGGCAAGCCGGCTCACTGGGACGACCCCATCGTCCTCATCGGCGCAACTGAGAGTTACGAAGCCCGTTGCCGCAACTGCTTCGAAATCCGCAAGGGCAAGAAGAAGGCTTAGGCTTCGCCAGTAGGTCTTTGCAAAGCGCATCCCGCCCTGGCGAAGTACAAACCCGGGTGGCATTGGTACCGGTTCCCCCTCGCCCGCGCCACAAGTCTCAAGTGTCTTTCTCCAAATTCTCCGAAGGAAATTTGGAGAGAGTGGCGTTCCGCTAGGTTTCGCGCAGAACGACGAGAGGGGAAAATCCGCAGACAAATTCCGCTGCAAGAAAGTGCTTGGAAAACCCTTACTCAGCCACGCGGACCAGCTTAATCTCAATCTTCTTCATCGACTGCCCTTCGCCGAAACTTGGATTGTCGATCGTCGCCTCAACCTTTTCCGGCGAAAAATCGGCCACCCGCAGATAGAAAGTTCCGGTGGCATCGCCCGTCGCATCCTTCTTGCTCAGCGTCCCCGTCGCCGTTACTTTCAGGCACTCCACGTCACCGACCTTCTCCTTTCCTTCCAGCTTCAGCTTAAGGGTCCCAAAATCGGACTCATGCGTCCACGTATCGCCGACCTTCACCGCTTTGTCGGGGCGAAAGTCGAAGTACTGCTGGAAAACCTGACTGACCGGATCATCTTCGTCCTCATCGTCGTCGCCCGCGTCCTTGATCTTATTGCCATCTTTGTCGTATTTCTCGGTCTTGGGCGCATCGTCGGGGTCAATGACGTGCTCCTCGCCGCCGATCGTAATCTTGCCCCCCAGCACGGTCGTTTCCGCCTCATACGCTCCGTCATCCTCTACCTTCGTGACCTTCGTCTTATCCTTCACGTCGTAAATGAAGTCGCCTTCTTCGGTCGAAGCATGAATCGTGGTCTGGTAGATTTCGACCGTATCCTTCACCGGCTTTTGGCGAAGCGTGTAGGTATCTTCGGCCTGAAATCCGACGAGGGCTGTCGCAAAGACCGCAAGAAAAAGTGGGTGAACAAGTTTCACATTACTATGATGCGTTGATGCCAGGAAAAATTGACAAAATTCAATACTTTGAGGACACAAATTCGGTCCGTTCAAGGTACTGAATCGTCCCGATGTCCGCCGAAGAAACATCGTCCGCGGTCGTCTCTCGGTACATCAGTTGGCCATCCGAGGTCCGATACCAGCTATCTTCCTTAAACGTGCCCGTAATCCCGTTGGTAAAATCGCCTTTTCGAACCACCTCGATGCACTCGCATTTCATAAACTGCTTGGGCTTGCCAACCGTGATCTTGTACTGCGTATAGGCGCTTTTGTCTGTCCACGTTTCCTCTGCCACCACCGTATGCACCTTCAGTGTCCAATGAAGCTCGCTTTCGATGACGGCAATCGGATTTTCTTTCCAGCTCGGGCGGATGTCTTCGTAGTCGAATTGAACCCCATGCGTGTTTAAGTAATAGTTGTAGTACTCACCCTTCATCGACTCCGGGTCGCCGCTGCCTCGCCGAACCGTCCCTTCGATGCAGGTTGCCTGGATGTGCTGGATGCCGTTCTCGTCCACATCGGTGCACTGATGTTCAAACTTGCCATCCGTCACGACTTTAGAATCGCCCGCCTGGATGCTCGTGAGAGTCTGCATCACAAACGAGTCGTCTTCCTTTAAGGGACGCCCCATCGAATACTCCTGGTAAGGAGTGAAAGCCGCAAGAACTAAAAGGCCGAAACTGACCATCGATGAAGAAATCATAACGGATTAAACACAAAAAAAGAGGGCGGCGTTCGCCGTCCTCTTACATTTTTTGAGGATCGAACCTACTTGATTCGCTCCATCGTAAAGTTGCCCGAGATCGGCACTGGAGCGCCAGGCTGAGGAACGTTTTCCCACTTAGCCGAACCCTTTACGACGCTGCAGTCATCTTTAGCGACCCAAACCGTGCCCTCGACCTTTGCCGGGTCGGTGCCTTCGGTTTCGTAAACTTTGTATTCCACCTTGAACGTAGGTGTATCCTGAACGGTCTCTTCGCCCGTGATCGTGTATTCGGCTTTATAGGCCGGAGTCTTCTTCTCCTTGTCCGCCGGAACGTCTCGGTTCCACTTGGAACCAACTTGGACCGCATCGGTTGGAGTCACAAATCCCATCAGGTTCTGAAGACGGTACGTGTCGTCCGTCATCGATTCGCCTCGGATCTCCTTCACCTCGCCGTTCGCCTTCATCACAATGATATTGGCCGGCTGGCTGGGAATGTCGATATCCTGGCCGTTGAAGGTCGCCTTGCCTTCCAAAAGGCCGTCTTCCAGAGTTGCGGTGCCGTCGTCGCCGACCTCTTTCACCTTCGTCTGGTTCACCAATTCGACGGTAACCTGGGTGCCCTGCATCTCAAGGGTTCCCTTGATTCGCACCTTGGAGACTGCGTCCTTCTTGTAAACGTATTTGAGAACCACGCCGTCTGCGGCGTACGCGGCTGCCGCCGCAAGCAGGATCGCGATTCCCCCAACTTTAAGAGCTTTCTTCATGTTTATCACTTACGCCGTTCAGACGTACTATTTCGTCATCATGTACGGCCAAAACCGGGTTCGGTTGCGCCCATACTGAAAATTAGGTCTTCTTGATTATGGAATCAATGGGCAAAATTATGATGATTTTTGGCGGCATTCTCTTGGCCGTTGGATTTCTCTTAACCTTTTCCCAGCGGCTCCCGTTCCGCTTCGGTCGACTCCCCGGCGACATCGCTTATGAAAAGAATGGCGTCGGAATCTTCATCCCCTTCACATCCATGATTCTCCTTTCGATCGTCCTCTCCGTCATTTTCTGGATCGTCTCGAGGTTCAATCGTTGAAGCCCAAGCTGGTCACGTTCGACTGCGCCAACACCCTCATCTGGACCGACTGGCAACCCCACACGTTCGCCGTCCGGTGCGCCCACATGGCGGGTCTCGAACTCCCAGACGGCGCTGCCGATATTTACATGAAACTCTTTGTCCCCAAGCTTCCCGAATTCTGGCGAGTCAATCAGACCCGCTCGTTTGAAAATTGGCGGTCGTTTTGGGTTCGGCAGGTCGCCGATTGGCTCGCCGCTATGAACATGCCCGCGGACAACGCCCTCGAACTCCATCTCGTCGGCGAACAAGAAATATTCGAAACACCGTCCAATACGTTCAAACTCTTCGACGATGCAAAGCCATGTCTCGAACGACTGAAGTCGCATGGATACAAATTGGCGATCCTTTCCAACTGGGATCATTCGCTCCACCGGTGTATCGACGCCCACGGCCTTACCGAATTCTTTGACGCCGTCTTCGCCTCGCTCGAAGAAGGCGTCGAGAAACCCGATGCGGACTTCTTTAACGTCGCTCTGCGGCATTTCGGTGTCGCTCCCACCGATGTCTTCCACGTCGGCGACGATCCGACCGACGATCTCCAAGGTGCCCAGGATCTCGGCATTTCGGCAGCCCTGCTGGACCGCTCGATCAAAACGATCTCCCGTCCAAAGATCAGTTCGCTTGATCAGATGGAGGAGGCATTCTCCTGGTACGTCTAAGCGATTCTGACTACGATCTACCCGAGGAGTTGATTGCTCAAACCCCACTCGCCGATCGCGCCGCATCCCGCTTGCTCCACCTCGATCCCGAGTCCGGTGAGGTCCACCACCGCATGTTTCGCGACGTCGTCGATATCCTTCAACCCGGCGACGTTCTCGTCCTCAACGACACTCGGGTCAATGCCTGGCGCTTCCACGGCCGCAAGGAAACCGGCGGTGAAGTGGAAATCCTCGCCCTCAAAGAACTCGAACCTGGCGTCTTCGAAGCTCTCGTCAAACCGGCTCGTCGCCTCAAGCCCGGTGCCAAGTTCACCCTCGGCGAAGGCGTCACCGGCCGAGTTCTTGCTGAAGGCGACGATCCAACTCGCATCGTTAAGTTAGAATCTCAAGGCTCAGACTTATACAAAACACTCTCAAAAATCGGCGAGATGCCTCTCCCGCCCTACATCACCGAGCGCCTCGACGATTCCGAACGCTATCAAACCGTATTCGGTCAGTCGCCCGGCAGTGCCGCCGCACCCACCGCCGGCCTCCACTTTACCGACGAAATTTTGGACCAACTCAAAGCCAAAGGAATTGCTATCGCAACCGTCACGCTGCACGTCGGAATCGACACTTTTCGACCCGTCCAAGTCGAGGACATTTCGCAGCACAAAATGCACGGAGAAGTGTGCGAAATCACGCCCGAGGCTGCTAAAACGATCAATCAAGCCCAAGGACGCGTCATCGCCGTCGGAACAACCGCCGTCCGCACCCTCGAAACTCGTGCCATTTCGTGCCGAAAAGTGCAACCTGGGCGGCAAGAATCGCGCATATTCATCACTCCCGGCTACGAGTTCAAAATCGTCGACGGAATGTTTACCAACTTCCATCTCCCCAAAACGACCATGCTTCTCATGATTTCGGCCCTCGCGTCGAAAAATTCGATTTTTGAGGCCTATCGGCAGGCAATTGAACTCAAATATCGATTTTTAAGCTTTGGCGATTCGATGCTCCTACTCAAAAGTTCTGGTTTTTGATAAAATCAATAGCATATGCCTACGAAGAAAAATTTTGACCCCTTGCAGTACATAGAAAGCGCCTTTTTAGACCGGCCAAGCGAAGCCGCCGAAAAAGACCTTCCCAGCATCAAAAAGTACGTCTCTGGCCAAGTCAAACTACCCCGCGGCAAGTTCCGAAAGACCGAGATGAGTGCCCCCCGTCCTCGCCGCAAGTCCAACCACGTCGTGGCCAACGCCATCGACCCAGAACTGCAGAAAGTATGGGCCAATCTACCCAACAGCGTCACTTTTTTGGCTTCTCTTTACGATGACGGTGTGACCTCTCACTACTACCGAGGCGAATTCAAAGAAACCCGCCAAGAACTGATCAAGCGCCTGCTCGATCCGCAGTTAAGTTTGGAAGAGGTGAGCCGCCTGCTCGGCGTCTGTCCGACCACGGTGCGTCGGTATACCAACCGAGGTTGGCTCCATCACCACCGAACCAAAGGCGGTCAGCGACGGTTTTTGCTCAGCGACGTTGTCCGCTTCGTCGAAAAGCACGGTCGATTCCCTGAAGAGTGACGCAGGCAGTAAACTCCTAGCTGGAGAATGAAGCCGCTACGCATCGCCATCTTCTCGGATAGCGCCCTGCCCGTTCGAAACGGCGTCAGCATTAGCATCAATTCTCTCGTTCAGGAGTTGCGAAACCAGGGCCACAGCGTCCACATTTTCGCGCCTCGCTTTCCCGGACATCAGGAAACAGACCCCAATACCATCCGCTTTCGCGCGATGGATACGCCTTGGAGTAAGGGGCATCCCATCGCCTACCCTCCCTTTTGGAGGAAACTTCGTCGGTTTCGAAAGCACGAATTCGATGTCATCCATACCCATACGCCTTTCATCGTCGGGTTCGTGGGGCTCCGCTGGGCCGAATCCCACGAGATTCCCATCGTTTCGACCTATCACACGCTTTACGACCGATATGCACACTACATGTCGGCCTTTCCCCGCCGATACATCCGCTTCCGCGTTGCCAAGCACACTAACTTCTATTACAACAGCGTCGACCAAGTCATCACGCCAACCGAGGTTTCCCGCCGCTGGCTCCTTCGGCACGGTGTCGAGAGGCCGATCACAGTCATCCCCACCGGCGTTCCCAAGCCACAATTAATCCCGCGCGCCGAAGCACGACAACAACTCGAAATCCCGCCCGACCAGCGGATTCTGCTCTACGTCGGCCGCCTCGCCAAAGAAAAGAATCTCAGCACCCTCTTGGGCATGGCCAAAATCGTCACCGATAATGAGCCCCGAACCCGCCTTTGGCTCGTCGGCGATGGGCCCTATCGCGAGGAATGCCTCGCCCTGGCCTCGAAACACGGCATTGGAGACAAGGTTCGCTTCGTTGGCTCGGTCCCTCGATATGACGTCGATCGCTACTATGCCGCCGCCGACTTGTTCACTTTTGCCAGCGTGACCGAGACGCAAGGTCTCGTTCTTAACGAAGCCATGCAGTACGGCATTCCCGCCGTAGTCGTGGACGGAGGCGGTGCCTCCGAAGCGATTGTTCCTGGCGAAAACGGTTTTGCGACCAAAAATGATGAAGCAAGTCTTGCCGAATCCGTGTTGAGTGTTTTGGAAAGCGATGAACTCTACACACGCCTTTGCGCTGGAGCCGAGCGAACCGCTAAACTCAATACGACCGAAGCGATGTGTAACCGAGTCCTCGAGGTGTACAACTTAGCAATTGACCAAGGAAGGGCACGCCATGAATCTGAGCCAAGAAGCCTTATATCCTAGGCCCGAAAGCGCGGGCCCCGAGAGCCGGGGCACTGGCTACCGTGACTTCGCCATCATCGTCGCGCTACTCGCGGCGCTTCGCATGGCGCTCCCGTTCATTCCGTTCCCAAACGCCATCCTTCCCTTCCTCAACTTCCTTCTCCTCATCGGCGTCTTCCTGGGAACGATCTTCGCGATCTATCGGGCAATGTCCGAGAAGCCTAACCCTCAACTCGCGATTCTCATCCTCCTGGTTGGCGTCTTTCTTCAGGTCGCCGCCATCTCGCTGGCCAACAACATTTTTGGTGGAAAGGGGTTCACGTCCATCCTGTTCCTCGCAATCGCCCAAACCGGGCTGATGATTTGGTGTATCGGTCTTGGTGCGCTTATTTCCAGTCTGCTACGCGAGAAGAACATCCTCATCCCCGTCGCGATCTTCCTCGTTGGGTTCGATATTTTTCTCGTTCTCACGCCGGTCGGCGTCACTCAAAAGCTCATGAAAAGCCACCCCGGCTTACTTCAGCAAGCAGGCATGGCGATTCCAAGGGCCACCTCGCAGCATCACAACGTCTCCAACGCATCGCCCGCCACGGCCGCCCTGGTCGGGCCAGCAGATTTGGTCTTTCTCGGAGCCTTTTTTCTGGCGATGTATCGGTTCGGCATGCGCCCCAAAGAGACGATGAAGATCATGATCCCGGTTCTAATCGGCTACATGATTCTCGTCTTGGCGACCGGGTGGGCGTTACCAGCCCTCGTACCCATCGGCTTGGTGACCTTGCTCGTCAACCGCCGCGAATTCAACCTCAGCAAGGATGAAAAGGCGTCGACGATCGTGCTTACCCTACTCGTCATCGGCGGCCTGATCTTTAGTGCGACAAGGAAGCCAGCGCCGCCAACTGAGCCTTTGCCGTCGGAGCCTTCTGCAACGTCTTCAGCACCGGCAGGGTTGCCTGCGCCAACCTCTGCCAATCAACCCCAGTCTTCAGGCCAGAACGCTCCGCAAAGTACACCAAATCCTCAGTAGCAAGGTTTCCGCCCGCGCCCTTTGCATAAGGGCATCCGCCGAGGCCAGCCGCGCTGGAATCAAAGGACGTGTAGCCGAGATCGAGTGTGGCCGCCACATTGGCGATCGCCGTTCCGCGCGTGTCGTGGAAGTGCCAAACCACCTTCTCTTTGGGAACTCCGTTGAGTTCATCCGCTAACTTTTGAACTTCGTGAGGAACCCCGACGCCGATGGTATCGCCGAGCGAGACTTCATCGACTCCGATTTCGAACAATCGATCGACCACCTCACGAACCTTTTTGGGTTCGATAAGCCCAGCATAAGGACACTCGAAGATCGTGCTCACGTAGCCGCGAACAAAGCCTTTGAACTCTTGCCGAATCCTCGCAAAGACCTCCAGAGACTCATCGACGGTCATGTTGATGTTCTTCTGAGTGAAGGCATCGCTGGCGGCCGTAAAGAGAGCGATTCGCTCAACGCCAAGCGCCTTCGCTCGCTCCAACCCTCGCTCATTTGGCACCAGAGCCGAATAGATTCCACTTGGCGGAAGCATCGGCCACAGGTCTTCGATGTCGCCCAGTTGAGGAACCCACTTTGGCGAAACGAAACTGCTTACTTCGATTTCAGTGAGTCCCGCGCCGAGGAGATTCCGTACCAGTTCGGCTTTCTGTTCGGTGGGTACCACGACCTTTTCGTTCTGCAGTCCGTCCCGTGGCGAAACTTCGATGATCCGGATATCGCTCATTTTGGTTCGACGACGGCCAAAAGCTCATCGCTGGCGACCTGGGCACCCTTCACCGCCGACAGCTTGGTCAGAACGCCATCGAAGGGTGAAACGAACGGTTGCTGGGTCTTCATGGCCTCTAACACCAGTATCTTTTGCCCTTTGGCAACACTCGCACCGACCTCGACGAGGACATCGACGATTTGGCCAGGCATGGGCGCTCGGTACTCGCCGCTTTTAGCCCCACCCGATGCTTGAGATCGAGCAACGCGGGTTTCAAGGCGAAATTGGTTGCCACGGTAGGAGACGAGGATGGCGTCGCCGTCTCGAACGGCAAGCGCAGAAAAGGAGCCTTGAGTGGTCCGAACTTGAAGGCGGTCGGGCAACTGGGAGACCTCGAAGTTCTCCTCAAATTCGACCGGCTCCCCGTTCAGGAAATATCTCATGGCTTCGTTCTAGAATACGCCTCGGCGGCTCGAACAAACGCGCGGAACAGATTTTGGGTGGCGAAGTCGTCGGGCGTTCGTTCCGGATGCCACTGAACACCGACGAAGAACGATTTGCTTGGGTCTTCGACCGCCTCAATGGTTCCGTCATCGTGCTTGGCCACGACCTCAAGTCCACCTCCAACTCGGTTAATCGCCTGGTGGTGGTAGCTCTTCCCTTCCACCCTGGCCGTTCCCGCAAAACTTGAGAGCTTCGAGGCACCAACCAGTTCATAGGCTTGCATCGTCCCTCCGCTGTGCTCTTCGTGGCTAACGACATCGGGAAGGTGCTGAATCAGGCTTCCGCCACGCTTGACGTTGATGAATTGGCACCCAAAGCAGATTCCCAGCACAGGCATTTCAGGATCGACGAGCCCGTACATTGTGTTCTCCATTTCCCATCGCTTGGGATTCATCGGCTCGACCTTGGGATGATTCTCTTCGCCGAAGTGAGATGCGTCCATGTCCGCCCCACCCGGGATCAACCAACCGTCGATGGCCTTCGCCGCCCACTCCAAATCCGTCATCGGCGTGATGAGGATCGGGTTACCGCCCGCCTCGGCAACCTGATCGGCATAGTTCCAGTTCAGGATCAGCTTGCCATTGGATCGGTCATTGGCGGCGTCGAATTCGGCCTCGATCGTGATGCCGATGAGCGGCTTCACTTGAGGACCTCGGAGATGTTTTCTACGTACTCTTTCACTTTGTTCAAGAATTCAGCGGCGCCAACGCCGTTAGCCAGGCGATGATCGAACGTCATCGTTATATTGACGACTTTTTGAAGTCGGCCGGCTTCGTCAATGTCGCGGAACGTTTCTCCAAGGAAGATCGTCGCCATGCTAGGAGCCACGACGACCGGAATTGCGTCTCGCAGACCGAATGCCTGCATATTGGTGAGCGAAACGGTGACCGCTTCATGAGCCTGGTCTTTGCCGGACCGTGCGAGGTCAATTCGCTCACGCATAGCGGATGCGAACTCCTTCCATCCGAGCGCATCGGCTCCGTCGACTACGGCGATGACTAGTTCGTCACCCGGTAGTGACACGGCGATTCCAAGGGAGACGTTATCGTAGGTGCGAAGCTTGTCGTCGCCCGCCAGCGAGCTGCGAAATGCAGGGTACTCGCTCATTGCCTTCGTCACGGCAAAGGAAAACATGGTGAAGGCGCTCGGCTGGAAATTGCTTCCGCTGGCCTTGAGTCGGGCCCTTTCATCTTCGATCGGACTCCATTTCGCGACGACGGTCATCGTTCCAGGCACGACCAACGAATTAGAGCGAACCATGCGACTATTGAGCACCCGTTGCTTGCCAGGCAGAGCCTTTTCGGTGTATTTGAGTCCGCTCGAGGAGACCTGGCTTGTCGCACCACCCGCAAGGAAGGCGTCGATATCAGCCGGCATGATCTTGGAGCCAGCAAACGGAATCGTCACGAGCGCTTCGGGCGCGATACCCTTCTCCTTTGCATAGGCTCGCGAGCGAGGCGGAATGCCCTGGAGTTTAACGCCACCCGCTGGAGCCTGAACCGTTCGCTGAGTTCGGGTCTGAACCGGTGCAGAAGCACCGTGAGCAGGTGCGGCGGCAACGGCCACCCCTTCGCCGACTTCCATTCGGCCGACTTCCGCACCGATGGCGACGACATCGTCGACCTTCGCAGTCCACTCCACGAGCTTGCCGGCGTAAGGAGATTCGACGTCCATGACGGCCTTGTCGGTCTCCATCTGGTAGATGGGCTCGTCTCGCTTCACATCGTCACCTGGATTCTTTAGAAAGGCTACGATGCGGGCTTCTTGAAGCCCCTCTCCAATCTGCGGAACGAAAAGCGAGGCGACGCCAGATTGAGCGGGTTGAACGGGTGCCGCAGTCACTTCTGGGGCGTCGCCTCCCGTTTCGAACTTCGCAATTTCGGCACCAATTGGCACGATATCGTCGACTTTTGCCGACCAGGAAACGAGGGTTCCTTCGACCGGAGATTCGACGTCCATCACCGCTTTGTCCGTCTCCATTTGGTAGATCGGCTCATCGCGTCGAACCTTATCGCCAGGCTGCTTCAGCAACGCGACGACACGGGCTTCGTGTAGCCCTTCTCCAATTTGGGGGATATTGACGGATACGATCGGCATCTTTGGGTCTCGTGAGATAAGTTTGACATATCCCTTACCCCGTCAATTGGTCCCCCTCCCCCACATCCCGGCGAACCGGAAGCGAAACGGCGTTTAGCAGCCTTTCCGCAGTCTCAAAAACGGAAGAATTCCCAGGCCAAGGACGGTCAATTCCGCAGGTTCGGGGACGGTATTGATCTGCACGGTGAAGTAGCGGTGATCTGAAACATTCCCGTCGGTCCAAACAAAGTGGGCGTTGGGATCGATGTTGGGACGAGAACCCCATGGACTCGTCCCATTCACGCCTTCATCGATAATCGGCGTTGTCGCGCCCCCAAAACCGACCAGGCTAGCCGACCAATTGGAATCTCCACTTAGAGCCGACTGGGTCATGTCATCGAACCAAAACGAGCTGTCGCTCAGTCCCAGTTGGGCGATCAACATCGAAGGTGCTCCAGCTACATCGAAGGCGTCGATGTGCAGATAGTTCGTGGTTCCTGGAGTTAGCGTGAAGTTGCCGGTGTAGGTCACTCCCCAACTGCTTCCACTCACGAATGAGGTGCCGGTCACATTTGGATTCGTGCTGACGTACGCGACAAACGCATCGTCAGCCGATCCAGAAAAATTCAAGTCGGTTGCAGAAGCCATGGAAGCGGCAAGGATCACCCCACCACTCAAAACAATTCGATTCACTTTCATTAGTCAACGGCGGCGATCGCGTCGCCACGCCTCGACGTCAGTTTCCGCTATAGAATTCGTGGCAACTCAAATGGAGGACGATATTCCCAACTTGCACCAGGTTTGGCGAAATCCCCAATCAAGGAACCCAACTTCCTCTTGTATGATATTTCGATGTCCAGCGAATCGCTTGGCGAAGCTCTCCGGTCGGCTCGTTTGAGCCTCGGTCGGAGTGTGCGTCAACAGGCTCGGACGGCGGGAATCGATCATGCCACCTTGTTACGCTGGGAGAAAGACACAACTCGCCCCTCAAGTCGCGTTCTTCGTGAGTTTCTGAATTCCCTGGAGATGGGCCCGACCGGGATCGAATCATTCCTCACGGAGCATGCCTTGTTTGATCGGCGTGCATGGAACGGCGTAGCGATCCGCACCCTTCGACAATCCCATGGATTCTCGCAGGCTCGGCTCGCCGAAGAGATGGGAGTTCAGCAAAGCACCATTTCCAAATGGGAGTCTGGTGTGGCATTGCCGTCGATAGCCCAGATGGAGTCGATGAGAAAGCTCTTGACGGCTCGCGAGCCACTTCACGATCAGCTAGCAACCCTTCGCGCCGAAATTCGGCAGCTTGATGTTGCGGGGTGCTTTGCAAGCTATGACCAATACTGGCGGTCATGCACGACTCAACCAGTTGAATACGGTGAGCTGTGGGGCATCGAACTGACGCACCGAGCCGAGCAGCTGGCCCTCTCCAGCCGCGATGCCAAACGGATACTGGCTTGGATTTATGCTTCTCGGTCCTACTGGTCCTTGGTGCGGGGTCGCAACACCGAAGTCCTTCAACTCGCATCAAATGGCATTCGCATCGGTGGTGAAATCGGATTCGACTTAACCTCGGGGTACTGCTACTGGATTGCGGCACGTGTCTTTTTGACAAGGCGTACCAACCCACTGCAAGACCGGCAGTCCCTTCGGCGGCTGGCGTTGTCAGCCGAGCGGCGGATTCCCGATCACAGTCTTCCCTTTCCTTCACTCGTGCGTTCGGGCTACCTTTTGGAGAGCGGCCAGTACGAAGGGGCCCATCAACTGCTGGTTGACGTTCGAAACCGAACCTTCACACATGTTGACGACGGACAATGCGGTCAGTTTGAGTCTGCCTATTGGCAGGATGTCGTGGATAGCTATCATAAGATGTTTGGGCTACGCTCGCGGGAGTATGCGGATGTTCTCGACCATCATTCCGCGAGCCGGAGCGGCCGTCCGCTTATCGAGCTGCTTTCGCGGACATACGACCTGGCAGCCGTATCCAAACTGTCTCGAAGCGATCTGTCACGCGAATACCGAGAACTTGCCGATACGGCTCGCACCCACCACTTGGAGTTTGCATTCTCGACCATGGAGGCACACCTCCGCCGCATCTCGGGGATCGACCTTGGAGAGCGGTGTCTTTCTTAGCTGATCTTGACGGTACTAACAACAGGGTAATGGTCGCTCGGAAAAGGGATCCCTGTTTCCGAGACGATCACCTGGGTATCACGATAGTTGGTACCTGCTGGCAAGACGATGTGATCGATCCTTTCGCCACCAATGCCTCCGCCAAAATTATGGAAGGTACCGATTTTGTTGGTCGCCGTCACAAGCTCGACCTTTGACGAATTTGACAGCGCCTTCATTTCTGGCCATTCGGGTTCGGCGTTGAAGTCACCGACCAGTATCCACGGAGTTGTGGGCAGACGATTCAGTAGGAGATCGACGCTTTTGCGTCGTGATTCGGCGTGGGCATGGTCGAGGTGGACATTGAGAAATCGGAATCCCTCGGCAAAATCGACCCATGAACAGATGCGCGTGATCTGGTTTCCCCAGGTCATCGATCCGGGCGCTTCGGGTTCGTCGGAAAACCAAAAAGTGCCTGCATCCGCTCGATGGAAGACACCTTTTCTCCACAGAATCGAACAGTGCTCACCTGCGGTTTGGCCGTCGTCTCTCCCGACCGAGTAGCACTCGTATTCGGAAAGCTGGTCCACCAAATAGTCGAGTTGAAAGTCAAAGACTTCTTGAAGACCAAAGACGTCGGGGGATGCTTGGCGAATGGTTTCGGCGGTTTTGTGTTTGCGAAACTCCCAGCCGTTCGGACCATCCTCGGCAAGGCCGTTACGGATGTTGAAGGTCATGACGCGGAGTTCCATCGCCTTATTGTGACGAAAATGTTAAGGGCCGCTCCTGACGAAGCGGCCCGCGTGGTTTCTTTATTTGGTTTATTGAATTGTCAGCTTATTTCCTGGTTCGCTTGCGTCGAAGCAGAGCCAGGGCTCCCAAGCCGAGGGCGCATACCGAAGCCGGTTCGGGAACCGCTTCGAAATTGTAGACGTGATTGTCACCGTTGAAGCCGATCGACAGGTTATCCATCGCGCCTTCGAATGACCCGTTGAATGTACCAATACCGGCGTTAACGCTGATCACGCTGTAGTTTTTGCCACCAAGGACGGTCATCCAGTCGGCGAGCGTTCGCTCGTGGTTGTCTCCCGTACCTGGGTCGTATGCTGTGTTGATGCCGCTGGTGGCGCGCATCCACATACTGCCGGCGTTGGTCAGCAGATCGACGGTGTTCCACTGGTTGTAGTCGAACGTTCCGTAGTGGCTGGGTGTCCAGGCCGTATCGAAGACGAGTTGACCGTATCGTCCGCCACCGTCCGTCGGGCTGTAGAGCTCAAGGCGGAGGATCGGCGACTGGTTGCCGCTATCGGGCGACGACTGCGTGTATAAGTCGGCTCCGAAAGCGGTCATGTCATCGAATTGACCGAGCACTCCGGTGGAGTCTCCGGCGGCGGAGAAGCCGGTGCTCAGTGCGATCTCGGACTTGCCGTTCGCCGTTCCGACCGTGCTGAACCAAGCCGAACCGTTGCCGCTTCGGGGCAGGTTCGTGTTGATACCGACCGTTCCGTTGTTCTTGGTTTCGCGGTACGTGACCTGTTCGGGTCCGCCACCTTGGACGCCATTGACGACCTGGTTGGCCGCCGAGCTACCGGCATTGGTGAAGTAGTCACCAGGAGCGTAGTTATTGCTGTAGACCGTTTGCGCATGGGCAGCGGCAACGCTACCAAGCAAGCCTAGAATAGAAGTAATTTTAGTTGGGTTCTTCATCGTTCCCTCAAACGAAGTGAATTGTAAACCCGTAATTCCTTCAGCTAGGCAATTTGCGTTAATTTCTATCAGAAAACCAGATAAATTACCGGTAAAACCACGCATTACTGCGTAATTTGCAGGCATGTATACCAGCTAGTAATAACACTTAGGCGTGAATAGTATTCGCTAAGAGTTCGTTCGCCAGCTCTTCGAGCACAACCCCCACGTACCATACATCGTGGTCGTTTTCGGGTGACTCATGCCAGTCGTACAAGTAACCGCTGACCAACTCGGTTGCAGGCAACCGGTCGATCAGCTTGTACTTGGGCATGTAGGTCTCCTTCAGGACTGGGTAAAAGTCGCTGGGGAGGGGCGGCTGCATGAGCCGGTAGTCATCCGTGACGTCCACAATGACAACTCGCGCGAGGTTATGTTCCCACAGATTTCCGCAAAGTTCTGCCATCGAAAGTTTCCTTCCTCAATCCAGACGCGGCACGCGGTTGAAAAGGAGCGACTATAAATGCGGTTCGTGCACGGTCGGAGCCATGATGTTGAACGGCTTGTCGCCCCCGAATCCGATCGAACTTCGGATGGACTCATTTCGCAGTTTGTGTACGTTGGCCTTGGCAGCGAGCTTGCCCCATGGAAGCAAAAGCGTTACGCGGCGATTGCCAGCGGCGAACGGATTGCCGGGGAACTTCAGCTTCGTATCCGCCAATGCGCGAACTTCCTTAAATCGGTTGGTCGGAATCCCATCAGCGTTGAGAGCCTTTCGGAAGGCATTAGCACGATCCGAGCTCAGTTCCCAGTTGGTGTAATCCTTGCCCGCGTATGGTTTTCTATCCGTGTGACCTTCCAGCACGATGAAGCGCCCAGTGTCCTTCACAATTGGGGTGATCTTCTTGATGATCTTGGTGCCGAGGGGGCTGATGATGGCGCTTCCCGACTCGAAAAAGACGCTGGTGACGTCTTCGAGGAATTCGATTTGGATTCCCTCGGATGTCTCGGTGATGATCACGTGGTCAATGTCAGGCAGACCGTAAAGCTTCTGCTTCACCTCGTTGGCAACGGCTTTGCTCTCTTCTTCTTCCGTCGGGCTCGTTCCCTCGTATTGACCGGTACCGCTGCCCGATGCACGTTGCTGCTTCGGACTTGCAAACGACTTGCCAGGGCGCGGAATCACAACGCGGCTTACCGGCGGATTCTTCATGAACCCGGCGGGGTCGTTAAAGTAGCCTTGGATCGACGCTTTGGTTTCGTCCGAGAGTCCCATGATCCAAAGGACCATGAAGAACGCCATCATTGCCGTAACGAAGTCCGCGTAAGCGACTTTCCATGAGCCGCCGTGGTGGCCGCCGTGCCCGGCGACTTTTTTCTTCTTGATGATGATTGCGTCGTTAGCCATGACAGCCTCCAGCCGCAAGCCGCAAGCCGCAAGCACCTAACTGCGAGTAATATCCGACAAGCGCAGTACGAGAAAATCGAACTTTCGAGATCTGCAGATTTGGGAAAAGAGCAAAGTTCTGTGCGTCGATCTTTACCGACTTTGCCAGACGTTTCCTGCCGAGGAGCCCTTCGGCCTTATTTCTCAAATTCAGCGAGCCGCAGTTTCCGTTCCCACCAATATTGCTTAGGGGCACGGTCGAAGTTCTGACTCCGAGTTTTGCCGCTTTCTTTTCATTAGCCTTGGTTCCGCGCAGGAACTCGAAACTCTGCTCATTATTGCCTTCGACCTCGGTTATGTCGATGAGATTTCGACTTTCATCGATCGGTTGCAGGAATTGAACAAAATGATCTCCAGCCTCATTTCGAAGCTGAAGCCAGCTACCTAGCTCCAACCGCTTAAGGCTAGAGGCTTGAGGCTTGAGGCTCTTTATCACGCCGCTTTTTCCTTCACAGCGTTCTCCATTTCGGTGAAGCCGGGGCGGACGGCTGGGTCGATGTTTCGACGAGCGAATTCGACACAGGTGATCGGGGCTTCGCCGCGGGCGAAGCTGAAAAGCGCATGGCGGATGCAGTTCATATAGGCGCCTTCGCTAGCCAGTCGAAGCTCCATCGCCTTAGACAGAGGAGACAGGATGCCGTACGCGATCAAGATTCCCATGAACGTTCCGACCAGAGCGGCAGCGACCGACTCGCCGATGGCGGCGGCTTCGCCACCGATCTTGCCCATCGTGATGATAACGCCGAGAACCGCGGCAACGATTCCGAAGCCAGGCATAGCGTCCGAGGTCGTCTGGATGGCCTGGGACGGAAGCATCGCAGCGTGATGGGCGACTTCGAGGTCGAGCTCCATCATTTCGCTGAGGTCATGCGGCCCCACCGAACCCGACAGGATGACTTTGAGGGTGTCACAGAAGAAGTCGGATGCGTGATGGTTATTGATGAATGTCGGGTACTTACCGAGAATATCGGATTTCGACGGATCTTCGATGTGCTTTTCGAGGCCGAGCAACCCCTCTTTTCGTGCGACATTGAAGAGTTGGTACATCATCTTCAGCAGGTCGGTAAAGGCCTGCTTCGTATAGGGGTCCGGCTTCAAGATGCCGAGGGTGCCCTTGATCGCACCCTGGACGCCAGCCATCCCATGGCCAGCCATCAGTGAACCGAAACCGGCACCGACCAGGATGATGATTTCGTTGATCTGGATGAGCACGCCAATGTTGCCGTGGTGCATGATGTAGCCCACAATAACCGCAACAAGAACAATGACGACTCCAATGATCGTAAACATTTAGACCCAAGTACCCTCGGGTCTTCTGTTCCATAAGCAGTAGAAAATGACAGGTGGTAAATTTACCGGGTTCTGGGTTTTGGGGCCGATAGTTTTCCACCGTCGTGTCAGCACCTGCGTCAACAAAAAGCCTCCCCAAGTCTCTCAACGAGAAGCGGGAAGGCTTGTGTCTTTCGTCGCGAGTTACGACTTGAACGACTTGGCGGTCGAATCGATAAAGGTCTTGATCGCGTCTTTTTGGTTGCTCGGCTCGAAGGTATCGACGGCGGCCTTGGCTTTGTCGATCCAAACCATCGCGGCGGCCTTATCGCCCGTCGAGTTGAGAACTCGTGCGTGGTAGGTGTAGATCAAGGCGGCGGTAGCCGGCTTTGCTGCGTTGGCGTTGGTCTCGGAGAATTTGGCGAGAGCAGCCTTGTCGGCATCCTCCTTGACGCTCATTGCGAGCATCATGAAGGTTTGAGCCCACTGAGGGGTTCCCGTTTCGCCTTCCTTGCCGAAGTACTGCTTCACGTAATCGAGCGCGAGCGTCGGGTTGGACCGCGACGACATGCTGATGACCATCGAAATGGTGTTATCCTTCGTCTTCGACTCGTTGATGATCGAATCGAGGGTTGCCTTGTCGTTGGCCTTCACAGCGGCAGAAATATTCAGTTGAACCTGCCGGTCCTCGCGGGCCTTGTCGATCTCGGGGTTAGCGGTCGCCATAAACGCCTTGATGTCCCACGTGTGAGCCGAGATCTCTTCGAGCGGCTTCTCCATCTGCATGGGGTGACCGACCCAGGCGATTTTGCCTTCGTCGTTGATGATGAAGGCGCAGGGGATGCCATATCGACCAGCGGCGAACATCCAAGAAGTGGAAATCGTGTCCTTTTGGTCATCGAGGACGATGTTGTATCGCATCTTGGCCGTGTTTTTGGTGACCCAATCGTTGACGCGGGTCTTGTGGCTTTCGACCTCTTCCTTTTCGCCCGGGGTTTTGCCATTGTAGTCCCACGTGTTGACGCTGTAGAAGTCCACCTTGCCTTTGTAGTGGTCGGCGAGGTCGCTTAGGTGGGGCATCGAAGCGATGCAGGGGCCGCACCAAGTGGCCCAGAACTCGACCACCGTGGTCTTTCCAGTGAGGGAATCGGGAGTGTGGTTGCCCTTTACGACTCCGATGATGGGGAGCTTCGGAGCATCGTCTCCAACGTGGAGAGCAGGTGGGAGGGACGACTGCGCGGCGGCGAAAGATGAAATCGCTGCGGCGGAAAGAATTGCTAATGCGGTCCGGATACGCATGATTCCCTATCATACGGAATTTTGCGATGGATTCGTGTCGGGAATCGTCTGTTTTATTGTTTTCCTGCCGTCGGCGAGGAAACAGTCCTTCACAATAATGGTTATTCCTTCCCTGTCTCCTTCTCGAATTCAGCTCCTCGATCCGAACACGATCAACCAAATCGCGGCGGGCGAAGTTGTGGAGCGCCCGGCGGCGGTGGTCAAGGAGTTGGTGGAGAACTCGTTGGATGCGGGGGCAACACGCATCGAGATCGAGTTAGTCGGGGCCGGTCGAGATCTGATCCGGGTCAGCGACAACGGATGCGGAATGACCTCGGAGGAGGCGCGCATGTGCCTGTTGCGCCATGCGACCTCGAAAATTCGCGGATTGGACGACCTGATTGAGGTTCGGTCACTCGGTTTTCGGGGAGAAGCGATTCCGTCGATTGGCTCAGTGTCGCGAATGACGATATCGACGGCGATCGAGGACGGCATGCGGACCGTTGTTCGTGTCGAGGGTGGCGACGTCCTGCCGGATACCGCCGTCGCTGGTCCGCAAGGGACCGAAATTCGGGTAGAGGACCTGTTCTACAATACGCCGGCGCGGCTCAAGTTTTTGAAGAGCGACACCACGGAGGTGGGGCAAGCCGTGGACTTCGTGATGAAATACGCCATCGCCAATCCGGGAGTCGCTTTCTACCTCACGCATAACGGGCAGAAGGTGATCCAAACGAGTGGGAGCGGCGAGCAGTTGGAGGCGATTTCCGACGTGTGGGGTCGCGATACTGCGCGGTCGCTGGTCCCGGTCGACGCGGTGCTCGGTGGGATTCGGATTCAGGGTTTTGTGTCGCCGCCGCATATCACTAAGCCGACGCGAAACTTGCAGTATCTATATGTGAACGGGCGGCCGATGAAGAGCCGGACGCTGACGGTAGCGTTGGATCAGGCTTTCCGGGATTTGACGCCGGAGCGGCGGTTCCCGCTCGTGGCGCTGAACATCGAAATCGAGCCTTCGCGGATCGACGTCAATGTGTCGCCTACGAAGAGCGAGGTGAAGTTCCAACATGAGGGAGCGGCATTCGAAGGACTGCGAGTTTGCATCCGAGAGGCCTTGCTAGCCCACGGAATGATGCCGAGTGCGGCGCAAATTGCCCTCGCCAACCAAGCCCTGAGGCAGGTCCAAGCGCCACCATTTGCTTCGTCTTCCGAACTTTCCTTCTTTGCGCAGTCGCCACTGGGCGGACAGGCGGCGGTTACGGCTCCCGAGCTAGCGCAACCGAAGATCGACTTCGACCAGTTTGTGCCGAGCAACCTGGCGGCAAACCCAGCGCTTGCGCAGGAAGCGATGCCCTATATTCAGTTGCTCGACGATCTAAGGATCATCGGGCAAGCGATGAAGACATTTATCATCGCGGAAACGCGGCACGGACTGGTGATCGTGGACCAACATGTGGCGCATGAGCGCATTCTCTATGAATATCTTTGTGGATTGAAGCGATCCTCACTGATCGAGAAACAGAACCTTTTGATGCCGCAGACGCTGCATTTGGATCGTCGGGCGGCGCTCTTGCTGGAAGAAAAGTTGGATGAGATTCGATCGGTGGGCTTCGATCTCGAATCGTTCGGTGGGGACGCTTATGTGGTTCGCGCTGTGCCGGCAGCGCTTCGGAGCAAAGACCCGATCAAGCACCTGAAGGACCTCATCGACGAGATGGTCGAGTCTTCAGTGACTCGTAAGTTGGTGCCAACGCGAGAGCAGATTTGGATCATGTCTTCGTGCAAGATGGCGGTGAAGTCGGGCGACGTGCTGAGCCATGCCGAGATGGAGAAACTGATGATCGATTTGGCGACGACCGAGAACCCTTATCACTGCCCGCATGGCCGTCCGATCACGGCGACCCTAACGCACGACGACCTTTTGCGGCTCTTTAAGCGGATTTAGGGAATTTACCTACCATATTGTCCAGCAAAGTTGCTTGGTCCTGTATAATTCCGAAACCGCTTTTCACATTGAAGTGCGGTGGGGTCTTTTTTATGGTTAAGAAAGAGAATCGCCCTCGATGGGGGCAAATGCTTGCGTTCGGTAGTCTTGTTTTGACAATTGCGGCTTGTGGCGGTGGCGGCGGCGCGACCAGCGGAACGGCAGCGAAGATCGTGTACACGCGTGCCGAAGGTCCAAGCGAAGACATTTACACGATGAATCCTGATGGTACCGATCGACTTCGGCTGACCTTCACCGGCGGTGCTGAACGTCCGGCCTGGTCGCACGATGGAAGCAAGGTTGTTTACGCCGAAATCAGTTCTGCGCCCCATAGAATTGCCATCATCAATTCGGACGGAACCAACAATCAGTATTTTGATTTGGGAACCGCTTACGGCTTCTATCCGAGCATTTCGCCAAACGGTGCAAAGATTGCATTTGACAGCGACCTGGCAAACCCGGGCACGATTGCTGATGACATTTACTCCATGAATGTGGATGGATCGAATATCGTGAGACTCACGACATCGGGAGACAACACCCATGCGCGTTGGTCTCCAGATGGCACCAAAATCCTCTTCATCAGCACAAGGGATGGTAGCGAGGACATTTTCGTCATGAATGCGGACGGAACCAATCAGACTTCACTGGGAACCACGGCTGGTGACGAATTCTACGCCCAGTGGTCGCCCAACGGGAGCAAGATCCTTTACACGTTGAACAGCGGAATCTACGTCATGAACGCCAACGGAACGGGCTCGACCCACGTGATCGATGGACGATATCCGGATTTTTCCTATGATGGCACGAAAATCATCTACACGGACGCTAACGATGACAAGCTGTACACGGTGAACCTTGACGGAACTGGTGCCGCCCGCGTGACCACCGATACGGCAACGGAAGTCGACGCCAGCTGGGCTCGCTAGGCACTTGTTAAGGAATTGTGGGGCAAACATTGGTTTGCCCCACAACTGCTTTGACGTCCGGCCAAATCGGTCTATTGAGGGCGCTTTCCTACTTGTGCAGTAGGGTTCAATGAAAGGCAGAATTGCCGAACTGGGGCTGTCGAGCCACGAAATGGCTGAGGCAACGAATGACATATGCTAACACTCGGAATTGACCCTGGCCTAGAGCGCGTCGGATTCGGCGTGGTGCGGCGGGTTGGGTCGAAGATCGAATGCATCGACTACGGGCTGATCAAGACGCCTAAGATCGCCTTGCCCGAGCGATTGAAAATGATTCACGATGGCGTCTTAGAACTGATCGAGAAGCATCATCCCGACGCGATGGCGACCGAACGGCTGCTGTTTACAAAGAATGTGACGACGGGAATGGACGTCGCAAAGGCGCTGGGAACGGTTCTTTTGGCGGCCGCAGACACAGGAATGCAATGGTCGGAGTACTCACCGCCCGAAGTGAAGCAAGCGGTTGTCGGAAACGGCAATGCGGATAAGAAGCAAATCACTTTCATGGTTCGGCGATTATTAGCCTTGAAGGAAGACCCGAAACCGGACGATGTGGCCGACGCTTTGGCCATCGCTATCTGCCATTCATTCCGGGCGACCATGCCAAAATAGGCTCATGGTGTGGCTCGCTGCGCAGGATCCGGTCGTCATGAAGGAGCGGGTGCTGGGTCCGCCAGTGGCGATCACCGGAGGCAAGACCCAAGACATTACGGTCGACGGAACCACGGCGACCCTCTTCGTGCCCGATGGATGGAAGCCAAGGCGGAAGAATCACCTTTGGACCCATTTTCACTCGGCGGCGTGGTACGTGGTATCCGAGTATCAGCGTGGGCAAAACCATGACCTACTCCTCGTGTTCAATTTGGGGCAGGGGTCCAGCGTGTACGAAAAGCCGTTTTTGGGCAAGAAGGTGTTCTCGCGTTGGGTCCAGGCGGTCGAATCATCGGTGGGCGCAAAGGTTTCCGACCTCAACTTTTCAAGCTTTTCGGCGGGTTATGGAGCAGTGCGAGCCCTGGTGGCTGACCCGTATGTACTCGGACACTTACGCACCGTAATCTTGGGCGACTCGATGTATGGTGGACTCGATCCCAAGAGTACGGCCCGGAAGCCCGACCCGGCAGATGTGCTTTGCTGGAAGCCGCTAGCCGAGCGGGCGATCGCCGGGAAGACGTCCGTGATCATGACGACCTCGCAGATTACACCGCCCTACGCGGGAACATGGGAGGTCGCCCGGGCCTTAGTGGAAGCGACGGGCGGGGTCATGCAGGATGTTCGCTTTGGGGATTGTCCGGCGTCGACGATCTATGGCCAGCGGCTTTTGCGACGGTACGACAAGGGCAAGTGGCATGTTTGGAGCTATGCGGGCGAGACTCCAGAAGCGCATATGACACATGCGCGAAGGTTGGCGGAAGAGCTAGAGTTTGTTGCGAGCGGCGACTGAGCCCTCGAACCCCTGACCCGGTTCGTACGTCACCGACCTCTTCGGAGAGGTATCCCTTTAGGTTCGAAACCATTGCGACATCTGATAAGAACTAGCCGGACCAACGTTTTGTGGTCCGGCATAATCTCCAATCTAGCCTTAGAACAGAAAGTCCGTCGTCAGGAAGTTACTGCTTCGCGCGGCGATGATCGAGTTGATCAGGTCGCGATTCGCCTCTGAGTAGTCGGTAGCGACGAGGGTTCGGATCGAGAAGCGCTTGAGCGCATCGGCGACCGAGAGCGTCCCCTCAGCCGACGCCTTTCGACCGGTGAACGGGAAGGTGTCGGGGCCACGCTGGCACTGCACATTGAGGTTCACGCGGGAGACCTGATTCACCATCGCGTCGATCAGCGGGCCAAGAACCTTGGGGTCGTAGCCAAAGAGCGAGACCTGCTGGCCGAATTGTGTTTCAACCGCGTAGTCCATCACTTCGGAAATGTCCTCGTAAGCGCGGATTGGGATGATCGGCCCGAACTGCTCGACCTCGTGAAGGCGCATCTCGGGGGTTACCGGATAGACGATCGCGGGTTTCATGAAGTTCTCGATGACTTCCCCACCGCCTGGGTTGACGACCTTGGCACCCATCGAGACGGCTTCGTCAATGAGTTCGCGAAGCCATGTTGTGGCTTTCAGGTCAGCGAGTGGCGTGAGGGCCACACCTTTGCGCCACGGCAGGCCAGCTTGGAGGTCATCGACGGCTTGGCTCAGTTGTTCGATCAGTTCATCGACGCGCGACTTGTGGACGAAGAGAATCTTGAGCGCAGTGCATCGCTGGCCGTTGAAGCCCAGCGTTCCGGCGATGAGCTGCGGAATCGTGACCTTCATGTCCGCATCCGGCAGAATGACGGCCAGGTTCTTGGCGTCTAGCGAGAGGATCGACTTCAGACGGTGCGGCTTCGGGTGGTACGTCTTAAGCTGATCGGCCGTCTTGGACCCGCCGATGAATGCAAGAAGCTCAATGCCGCCCTGCTGAAGGATCGGTGGGATGATCTCGGTGCCTCGACCATTGATGATGTTAACAACGCCGGACGGGAACGAATCCCGGAACGCTTCGAGCAAAGGAGTGTTGAGAAGCTGTCCGAAACGAGGGAGTTTGGAGATGACCGGGTTGCCCATGATGATGGCGGGCAAGAGGGTCGTGAAGGTCTCATTGAGCGGATAGTTATAAGGTCCCATGCACAAAGTTGGACCAAACGGTGACCGACGAATCTGGGCGAGGAAGCCTTTCTCCACGCTAAAGCCAGAGTTTTTGCGGTCGAGATCCTTCAGCGCCTGGATGGTGTCTTCGATGTATTGAACGGTTCGATCGAATTCTTTTTGCGCGTCCGGGAGGTTTTTGCCGATCTCCCACATGATGAGCTCGACGACTTCTTCGCGCACAGCCTTCATGCGCTGGACGAAGCCTTCGACGGCTTCGATTCGGGCGGCGACCGTCATGGTTGGCCATTTGCCCTGGCCGTTGTCCCAGGCAGCAGTAGCGGCTTTTAGCGCATCGAGCGCCTCGTTGGCGTCGAGGACAGGCGCATAGCCGAGTTTGGGTCGAACGATACCATCGTTCCAGTTGAAAAAGAGGCAGGATTGAACTTCGTTGGTCTGCCCTGACCATTCGCGAATTTCGCCACCGATCAGATATCTGTTCCCTTTGGAGACCTCGGGCACGGGTCGGCCGTCGGACTGCCAGTTGAGGGGATCGGTCACGGAAATGGTTGCGGTAGCCATATGTACTCCAATAGTTTGTACGATGGCGGCCCCGCAACCATCCGCATGGGGACTAAAACTTGAACTGAACGCGGAATGTAAACGTTCGGTACGAAGTTTGGCCCGCCGGGTTGTTCGGATTCTTGTTCCAGTCGGTCGCCAGTGTTAGCCGGAGGTACTTGCTTACGTCGCGGACGTATGCGGCACCGTACAACGTCTGCGTGGTTCCGGGCGTGTCCTTGTCTCGGTCGAAGGTTTCATACCGAGCGACAAACGTGTCGGAGTCGTTCAGCATATAGTCGACATTCACATGGGCACCGGTCGTCGGGGTCCCAGCGGCGACTGCTGCTAACGGCACGCGGTCCTTGCCGACCATGTACTCGCTTCGAACGTCGAGTCGCGAACCCGCAGGGTGATAGCGAAGGTCGAGGTACCCGAACCGTCGATCCGTGGACGCCAGGTTGGTGCTTCCCGACGAGTAGGCAGGCCGCTTGCCATTCAGGCCAGAAATTCCACCTTCCCACGGACCGGACTTGGCGCGGATACCTGCAATAGTTCCTACCTCTCCGGCGGTGGACGAGTTGGCCTGCTCCTTATCGTTGACGGTCAGAGAATCCCAAAGTCCGACGTACCAATAGTTGTCCTCGTTGCCGTTTTGGTACAGCAGGCCCTTCCCGCTCTCCCCGTCGAAGTAGGCCTTTTCGTAAGCCGACTGCTCGGGCCACTTCCGGTTAGACGACGAGTATTTCACCTCGTAACCAATCGGCGTGTCTTGTGCGCCAATCGTAAAGGCGGGGCCAGATTTTGTCTCGAACGTATTCGGACGATACTGGATGTATCCTTCGCGGACCTGAGCGGTCGATTCATTGGAGCCGGACGCGAATTCCACGCTGAATCGGCCCATCGTTCGCTCATCGGCAAGGTAGTTGTACGCCAACTTTTCTCGTCGGACTTTGAACGCTCCCGATTGAGCGCCCGATCGGTCGGTGGCGAAATACTGGACCTGGAAGTAGCCGCTAAACCACCCCTTGTTGGTTTCCAGTTTTGTCGTCGGTGTCGAATTGTCGAAACAGTAGGCAAGTCCGGCCAGACCAAGCACTGGCAGGATCAGCAATCCCCTCATCATTGCGTCAACCAGCGTACCGAATTATTAACAACATCTCTTTAACATTGTTAAGATGTTTCCCACTCTTGTTCGAATTCGCTCCAGATTCGAATTCAGGCCATAATCAATGTTGTGAATGTTCCTCCCGTCGAGGATTTGACACCGCGTCAAATCGTCGATGAACTCGATAAGTACATCATCGGGCAGACTGCCGCCAAGCGGGCGGTCGCCGTTGCTCTCCGAAACCGATACCGACGACAACAACTGCCCGAACAAGAGAGGGACGACGTTCAACCAAAGAACATCTTGATGATTGGTCCGACCGGTGTGGGCAAGACGGAAATTGCCCGACGCCTGGCCCAGTTGGCCCGCGCACCGTTTGTGAAGGTCGAAGCGACCAAGTTCACCGAGGTTGGCTATGTGGGCCGCGATGTCGAATCGATGGTTCGCGAATTGGTTTCGACCGCGGTTCGACTGGTTGAGAAGGAGCGCACTGCGGTCGTACAGGAAGACGCGCATCGATATGCAGTCGACCGAGTTGTCGACTTGCTCGACTCAGAACGGGTCACCAACAGCTTCTATCCCGACGAAGACGAGATGATCGATTGGGAGAAGCGGGCAGCAGAACAAGATGCCCGCAAAGAGCAACTACGGGAGGAAATTCTAGCGGGCCAGCACCGCGACGAAATGATCGAGTTCGATGTCGAGGAACCCTCGAACCCGTTTATGCAGGTTTTCACGCCGGGCGGCATGGAGGAGATGGGCTTCGACATGAACCAGCTCACCAACCCCTTCGGCAACAAACGCGTGATGCGCAAAGCTACGGTCGGCGAAGCCATGAGCATCCTGATCGAAGAGGAAGCGGGCAAGCTGATCGACCGACATAGCGTTCATCGTGAGGCCGTCCATCGCGCCGAGCAGACCGGCATCATCTTCATCGACGAAATTGATAAGGTAGCCGGCAAAAGCGGCGGAAGCGGTCCAGACGTCAGCCGAGAGGGCGTCCAGCGAGACCTTCTGCCGATCATCGAAGGCTCGACCGTGCAGACGAAATTTGGCCCCGTGAAGACGGAACACATTCTCTTCGTGGCGGCCGGCGCCTTCCATATTTCGAAGCCGAGCGACCTGATTCCCGAATTGCAGGGACGTCTGCCGATCCGGGTTGAGCTAGAGCCGCTGACCAGTACAGATTTCCGCAAGATTTTGACCGAGCCGAAGAACGCGCTGATTCGTCAGTATCAGAGCCTGCTGAAGGTGGAGGGTGTGAACGTTGACTTTAGTCCCGACGCGATCGACGAAATCGCACGGCTGGCTGAACAAGTGAACAAAACCGCCGACAATATAGGTGCGCGAAGGTTGCAGACAATGATGGAACTGCTTTTGCACGAGGTCCTGTTCGATGCCCCAGAAAAGGCACCGAAGCAGGTGACCTACACTGGGCCGCTGGTCCGCGAAAAGCTGGAAGACTTTGTCGCCAACCTTGAAAAAGCGAAATTAATGGTGTAGCGATGCAAAAGCCCCTGACGGCTTCCCTTCTCCTTTTCGGTATGGCCGCCCTTTCGCTTGGGCAGGCTGGGTATTGGACCGATGCCGAAAAGGACCAGATTCTGAAGTGGTGGAACGAGCCGGGGCGCTATAGCGTTGCGCCTTCGAGCAAATACGTTGTTCGCCTGACGACGCAGGGCTCCAAGTGGCTTTGGGACTACAACCATCTGCGCGGGCGAGGCAAGACGCCACCAGGTCAAATTCCCGCGCCGAACTCGCCCGAAGAGGCGCAGTGGGAGAAATGGATTGACGCACGGGTGGCGCGCGACCGATACTTGGCAACCTGCGCAGCCGAAGTTTTGAATGCGAAGCAGGAGCGTCGCGCGCCGAAGTATCCGACTGAAGTGGTCGAACCCATGCCGCCCAGCGACACTTTTGTAACGAAGTTTGGCATGCCACCAGCGTTTGCGGCGAACGTCCGTCCGAATTCCATCGCGGTGAAGTTCGACGACATGACGCTTAACTATTCGGACAACGTCAACATGCGCCCACGGTACGCGTATTTCCGGTTCGACAACGGAGTGAATTCAGAGGGGACGGAGATCAAGCAGATTCCGCCAGATGAATTGACATCGATCCTGCACGATGCCGGGTACGACGACTCGGATTCAAAGGTTTTCAAGTCGGTTTCGATTCTTGAAGGAGGTTTCGACGCGATCAACACCTACGATACGGGATTCATCTCGGTGGGCTTTATTCAATTCGCGTCACTGAAGGAAGGAGGCGGGTCTCTGGGTCAGGCGATGCTGGAGTACAAGCAGGAAAGCCCGGCAGATTTTGAGCAGGACTTCCACCGGTTTGGGATCGACGTGACGCCGGAAGAGAAGATCGTGGCGCTGGACCTAGAGACCGGTACTGAGAAGGTTGGCCCTGATGCCAATACGCAAGTGATTTCGGATAAGCGGCTCATCGCAGCTTTTCAGCGAGCAGGCATGTACCGTCCGTTCCGCCTCTTACAGTTGCGCGCGGCCAAGACGATCTATTGGCCGATGAACGACAAAGTGGTGTTCACCCTGGGTGGGCAGAAAGTGATTCGCCCCCTGTCCGATTTTGTGAAGTCGGAGGCCGGGAAAGCCGTGTTTCTGGACCGCAAGGTGAATACCGGGAACATCGGATCGGTTGGACCGGCTCTGCAGGCAATCGCCGAAGCGGCCAATGTGACCAAGCCAGAAGACTTGGCGAAATATGAGGGGCTTTTGATTCGGTGCCTTTACTACCGGTTCGATCCGACGCGGGTGCCCGACCTGACGAAGCCGGAGCCGTGCGACATGTTGGCGACGGTGTTGAATCGGTACGGCCGGTCGTAAGCTTCCAACCAGCGTAAGCAACATAGTGATCATGACGATTCCAAATTTAGTTCGTTCTACGAATTATTTAAGTTCGCATGACGAACTAATTACCAGGGTAACTTAGCCTGCAAATGGTAAAAGCCGCCGGTTGGTCCATCGTCCGGCAACGTCGCGAGCCAGACGCTCGTCTTCGCTCCGTCTTCTAGATCTAAAAGGGCGTTCGGACCGCCGAGGTCAGTCTTGACCCATCCCGGATGAGCAGAGTTGACTTTGATCTTGGTGTTGCGGAGTTCGAAGGCGAGGAGAGTCGTAAAGGCGTTAAGCGCGGCCTTGGACGAGTTATAGCCAAGCGAGCGCCAGTCGCCCAAGGCGCTGGTGGGGTCGCTATTGAGGGTCAACGAGCCAAGGATCGAGCTTACGTTGACGATGCGCCCCGCCAGAGATTTCTTGATGAGTGGAAGCAGGAGTTGAGTAAGTTCGACCTGGGCAAAAAAGTTGACGTCGAAGGTCTCTTTGAGTTTTTCGATGGGGAGTTCTGAGGGAGTCACTCCGAAGTCGAGGATCACGCCTGCGTTGTTGACCAATACGTCGAGATGGCCGTCAAGGCTTTCGATGTGATTGTAAACCGTCTGGAAGGTGGATGGAGCCGACATGTCGAGCAGGACGAATTCGACATTCAGGCCCTCGGCTTTGAGCTCAGCCTCGGCGGCTTCTCCTTTGACAATGTCCCGAGCGCCAAGATAGACTTTGTAACCAAGCTTTCCAAGCTGGCGAGCGGTTTCGATTCCAATTCCCTTGTTCGCTCCCGAAATGAGCGCATTGTTCGACATACCCAGTGTTCTACGCTTCGTAACCAATGAGCGAAACCGGCTTGAACAAAAAACGCTGGAACGAACGTACCAAAACCGGCCTATGGCTCATTAAATTTCGCCCAGCAAAAGGAAAACCTTCGGGAGTTTGGCTATCCTATGCGATATGACAACTATGGATGTCGCCAATCGCCTCGTCGAACTTATCAAAGCCGGTCAAGAATCGACGGCCATGTCGGAGCTTTATGCTCCCGATATCGTGAGCATCGAAGCAGGCGGAGAGATGCGCGAAAGCAAAGGTGTGGAAGCTTGTAAGGGCAAGGCAGAATGGTTCAACAGCCAGTTCACGAACAACGGCGTCGAGATTATGGGTCCGTACCCGAACGACGACAAGTTCGCCGTTCACCTGACCTATGACCTGACGACCAAAGAGGGCGGCCAGAACTTCAAGATGAGCGAGATTGCGCTGTACCAAGTGAAGGACGGCAAGATCGTTTGGGAGAAGTTCTACTACGACCCGTCGATGATGTAGGACGTGATTGGGGCATCGGCTAAACTATTCGGTGCCCCAAGTTTCCGTTCTGTTCGTCTGCCTGGGCAACATCTGCCGGAGCCCAATGGCGGAGTCGGTCTTTCGCCACAAGGTGCAGACGGCTGGGCTGGACCACCATTTTCGGATCGATTCGGCGGGAACAGGCAACTGGCACGTTGGAGACAATCCCGACCACCGCACGATACGCACCCTTCGCGATCACGGGATTCATCAATACAGTCGAGCACGGCAAGTGCGGAGCCAAGATTTTGAGGAGTTCGACCACCTCTTCGCAATGGACGACATGAATTTGTCTGACTTGCGACGATGGCCCGATGGGAAGGCCGAAAAGGTCTCCCTGATCCTCGACTGGGACGCGGCGACGAAGGGTGAGTTCGTACCCGATCCGTATTACGGCGATCAAAAGGATTTCGAGCAGGTTTACCAGCTTTTGGATCGAGCGACCGATGAAGTTTTGGTGAAGCTCTCGCGCATGCACGAAATAACCCGAACGAAATAGGTGAGATCGGCGTTTTAATTTTGTAACGCATGTCGATCGTACCGTTCGTCGTCGGATATTTCGCGATTCAGTGGAATCGAGCCAACTACCTGGGCAAGACCCCGGAGCAGATTGTGGCGATGGGCCGCAAGAAGTGGTCGGACCTCTACGGTTCGAAGGTTGGACTGAGCACCCGCGACATGTGCGATGCCGATGAGAAGTATGGCATCGCCCTTCGAAATCTCAACGACCGGGCGATGAAGCGACTTTCGCGAAGTCGCCAAGAGTGGTTAAGCAGCGCCCGAAAAGAAACGATCGACTTTGCATCCAACGCCCACCGGGTCGGCGAGGTGCTAAGCGGCGGCGGGACGATTTGGCGAACCTTCGACGCCTCGATCAGCCCGGATGTGGAGCAGATCATTTCTGACTGCATCGTAAACAAATCGATGCCGACGTACAAGATGAAATCGTTCGAGTCCCAACTGAAGGAGCTCGACGAGGCGATTTCTAGTTCGGACACAGTGGGTGAGGAGAATAAGGAGCAGATTGGTCAGCATCGAGGAGCCTTAATCCAGGGCCATTCGAAACTGGAAAGACTCTTCTTGGCCGGGAAGTCCGGCGATACGACGCGAATCCGACTGTACATGGGCCAACAGATGGAAGAAGCTACCGGCCGCTACTGACAAAGCTAACCTTAGGTTGCTTCACCTGTTTTTCCTGGACTTCCGACTGTTCGGAAGTCTGACGGAAATGTTTGGGACACCGGACGAAATCGTGCGGGAAAAACCCCACATTTTTTGCGAAATTCGCTAAAGTAACCATTATGTTCATGAGACGAGTTTTGCCGCTGCTGGTCGCGGCGTTCGTCGCAACCGCCTCCTTTGCTCAGAGCCTGACGGCCGAGCAGAAAGACAACGTCCTCAAGTCCATCCAGGAGACACTGAGTACCCGGGCTTTCGTGCCTGGCGTCGACTTTTCTAAGTGGACCGAGTTCATCGATCAGAAAAAGGACGAGATTGCCAAAGACGAAGACGTGAACTCGTTTACCCGCACCGTAAACCAGGCTCTGCGGGAATTCGGCATCAGCCACTGCCGCTTGCAGACTCCGCGGGCGACGACCCAGCGGGGCAAGACCACGACGACGGGAACCGGCTTTTTGGGCACGGTCGAAGAGAAGGGCCTTCGTGTTCGACGCGTAATTGACGGTAGCCCGGCCAAGGAAGCCGGCATCGAAGAGAAAGACCTTATTCTGAAAGTCAACGGCGAAAAGCCGACGAGCGCCAGCATCGGGGACGGCCAGAAGGGTGCTAAATTTGATATCGAAGTTGAGAAGCCGGACGGATCGGTTAAGCAGGTGAGCCTGGAGCTGAAAGAGTTTTCCACCGTCCGCAAAGAGACGCTGACCTGGGAAGGCGATGACGCAGCCGTACTCCGCCTGGCCACTTTCTCATTTGGCTACGACCGCGACAACATCGACAGTTTGATCGCCGAAGCGAATAAGAAAGCGAAGTATCTGATCATCGATCTACGGTCCAACGGCGGCGGCGCGGTGAACAACCTCAATCACTTTCTTTCGCTCTTATTGCCAGAAAATACAGACTACGGAACGTTTCTGTCTCGTCGCGTCGTCGAAGAGTATACGAAGGCCAAACCGGACGGGGCAACCACACCGGAAGCGATGGCCGGGTGGGCTCCAAGGAAGGCAAAAACGAGAAAGGGCAAAGTGGATCCCTTCAAAGGAAAGATCGCCGTTCTGATTAATCGCGGATCGGCAAGCGCCAGCGAAATCTGCACCGCCGCACTCAAGGAGAATGTTGATGCCAAAGTCATCGGCACTCGGTCGGCAGGTGCGGTATTGAGTTCCGTCTTTACCAAATTGACCGAAGGATTCAGCATCCAAATCCCAGTCTCTGACTACGTCACCATTAAGGGTGTCCGCCTTGAAGCGAACCCCATTCAGCCAGACGTCGAGGTCACGGCTGTTCGCAAAGACAACGAACCAGACCCGGTGATCGCGAAAGCTCTGGAAACTCTGCGAGGTTCACGGTAAAATCGCGACATCGAAATTCCTGGGGCTATTACCAGTTCCGGGTGGGCCTCCTGGAGTGGTAACGTTTTATCGTGCAAAGGACCGAGGTCCGCAACCGTCTTAATATTTAAACCACCCCACCTACTCATTTGTTGCTATGATCGATAATATCTCTCAATTCGAATTCGAAGGCATGTCCAGGGAACACCAAGTGATCTGGCTTGCCGCCGACGGTAAGACCGACAAAACGATTGCTCAACTCCTGGGCATCAGTACGGATACCGTTTCGACCTACTGGAAGCGGATTATGGTCAAATATAATTCGTCCAGTCGCACGGAGGTCGTTGCCACATTTTTGCGCCAACGGTTCGAATTCCAGATCGACAAGGTTGACACCGAGCGACGAACCCTCAAGAAGGAGCTCCGCGAAAAGAGTGTGGCCGAACAGCAGCAGCAAGTGGCCACCGCCCATCTAAATTCGCTGATGAATCTGCTCGATGTCGGCGTCTTGTTCACGAGCAACGGATTTAAGGTTACCTACGTCAACGAACAGCTTTGTTACCTGGCGGGATGCGAATTGACCCCGAAAGAGATCATCGGCACCGACCTTGAGTACTTCCTGGCCAACTCGCGCAATCGGACGATCAGCACCGACTATACGACGATCAACCGACTGCGGACCCTCGGTGGGGCAGGTGCAGAAAGGACCGTCGATCAATTGGTGATGACAGACGGCAAGATTCTCGAACGAACTTTCTGCACGCTAACCGTGAAAGGAAATCCGGTTGGAAACCTCATTCTCTACAAGGATGTCACGAGCATCGTCAAGGACAAGAACGAGCTTCGGGCCAAGTCGCAACTGAGCGAACTGTTGACCAATCGCGCCATCGAGCACATGAAGGCGAATCCCAAGCAGCAGCCGAGGGAGATCATTCGGACGCTGGAAGCCGTTGCTACATTCCTCGGAGCCGATCGTTCGATGATCGGAGAAATCGACCTGCAGAAAGGAACCTTCAACATCGATTACGCTTGGCAAAAGACGGGCGAAGAGATTCTGGTTGGCAACTACCAGCCAATTCCCCTTTCCTTCTTCCCTTGGCTGCGAAAGCAGGTTGGAGAACGGGACTTCTGGATCATGGACACGATGAAGGACTTCCCTAAGGCCGCGTCGATGGAGAAGGCGGTATACGAAGAAGCCGGAGTGCGATCGACAGTGGGAATCAGCTTTACGAGCGAAGAAGCCGGGCGAGCCTATTTCGTCGATTTCTCGTACTCGAAGGAACACCAGACCAACCGAAAGCTGATCGAGACCTTGTTGCCCATCAAGCAGATTCTGGGAACGGTCATCGCCGACGCGATGGCCAAAGACAAAAGCAAGCCGGGCGAGTAACTCGTCCGGCTTGAAGGTTTCGATTCGGCCCTAGTAGACCGAATTCTCGAAGTAGAAGTCCGACGCGTTAGCTGGCGTGACCAAATCGATCTTGATTTCGCGGTCTTCGTGCTTGAAGTTCTTCAGCTCATCCTTCGACTTGCTTTCTAGCGTTTCGACTGCGGCCTTGATACCATCGGCGATCATGGAAGGTGGATAGGTGACATCGGCTGGGAACATCGGATCGTTGTCCTTTACTCGCTTGACGATGTCCTTCATTCCCGCTCCTCCGAGCATCCAAACTCCCTTATCGCGTCCGGCCTGCTTGAGGGCTCGCTCGGCACCAAGCGCCATGTCGTCGTCTTGGGCCCAGATGGCGTCAACCTGCTTATTGGCCGTGAGCATCGTCTGCATCACGTCGTAGGCCTTCTGCTGGTTCCACATTCCCGACTGGCTCGCGAGAATCTTGATTCCCGGATACTTAGCGAAGACGGCTTTGGCGGCATCCACTCGGTCCGTATTGACAGTGCAGGGGATTCCCTCGAGGACCAGAATGTTGCCTTTGCCCTTCAACTTGTCGGCCATGAACTCAGCCGACATCGTACCGAACTTCTTGTTATCGCCGGCAAGGAAGATGTCGGCGATGGACGCGTCCGTGAAACCGCGGTCTACGTTGACAATGAAGATGCCCTGATCCTTCAGCTTCTTGGCCGCAGGCGTCACCGGGGCGCTTTCGGTAGCGAGAATAACGAGGGCGTCAATCTTCTTGGTGGCCATCGCTTCGAGCTGAGAGATCTGCTTATCGGGTGAATCGGCGGTTTGAATGTCGAAGTCGATTTCTGGATGCTTCTTGGCTTCCTCGTCGGCCCAATACTTAACGCCAGCCGTCCAGCCATGATCGGCGGCGGGAATCGAAACGCCGATCTTGAACTTCTTCGTAGCGGTGTTCGTATTTGACGACGATGCCGAACTGGAGGAAGCATCGGAATTGGTGCCGCCGGAACTGTTGTCGCACGCGACCATCATGAGGGCGGCCATCGCGACGAGGCCGTATTTCAATAGCGATTTTGTCTTCATTGATTTGCTCTTGGTTTTACTTTCGTGAGCTGTTGCGCTGCAACAGTACAGCAAGTAGGATGATAACACCTTTTACACAGCCCTGCCAGTTAGAGTCGATGCCTTTGGTGGTGAGCATGTTATCGACTAAACCAAGGATCAGGACGCCGATGACGGTGGTTCCGATTCGCCCTCGTCCACCGGAGAGGCTTGTTCCCCCAATCACCACGGCGGCGATGGCGTCGAGTTCATAGTAGAGGCCCTGGGTGGCGGACGAGGCCGAGTTGTAGCGGGCGGTAAGGCAGAGGGCGGCAATGCCCGTCATCAGACCAAGGAGCGAGTAGCTGGCCAGCTTGACCGAATTGGTTTTGATGCCCGAATACTCGGAAGCTTGCTCGTTAGCGCCGGTCGCGATGAGGCGTCGGCCAAATACTGAGCGGTTGAGAATGAAAGCAGCAATGGCCCCCAGTCCAAAGAAGACGAGAATCGGCCAGTAGATAACCAACGGATCGCCGGAGACAGTGTGGAGTCCCGGAAGGGGAAATCCACCATTTGCGATGTTCTCAAAGTTTGGATTGGTGGTCGTGACCTGCCCCGCATTGGTGATAGCCATCGCTAGTGAGCGAAAGGCACCGAGCCCTGCCAGTGTGGCCACGAAAGGCGCGATGCGCCCCAGCGAAACCAGGAGGCCATTGAAGAAACCGATAAGGATCCCACCGAAGATGGCAATGCCGTAAGCAGCGGGCATGCTGTTCCATTTATTGAGGCCCAGCAAGATAAGGACGCTCAGCAGGCCAACCATGCTGCCGACCGAGAGATCGATTCCGCCAGCAATGATAACAAGGGTCATCCCGATAGCGATCATGCCCTTAGCCGAGTTTTGGGCGAGGATATTTCGGATGTTTTCAGCGGCGTAGAAGTCGTGACCCTGCCAAATCGTGTTGAAGATGATCAGCACGATCAGTGCAATTAGAGCCCCATATTGTTGTATAAATTTCTTCACGCTGCTTCTCCTTCCACACCTGCCGCCAATGCCATGATCTTGGCTTCGCTAATATCTTCACCCACCAGTTCGCCCACTATTCTTCCCTCTCGAAACACGGCGACTCGGTGAGCCAAGCCGATCAATTCTGGCATCTCGCTAGAGATGACGATGCAGGCTAGGCCCGATTCGGCCAACGAGGCAATCAGCCGGTACATTTCGGCCTTCGACCCAACGTCGATACCACGGGTCGGTTCGTCGAGAATGATGACGGCTGGATCGGTTTCAAGCCACTTGGCCACGGAACATTTTTGTTGATTCCCCCCGGAGAGCGATGTCATGGGTAGGCTGGCGTCGGGCACTTTAATTTTTAGGTCGCCAATCCACTTCGCAGCATTCGCAAGCCTCTTCTTGGTCGAGTTAAGGGAATTGAGGTTGGCGAGGGCCATGTTTTCTTCGATAGACATGCTCACCACCAGGCCCTTCCCTTTCCGGTCCTCCGAGACGTAGACAAGGCCCGCCTTTTTGGTGGCCGTTATCGAGAGACTGGGGAGCGTTTTGCCACGAACGGAGACTTTCCCCCGTCCGCTTCGAACTCCGACAACTCCCTCGCAAGTTTCCGTCCGTCCCGATCCGATGAGCCCAGCGAAGCCAAGAATTTCTCCCGCCTTGACCGAGAACGAAACTCCTTTTGCGTAACCGGGCACCGAAAAGCTTTCGACTTCGAGGACCATCTCGTCTTGGATCGGGGCTTTGTCCGGAAAGACGTCTTCGAGTTTTCGCCCCACCATCAGGTTCGCAAGATCGCTTTCGGAGAGACCAGTTGGATCCTGATCGGCGACTTTTTGGCCATCGCGAAGGACCACGATCCGCGAGCAGATTTCGAGGATTTCGGGAAGGCGGTGGGAAACATAGAGGATGGCGACGCCGTCGGCTCGCAGCTTTGCGACAATGTCAAAGAGCATCCGCGATTCGACATCGCTCAAAACCGCTGTGGGCTCGTCGAGGATGAGAAGGCGCGCTTTCTTTGACAGGGCTTTGGCGATCTCGACGAGCTGCTGCTCGGCAATAGACAGGTCTTCGCAAAGGGTCGTCGGCGCGAACTTCGCCCCAACCCGATCAAGCAAGCTGACCGCTTCCCGACGAGTTGCGTTCCGATCGACCAGGGCGCTTCCTTTTTCGGCTCCGAGGAAAAGATTATCCTCGGCGCTGAGGGTTGGAATCAGGTTTAGCTCCTGATGGACGATCTGAATTCCCAGGCGAGAAGCGTGGGTGGTGTCCTTCATCCGCACTGGTTTTTCGTCGACTTCAATGTGCCCGGCGGTGGGCTGGATAATGCCCGACAGGAGCTTCATCAGCGTGCTTTTGCCCGCCCCATTTTCGCCAATAACGCCGACTACCTCTCCGGCATGAACCTCGAAATCGAAAGCATCAAGGGCGACCGTGGCTTCATACGCCTTTGTCAGACCGACGGTTTTCAGCATTGTGGGATACCTTACCGTTGAATCTGACTCAAACTCAAGGAACGGTCTGTAAAAAATTGGAAAGGGTCCCCGCCTAAGCTAGAGGCTTGCGACGGCGACCCGTTTTTTGAGCTCGACTTGAGCAAGTCGATAGTCAGCGAGAAGTTGGTCTATGGTTTGCCCTTTGTCGAAACCCGGACCACGACAAATCTTTGCAACTCCCATGCCCTCCAGGAGGCCTCGATGAGAAGTTAGCCAATGGTCCAACTTGATGAAACGAACATACTGGTCAGTTCTGATTTCCGTTGGATCCTGAACTGACACATTAGAAATTGAACACGCCACCAGGTAGGGCGAGAAGTAATCTCCCAACTGTCCAGAGACAAGAAGCCTCGCCCGGTTCCAATTTGGATTAGCGTACTCTTTCTGGCGGGAATCCCAAAATTCGACCTCCAAGCCATTCGAATCGCCTGTGGAAATGCGATAGCAGTCGAACCGCTTGAAGCCTGGAGCAATTGCCTGAGACCAGAAGGAGCCAAATCGCTGTTTGTCGAATCCGTAGAACTTGCGATCCTCCTGCGGCAAAAAGTTCCAGAGCGCATCCGTGTCGGCGGCCAAGACGGCCCGTCCGAACTTGTCGGAGGCCGTCCGAATCGTATCCTGACGGGATTGGTGGTACCAGTAGCCCGCGACCATCATAGCCGCGATGCTGACCAAAATTGTTTGTCGATGCTTCATTGTCCCTAGTGTTGGCAATCGAGGTTATCTCCGTTGCACCAAGTATCCGTTCCGGCCCATTCCGTGTGTGTGTAAACCTGGGTGCCGCCGGTTTCGCACCAAACGGTCGTCTTAATGATTCGGCGACAGTCTTGGCTTCCATTGACGATCCAATTCTCGGTGCCGCAAAGTTTGTTTTCGCTACTAACAATTGGGCAGAACAGATTAGGAATCGGAATTTCGTCGCAGGATATGCACACCGACACTTTACCGTCCCCGCCGGATGTTCCCGTGCTACCACTGTAAGCATTTGATGAGATGAGCGTGCACGCAAGCAAGCTCACGATGAATAATTTCGTGTTTCTTTTCATGAATCACTCCCGGAAGGCAACTTCCGAAACTTGGGTTATTGGTAGAACTTTTGGTTAGTAACGATCCACTTATCGTTAGATCGATCCTTGATGGTTCCGGCAAGGGTGATGCCGATCGATCGCTTCATGCAAAACTGACAGAACAGGCGAGTCCCCGTCGGGTTGCAGTTCTTGTCGGCCATGACCATGGTGTCTCCTTGAAGCTTCTCAACGTCGGGCACCCAGTTGTAGTCCCACGGACCGTAGATTAAGCCAACAGAGCGGAGCGGTCCATCTTGATCCAGCCCGCACGGGAAAAACTGTGTCTTAGTGCGCCAACTGTTGTGATAGTCGTGTGTGTAGCCGTTGACGAAATTCATAAAGGTTTCGCTCGACGGAAGTCCCATCTCTTGGGCCTCGCCGTACTCGACCTTGGGGTCGTTGTCGCTCTGATACAACATTAGCCCTTGCCAAAAACCGCGAAGATTTTGACCGGCTGCCTTCGCTTTTGCCTCGCCACTAGCTTTTGCCATCACGGGAAACAAGATCGCGGAGAGGATCGCGAGAATAGCGATCACGCTCAGAATCTCAACCAATGTAAAGCCGTTCTTTCTCATCGCTGATACACTCCAGAAGCAAGTTCTGCCAGCTTGGTGCCCGCCTTCATTTCAACAACATAGTAGTTATCAGTTTTGAGAAAGCCGTCCATGTCCACCATGTCGGGCGTTACAACCAGAAAAGCCCATTCGGGATGCGAATCCATGAACGTTTTCGCCTTGATACGAAAATCGGAGCACGACTTACATCCGGTCATGACGATCAGCATGTCGAATTGAGGGATCTTTCGCCCGCGCACATCGGTCGTCGGATAGTCGATCTTCGGCGCCCGATTTTCGGCCGCCTTTGCCTGCGATACGAGATAGTCATCGCTCGGACGGTCTTTCGTCTGAACGATGGCACCCATCGACAGAACCGCAGCCGTACCCGAGAGAAGCCACGCGAGGGCCGTGCAAATTTTCATACACAGACGGCAGAACAAAGTCCATGCCAAAGCCTTGCAATCTTGCACATTTCTTTTATCTTTAATCCATTTTGGAAAATCGCTATCAATTGACTGAACGATAACCCCGTATTTATCCCATTGAAAACTGGCCACCGATGACCGAGAACATTGCAAAGACGACCAACGTCCTTGTTTGCCAAGACCCCTTAGGAAGAAGCTTTTCTTGGACAAAGTTGCCCAAATCGTATTCCCAAGCAGATTGCGAGAGGCCGGGAATGCCGCCAGTTCGGATATCCCAAAATAGGTGGGGTTTCCTCGCAGATATGCTGTCACGCATTCGTGGGGTACTAATAAAATTCTTATGGGCGACATTTTACACTTTGATCACCCTAATTACGACCCCGTCTAGCCGATTGGTTCAATTGAAGACCTTACGGCTCGATGGTTACCGTCTTTGGTCCTACAATTAAGCCGCGCACTTCAGGAACCGACACAGTGACGCCATCCGGGATCACCAAGCTCGCCTTCCAAGTCTTACCCACCTTTTCGACTCTTGCATGAATCGGGCCCTTACCGGTCGAAATGTATCCTTCCGCCCAACTCAAATCGACCAAGTGAGGATGGAATTCATACTGATGAGCTTCTATGGGTCTGAGGCCAAGAATCTTTGTCTGAAGATGAAGCACCGGGTGGGCTGACCAAGCGTGGCAGTCGGACCGTCCCGGGTCCGGCATTTCAATGGTGGTCCGCAATCCCTTGTCGATCATGCCACCCCACTGGCTGCGAATATTGTCCAGAAGTCGGTCGAATCGCCCCAAACGGGCAAACGCCTCGTGCCGGTAGTGCTGGAAATAATAAGTCGCGGCACTTCCTTCCCTGTCCTTGGCGTACCATCGCTCACCGATTGCCTGGAGTTCCTTGTCGGTGCTGAGCAGCGCCAAGGCATGCTGCTGCTCCGAAACCGTCTTTTCGCTCGGGGAATCCAGCAAAAGGCCCTCCGAGTTCAGGTGTTTCTTCACCGCCTGCCGAAGCTGCTGCAGCCATCCCATCAAAGGACGCTGGGAATTATTGTGTCCGTAGACCGTTTCGATCTCAACAGCGGACTCTAGGGCCAGCACCAATTGGAGATTGATCACAATGCTGTATCCGTGCAGACCACCGGGCGGCACGCCGTCTTTCCAAGCCGAAATCCAGTCAACGAAATTCCATTGGTCGGGCGACTGCATCAGCCCGAAGGTGGGTGAATGCGAGTCCCGGTCGATGTATTGCTCAAAAAAGGAAAGGATCGTGCGTACGCTCGGTAGGAGTTGACGAAGCAGAGCCTGGTCACCCCGCCAAACGTGCTGGTCGTGGACCATCAGAACCCACCAGATCGAGAACGGCGGGATGTACTGGCGGTTGCGGCTTGGGTATCGAGACTGCGTCATGCCGCGGTAGCCGATCGACCAGCGATAGAGGTCGGTGGCCTTCGCCGAAAGTCGCCCGTCGTCGGTCATCGCCATCATGATCATCGACTCAATGCGAGAGTCGCCGACGTACTGAAGCTGTTCGTAATAGGGGCAGTCGAAGAAGGTCTCATGCGCATCCATCTGCAGGGTCCGAATGCAGATGTCCACGATCTTATTCAGCTTCTCATCCGAACAATGGAACGGCGGAGTTGGCGGGATCACCGGGTAGTGAGTCTCTTCCAAGCGGAAGCCGGACAGAATCAGCGGATGGTCGCCGGTCTCCACATAGATCTCCATGTAGCGGCCGGACACCCACCAGAACGTCGAATACTTCTCTTCTTTGCCGCCACCGGGCACGATCTCGTCGCCGAACCCGAGCGCGCGTGACCACATCATCACAAAATGGCCGCCCTCAACCTCGTCTCGATTGCCGCGATCGCCATCGTCAAAGTTCTTGATCAGTGCTTCCTGGAAATGAATCCGAACCTTGGAGCCCTGTCCTCCTGATGTCGTTAAATACCAATATGCGCACGCATAGTTATCCAGATCGACGATGCATCGAACCTTCTGGTTCGGTGGAATCGTAAGGTCCTTTCCATCAAGAAGATCTTGCCATCGCGGGTACTGACTGGGAGAATCGTTCTCCTTCTTGATCGTGACGCTGGCGGTATCGGCGCTTTCGCAGTAGCCTATGTGGCGAATCTTGAAGGTCTTCCAGTCGCGATAGAACATCGCCGGAAGCGAGGCCGGACGAAGAATTCGGATGGGGTTTAGATCGACAGCTTCAGGAAGTGTCGGAGTCTCGGACTTCGTCGGTTCGACAAGCTCGCCGCGGCCCTCCAAGGCCGAAAGCGAGAACTGGCCGCCCAGGAATCGAAAGCGGTCGCCAACCCCATAAGTCGTCGAATGCGGCACAATCTCGATCCCTTTGACCTCAGCACATTTCCAGGCGGCATGACCGGTGGTCAACTGTGCCTTGAGGTTTGTGTCGTCGGCCACACAGAGAAAGCCGTGCTCAACCATTGCCTGCGCGAGAGGCGCATGATCGTTTCCAAGGGACCACACGAGGGCCGAAAGATGGTGGTCACCAGCCGACAGGTCCAGGTCATAGCTCTCGTAAAACCAATGCTCATTGTCGCCGCGCTCGCTCCCACGCGCCACGAGATCGCCATCGAGGAAGAGTTGGTACCGTTCATCGGCGGTGACGTGGATCCGAGTCTTCAAGTCCTCCTTCAGGTCGAGAGCGAGTGTGTAAATCGCAAAGAATGGGCGGTTCGCCGAGGCAGGGTGGGCGATGAACTTGGCATCGAGTCGCCCGCGATTCCACGGCGAATCGGTCCGGCTGGCAGAAAAAGGGTCTTCCGACAAGACGACCCGGGTTACCTGCGACATTCCGCTAGCTTAACCTGTAAACTCTTACGAATTGCCATGAGGCCAACTTTCGAGGAAATTCTTGCCGCAAAGGAGCGGATCTTTCCGGGAATCACCGTCACTCCGTGTCGCCATTCTCGCATTCTTAGTTCGATGTTTGGATGCGAAATCTATAACAAAATGGAGTACCTACAGGAGACGGGTTCGTTCAAGGAGCGAGGCGGACGCAATGCGCTGATGCTCCTGAGCGACGACCAGCGAAAGCGGGGCGCGGTGGCTGCATCGGCCGGTAATCACGCTCTGGCAATCGCCTTCCACGGCCAACAGTTGGGCATCCCGATTCGGGTGGTAATGCCCGTCACCGCCCCGATGGTGAAGCAAGAGCGGTGTCGACAATTTGGCGCGCAAGTCGAGCTTTTTGGCAACAACATCGCCGAGGCTAAGCAAAGGGCCGACGAGTATGTCGAACGCGACGGCATGACCTATGTACACGGCTTCGACGGGATCGACGTCATCGCCGGAGCCGGAACGTTGGGTCTGGAAATCCTCGACCAAATCCCGGATGTCGACGCTATCGTCTTACCGATCGGCGGTGCAGGACTCATCGCCGGTCTGTCTTTGGCAGTCAAGACGCGAAAGCCCGAGGTCCAGGTCATCGGTGTCGAGCCGGAATACGCCGCTTCCTATTCCGCAGCCGTGCAGTACGGACAGCCAATCCTTATCGAGATGGAAGACACACTGGGTGACGGTCTGGCCGTTCCGTGTGTCGGCTCGAACGCCTTCGAGTTGGCACGCCAGCACATCGACCGCGTGGTGACGGTGACCGAGCGGGATATTGCCCTCGCGATTCTGCGCGCCGTCGAAGTTGAAAAGGGCGTTGTAGAGGGTGCAGGCGCCGCGCCACTTGCGGCGATGATCGCCGGCAAGCTCGACGATCTGAAGGGTAAGAAGGTCGTGCTGGTTCTTTGTGGCGGCAACATCGACCCGTCCGTGCTCGGCCGAGTCATCAACTACGGCCTGCGGTGCGACTGGCGTTTGGTGCGTTTTCGGTGCGAGATTTCGGACCGTCCAGGCGGCCTTGAGAAGCTAACGCACGCCATCGCCGAGATGAAGGCGAGCGTGAAGCAGATCAGTCACGAGCGAACGTTTGGCAAACCCAACTTCAGCCGAGTCACGATCTCATGCGTGGCCGAGACCCGAGATAAGGAACACGCCGACGCGCTAATTTCGCACATTGAAGAACTTGGAATGCCGTGCGAATTGTATTGAATATCCTAATAACGTAGTCAAATGTTCAACGGTCTGTTTGTGGTGCTCGACAAATCGGCATTCCAAATGCTTTCGAAAGACGAGGTTTTTGTTTGTAGCTGTTGCTTCAGCCCCATTGTCTGCCCTATACTACCAGCCGAAATCCTTGCAGACCTTGATAAGCTGGGAGGTGAAAAGACTATCTCAATGGGTAGTCTTTGTGAAAAACTTCAATCACTGCATGGCATCTATAACGCAGAATCAAGGGGCCTGATCCTAAACTCCCTAATGGGACGGGACTATAGTGGAAGCAGGCGTCCAGTCGTAGATCATCAGCAAACCTACTACGACGAAGATGGTGTTAGAGGCGACTTTGTTGGTGGACACCCTATCGAGCTTGCCTTACTGTACTGGGAACAGGGCCAGTTTCTAAAATCTGAGCAAGAACTATCCAAACTGTGGAGGATTACGTTCCAGGACGAACAAGCTCTCGCCCTAGAAGAGCTTGTTCGTAAAGAACGGATCATAATAGAGTTCGTAAAGGATAAGAGAAAGATTCATGGTGTAGCAGAGCAGTATGCAAATAAGCCATCACTTAAGAGTACTTGGCTCGCATATCTTTTGACAATCGCTGGAGGTAATCGTGAGCAAGTATCCGTCATCTTAGAAAGGTTCGCTGACCACGCTGGTTATTCGATCAGGATCCTTAGCCCATATGCCTATTTCGTTTTGAAATTACACCTCAGCTACTTGATATTAGTTAGAAGCAAGCACAGTTCATCTCAACCAACCCACGTCCTGGATTTGAATTACCTTGAATACTGTCCTTTTACCCACATCTTTGTTTCGAATGACCGGTTTCACAAACGGATGGCAGAAACCGGAGTACTTGACGGAACCTTATTTCTTTCAGGAAATCAATTCAAAGCGGAACTACAAAACATTTCGCGAACGTTCAGGCCAAGCAATGGTAGTGGGTTCAAAGTCGAAACCTTCAGCAATGAGGAGATACGTTCACTCGTTCGAAGCAACTTTAAGCAAACCAACACAAAAGAAGGTCGTAAGGACTTAACATCAATTGATCTAATAAGAGAGAGACTTGGTGAGCTCATGAGGATTGCTGAGGAGAAAGAGAGAAAGTTCATTGAACAACGGTCCGCCCAACTTCAAAAAGAAGGAGAACAGGGAGATTAATATCTTTAGTACGCATCAAGACTTTCTCCATACAGCTTCCTACGATTTCGCCCGTCATCTTCGCATCGAACTCTTGTGTAACAAACCGGCCCCAACTGTCCTGGGACTCCTCGTCGACGGCCGCCCGTGGCGTCGCAAGCACGCCTACGACGGCATCTAGTGCGAGAACAGATAGACGATTCCGAGCGGGATGAGACCCACCACCGCAACTCCATAAAGCACGTCGAGCCAAAACATCGAACCTAGCGCGCCTAGGTAGATCAGCCCAACGATCGGCGTCGCCCAAATCTTCGTCGCAGTCGGAGTATCTGGGTGCTTCAGAGCCTTGCGGATCGACGCCGCATCGCCGGTGCTGGGAAAGGCGTGCATCGCAATCGAGACGCCGAGCCAGATCAGCAGAAGATCGAGCGGGTCAAAACTACCAAGTTTGAAGACGGGAATGGCGGCCGGAGCCCCAATGATGCCGCCGATGATCGTGTTTACAAAGAACGGCCCGATGCTGATCATCAGGTTCTGGCTGGCCTTCTTCGCTCCCTCATGGATAACATAACCGACGGGCTGACGCAACCCAACCGCAAAGCGGAAGAACTTGACCTCGTAGATGGCTACGCCGTAAAGTCGGCAGAAAATGGCGTGGGCGAGTTCGTGGACGATCACGCCCGGAAAAGTGAGCCAAGAAATCAAAAAGCCTGGAATGATCAATTCGTCGCTCCTTTTTCTTCTGGGAGCGCCTTTATCTTTTCATCGAGAAGCCCCGCAACCTCGTCGAGCTTGTGACCGAAGTCTTCGTCGACCTGCTGACCTTCGAAGTAGTTCAACTCCATCACCCCTTCCTTGAGCTGGCCGCTAAGAATGTAAGCTTTCGCAAGGTTGACGCGAGCGTCTTTCGCTTCCGGGTACCGCATCACAAGCGGCTTCAGGAGTTCGGCCGCGCGCTTCGGCTGGTTGATTTCGAGGTAGTGCGAAGCCATTTCGAGGTCGATACCCGACTTGATCGAGCCGGGTAAACGGACCAGCCCAATGACAAACGCAATAGCCGTTAGCGCGGCCAAGACGAGCACGTAAGGCGGATACGGAATCTTTTCTAATGGAACAAGAGGAGGTGTCGATGGTGGCGCCGTTGCCGAAGGCGGAATAACGGGCGGAACGTTCACTTCGGAATACTGTAGACGCAAGTAACGTTAAATTGCCACTCGCAAGGGTACCAATCGGCGTCTCAGCGTCAAATCTCGGTAAAATGTCGCCTAATGGCAACCGCGATTACGATGACCGATAACGGTCTGAACGTCCCTAACGATCCGATCATTCCTTTTATTGAAGGCGATGGTACCGGCCCCGATATCTGGGCCGCCAGCGTCCGAGTTTTCGATGCGGCCGTCGCAAAAGCGTACGGCGGGTCCAAGAAGGTCGAATGGAAAGAAGTCCTGGCCGGCGAGAAGGCATTCAACGCCACCGGCAGTTGGCTCCCGGACGAGACGCTCGAAGATTTCAAGAAATACCTGATCGGTATCAAGGGTCCGCTCACGACTCCGGTCGGCGGAGGTATCACCTCGCTCAACGTTGCCCTTCGACAGATTCTCGACCTCTACGTCTGCCTTCGCCCGGTTCGCTGGTTTACCGGAGTTCCAAGCCCGGTCAAGAAGCCGCAGGATGTGGACATGGTCATCTTCCGCGAGAACACCGAGGACATCTACGCCGGCATCGAATTCCCTGCCGGGTCCGACGATTCAGCAAAGATACTTCAGTTCATCGAACACACGTTCCCCAAGGCTTTCGGCAAGATTCGATTTGGCACCGAAGAGAAGACGAAAGCTTGGAAGAAGGCCGTTCATGATGGACCGGATTCCGATGTTCTCGTCGGCGTCGGCATCAAGCCGGTTTCCAAGCAGGGCTCTCAGCGCCTGATCTACAGCGCTATCCAGTTTGCCATCGACAACAATCGAAAGAGCGTGACGCTAGTCCACAAGGGCAACATTATGAAGTTCACCGAAGGCGCGTTCCGTGATTGGGGCTACCAACTCGCGAAAGACCTGTTCGGCGCGGTCGAGATCGACGGCGGCCCCTGGTGCCAGATTCCAGAGGGTAAGCCGGGTGCGGGAATTGTCATCAAGGATGCCATTGCCGACATCGCTCTCCAGCAGGTTCTGACTCGCCCGACCGACTTTGACGTCATCGCGACCCTGAACCTGAATGGCGACTACCTGTCGGACGCGCTTGCGGCCCAGGTCGGTGGAATTGGCATCGCTCCAGGCGCGAATATCAACTACATCAGCGGTCACGCGATCTTCGAAGCTACCCACGGAACCGCACCGAAGTACGCGAACCAGGACGTAGTGAACCCATCGTCAGTCATCCTGAGCGGCGAAATGATGTTCCGCTACCTCGGCTGGACCGAAGTTGCCGACCTGATCGTCAAGGGCGTCGAAGGCGCCATCGGGGCGAAGACGGTCACGTACGACTTCCACCGATTGATGGAAGGCGCAACGAAGCTGAAATGCTCCGAATTCGGCGATGCGATCATTTCGCATATGTAGTCTGCAGTTAGCAGTCGGCAGTTGACAAAGAATCCCCAGATATTTACACTGGGGATTCTTTAGTTTTGGGGTGGCACGTATAGTCGCAATGGAGTCCATGAATTGCAAGGGAGTCCCTTCTCGGCTAAACGTGAAAAGAGTTGCCAAACGCTACAATGAATCATGCCATCGATTGAACTCATCGAAGAAGACTTTCGCTTCCTGCTGGAGCAGTCTCAAAAGGAGCAAATGTCGGTCGAAGCATATCTTTCCGACATGATCGATCGGCAGCGCATCCGAGTGAAGTATCCGGATGCACCGAAGAGCGACAGCCCGAACAACCGTTTAGACCTCGATCGCCCGCATCGAAAATGGGGCATGTAGCCCCCAATGTGCGAAACGTTTCGCAAACTCGAACATCGGATGAGATAAGATAGATTTTGAACTTGCGAAACGTTTCGCAAGTTCGGTGAAAGCCGATGTTGACTTCCCTCTTGCTCTCCGCCTTTCTGCCCCACCTCGAAGCCAAAATCGCGCCCAAGTGGACGCTGACCTTCGACCAAGAATTCGATGGTCCAAAAGGGCAGGCACCCGACCCAAAAGTCTGGTCGCGTGATCTCGGGGGCGGCGGATACGGCAACGGCGAATGGCAAAGCTACACGGACGGCAACAAGAATGCCTTCCTCGACGGCGACGGCAACTTGGTGATCGAAGCCCGCAAGGAGCCGACCAAAGGTGACGACGGCATCCAGCGCGACTACAGTTCGGCAAGGCTAAAGACGAACGCATCCTTCACCCAAAAGTACGGCAAGTTCGAGGCGAGGATGAAGATGCCGGTCGGCAAGGGCATGTGGCCCGCCTTTTGGATGCTCGGAGACAATTCCGGGTCGGTCGGGTGGCCGCGATGCGGCGAAATCGACATCATGGAATACCTGGGCCACCAGACGAGCCTGACCCACGGCACTATCCACGGCCCGGGTTACTCGGGTGGCGGCGGAGTCTCCAACTCGCTCGACACCAAGCTCCCCCTCGACCAAGATTTCCACGTGTACGGCATGGAATGGGAGCCGGAGGAGATTCGTTTCACGTTCGACGGAAAGCAATTTGCCAAGGTGACGCCCAACGACATTGGCGTCAATGACTGGGCCTATGACCACCCCTTCTTCATCATTCTTAACCTCGCAGTTGGCGGCGGATGGCCAGGTTATCCCGACGCCAGCACCAAGTTTCCTCAGCGATTCGTGATCGACTACATTCGGGCCTACAAGGACGAAAACCTGAAGGTTGACGAGGCGGGCATTCGCCAGCGTGACGACTATCGAAAGGCGCACGGACCCAAATACGAATGGCCAGGACCCTTCAAGATTCCCGGGACCATCAACGCCATCGACTTCAATCTTGGTGGCGAAGGCAAGGGCTACCATGACGCCGATCCCGAGAATCAGGGCGGAGCTTATCGCCCACGCGAAGGAGTCGATATTGGCGCTTCGGGGACCACGCCAAAGGACAATGTCGGTTGGACCAAGGCGGGCGAGTGGCTGGCCTACGACCTCAACGTCGAACAGGGCGGGACCTTCAAGATCGAAGCGACGGTAGCCAGCGAGGGCGACGGCGGCGAGTTCCACTTGGAAGTCGACGGTCAACCGATCGGCGACTCGGTGGTGGTGTCCAAAACCGGCGGATGGACGACTTGGAAGACGATCTCGCTTGGCGACGCACGGCTCTATGCAGGCAAGCACACGCTGAAGGTCCGCATGGACAAGAACGGGGCCACCGGCTCAATTGGCAACCTCCTTTCGATCCGCTTCTTCCGTTAGACCGCCGTTTTGCGTCTACACTGTTGGAAGGATATGACGGTTCGGAGCCTTTGCTGGGTTGGCTTGGCCACAACTGCGCTGGCGTGCGGAGGCGTCGCCGTGCCTGGCGTTAACCTCAAGGCCGACTTTTCGGTTCGGCCCGAATTCGCGGCGGTCGCAACCGGAGGATCGTTTGAAATTCAGGTTGTCTCGCAAGGCTATCATGTCGATTCGTACAGCTTCCGGCTGGTCGAAGGCGCCGACGGAGGCTATCTCAACGTCAATCCGCTCTATCCGAACCGCGCTTACTACACCGCTCCCTCGACGCCCGGCACCTACCATGTGGAAGCGGGCTTCGTCGAAGACGCCGAACACACGCACCTCAAGACCATCGACATTACCGTCCAGTAGGACGCCTAACGAAGGCGTTCCAGCAAAGCTTTGGTGGCGCGAATCCCGTCCGGCTCGCTCATGCGGTCTCCTTCGTATTCGATGCCAAGCCGACCGCGATATCCAGCCTTTTTGATGATGTCCAGCATTCGTTTGTAGTCGATTCCGGTCTCGTTCCCTTGCGCATCGAAGTCGTGTGACTTCGCGCTCACGCCTTTTGCGAACGGCATCATGTCGGTGACCCCTTGGTAGCGGTCGTACTCGTAGAAATTGCCGAGGTCAGGCAAGGTGCCGACGTTCTTCATTCCCACCTTTCGCATCACGCCCGCAAGCCAATCGCCATGACTGCTGATGCCGCCGTGATTCTCGACGATGACACCCAACTTCAGCGTCGCCGCGTATTGTCCAAGCTGGGCGAGGCCATCGGCACAGAGCTTTGCTTGCTCCTCGGGCGTGCCCTTCGAGTAGGCGTTCACGCGGATACTATGGCAACCCAGGTACTTCGCGGCCCAAAGCCAGCGGTAATGGTTTTCGACGGTTTTGTACCGGGCGGCGGCGTCCGGGTCGCCCATCGAGCCCTCGCCGTCGCACATGATGAGGACGCTCTTGACCCCCTCGCCCTCACAGATGCTTTTCAACTCGGCGAGGTATTTGTCGTCGGTGGCTTTGTCCTTCCAAAACTGGTTCACGTACTCGACGGCATCGATGCCGTAGGTTCGGCGCGCGACCTTCGGAAAATCGAGATTGGTCATCTGCCCGCCGGAGATGGATCGGTGAAGGGACCATTCGGCCAAGGAAATTTGGAACCACGGCTTGTCGGGCTCGAGGGCGGCTACGCGTCCAGCGGCAAGGGTGGCACCGGCGGCCATCGTTCCGACAAGGAAGTCGCGACGATTCAGCTTCGAAGGGTCGTGGGCGGACATTCGGCTAGTTTAGCCGAGAATTCCGAAACCGCGGCAGACCTCCGGCGCGTTCGAATAGTAACATAGGATCATGAAGCGTTTCTCCCTTGTTTTCATCCTCGCGGCCATGACGATGGCCGGTGCGAGCGCCCTCGCCCAAACCGAAGCCAAGCCGATCGACATGTCGGAGAAGATTTTCGATCCGAGCCGCAACAGCGCCAAGGACATCTCCGATGCCGTCAAGCTGGCGATGAAGCAGAACAAGCGAATCCTGCTGGACGTGGGCGGAAACTGGTGCCCGTGGTGCCACCTGCTGGATAACCTTTTCAAGTCGAATCAGGACATCGCCAGCGAGTTGAAAGAGCACTACATCGTAGTGAAGGTGAACTTCAGCAAGGAAAACGAGAACAAGGAACTGCTTTCGCAATACCCGAAGATTCCCGGATACCCGCACATCTTTGTGCTGGAGAAGAACGGCAAACTTCTGCACTCGCAGAACACGGGACTGCTCGAAAACGGCGACCATCACGATCCGGCGAAGGTCATGAGGTTCCTCAAGACCTGGGCGATCTAAATAGGCTTCAGGATTCGGTTTGAAGAGGCTTGACGATGGTCAAGCCCCTTCTCTTTTGGCCACAAATCGCGTCCGATTCGCCCGCCAATCCTCAGCCGTTAACTCCCAAATCTCCTCGTCAAAAACCCCTTCGACGAACGATGCGTCGGGCTTTACATCAACTAACTTCGCCCCGGTCTTCTCCTTGATCCGCCGAGAACCGAGGTTGGGAACGGCGTTACCGCTTCGGATCACCGGGTTGCCCAGGACATCGAAGAAGTAGTCGTTGAAGGCGGCGACCGCTTCCGTCATCAGCCCGAGTCGGTGGTATCGTGGCGCAAGCCAAAAGGACCGATGGTGCGGCCCACCGGGATTCATGTAAACCACGCCGATCAGCAGGTCGTCGGCCGCCTCGCGAAGCGTCATCGCCCAGATGATCCGCTCACCCCTTTCGATCTGCGGCAGGCACATATCGAGGAATTCATTGGCTCCGTTGTCGGGATACGGCCACGGAACAAACGAATACAGGTATCGAACGACCTCGAAATCCGGGAACAGCTCTTGGATGCGCGGGGCATCCTCGCGACGCAAAGGGCGCAGAATCAGTCGTTCGGTTTCGAGGGTCGGTATCTGGCTCATGTCAGTTTCGGTTCAAGAATCGGATGCGATTTCGACGCCACTGGTCAGCCGTGAGTTCCCACACTTCCTCCCGGAACCGTCCGCCCACGAACGCGACGTCCTCGATGACTTCCACCCTTTCGGCCCCCGAGTTCGATTTCAGTTTGCTCGATCCGATGTTGGGTTCGGCGTTGCTGAGGCGTAGCTTTGGCAGGCCCACAACTTCGAACGCAAAGTCGTTGACGGCGGCCACGGCCTCGGTCATGTATCCCTTGCGATGGTGTTCGGGAATCAGCCAAAAACCGCGATGGAACGGCCCTTCGAGCGCGAGGTCGATGAGGCCGATCAGCTCGCCGTTTCCGTCCTTTTCGGTGATGGCCCAGAGGAACCGTTTGCCTGCTTCCACCTCGGGCAGAACGAAATTCAAAAAGTCTTCCGCGCCGGTCTCGGGATAGGGCCAAGGGACGGCGGCGGCGAGATAGCGGGTGACCTCAATGTTGGGAAAAACCGCCTGGATTCGCGGCCCGTCGTCGCGACACAACGGTCGCAACACCAGCCTTTCGGTTTTGAGGATCGGTCCCATAATCCATGATAGCAGGGAGACCGGTTCCCGGCCCATTTCTGAGCCGGGAATCGTGCCGCTACTTGGCCTTGTTGCCACCGCCAACGGCTTCTTTCTCCTTCAGCATCTGCAAGAGCTGGAGTCCCATCAGGCCACTCAGGCTTCCGTCACTCGAGCTTCCATTTCCGCTCACGATCAGGTCCGGAATGATCTTGATGTTGCCCTTGGCGATCTCCTCGGTGATCTTGAACCGGGTGAAGTTCTCTTCACCCATGGCCTTGACCTGGAGTTCGTAGGATTCCGCCTGCGACTTACCGATCGCCATGATCTTCTCGGCCTCGGCCACACCGGTCTTGGCGATGCGCTCGGCGTCGGCGACCGCGTTCAGCTTGGTGAATTCGGCCTGAGCCGCACCCTTGGCCTTGGTGGCTTCCGCCTCGGCGCTAGCGCGCATCTTGGTCGCTTCGGCTTCGGCGTTCACTTGCAGTTTCAGGCTTGCGGCGTCACCTTCGGCCTTCTTGACCGTCGCATCGGCGGTTCGCTGGGCGATTTCAACGCTCTGCTGAGCCTTGACGATCTCGCCCTGCATGTCGGCAATCGCGGTTTCCTTTTCGAGGGTTTGTCGCTTCTCCTGCGCCATGCGCTGGGTTTCGTACGTCTTCTCAGCCTCTTCGGCGATCTTTCGATCCGTCAGCGTCTTCATCAGCGCTTCGGGCGGAACGATGTCGCCGATCAGCGTATCAACCGCGTTCACGTTGTACTCGTCCAGCACTTCCTTGATATGCTCCTTGGCCGAAGCCTGGCGCTCCTTTCGGGTGCTGAGGAAGCTGATGACGTCGCTATCCTGCGCGCTATTGCGGAAGTAGTTGCCGATCGTCGGCTCCAGCACCTGCGAAACCAGGTTCGTCATACTGCCAAAACGGGCGATGACCTTCGGAGCCTCGGTCGCCGGAATGTGAATGATCTGCGACACGTCGAGGTTGAACGGGAATCCGTCCTTACTACGAACCGTGATTGTGCAGAGGTTCTTATCCAGCGCGTGCGCTTCGGACCGGGCGTTGGCCCAGTTCAGCACCAGGTTGGTCGTCGGCACCAGCTCCACCTTCATGGTGTACTTGTTGATCGGGTATTTACCCGGTCCCAACGGCTCCATCCAGACGCCTCGGTAGCCCATCGACACGATGTTGCCGTGCTTGAACGACTCGCCGGTCAGGTCCTTGCCGTCCTCGCCGATGAACGAAATGACGACGCCCACATGGCCGATCGGCACCTCCGTCATCGGGGTCTCCTCGATCTGGATCGCCCACGGATTGATGAAGTAGCTACCGGCCAGGATGACCTGCGGTTGCAGACCTCGGTTGCCGCCATTCTCCAGGAATCGGTCGACGTTCTGGAAGTTGTTATGACCTTCCACCGTCTCACCCGCGATCTGTCCCTGCTTGATCGGCTTGCCGTCGAGCGCGGTGACAATGCCCACCATGTTCTCATGGATGATCGTGATGTCAGTCAGGCTGATGGCAAACGCCAGCGTGTTGATTCGGTAAGTACCGGAGGTCAGCACGTGCGTCTGTCGGCCCTTTTGACCTTGGTTATGCAAGAACGCCACGGCGTCCTGGAAGTTGTCGCACTCGACCTTGCGGGCCAAGATGTTGCCCGCCGGGAGTTCGAAACCGTCGTTGGACAGCACGAGGCCGACCTTGCCTTCCGGCACGACCGTAAACGGCGCCATGGTGACGGCGTATTGCCACGGCCACATGGTCCAGTAAAGGCCAGGGGCTAGGGTTTCGGCCTGGATTCCAGCTTCGCCATGAGTCGCAAGAATGCGTCCGTCCGGCAACTGGCGGTGTGCGCCGAAGATGACGAATTTCTTCGTGACCAAACCGATTCGGTTTTCGGGAACGATAACCATTCCCAGGAAGAGGCGGAGGATCGGTTTGAAGAACACGACGCAGAGGATGGGAATGAGCACCCACCAAAATCGGATCATCTGATCCGACGGATTATTCAGTTGTAGGTAAAACATGCTTCAGTGCAAGAAGCCCTTGGACTCCACTTCATGCACCATTGCATTGAGGGTGTGTCTGCTTCTTGCATCCACGATAATAAGTACTTATGGAATATCGCCGGGGTTGCGAGAATCGCCAGGGTTGGAGCTAGCTGGTCGCCAACATCTAGCAGATTTGGCACTGATCGTTGGTCCGAACTGTTTCTCACCATATGCTGGCAATCTTTGTGGCCCTTTCGAGCACGACTGCGCAAACCTTTATTGCCATGCCCAGTTCGACCTGGTTTGTCGACGACAGCGGCCAGGTTGTGGATCGACTGAAAGTCATGTTTCACGAACTGACGTTTGTCCAGCAAAACCCAGAGAGCCGAACCGACTTTTTGCTCGATGGAAAGCTAGCAGTTCACACCACATCGACCAACATCTACCGACGCGACGGACTGATTCCAGTGATCAACGATGCTCACCAGCGAGCCCTTTGGCAACGTTATGCGGGCAAGACGGTTTGGGCCTATGGAAGGCAGACTCTGCTTTCGGAGGGACTGGGTCAGTCGAATTCTCGCGATCTAACTCTCTTTGCTGGCCAGCCGATCGTGATCACGGGCATTTACCAACTCGCCAAGCAAGACATTGAGGTCGGCGAGCATCATTCCCAACACGGCAACCTTGTGGACTCTGGGTTCCGTGAAGCCAAGAACTACGGGGCAGACTTTCCCATCCTCGTTGTTTTTCAGGATTCCGACAAACTCAGACAGCTAAGTTTTTCATCGCAATCCGTCGCATCGCACTACGGTCCGCCTTTTGCCGTCTACGTTGGAGAATGGAAGCTAGAGCAGGTTTTCTCGCTGACGCCTCCTCCGGCATCGGCGCAAAAGTGGCTGAAGAAGAATCTTTGGCATCCGGTGCCAGGAATGACCCATCTCGATGTGGCCTGGGTGTACGGATGGCCGATTGAGAAGAAGCCATTGGCAGAAATCCTAAAGGAAAATAACTGGGACTGGCCATACTTCTGCGAGGTGGATTTTCGAGGCGATAAAGTCGTGGAATACGATGAGCATTTACCGCACTAACCCAATGCGGTCCAAGAAAATTGAGACCGTGTTCTTGCTCTCTTTGGATTTCGCTCGCCTTCGTCCGGGTTAACATGCTTACAGATGGCCGTCGCTTCCCGCCCTTACACAATCGAGGAATACACGCGATCTGTGTGCCCGCATTGCCTCGCTCGTGGCGGCGTCCGCTCGGATGATCCCGACGTGTTCGTCGACGCCATGCTCGTTTCGCATTCGGGTTCTATTTGGATGCGGCGGTTCTGCCGAGAACATGGTGAAACGGAGAGCCTGTACGAGGAAGACGCCAACCTCTGGCGGTCGCGCGCCGGGTGGCAGACACCGACGCTGTCGGTGGTTCCAGACCGGGCCGACAACTTTCGGGGATTCCCTGCCGGTTATCGAGACGGGTTGCCCGCCGGGCACGGACAGCATTCGTGCATCCTGCTTTTGAACCTAACCGAGCATTGCAACTACAAGTGCCCTACTTGTTACGCCACCGCACTGGAGCCTGGAACACCCGCGTTAGCCGAGGAAAAACCGACCCTCAGCGAGCTTCTTCATACCGTCGATACGGTTATCGAGCGGGAAGGTGGAAAGCTGAGCGTGGTGATGCTCAGTGGCGGCGAGCCAACCCTACGACGCGATTTCGAAACCTTAGTCGAAGAGCTTCTAGAACGCAAGATCACCCGAATTCTGGTTAACACCAACGGACGGCGAATCCTGAAAGACAAGGCGTTTCTTCGCTTCCTGGCATCGCATCGCGACCGCGTCGAGGTGTATCTCCAGTTCGACGGGCTCTCCGATCGGGTCTATCTGGACCTCCGCGGCGAGGCGCTTGCCGACGAAAAGCGAAAGACCCTCGAACTCTTGAACCAAGAACGAATCTTTACGACTCTGGTAGCGACGGTCAAACGAGGCGTTAATGAGAGCGAAATGCAAGCCTTGCTGGAGCTTGGTCTGAATACGCCCTACTGCTCCGGGTTGGCAATCCAGCCTGTGTTCGGTTCGGGGCGGAACAGCGGCATCGACCCGATGAAGCGGACGACGCCGACCGGTGTGCTCCGAGCTCTGGATCGGGCGACCGACTTCATTCCGCTTCCCTGCTCGCACAAGGACTGTTGCGACATCGCCTACTTTGTGCAGAACGAGAAGGGCGAATGGAACTCCCTGGTGTCGCTCGTTGGTCGAGACGAGCTGAAGAAATGGGTTCACTTGGCAAGCAATTCCATCTCCTTCGAGAACGTGCGAGACTCGCTTCGCCTCATGATTCAGGACGGCACGCTTCAGCGTCTGCTCAGCGAACAGCAACGGGCATCGTCGCTTCAGGTAGCTAGCGACCTGTTTCGGATGTGCGATTGCGTGCCCGGCCTGACCGACCTGATGGGTGGAATTTGGAAAGCCTTCGGCGGCGAAGATAGACTCCTTGAACGGATGGCGATGCGAACGTTCCGCGTGACGGTCAAAATGTTCATGGATGCGCACACGTTCCATGAAGCGCGGATTCGCCAGTGTTGCGTCCACGTGGGCACCTTCGAGGAGGATCCGCGTCGGTATTCGTTCTGCTGGCGGTGGCTCTTTGCCGACGCCCAAGACTTCCCCGATCGGGTGTCGACGCTGAGAGTCCTATGAATCTTCTCGACCCGCAAAGCCTTGTTGGACCGGCGTTTACGGGTCTCGGGTTCGTGGTCGGTGTCATCGTGTATTGGCTCGAAGCCCGACGCCGAAATCTCGCTACCGAAGGGATGACCCGAATCCTTCTTTTTGGGGCCATTGGAGGCGTTCTGATTGCCAGGCTCATCGAACGTTTGGTCGAAGGGGCCAACCTGGTTGGCACGTTCGATCCGACCTCGGGCGGACGCACAATCCTGGGCGGAGTCGTTGGCGGCTGGCTGGCGGTCGAGGTCGCCAAACGCCGGATGGGGATTCGCACCTCGACCGGGCCGCTGTGGGCTCTCGCGCTCCCGGCGGGAGAATTCTTCGGCCGCATCGGATGCTACTTCAATGGTTGTTGCTTTGGGAAAGAGTGCGATTTGCCGTGGGCGATCTACCAGCACGGAGCGCTTCGGCATCCGACCCAGATCTACATGGCTGTAGCGGCCCTAGCGATCTTCGCCGTAGTCTGGAAACTGCGCGACCGTGCACCGATCTTCCCCATTTATTTGGTGCTGTGGTCGCTTGGTCGATTCATTATCGAATTCTTTCGTCAACCTGTCGAGCCGCACGTCGGCTTGTCGCTCGCCCAAAAAGGATGCCTAGCCATTCTTGCCCTGGGTGTATATCTTTATGCAAAGGAGGCCAGCCATGAACAACGAGCCACCAATCACTCATAACTGCCCCAACTGCGGAGCCCAGCTTCCCAATGGAGGCGGATACTGCTCCCGCTGTGGTGCCGGAGCACCTGGCTACAACAGCGCGAAGGGCTCGCGAAGAATGCCGATTTGGGCGATCGTGCTGATCGTCCTCCTCGTTTTGCCATTCATTTGCTGTGGAGGGTGCTTTGCATTCCTCTACATTAACAACGCCATGACGTCGAACGGACAGCCACCGGCTCCGACTCAGGCAAAACCGTAGAACAATCATGAGCCAGCAAAAGCCGAATACCGTTCCTTGCCCGAACTGTGGCCAAGATATTCCCGCCGGGAACGACTACTGCCCATATTGCGGCTGGGCTTCTGAGGAACGCAAACGTGAACAGGCATTCAAAATCCGACAAGCGATTTTGGGCATTCTTAGCCTCTTTATCCTCGCGATTGGCTTTTTGTTGGGACTGTTCCTTTTCGGGAAACCCTGGCGAATTTGGTCGGTGACTGGGATCCTGTTTGTGCTCCTAGTTGGTTTAGCGTTTTGGAAGAGAAAGCCTAAATGATCCAACCAAAGGCACCGCCATTGGTCGAGATCATGAGGTGCCCCGACTGCCGAGATATCATCTCAAAAGGAGCCAGATGCTATCCGGCTTGTGGTTCTAAATTGCCCAATGACGCCGTGGCTCCGACCGCCCTAGCGATGATCTTCTCCATTGCTCTCGGAGCGATTCTGATCATATTCTTAATGAAGGTGTGGGGATGAGTCAGCACAAGCCGAACACCGTTCCTTGCCCGAACTGCGGCAAAGAGATCCCGTCTGGGAACGACTACTGTGCGAGCTGTGGGTGGGCGGCAAAACCGCCCGATGCGAAGCCCAAATCAAACTTCCAGTTCCTCTGGATTCTTCTCGCTTTGCTGATGTGTCCTCTGGAATGCTGCGGTGCTTGCCCGATCGCCATCACTAATCCGAACGGATGGATTTACCTAACGTTGCCCGCCGTTGGCCTCGTTGTGTTCCTCATTCTGGCTTTTATGCCAAGGCAGAAAAAGTGAAGGAAGGTGTCGATCAACTCATGGAGCCGTGTCCAACCTGCGAGCACCCAATCCTGATAGGCCGTGATTACTGCCCGCATTGTCGCACTCGACGAAAGAAACCCGTCCCTCGCACTAAGCCGTTGGTATCGGGCTGGGTCGTCACCGCCTGCTTCCTCTTCACCGGCGCTACGGGGTACCTCTCATTAGAATCCCCCAACCTTCTTTCCATCGCCTTCTTTGGCGGCGTCTGTACTGCCGTTCTTAGCCTGATTCACTTTCTCACCGGACCACCTTGATATGTCTATTCCCGAACAGAAATGTCCCCATTGCTCGAAGCCGATTCTGCACGGCGCACAATGGTGCCCCTATTGCGGAGCGTCGCTGATCAACGAAAGACATCCGTATGGAAAGGTGTCTTCCCATCGGTTCTCGCCCTGGATCATTGCGATGTTCATCCTGATTTTGCCCCTTGTCGCTTTCGGCGGTTGCTGGCTGAACTTCTCTCTAGATTCTCCAACGACGGCCTCGAATGTCTGGTTTCTGGTTGCCTCACTTGGCTGCCCAGCGTCCATCCTGGTCGGCATCGTTCTGTACGTTCTAAACGTTGCCTACATGAGGAAGCAATGAGTACTGAACAAGAAGCCACGAAGGATAAGGCCGGACGACTTGCCTTCGCCTATTGCAAGATCGCCACGTTCTCATTGATCGCCGGCAAATTCGCCTTGCCGCTGGCCGCGCTCTTATCTGCCACCCTGTTCATCGTGGGTTATGTTCGGGGCAAGCGAGACACGAAGTGCTACCTTCGCTACCCACTTATTGCCGCCGGGTTCTGGATCTTGGTGCTGACGTTTTGGGTCGTGATGAAGCTCAATCCAAACCTGCTTCCGGGCTGGACTTGGCTTCATCCATAGCCCTTGTCGGCCAAAAGTACGACGGACTAAGGACCTGCATAAGCGATTCCCCTGCAGATTTACAAGGACTTCCTGTGGATAATAATGCCTGGATTGGTCGGTCGATTGACCGCCTCCGCTTCAAATACATTTGGGGACAAACACATGAAAACAAATCGCATGTTATTGGCGGGCCTCGTGCTCGTCGCGGCTGCTTCGGCAAACGCTGTCATTCTCACACCTGGCGTATGGACGCCACTTCCTGGAACCCAGACACCTGGCGGAACCGTCGTCGAAGACGACCTGGTTCCCTTCTCGTTCTCGGCGTACGGCGGCACGGTTTCTGGTCAAGTTCAGAATCGGGTGGTTCTGAAGGCCGACGGCACGTACTTCTTCGCTTGGCGAGTGTTTAACGATGCCAACTCGGCGGGGAAAATCTCCGACCTTCGGCTCGGCAATTTCATCACCTCGACTTACGATGGTGATTGGGATCCGACCAGCCTTGGGGACACGAGTCCGACCAAGGCTCTCCTCTTCAATACTCCGGGAGGATTCGTCAACTTCAACTTCCTCGACGATGCCGGTGGTGGTGGTCTCGATCCTCGCACCTCGTCGAAGTTCTTCTACCTGGATACCGACGCAACGTCTTACGCCCGCGTCGCCGAGTACGACCTGACGAACGTTGGACAAACCGAGATCAGCGGCCTCTATTCCACGTTCGCTCCGGTTCCGGAGCCGGCCTCGCTGGCGGTTCTGGGCATTGGCGTCCTGGCGCTGGCTCGACGGCGGAAGAAGTAACTTTCCTACGGTGAGCTAATGGCGGGCCAGGGAGTGGAGTTGATATACTCCGGTTATGCTCCCTGGCCTCACTCTCATCTGTGCGCTGGCTCTGCAGGGTCCGAAGACCGACGGCCCTAAGATCGACTTCGACACGAAGCAACTCGAAAACCTGGCTAAGTTCACCAAAGACGCTGAAGCGCTTGCCAAGAAGGAGTATCCGAAGACTGCCGATGTGCTCGGCATCCCGCGAAGCAGCCTCGCTGACGTCAAAATCATCATCGACTTCAACGCCGACGGCGTTGCTTATGCGGACGGTCTGACGATCCACGTCGCCGCCAAGTACGCCTCTCAGCACCCCGACGACACCGGTCTCGTCGTCCACGAGCTTTGCCACGTGGCCCAGCACTATCCCAAATACGATCCGGTCTGGCTCGTCGAGGGTATCGCCGACTATGTCCGCTGGTTTGCGTTTGAGCCGGTCAATAAGCGACCGATTGTGAAAAAGTCCAAAGCCGATGCTCGCGCCAGCTACCGAACCACGGGCGCGTTCCTGGATTGGGTCGTTCGCAACAAGGACAAGGACATCGTGGTTCAACTGAACAAGGCTCTGCACGATGACTTCTATAAGGAAAGCCTTTGGAAGGACTACACCGGCAGCACGCTCGATGAACTGAACGACCAGTGGAAAGCGACGCTGAGCGACTAATCCAACTGTTTAACTTCCAGTTTCCCAATGAGGTTCTTTACAGTAAAGGCACATCAGCTGATGTGCCTTTACTGTTTGTTCCCAAAATGGATGCTTTCCTCATCCCAAAGCTTCTTCTGTTTAGATGTAAGCGATAAAGCACCCTTGGATTGAATTTGAATCTTGATACGCATAAGTGCTTTCAACTCAGTGACGTAGTCATCGTCATTCACTTCTGCGCGGGATTCGTCCACTATCTGGTTTCGATCGCTTCCCGACAAGCGATCATAGAAGCGAAGCAATAGACAACACCCGCTTAGAGTCCGCTGTGTTCGCATACTATGTGTGTTGGGAAAAAGAATCGGATGCGCCGACGTCCATTCGGCATGAAGGAGGTTAAAGCTCCTTTCTGGATCGCTTTCACCAAGGTCATAGAAAATATCTTCGATACCGTCCCACGCTGAAAGCTCCGAACAGCCGCGATGGCACCCTGCGCAAAGAACAAGGACTATCAGTAGGGCCCTCCAGGGCCATTTTCGATACCGGACATGAAACTGAGAAGAGCGGTCTTCGATATGAAAATGAACGGCAAGGGGTGTCCCCGGGTTCCAAATGTGTTTCCGGGGAGTCTGAGACCATTATTCGAGATTGCTAGCGATTCGCCGAACTACAGCTTAAGGATGTACCAACTCCGCCAAGTCGGTCTTACCCAGAATCTGCGCTTGTTCGTATGGAGTTTTTCCTTCGGCATTCAAAGCCTCTTTGTCGGCTCCAGCCGCCAAGAGGAGTTCGACCACGTCCTTTCGATCGTTGAAGATCGCCACATGTAGGGCGGTTCCGTGTCCACCGCGAGCATTGGCAAGCGTCGGTTCTTGATCCAGCCGAACCTTGATCCGCCATGCCGGGAAGCCCCAGCCGATCAGGACGAAAAAGCCAAAAACGTGCGGCGTCGCCAGAAAAGTAGGGTCTATCCGTGATTCATCCCCACCCTTTGAGACCAGCAGTTCGGGCAAGCCGGGCGCGTTCGAAAATTCCGCCCAATGGAGCGGTGTTCCTCCCGCAAAGGCAGACCAGTTGGGGTCAGCGCCATGGTCCAAAAGCCATCGGGAAGCGTCGAGCCGACCGCATCGACAGGCGAGATAGAGGGCGTCGGACACTTGATCTTTGGGATCGGGTGGTGGGCAAGGCAATCGTTTCCCTTCCGCATCGTAGCGCGACGAGCCTGTTCGGCTGGCGTTGGGAATGAGTTCACCATTGGGCCAGAATCGGCTCAGTAGATCGACGCTCCCCAAACCTCCGGCGCAAAATAGGTCGGGTATCTCGCCCAGTTCGACGAGGCGAACCGCCGCATGCATCGAACCGTACGTGAGGGCCCACGAGAGCGGCGAATGAGCCGATCCCTCGTAATGATCCTTCATCGATGCGCCCTTACTCTTGATGATCGAAATCATATTGGGGTCATCGAACTCGATGGCCATGATGAGCGGCGTCCCGCCGTCATCGAACGGCGCAGTCGCTAGTCGTGGGGTCGCATCGAGGATTCGTTCGAAGCGAGCTTGGTCGCCATCACGAATGGACGCCTGGAGGTCCTTTTGCTGGATGGATCGAACGAGCTTCGGCCAACTGGGATGGCCGAGTGACTTCGCAAGTTCGAATTGAGCGTCGGTTAGCTTGGCTAAACCACGGGACGATTTGAGTTCCTTCGCCTGCTTGCGAAGCTGCACCAAATAGGGGTGCGGATCTGCTTGATTTGTCATATAACCTCGGTGCCGTAGCCAGTGATCCGCAAACTGGCGGCGCTTCGGTTTGTATTTGAAGCACGTTTTCGATGGGTGGACTCTGCCCTTTCCGCGGATCCGGGTGCGCCCCTCGCGCACCGTCATGGTACCACTGGTTCCGTTCTCTTTGTCAAATTGGGTCCAATGCCGTCTTGGGAACTCTACAGGTGTTAGACTGGTCCTCACCTATAGGCTCCAAGGTTATCGAACCGGAAAGAGTTGGAGAACTGCGCGGTTTTTCCCGATAAAATGAAGGGGACAATACGTCTGATGGAATCTGATCGCGAAATTAGCCACGAGCATGAGGCGTCTGAGCCGATCTTGCAGGTCGTCGAGGGCGATGCCCAGGAACCGGTGGATATCGTCGAAGCCGAGCCTAGTGCGTTCGATTCCGTGATGGCACAACAAGGAAAACCCGCCAAGTCAGTTGAACCAGAGATTCCGGTCTATAAGAACCGAGCTTTCATTGCGGCCATCTGCCTGATCGGCGGCGCACTCGCAGGACGAATAGCAACGTCGTCACCCAAGACTGAGACCAAAGTAGTGCCTCAACCAGCACCGGTGGTGGCGAACAGCTCGCCCACAACCCCCACGGAAGCACCCAAGTCGGTCGATGCGACTTTTCATGCCATTGACAACTTGAACGATTTCGACCCGTGGCAACCGCTCGATAAAGGTCTCCCACTTCCGCCAAAGGAAACGCAGGCGAAGGTCATCGAGCGATCCACCGTCGTGGCTTCGACCGCGCCGGCTACGAACGCAAAACCGAATTTCTCACCGGCTCCACCATCGATTGGCGGACACATCGTCCCGCTCGATCCGGGCGACATCGGGCCATTGCCAGAGGTCGGTAGGCACGACGCAATCGATTTGCCTTCAGATCCGGTTCCGGGTGGTCAGCCCGACGCCAATGCGAAGCCCACGGCCACAGGTAACGAGCACTACCTTTCGATTTCGATGAACGGTCCTGAGCCCGTGAAGGGACAGGAGCAGATTAGCGGCATCGCGTCCTCCCTTGGCGGAACCGCGCGGACCTTTACGCACATGAAACTCGACTCAACCGTCGAAGCTCAGGGCGTGCTAGTGATCGTTCCGGCAGCGAAGTTCGCGGAAGCTCAGAAGAGAATCGAAGCCCTAGGCGGCGCGTCGATCGACAGCGTTTACAACGGTCCGGCGACCGATCGGCAATCGGAACTCCAGTCGGCATTTTCGACTCGGCTTAGTAAGCTTCAGGATCGACGGAAGGACCTCTTAGTTCAGTTCCTCGAAGATGCTCAGCCAGTCAAGCAGATCAATGAAGCGATCGACTTTGAGACAAGAGCGGTTGCGGCGACTCGATTGTCAGGCGATATGAGCGGCAAAGCCGTTATCCTGGTTCGTCTGAAGTAAGCCTATTCGATCCTTGAAACAAATCGCGGCGGTGCCTCTCCGTCTTCGAAATGATTCATGCCGACGACCTCACCTTCAGAATTTTTGACCGGAACCCAAAAGTCTAGTTCGAAAGCTAGATGGAGTTCACTATTGACGCAAGATTGGATCGGGACCCGATTTCGATTTGACCGCTGACAAAAGAGTCTTCCGTCTTCTTGCGATAGGGTCCATGTGGTTTCCGTATCCACCTGATACGTGCCCAAAACAGATTCCACTTCGACTTTGCTCCACGTTGACAACTCCGGTTCGGTATAGGGTTGCCCGAGAGCAATAGCCGAAAAGCGTCGCCCCGCTCCTCGGGCGTCGAAGTAGTGGTCATTGCTGAGGACGACAACCGTAACATCAAGGCTTGGAAAGTGGGTTAGGCACGAAGTGTAGCCTGGGATTTGTCCCGTATGACCGATCGCTGACTCGCCACGCACTCGAGTCAGGATGGTGCCGAAGCCATACCCATGCCGCGTTGGCATTCCCGGTAAGGTCTTTGTCGGCTCGATCATTTGCCGGAAACTCTCTAGGCTGATCAACTTCCCCGAAGCCAACGATTGGGCCCAAATGGCTAAGTCGTCGAGGGTCGAGAGCAGGCCCCCCGATGCCATGGGAACCGAAAGGCTAAACTCCTCGGCATTCTTTGGAGAACGATCCGGTGTCTCGGTCGTGTACCCCCGGACCCGCCCTGGAATGATAACCTCGTTACCAAAACATCCGGTTCTTGCCATACCGAGCGGCAGAAAAATGTCTTCGTGAAAAGCGTCCTTCCATGATGCTCCGGTCACCCTTTCAATAATCGCTCCCAGCAGAACGTAGCCCGCGTTGGAGTAGGACCATCGGGTTCCGGGGTCAAAGTCCGATGGCCGCAGAGCAATGTCCTTGAGAAGCTCCTCCGTCGTGCGGTCATTCTTTCCAAAGTCAGGCGAGACGAATGTGGGTTGATCAGAAATCCCAGCCGTATGCGAAAGCAACTCACGAACGGTCACGAATTTTGCCACTGGAATCTCCGGAAGGTACTTGTCTGCATGATCGTCAAGTGTTAGCTTGCCTTCCTCGCTCAACTTGAGAATCTCTGCTGCCGTCATCATCTTGGTGATGGAGGCGATTCGAAAAACGTGATTCGGCGACAACGGAACGTCGAGTTCAATATCGGCTCGACCATACGATTCTCGAAAAAGCACTTCGCTACCGCATCTGATCAGAACGGCAACTCCAGGGCCATCGTGTTTCACCAATCGTCGCAATAGGGCGGTAGCGTGTTCAACTATTTGAGTTTGCCCTTGCGATCGCATCCAAGAAAGATTACTTACTTTCTAAGGTTCGGGGGTTCGCAAAATCGCCTCGAACGCAACGATCGCTCCGGCGACGTGGACGTTCATGGACCGCCCCTTGCCAGCCATGGGTATAAAAACGGCCCCATCACACTGCTTCATCACGTTTCCGTAGACCCCGGCGCCTTCGTTGCCAAGGACCAGACAGCACTTGGAGGGATATTCGTAGTGCATGTAGTGGCAAGCGCCCTCCGCCACTTCGATCGCGACCAGCGAATATCCTTCGGCTTTGAGGGCAGCGCAGGCGTCGTCATGACGGTCGAAGTGCCGCCAGGGCATGCGGCGATGGGCTCCCATCGAGGTGACGGCGATTTGAGGTGAATCGCCGACGACGGGCGTTTTGCCGGTCATGATGAGCTCGGAGACTCCGCAAGCGTCGGCGACTCGAAACATCCCGCCGACATTGTAGGCATCCGACCAATCCTGCATGAGGATCGCGAGTTGAATGGGGTTGCGCTGGTCGGCGAATTCCTTGAAGACCTTTCGGATACCCACTTTTGTACGAATCTGTTTCAACGCCGCCGCCTTAAATCCAGAGTGATAGTACACTCAACACATGGTTCGTGGCTACGACGTCATCTTCCAAAACAAATTCCTCGGCTACCTGCTGGTCAGTGCGCTGATCTTTTTGTTTGTGGCGCTTATGGTCGTGGGGTCGCTATACGCGAAGCGGATCATGGATAAGGATTCGGCGGCGCGGAAGCAGTACCGCGAGGATCACCCCGAATCTACGAATCGGCCAAGTTGATTGGCCCCTTTCGGGGCCCTGTTTATGGTCGAGGGACGAGGGATTTCGGATCGAATTTGTCGTCCGAGATTGGTTTATCGAACTCGAAATCGAACGACCCGTCGTTAGTCCAGACTCCATTTCCAAGGCTCTGATGCTGGCCGTGAAGCGGCATGTGAGTTACTCGGTCAACCCGGAAGATGATCCGGCTCCAGCCACCTTTGTTCGTAGCGGTGATGGTTTCAGTCTGAGCGTCGACCACTTGCGATTCGAACTTGGCGGGCGGGTCCATGAGGCGATCAGCGATGGCTTCGAGCGTGAATTCGGTGGGCTGAGGAGCCATTTCCTTCATCTTCTGGACCGCGCCGTCTTGGTAGCGATAGAACTCGACTCCACCATTGGCGGTGAGTTTGAGTCGCTCGCCACCGAGATCGGGTGCGGCGGATTCGCGCCATGCACCGGGTCGCCACCACAGTTCGTAGACCTTCTTGGCGTCCTTGGAAAAGAGCGAAAAATGAACCGTTTTGGCACGGGTCAGGCTGTTTGCCATCTGCCGATAAGCGGCTTCGGCCGAGCCGCCGGAGAGGGTAAAGGCCGCAACCGTGAGGGCGGTTGCGGCGGCAAAGCCAGCTACCAATTTGGTCGAAGCGCGTAGGGTCAGGCGTCGATTTGGACGGGCAGAACGGATGCGATCAAAGAGTTCGGCGGACGGATTCGGAATGTTGATCTGTTGCATTTTTTGTGCTATTTCTTGATTGAATCGACTGAATTCTTGACAGTCGGTGCAGGTCTCGATGTGTTGTTTCACGGATGGGGATAGGGTTTTGGCGGAGCTCATTTCGATTTGGATTTGTTCACACTGCATGGTTGACTCCCGGCTCGGTTTCGGTTTGAGCCTTGGTGGCGGGATAGGCGCCGGATTCGAGTTGGGCTTTCATTCGCTTGATGGCTTCGTACACATGGAACTTGACGGTTCCGTCGGGCAAGCCGAGGATTTCGGCCGCTTCCTGGGAAGTAAAACCTTCGACCTTAACGAGGAGGAAAGCGTGTCGGAGTTTGGCGGGCAAGGCATTGATCGCTTGCTCGATATCCAACCGCTCTTCAGCCGTGTCGGGTCGGGCGACCTGCTCCCGTCTGATCGTCTGTTCCCGTCGTCGTTTGGCCCGCCACGAGCGAGCTTGGTAGACGGCAATTTGGTACAGCCACGTGCGGACGTTAGCCTCGCCTCGAAAGCGATGCGCATCCCGTAGGGCGACAACGAAGACATCCTGGGTCAGGTCCTCTGCCTCGGTCCGGTTACCGGTGAGGCGATAACAGAACCGGTAAAGCGTCGTGCCGTACTCGGCAAAGAGCTCCTCAAATTGGAACGGTGACGATCGGGGACTGTTCATCGCTGTTTGAAAGAGTGAGTGTGTCGAGGGCGGCGAAAAGTTGGCGGATGTAAATCGAATACACTATTTCTTGTGGCCGCGAAGGTTCCCATCTTAACCTATCATAAGATTTCGCCGGTCAATTCGAAATCGATCTACCCGGGCACGTTCGTTCCGCCAGCGTTGTTCGAAAAGCACCTGCGTTATTTGTCTCGCAAGGGTTATCAGACCATCCGCTTGGATTCCCTTTTTTCGGTTTCCATGCCTTCTCAACCGATTGTTCTGACATTCGACGACGGCTTTCAGGACTTTGAGGACGCAGCATTTCCGCTGATGCAGAAGTTCGGCATGAATGGAACGGTGTTTTTGGTTTCGGACTTCATCGGCAAGGACAACGGATGGGACGTCGCAATCGGCGACGTCGGATATCCGCTGATGTCAGCCGACTCGATTCGGAAACTGGCTGGGCAAGGAGTCGAGTTTGGTTCGCACACGCGTCGGCATCGGCGACTAACAGAGATATCGGGGCAAGAGCAGGAAGACGAGATTGTGGGGAGTCGACGCTTGCTGGAGTTGGACTTGGGACTTTCTATCGACACATTCTGCTACCCATATGGGGGCTATAACGAGTCGAGCGTCGCCTGGGCGCGCGAGGCGGGTTACAAATTTGCGACAAGCTGCGAGAAGGGATTGAACGATGGGAGCGAGGACCCGCTTCTCTTGAAGCGGATCGCGATTCGGAACGACACTTCGCTTCCGGTTTTTATCTATAAGCTGTGGCGGGCGTTTCGTTTCGGGCGGTAGCGGTCGGAACCTTTTGATTTCCGATTCGGTAGTCAACGATGTTGCAACCAGTTCCGTTTCGTGTATTTGAGCCTGGTGAGGTCGAACACGATTTTGATCGCGAAAGTTTGAATCTGTATGCTCGGCCCGTGTGGAGTACGTCGCTCCTAGCCAAATGCCGTCACCTGTTCGAGCGGTCCAAGGGCGCGGTGCCGCATGCTGAATTTTGCGACCTGCCCAAATGGGTGTTTCTGGAGTATCTGGTTTGCTATGAGGGCTGTGTTCTGTTCGGAGCCAACGACTCATGTGCCATCGATTTCCTGCCAACCGTCAAATTGTCGGCCAACCTTCGTGGATGGACTGAGCGTCGGCACTTCGCCTTTTCGACTAGTGCTGAGGCAATTTACCGAGCTATCCTCGACGTAGCGAAGCTCAGTCAACTTGGACGCGGTGGGCAATCGACGATTGCAATGTCCGACCAAGGGGGAACGACTCCCAACCGATTCTATTTTGGTCTCGACTATCAGGCTTTGCCAAGCGCACCCTGGACGAAAGGAAGCGTTTACGTTTTTCGTCGGTCGGACTTGCCTGACGACTTTGAACACAGGACTATCGTGGCGTCAAAGCCCATTCATCCAGTCCTCCGGGTGCCGGTAGGGCCGAATGACTGGCCGCTTCTGGGCTCGGTTAGCGGCGTCAATCATTCGGTTGTACGTGAACGTCAGTGGCACACCATGAAAGGATATCCGTGGACGTCTGATTCAGAGGTTCATCCTCACCTATCGAAGCGACCACTGGCAGAGGCCGTGCGCAAGTACATCGATGAACGCTGGTTCGAGACGATCGATCTTGAAACGATGGGACATCACGTGGGCCTTAGTCGCTTCGGAGTTCTCAGAACCTTTCGCTCCGTTTTTGGTCTCTCGCCCCACGAATACCAAGTTCTGTATCGTCTCGACCGGGCTAAAGAACTTTTGCGGGAAGGGACAGCAATTGGGGAGACCGCAGTCGAGTGTGGATTCTTCGATCAGGCCCATATGGGGCGTCTCTTTTCGAATCACATCGGGTTGACACCTGGCGCTTATGTGGCTTTGCAATATCGTCCTATCGCTTGAGTTTGCGAGGACTTTATGCTTTAGGAATGATGATTTTGGCTAGTCTCGCCATGAGCGCTCTTCTCGGCAAACCTGACATCTGGCAGATTGTTCACAAGGAATTTCATCGGAGTCTGGACGACGGGAATACCATTGGTTTGTCGGTCGGCATATGCCTTCGCGGTCATACTTATCAATACAATTTTGGAGCGCTGATCTTAAACAAAAAAACAAGTGCGACCGGACGAACACCTTATCCTATCGCTTCGATCACGAAGACTTTCACAGGACTTCTTCTCGCACAAGCCGTTCTCGAAAAGAAGGTCAAGCTGGACGACGATGTTCGCAAGTATCTCCCTGGCGACTACGCCAATCTGCAGTTTGATAGAGAACCCATACGTCTTTGGGAGTTGCTCAATCACACCTCGGCGCTGCCCCAGAATTTGCCACTTAGTTTCGAACCAGATCGAGATCCGACCGCGGACTATGCGGCCGGTGCTAGGCGAGAGCAGAGCTTATTCGACGGCTATTCCCGGCAAGACTTCTTTGCCGATTTGAAGAAAGTTACCCTTGATCGAAAGCCAGGGACGAAGTTCAGCTACTCCAATGCGGGGGCCCAACTGATGGGCCTTATTCTAGAGAAGGTCTATGGGAAATCCTACTTGGTTCTAGTGAAGGACCGAATTACCGAACCCCTGGGGATGACCAGGACAGGGGTTCTCCAGCGTGATTCCGCCCTTGTGCCAAGGGCTCACTGTCGTACGGAAGACTTTCTGCCTGCAATTCCCAGGGAGCTTGCTGCTGCGGGGTCGCTTCAGGCTTCGTGCCAGGACATGCTTCGCTACCTGAAGTGGAATCTCGCTGAATCCTCCGCTGCTGTTCGGCTGGCCCATCGCAAGGCTGGAACGACCCAGTGGTCTGCCAACGACACGTTTTACGTTGGGCTAAACTGGCAGGTCTTTTCGAACAAAGGGCAGCGGTTCATTTTTCAGGATGGAAACTTGCCGGGGTTTAGCAGTTACATTGCTTTCTGCCCGGAAGAACGGATTGGAATCGTGCTTTTGAGCAATCGGAGGATGTCGAAAGATCATCCGCACTTGTCTGTATTTGCCGCGCGGGTATTGCAGGCGATCGATTCTCGGCTATTGGTTTACGAATGAGTTCCTTAGATCCCGACCTGTTAGCTCCTCATGTATTTGAGAATTGGCTCAAGCCATTGTTTGATGAGAGCGCCGGCAAATCCCAGCTTGGACTTTTACCAGTGCCACAGTTGGACTCTTCTAGAGCCTGAATCTTCGGCTTCGGTTCGCGTATGGTGTGCCTGAAGTCACGCGATCTCGTTTAGTTTGGTGGGCAAGATGCCCACCTTCCCAGGGTCTGCGAATCAGGCTCTATCGTATAGAGTGTCCTCTCCACACCGAACTTAACTGGAAGTTCATCCTAGGCTCCTCTAGCGGATTTCCCTCTCTCGTCGTTCCGTTAGATTCCGCACAGAACGACACTCTCTCCAAGTTTCCTGTCGGAGAATTTGGAGAAAGCCAGTTACATCCCTTGATGCAAGGAGTACCATCCTTCGGAATCGAGCCGTGGAAGAAAGGTCTGATCGGAGACGATAGTACTGGGAATGGCTGGGTAAGTAGAATATTTGTGGTGGAAGAAATCACGTGAGAATTGTTCATGTGACGAGCGCAACGAACAACGTGTACGGCGCGGTCCACAGCATGCTAACTTTGGCCAAAGCCCAGCGAGAGGCGGGCCATGAGGTTCAGTTTGTCCCCTTCGAGGGTAAGCCGTTCATCGAGGACCTGAACCGCCTTGGTTGGAAGAACCGGCCATTCCGTGTGCGAGCCAAGTTGGACCCCTTTGCCTGCCTGCGAATGGCGCGATACTTTCGACAGGAGAAGATCGATGTCGTTCATGCGCATCTTTCGACATCTTCGATCAATGGATGTTTTGCCGCAAAACTTGCACGAATTCCAAGCGTTGCCACCGTCCACGGGATGAGCGGGAAGCTGAGCTTCGTCTTCGCCGATCACCTCATCGGAGTCTCCGAAGGTGTGCGTCAGCACCTGATCCAGCAGGGTGTGCGAGCCGACCGAATTACTGCGGTTTATAACGGCGTGGACCTGCCCAAGGACCTGCCCAGCAAAGAGGAAGCGAGGGCGACTTTTGATGTGCCGCTCGATGCAACGGTCTTTGGAACCGTGGCCCGGCTGACTCCGCAAAAGGGTATTGAGACGTCGATCCGCGCGTTTGATCTCATCCAGAAATCGATCCCAAATTCGATCTACCTTTTGGTTGGAGACGGGGATTCGGCCAACGAATATCGGGCCCTGACCGAGAGTCTGGGACTGGGAGATCGCGTGCGATTCCTTGGGTACCACAGCAACGTTTTTGAGCCACTTTCGGCGATGGATATGTTCTTATTCCCCAGCCTGAAGGAAGCGATGGGAATTTCGGTTGCGGAGGCGCTGGCGGTTGGTCTGCCGGTGGTCTCGACCAACGTGGGCGGATTGCCGGAGGTCATTACGTCGGAGGTCGGAGCCTTGGTCCCGCCCAACGATGCGGAAGCGATGGCGCGGGAGGCGATTCGAATCGCTACCGGCGACCGCGAGGCTTACTCGCGTAATGCTCGGCAACGGGCGAAGGCGACCTTCAGCGTGGAGAGCATGTACCGAAACACGAACGACGTGTATCGTCGGCTCCTGCGGCTACAATAATCCATCCAACACGAACTGCTCGACTGGTACCAGCGAAACAAGCGCGACCTGCCTTGGCGGCGCACTCGAGACCCCTACGCGATTTGGGTCAGCGAGGTCATGCTTCAGCAGACACAGATCGCCACGGCGCTTCCCTACTACGAGCGATGGATGGCAAGGTTTCCCGACGTTTACGCACTGGCCGAGGCTGCCGAGCAGCAGGCGCTTTCGTTCTGGCAGGGCTTGGGTTACTACCGTCGGTGCCGGATGCTCCAGGAGGGAGCACGGTACGTAGTCGAGCATGGATTCCCTTCTGGCAAGGCGGAATGGCTGGCAATTCCGGGTGTCGGGGCGTACACGGCATCCGCCATTTCCAGCATTTGCTATGGCGAGACTTGCGCGGTGGTGGACGGAAATGTGGAACGTGTCTTTGCTCGCCTGACATGCGACCCGAACAACGGATCTCAGTTGAAGTCACGAGCGTGGGAGTGGGCGGAAAGACATCTCTATCGGGCCGAACCCGGGGAATGGAACCAGGCGGTGATGGAGCTTGGCGCGACCGTTTGCCGACCAGCCCAACCACTTTGCCACCAATGCCCGATCTCGCGTGAATGCGTGGCGTACCAGACCAATCGCACGGGAGAATTTCCTGTTCCGAAGACCAAGCCAAAGACAGTTCGGTACGAGGAAGAAATCTTTATTGCCGTGTGGGGAGAGAAGATCGGCGTCCAGGCCGAGCACCATCTGGCTTGGTGGAAAGGTATGAGTCTATTGCCATTATCCTCTACTTTTCCAAACCTCGGGGACGCGAGTTGGAAGGAGAGTTTGGGCGAGATTCGCTATACGGTGACTAACCACCAGATTACGGCCTTGGTCAGCTTTTTTCGCGTCGAAGAGTTCGTCGATGGGCTAACATGGCTCAGCCGAGAAGAACTCAATGAGACGCCGCTACCGGCGCCCCATCGAAAGGCGTTGAATCTTTATTACAAGATCTGAATCGTGACGGTGGTCTCTTCGTTGGCCGACTGAGGCGGACCATTAAATTGTCCGGCTCCGCGTTGTCGGCGGTTGTTCTGGGCCATGTTCAGTTCCAGGGAGAGTCGGAAATCGGTTGTGATGATCAGATGACCTGGACTTCTCGGGTCGACCCGGCGGATGACATTATTGAGGTCAAGGGCGTTTTGACCGGGTTGCTGGCCACGGTGAACGTCGGCGCCCGCTTCATTGTTGGTCGCCACTGAGCTAGCGGCTCGCAGGTACTGGATTGCAGGATTCTGCAGATTCGTGAATGTGGCCAGGTTCAGTCGGGTCGAGGTCCCACGATAGGCGAAAGTCTGCTCTAGCAGTTGATCGCTCATCTGATTGATGGTTTGACCGAGGAGATTAAGCGCCGCCGTCAGACCTTCTTTGGTGTTCGACTGGGCGGGTTGGCTGGCTTCCTGATACTGCTGATAATCCTGGTAAGAGCCTCCGTTGTACTCACCGCCTCCTTGAGACGGATGCTTGCCAGACTTCACACCATCGATGGCCTTGGTGATCAGCTTGCTGACGTTGGTTCGGAAGCTGGCGGCATCGAAGGCGATGGTGTAGGTCTTACTGTCGATCTGGAGTTTGCCACCCAGGCCTTTCGCCAAGGCACGGGCGAAATCGCCACCGTTCATGTCCTTCGCCGAGAGCGCTAGGGGAAAGTCGTTCGAGTTATTGAAGTTGAAGTAGGGCGAGACCATAATCCGGCGTGGCATGTCCAAGCTCATCAGGGTGCCAATTTTGACGATCTCGTCGTCTTTGGTCTCGAAGGTGATCGTGTTGTCCTTCACAGCCGAAGCAGGAATCGTGACGGGTTTGAAAGTCGATTTGTCGGCCGCGGGGGCATCGACCAGGCCGCGCAGGATGCCCCAGTGCGACTGAGGGATGCCTTGCTGATACACGACGGCAACATCGGAGATGAGCGCATTGTAACCCTGCTTTTTGATCGGATCGACGATATCGTCAACCTCTTTGGCGTCTTCGGGAATCGGGACCGCGGCGTAGGTGGGAAAGATCGCGATCGCAGAGCGCTTGGATAGAGTCGATACAGTTTTTGCCAGGTCACTCATGGATTTTGTGGCCGGGTCTGGACTCGCGAGAACAAAGGCTAAAGTAAGCGGAATCATATTCTTATAGGACGTCTTGGGGGGTCAGTTGTTTCTAGAGCGATAGCTTCTTCATCCAAACGTCACGGAAGTCGACCTGGCCGCCACCGAAGTGAATGACGAAAGGCCCTTGGCCGGACTCATTGGTATAGAGAGCCTTCTCGGTCGAGCCCGAGACCTCTTGGTTCTTTTGGACCACGACGCCATTGAGGCGAACTTCGACAAAGCGGGCGTTTTCGACCTTATGGCCATCGCGGAAGCGGGGGGCGCGAAACACGATGTCGTAAGAGTTCCAATTATCCGTGCCGTCGTAGGCGTTGGTGGACGCGGGTGCACCTGATGTGCCCTGGGATGGGAGGATGCTTCCACAATCGGTTGCCGCCATATGGTTCCAGGCCGCACCGACTGAGTCTTTGACTTCGAGTTCATAGCGCCCTTGAAGTTGGAGCCCGGCGCTAGCGCCTTTTCCAGCTTTGAATTCGATGTGCAGATGGCAGTCGCCGAAAGACTTGGTGGAAACCAAGCTAAGCAAGGTGTAGTTTCCGGTCGAGATGGCCTTGAACTGCTTGTCGGGGTTGTCTTCACCCTTGAAAACGACGTCTTCCGATCCGGTTAGGCGTCGGCTCCCTTGGGCGGCCCACATGAGGCCACCATAGAGGTGCTTCAAGTAAGTCGGTTCTTCGTACGCTTCTTTGAAGTGGCCCATCTCGGTGTACCAAGCCCTCCCCTTTCCTTGCCAGTGGCACCAGGCGATCGGGTGATCCTGGGGGTTTGGCTTATAGAAACTTTCGTCGAGAGAAGCCAGGACGATGACCTTTCCGCGCGGATTTTCTCGCCACTCGTACCACTCGTCGGGACGAACCCAGAAACGGGGCATCTCGTTGGTGCTGGGGTTGCCGCGGTTCTCGATTTGGACGAAGACGTGCTGGCCTCCGGGCGGGTGAGTGCGGAAGTAGGCTCCCACGAGTTGGCCGTACCACGGCCAGTCGTATTCCGTGTCGGAGGCAGAGTGGATTCCCATCCAGCCTTTTCCTCCTTCGACAAAGCGTTCGAGGGCTTTTTGCTGGTTGTCGTCGAGAATGTCGCCGGTGGTGGAGGCGAAGCAGACGAGGTCGTACTTTTTGAGATTTTCGTCGTTGAATACGGAAGCGTCTTCGGTGGCGTCAACCTGGAAATCGTGCTCCTGGCCCATCTTCTTGATCGCGGCAATGGCAGACGGAATGTTGTCATGCCGGAAGCCGGTGGTCTTGGTGAAAACCAGGACGTGCGGATTGGGAATGACCCACGCGGTCGGCATTGCGGCGGCGGCCAGCAAACAGAGCATAGCGTTACTTTAGCCGGAATGGGGTGGCGGACGCAAACCTGCTTCCAATCGAATATCTCAGTCCCATGGGCCGATGACGGTTGCCTTGTCGCCGACGGTGTCTTTGAGTTTGTCGATGATCGCTTGTTGGAGATCGTTTTTGGCTACTCCAGACGTGAGCAACTGCGAAACGAATGGCAGATTAAGAATGTGCGACACCTGGTCGCCGCGCGGGGCGGCAATTTCGGCGTAGGCGACGTCGACGCTGAACGTTGGGTTATCGGGATGATCGGTGAGGACCGCCTGGACGAGGTCGCGCAGATCGGGGTCGAGATCGTCGAGGCTTGTCGCCTTGGATTGGGCGACCTTGAGATTTCCGAATTGGTCGGTGTTTTCCCAAGTCAGCATGGGGTTATTTTACTGGTTGCGCGCGTTATTCGCTTGCTGAAAGGCGGCGCTAAGCGCCGGGTCATCCCGATTCTCGGGACTCCTTGGACTGTTTTTGTCTCGATTGCCTACCCGGGCCTTCGTCTCCTCGAGACTACGACCCGGGCTAGGCTACAACGGGCTTTCAGCCCTTGGCTGGACAGAGATTATTTAGCCTTAATTGAAAGTATTCGTCCCTTAGCCATACCGTTCCTGTGTCTTTTTCGACTGGAACCTGTGGCCGGAATCTCGCGTATGCTAGCGAAATGATTCCAGCTTCTCTTTTTGCGCTTTTGGCATTTGCCCCACCCCAGGTTCAGGTGTCGCTGTCGGGCAAAGACCAGGTTGTGATTCCCGCAGAGCGAATGGGTAACTATCTGCGCGTCACCGCCACCGTCAACGGAAAGCCGATGCATCTGATTGTCGATACCGGCGCGGGACTGAACGTGTTGACCTGGGATGCGGCCAAGGCGGCGGGCATCGAAGGCGGATTCGACACCCAGGCGGGCGGCGCCGGAGCGAACAAGACCCCAGCGAAGATCGTAACGGTGAAGGAATTTCAGGTCGGCGACGCGGTGGTGAAAGGCGAGGCAGCGGTCGTGCTGACGCTTCCTGAAGTTCTCCACTGTGACGGACTGGTTGGCTACTCGTTCTTGAAGCATTTCGCGACGACGTTTGACTACGACGCGAACACTTTGACCGTTCGAAAAAGCGGCTCGTACAAGCCGGCGAAGGACGAGGTGTCGGGTGACATGAAGGTTCGGGCCAATCATCCGACGGTGCAGGGACGCATTGCCGGTGAGCAGGGTTGGATGGTGATCGACACCGGCAACAACGGCACGACCAATGTTTACAAGTGGCTGGTGACGAAGGAGAACCTGGTGAAGAACTGGCCAACCTCGAGCGAGCGGGTAGTTGGCAAGGGCGTCGGCGGCGAAGTGAAGGGATACGTGGCGATTTCGCCCGGGTTCGACGTTTCGGGCGTCTCGATGCCGAAGGGGCAGATCACCTTGGACGCGAGCGGTGTCGAGGCGTTTGCCGACCCTGAGATTCTGGCCAACGTGGGGGCGGAGCATCTTCGTCGACTGCGAATGACCCTGGACTACGAGGCGGGCAAGGCGTTCTTTGGGAAATCGAAAGCGTTCGACTCTCCGCTGGTGGTGGACCGATCCGGTCTGCGAATCGATTCGGTAGACGGCAAAGAGACCGTCGTTGGAGTAGTCGCCGATGCTCCGGGCGGCAAGGCGGGGGTGAAGACGGGCGACGTGGTCTTGGAGATCAATGGAAAGAAGTCGTCGGAGGTCGAGCCTCTCGTGTTTACGCTGGACCTGCGTCAAGCGGCGGGCTCCAAAGTGACGGTGAAGGTCGATCGCGGCGGGCAGGTGATGGACTTTACGTTCACGTTGGAAGACATGGTGAAGTAAGAGTCTGCTTCTGTTTTGCGACTCACCCGGTTCGCTCACAAGCTTGCTCACCGGCTTCTCTAGCCAAATTGGCATCTTGGAGTGCGTAGCATCAATTTTCGCGAACCTCGTTCGACAAAGTATGTTGGATTTGCCAGCATGACTTTGACCATATCGACGACGTCTGACCGGCCGGTGGTTAAGGCAAGGATAAGGGAGCTATCGTTATAGTTCTCACGGGTAAACTGTCGTTTCGAAATTGATCTGTCCAGACGCCAACGACGTCGCCTGGTTGTGAACATTACGGAGAAAAACATTCACCTTATGAGCAACAAACGCGTTTGGCTGTTTCATGAGGGTAACGCTACCATGCGTGACCTTCTCGGCGGAAAGGGTGCGAACCTCGCCGAAATGACCAACATCGGCCTCCCTGTCCCTCCCGGCTTTACCATCACTACCGAAGTCTGTACCGCTTACAACGAGGGAGGACAAAAGCTCCCCGACGGTCTTCTTGACGAAGTTATGACCGCCCTTGCGCACGTTGAAAGCGCCCTGGGCAAGAAGTTTGGCGACCCCAATAACCCGCTGCTTCTTTCTGTCCGATCTGGTGCAAAGTTCTCGATGCCAGGAATGATGGACACGGTTCTCAACCTCGGCCTGAACGATGCCATCGTCGAAGACCTCGTCAAAGTCGTTGATCCGCGATTTGTTTACGACAGCTACCGCCGCTTCATCATGATGCTGTCGGACGTTGCTTTCTCCGACAAATTTGACAACATTTCCAAGCATGACTTCGAGCACATCTTTGCTCACCTGAAGAAGGAACTTGGCGTCACGGAGGACCTTGAGGTCGATGCCGCTGGCCTGAAGGATCTTTGCGAAAGATACAAGGCTCACGTGATTGCTCAGACTGGGAAAGAATTCCCGCAAGATCCGGTCGATCAGCTGAAGGCGGCCATCGAAGCCGTTTTCCGATCTTGGAATAACGACCGCGCGATCGTTTACCGACGACGCGAGAAGATTCCTGATGAGATTGGAACCGCCGTCAACGTTCAGTCGATGGTCTTTGGTAACCGAGGCGACGACTGCGGAACTGGCGTGGCCTTCACGCGAAACGCCTCGACGGGCGAAAACCACGTTTTTGGCGAGTACCTGATGAACGCTCAGGGTGAGGACGTCGTTGCTGGTGTGCGAACTCCGGTCCCGATTTCCGAACTTGAACAGCAGAACCCGGCAATCTACAAGGAGTTCGATGACACCTGTAAGAAACTGGAAGCGCACTACAAGGACATGCAGGACATCGAGTTCACCATCGAACACGGCAAACTGTTTATCCTGCAATGCCGAAATGGTAAGCGAACCGGACAAGCCGCCATTAAGATTGCGGTTGACCAGGTGAACGAAGGTCTCATCACGACGGATCAGGCTCTTCTTCGAGTCGATCCTGAGCTCCTGAACCACTGCCTGCTTCCGGTTATCGCTCCGGGCACCAAGTACAAAACGATTGCTAAGGGCCTTCCTGCTGGACCTGGTGCTGCGACCGGTATCGCAATCTTCGATTCCGAAAAGGCAGCCGAACTTGGAAAGGGTGGAAAGAACCAAAACGTGATTCTTGTCCGAGCCGAAACCTCGCCGGATGACCTCAAGGGTATGTTGGCCGCGCAAGGCGTTCTGACCGAAAAGGGTGGAATGACCTCTCACGCCGCTCTCGTTGCACGCGGCTTCGGTATCCCGACGGTCGCAGGTTGTTCGGATATCTCGGTCGATGGCCACGGTAAGCAATTCACTTATGCGGGTGGAGTCATTAAGGAAGGCGATCTCATCTCCCTAAACGGAACTTTGGGTGAAGTTATCGAAGGTGGCGTTCCGGTTGAAGAACCGCAAATGACCGGCGAGTTTGGTACGTTCCTTGGCTGGGCTGACGAAGCTCGAACCCTTGGAATTCGCACCAATGCGGACACGCCTGACGACACCGAGCTTGCCATCAAGTTTGGCGCCGAAGGAATCGGCCTCTGCCGAACCGAGCACATGTTCTTTGAGGGTGAGCGACGACCGGTCGTTCAGCGAATGATTCTTTCGGATGACGATGCCGAGCGACAAGCCGCTCTCGACGAACTTCTCGTCTTCCAACGCGAGGACTTCGTCGGAATCTTTACGGCTCTCAAGGGTCTACCGGCGACGATCCGATTGATCGACCCGCCGCTTCACGAGTTCCTTCCTTCCCTCAACACGTTGATCGAAGAAGTGGCCGTTAGCCGCTCGAAGGGCGAGTCTGATCCCGCCAAAGAAGAGCTCCTCAAGACGGTTGAGTCGATGCACGAGATCAACCCGATGATGGGCCTCCGCGGCTGCCGACTCTCGATCGTGTTCCCGCAAATCGTGGAAATGCAGACCCGTGCAATTCTCGAAGGTGCAGCCAAGGTTATCAAGTCTGGCGGCCAAGCTAAGCCGGAAATCATGATTCCGCTCGTCGGCCATGTTAACGAACTCAAGTTCGTCCGCGACCGACTGGAAGCAACCGCGAAGAAGGTTGTTGCTGAACAGGGGATCGAGATTCCGTACGAGTTCGGCACGATGATCGAAGTCCCGCGAGGTGCGCTCACGGCTGACGAAATTGCCGCCGAAACGAGCTTCTTCAGCTTCGGTACCAACGACCTCACGCAGATGACCTTTGGTTTCTCGCGAGACGACTCCGACAAGTTCCTGAAGCCGTACGTGGCGAACAAGATTCTGCCGGGCGATCCATTCGAGTCGATTGACCAGACTGGCGTCGGCATGCTCATGGAAATCGCAGTTGAGAAGGGCCGAAGTGTCAAGCCGAAACTGAAGCTCGGCATCTGTGGCGAGCACGGTGGCGAGCCTCGATCGATTGCGTTCTGCAACAAGATCGGTCTGAACTACGTTTCGTGTTCGCCGTTCCGCGTGCCAATCGCTCGATTGGCGGCGGCTCAGGCGGCGATTATGGCGTCCAAGGGCGGCGCCGAGCGCGACAAGTAAGCAATTAGCTTCGAGCTACTAGCTTCTAGAAACAGCCTCGGTCTAAAGACCGGGGCTTTTTTAGTATCTCTTTGGCAGTTTGGGAAGCTCAAAACGGTTCCTCAAGTCCGTTCTTGAATTCAGTATTTTATAGAGCAGGATGTCGGCCTTTCTTCGCTGGTTCAAATCCAATGGATTCTCGGAGATGTCTACAAGTCTAAGGACAAATTCTTGGTCTGCTACGACGATGAGCAATCTCCCGAGTTCCCGCATTTCTCGCCTCTGACCCGGCCAAGTCACATAGGAAATCCCCAACATTTGAATTCGCCTCTTCTGCGATTCGGAAAGGTCAAGCGTCTTCAGGATTTGGTAGATTGCGGCCTTTTTGTAGCCGATTCGAAAAGCCACGATGTCGATTTCGCAGAGGTCGAGGGCTCGATCAATATCTCTTGGAGCACCGTTGCGAAGCTCCAGTAAATTTGGCGTCTTGGAGTCTAAAAGATCGGCTTTTCGAAGGTATTCGGGATGCAGTTGAGCGATATCGTCTGACGCTCTCTTCCTCGCCTCATCCAATGCTCCGTGCCCAAGTTTGTCCGCCCATCGCGAGCACGCAAGGTACCAGTCCTGACGAACTTGATGAACATGATCTCGATAGAATTCGAGAAGCTCTCGGAGGGATTCCTGTGCCATTTTAGTCAGCAGTGTTCGAAGTTTAACTCCTTCAGTTCGCTCGCTCTTCAATTGGGTGTCTGCGGGCAGGGTCCTAAAGCCCCTGATCTCAGCAATTTGAGATGACTCAAGTCGACTCTGGGAAGAACACCACCGTGACATTTTCAAAGAACGGGCCGGTCGGAGTCGTTATTGCTGCATTCAATTCTCGCTTGAGTCGGACTTATAGGTGGGACCTTTCAACCGACACATTTTCACCTCGAGAGCAAAAGCTCCTCGCCGAATTCTTGCGAGAACCCTTTATCTCTATTGCCTCCCCCAACTGGGCAAATACCTGGTGAGCCATTGCGACTTGGAACTCTTTGAGCCCAAGAATGTCTTGTACTTGACAATGATCCTATCCGTTCTTTGTCTTGTGGGCATTCAAAATGTCAGGATCAGCTTCAAACCAAATCTTTCCCATGTATACACATTTGAGATCAAGAGCACAAGAGAGTCTTTTGCGGCGCCCCACTCAAGCGTCAACGACTCGGACAAACCCTTGCGTACTGAGACGACCACAACAAAAACCGTCACATCCTTGAGATTTGGGAAGAATAAGTCAGGATTCACCCTCCATGGACGAAGCGGCGGCAATCGATCCACTCAAACTTTTGAGAGCACATCACCAGCGACTGATCCACTCCAGGACGTCGTCTTTGGGGCCAAGTATCTGGCAAACGGCAAGCGAGTTGGAGACCTCAATGTCAAGGTAGCCGGTGAACCGAACAGCGGATTTGCTGGGCTTTACGATGACCCGTTGAATCGCATTGACTTTATGGGAATGAACTATCCCTCCATACCATTGGTCAAAATCTCCAGTTGGATCGTCACTGTCGCTGGCCAAAGCTATGTGCCGAACGGAGAAATGATTGAAACCGAAGACCATCAAACGGTGGACTATCACTTTCGGGTGTTGGATATTCGCCGAGTGGGAAGGCGGACCTTGGTCGATGTCGAACGGAAGGTGGATAAGAAACTAAAGGGATTTGCTTGGCCCGTGAATGACCACTACGTGATGGACATTCATGAGCTAGATAGGATTACGATCGATGCTTCGGATGGAATCGTCGTCGAGGCGGATTATCACACCGTGTGGACTCAGCGACAAACCAGTCACGATGAGCGGTTTCTCGTGGTTCAAAAGTAGTTTGCCGGATCTAATCTATCTCAAGACTACGGAGCAACTTTTGAATCGGTAGACTGTGAGCCCTCTTGGCTTCACAGGTACCAACCCCTCTTCGAACGTCCTTGGTGATCGCCAAGAATGCTCCGATCGGAGTGGTATCAGTGGTGATGAAGAAGGGTCTGAGCCGACTGTTCTTTTGGGACATTGAGACGAACGCAATCATGCCTGGACAGTTTCTTAAGGGGGACGCTACGCTTCAGGATATTTCCGACGACGGGCGCTACTTCAGCTATATAGCTTTCAATTATTATCGACCTGCGTACTGTTCGCAGGGAGAAGTTCATAAGCGACCACAGCGCTACGCTTGCATCGCTAGGCCGCCCTACTTTACGGCTCTTGCATTCTTTCCCACGGACGCCGAGTCAATGACGGGGATCAACTTTTCGAGCGAACATACCATTGTTGTCCAGGCAGCTGGGTCGCCAACTATCGACGATTTCATTTGCCCGGACTGCCCGCTTACCATTAACAGAGATTCGGCTTTGACCAGTCTAACCAGTTATGAAGCCTACGATTTTGTTCATGAACGAAGCCTAATTGGCATTGGAAAAAAGATCGTTGTCCGCGACGGTGGTGGTGATGAGGCGGTAATCCTTGAGTTTTCCTTTGAGTACTTTGAAGGAATACCAACGCCAGTTTGGGCTCAACGTTGGTAGCCAATCGCTCCTCAACCGGCAGTTAAGTTTCGATTTGCCGTTCAAAAATTGAACTTCTGCTGGTCGGAACCGCTCTGCTACCTGTATCGTTACTGACAATATGGGAATCTGGGCGATGATGGCTACGGCGGCCGTTCTGCAACAGCCGGAGCAGAAAGTAGTCGACCAGGATATCGACGCGGTGGTTCGGCGCTTGGCGAAAGACCCGTTGGAAATTGAGACCCTCAGTACGATCGCCTGGAAGAACATGCCAAGGGTGATCTATGACTACCGGCATGCCAATGGGAGCGTGCGGTCGCGGATTTTGGCGGCGGTGCATCGCAGTCCGGGCAGTTATTCGGACCTCCTGCCCTTGGCGGCCAAGGAAAAGGCCGAAGACCTGCGGGTGATGGCGGCAACGATTCTGGGCCAGATCATCGTCGGAAGAGGACCCAACAAACGAAATCCGCTCCTTATCTCGATGCGATCGGACCGGTCTCCTCTCGTGCGAGCGGTCGTGGCAAAGGCTCTGCGCTGGGGTGTGCCCAACGCGAGGCCCCTCCTCGTATCGATGGTCAAGGACCCCCAAAAGATGGTCCGCCTCCAGGCGGGGCTATCGCTTGGCTACCTTCATGCACCCGAAGCGCTGCCGGCACTAGCTCCCTTCCTTGGGGACTGGACGCGAGGTCCGGTGCCCATCGAGATCGGTGGTGACGATCATGTTGTTCAGGCGATGTCAAGATTTGGAGCAAAGGCAATCCCGTTCGTCGAACCAAAGCTGAAGTCCCACTCATCCCAAACTTTGATCGACGTGAGTTCGGTTTTGGTGGGAGTCGATGCCCCCAAGCTCCTGGAAGATGGGCTGATTTTAGCGAAGAATTCGGACCCGATGGTTCGGATTCAGGGCTATCGGATGGTAGCGTGGCAACGGAAACCCGAGGCGATCCCGATTCTCCTCAAGGGTCTGGAAGACAAGGGTCACAACAAAGAGAACAACATCATCGTGTGGCAAAACGTGAAGTCGTTTATGGCTGGTGATTTTCATCCGCGTGACGAGTTAGGACCTTGGAAGGAAGGTATTGCGGCTTACGACGAGTGGTCGAAGTCGCACCCGAACCAGTAGCGCTTTCCGTCGTTAGTCAGCCTTCTACGCCACGCGGGCTACGAGTCACCGCGATTTCCTCATTCCCCTCCATCCCTGCACCCTTCCTCCCTCGGGAGGAAGGGCCATTGGTTTCCCGCGAGCAAGAGTGCTGGTAAATCCCAGCTTCGCCTGGTGGGCTGGAAGCCCACCTTCCCAGAGGGAAATACGGCTGGCAAACTTGAGCTTTGCAGCCCCTCTAGCGGATTTTCCTTTCTCCAAAAATTTCCTTACGGAGAATTTGGAGAAAGGATCATCGGCACCCATTTTTGAAGGGCGCTCACAGAGCCTTTACATCGAAATGCGGAGGCCGGTTTCGGAAATCGATAGGTTGGATGGGTTGGTTCCGAAAGTGGCCGTAAGGTGGCCGGTTGTAGCATCGCCGAGCAATTTGGCTGCCTTCGCCGCGTCCATGTCCCGACCAATCGAGGCGAGAGTTTGGGCGTAAACGGACTCGGCGAGCAAATAGTCGTAAATGCTCTGTTTCTTGGCGTTGGACATGGTTCCAAGTTCGCGCGAGGCAAGGGACTTGCGGTACTGGCTCACCAGGTTGGGTTCCAGGTAATCCTTATAATCGGTGTGCTTGGCAATGCCCAGATTGATCACCGTGAAGTGGGCGAAGGCCCCAGCGATGTCCCCGACAAACCCTTTGCTCCGGTTCAAATCTTCCCACGACTTGATGCCCTGCATCATGACGTCTTCGTACAAAGCGACATCGCCCGGCTTAGACGAAAGCAAGCGCGCGAAATGGGTGACATAGCCACGGGTTCCGTTGTGGCTGAACGTCGTTGCGCCGTCAAATTTATAATTGCCTTCGGGGTTGGTGCGAACCAGTTTTCCGAGGACTCCAAGGCTGTTTCGTTCCTGCTTCGCAGTGGGGACTTCCTGTTGGGCGTTGGCGATTCCGGCCAACGCCAGACTCGAAATTACGATCGAACTCAGCAACTTCATATTTCTCTCCTTTTACAAAACACCGAATCTGACGATCCGGCCATCTTTCCGTTTCTACGCCCCACCGCAAGGATGCGTCCGTCGGTGGGACTTTGTTCGGATTGCCCAGTTTATTCGGAAGGAATGGTGATCTGCTCGTCGAATCGGAGTCGAATCGTGCTTCCCAGTCCATCGTTTTGAGAATCGACGACGGTAGCGCCGCGAGACTCGCCAGACGGGAGATCGATGCGGACAATGTTGCCTTCTCGCTCGAATCCCTTGATTCGCACTCGGGCACCACCGGGGGAAAGATCCATCACCGAACCGCTCTTGCCACCAACCACAACTTCCATCGGGACATCGTCACGGCGGTCGGCTTGACGGCGCTCTTCGAGGCTGGCGTTCATCGGCGCGGCAACGACAATCACCTTTTGGTCGGCCCGGCGGGCGATGACCTGGGACTGAAAAATGAGGAGTCCACCTTCGGCAACGACCTCGCAGGTAACATCGGCGCCGATGGGAACGGGGACGTGGACATCTCGCTGGATCGGTGCAGAGAAAACCCACTCCGTGTCGTTGTACGAGAGCAGACGGCATCGGTACAGGGCGGAGCCGGTCTTCATCTTTGTTCGGGCATTTTCGACCGGCTTCCACTTCCGATTGCGGAAAGAGAATTTGGATCCGATGAAGATCTTCGACGCGTAGAATCCGGCGAAGAAGACGACCGCGAAGCTACCGAGGAGGAGGAGAAGTTGCTGCATCCTTGCTTTCCTTTTCGAACTGAGCCTTTGCGTCTGCGAGATTTCGAACGGTTTCTCCGATGTCGAAATTCGCGTCGTTGAGGGACTGTTTGTCTCCCGACGAGATGTAATGGCGGAGTTCTGTAAGGGACTGGATGAGCAAATTCAGTGCCAAAAGGCGGATACCGTGGGATTTTTCAAACGTGGGATTGGGGCACGTTTCACCGAGCAAAGCGATGCAAGCTCTGGCCATTCTTTCCTGGGCGTCGATGCCGTCGGCGACCTCTTCAGCCTTGGGTTTGAGTTCAGTCTTTTGGGCTAGAGTGCGTAAGTCCGGGGCTTCGTAGGTCCACGCTGAATCCAAAATTGCGGCCATTCGACCATACTGGTCGATCTGCATACGCGCGTCGTCTTTGACGACCCTTTCGAGATCGAGGCGGACGCCGTCCTCGGAACCGAGGAGGGCGCGGCAGATAGCACGGAGGTAATAGCCTTCGACAGTTGGTTTGACCTTGAGAGCAGCTTCGAGGTGGGTGATCGCCTGGTCGGGCATGGCAGCCCGCATCCTCAATTCGGCCTCCATGATCTGCATGGCGGCGTTGTTGGGATCGCTCGCGATAGAGTCCTTGATGATCTCGCTGGCGCGGTCAACCTGGCCGCTTTCTATGAGAATCTTGGCGGCTTGAGCCATCATCGAAGGATCGCCAAGGGCTTCGGCGGCATCGACGGTCGCCTTGACGGCGGCATCGACCTGCTGGTGACCTTGCAAAAAGTCAATGAGGGCTTTTCGACGTTCGACGTCGTTTGGCGCAGCGTCAACGGCGTCACGAAGGAGCATTTCGGCGGCGGTGAGTTTGCCGTCGGAGATGAGGTTCTTGACGCTCTCTTTGATGACGGTCCAATCGTTGAGGATCGGGTCATCATCGCTCGACTCGGGAATGATGGGCGCTTGGCCCTTGCCGATGTTGTCGGTCGGGACCGTTCCCTTGGGAAACTTATCGAAGCCCTTTAGCGGCCCGTTTTGCATCTTGACAGTAAGCGAACTGGCGCAGGCCCGGATAGTGGCGTCGGTCACGGTATCGCCGGAAATCGAAACCGACTGGCTGTCGGTTTCGTCCCAAATCTTTCGTCCGCCACGGTACAGCGTTGCGTGGCAAGACAGCACTTTTTGGCTCGCGTTACCGACCTTCATGGACGAGTTTTGACCTTCGATCCAGATGACGTAGGGAACGTTGAGCGTGCGAGCGGCCGAGAGAAGGTCGTCCAGCTTATAGAACTTTTCGGGCTTGGTGATCTTGCCAGCAAGGAAAGCATCACGAATGGTCGGGTCCTCAACCGAATAGGTTAAGCAGTGAAGCTGACCGACGGCGTCGATCTCGTTCGCCATCGGGTTGGCGAGGTCGAGAATCGCCGATCCATTGACTGCGGGCGGCTGGCCCACCAAACAGAGGGGAGCTTGGGCGCGCGCCATTGCCGCTCCGAAGAGGAGCCCAAACGTGAGGACGATTCGCATTAATCTTTCAGGTTTTTCAGAGCCTGCTTGCAGGTGTTGATGCCTGCTTGGGCGGCTTCCTTATCGCCAGTGCCACTGTTGATATCCTTTTGGTAGGCGTCGATCGCCCGCTGATAGGCCTCTCGCGCCTGGGCGGTTTTGCCGGATCGGGCAAAGGTAGTGGCCTGTTGGTAGTAGCTTCGACCCGAGCTCGATTTGGCAGTCGACCCGCCGCCTGCGCCAGCCTTTGTCGAGACCGAGATGTCGTAGGTGCCTGGTGCTTCCTTGGGCGGTTCTGGGGTCGTCTTGTTTGAAGCGTTGACTGGATCTGGTTTCGGGTCAATGCCTGGGTCAGGGTTCTTCGGCCTAGTAGCCGGTCCACCGATCTCTCCATCGGCAGTCGGAAGGCCGCTGCCATTCGGATTGTCGATGATGATCGGCGTTACGCCGCCATCGTCAAAACCGCTATTGCGATCCGGCTTGAAGCGGGTGGTCATATGCGGGTTGCGGTCCGCAGTTGGATTGTTGTCCGGATTGCCAAGGTTGGGCACGTCGCCGGGCTGAGGTCCACGCTGCTGGTTCTGCTGTGGATTGGTCAGCGGCTGATTCGCCGTCGATTGGTTCGGCTGCACGTTGGTCTGGTTCGCCGCGTTCGTTAGCGGCTGATTCTGAACCGGTTGGTTGGTCGCCTGGGCCTGCTTGGTGGTATTCGAATTCTGGATAATGCCGTTGGCGATGAAGCCGATGGCGATGAAGAAGAGGGTGGCGGATGCCGCGATGGCCAGCGCACCTTTCTTATCGACTTTAGGCTCGCCCGCTTGGCGCTGGGCGAACGCGTTTCGAAGCTGGTTCAGCTTGATCTTGTCGATGGTGGAGTCGGGGTTGAGGGCTACGACGGTCTCGTAGGAGTCAAGCGCTTCAGCGTATTCGCCGCGTCGCTCGTGGATCAGGCCCTTCAGGGCGTAGGCTTCGCCGTAGCTCGGATTCGTGAGAATGGAGTGATCGGCGATGGACAGCGCTTCGTCCAAGTTTCCGGCCTGATAGCTCTCCATTCCTTTGCCGACGATTTCCTTCAGCTTTTCCTGCTCTTCCTCGATGACGGCCACCGGCAGAATTGCGCCGCACTTTTTGCAAAACGTGCTATCGAGCGTGTTATTTGTCACGCACTTGGGACATGCAACCATAAGTCTGTGTGTCTCCCCCTAACGGAAACGGGAACTCCTGCATTCAGTTTACAGCAAGATTTCGGGAATATGACCTGGTAATTGGCTTGCTCACTCGGCAGTAACCGGGCGGCCATGGCAGGCGCAAATGGCGGGAAGCGCGATGGCGACGACCAAGCAAACGATCGCGGCAAAGACGTACGGACCGGGATGCCAAATATCGAAGAGGAAGCCGCCCAAGATGGGTCCGACGATGAAGCCAACGGTGCGGGCCGACTGCATCGTGCCGAAAAGCTCGCCCTGAATCTTCTCGGGGACGGTGTTGCTGGCGAGGGTGCTGAGGGTTGGACCAACGACACCGGAGCCGAATGAGTAGAGGGTGGACGCAACCAGAAGCCAGACCATTCCCGAGGCGTACTGGCTGAGGTAACCGGCAAGCGGATTGAGTCCGAGGCCGATCCCTTGCACGACGTAGCCGGTGCGAAGGAGGGTCGTGTCGCACATCCTCTTGGCAAGCCAGTTGAGGGCTACGACAGAGACAAAGATGCCGAGGATGGCTTCATAGCTAAAGATGAGGCCGAACTCCTTTTGACCGTAGCCAAGCATGGCGTGGATGAGTCGCCCGAAGGTGCCTTCGAGCGTGGCAAGGGCAAACGAGGCGGTGACGGCGATCCAGAAAAACGGCAAGAGGCGGGGATAGGAACGGAAGATCGAGAGGTCGAAGATGGGGTTTGAAGGCTCCTGTTCCTCATGACTTCCTTGGTCTTTAGGGACGAAGAGGAGGACGACAAGCCCACCGGCGAAAGAAATAATGGCGCCGACATAGCCGATGGCGTGGGAGCCGAACTTTTCGGCGGCAAACCCGCCGACCGCCGGGCCAAAGATCATTCCGGCGGAGAGAGTGGCGCTGACCCAGCCGAGGATCTTTTTGCGGTTGTCGCCGGCGGCGACGGCGGCCATGGCTTGGGCGACCGAGACGTTCGCCCCGCCGAATCCGGCGAGGATTCGACTAAGGAAGAGGAGGGCAACGGACCCGGCTGCCCCATAGACGAGCATCGCGAGGGAGGATATCCACTGGCAGAAGACGAAGACTTTTCGACGTCCGGTCGAGTCGGCCCAACGTCCCCAACGAGGGGACGCGAAAAGCTGAACGATGAACGTGGATTGGAGAAGCGCACCGATAATGGGGCCCTTGAAGGCGATTCCGCCGAGCATGGCTTCAGCCCGAAGCTGGATGTCGGGAATGAGCATGGTGAACCCGACCATGTCTAGGAAGACGGCAGCTAGCAGGGCTAGGTCGGTCGAGCGGGGGCGCACAGAAGTAATTGAACCCTTATTTGGGTTAAAAATGCGTTGGGGACTTTTGCCTGGTCACCATCGCGCACTTCTCCTGAAGATAAGGTCCGTCGTAAGTTGCCGCCATAATGGCGGGGTCGCCCCGATTCCGCTTTGCTCCATTTCCCTCGCGCTGCTCGCCGGGGTCTTCGACTTCGCTCCTCGGACTGTTGCGGAAACCAGATCGTCCGGGGTCTACGCTCGTACCTCGCTCCGACCACCCGGCTATTGTCTGTGACCACTCCGTGGTCAGCCTTCAAATTGGAATAAGGCAGGGAGGAGGGCGTTACAACTATTGGTATTGCCGCCGATTAGGGCCATATCCAATCCTGCAATCTGGACGCGTGGTCGTCTAATCCAACAAAACAGCGAGACGCTCGCGGCTCCCAGTGAAAAAAATGCCCCGTCGGATGAGCGACGGGGCATTGCAGGATAAGTGATGGCAATAAAGGGTGATGGCGTTGGCAAAAGGAGGGATATCCGTTTCCGTTTGTCATTGAACCAGGGCTTGGTTAACGGGGCGTGAACGAGACGCTAAGGGAGCGATAAGAAACACAAAAATGCCCCGCTCGGCTGAGCGGGGCACAGAGTCCAGGTCGGCGAAAGACTACTTTCGTCGGCGAAGGAAGAGGCCGATGAGTCCAACGGCGACGACGCTGAGTGCGGCGGGCTCGGGAACCGGCACGATTCCGGTGAAATCAGCGATGTGCATTTCGCCGGTGCCATTGAAGCTATGAGCGACCAATTGACCGTTGAGCTGCCCGTTGTTGAACGTGACATCGGCCTGGGGAGCGAAAACGCTACCCGAGACGCCGACACCCGACATCGAGAGGCTAGTCGCGTTCCAGAAGTTTAGCAACACGTGGCTGGCGTCGATGCCGCCGGTGAGACTGTAGCCCGCGTTTTGGAACGAGGCATTGGCACCGTTCACATTCACGACGACGGTGGCGTTCGACGGAGCGTTGATCACAAAGTTTGTCGTGGACGCGAGTTGAGAGGCCGTGACGTCGAAGTAGCGAGTGTCGCCCGAGCCACCGGACAGTGTCAGCGAGCCAAAGCTGTAGTCCGTGGTACCGGTCGCGGCCTGCGAACCGATGTATCCGGAGCGGGCAACCAGTTCGGTCATGAGTTCGGGGATCACGATCGTCGGAGCCGTATTGCTGTAAAGCGAGCCCTCGACAACGTTCATGCCCGGCGTGGTCGGCGTGGTATCGCTCGTGGTGACGTTGCCGTGGAAGACCTGACCGTTGTTGTAGGTAAAGTCACCGCCCGACATCAGCGAGACGCCATTGAAGGCGGAGAGACCAGAACCGATGCTGTAGTTCTGGACGTTGAATGTGCCTCCGACCGCGACTCGGCCCTGAACGTCCGAGTTTTGACCAGAGAAGCCTTCGCGCACGAAGACGTTGTAGTCCGATGCATCGAGAAATACCGGATTTGCGAAAGCAAAGGAGGCCGAAAGTGCCCCAATAGCCAAAGTAGTGATCAATTTCATAACAGAGATATCCTCCAACTCTCGATCGCCCTTGTTCGAAAGTAATTAAGCGGGCCGATTCCTCCAAATGGGAGGAGAAAGGATGTCTAAACCAAAATAATCGGCCCACTTCCAGTCTAAGGGTTCGATGTTAAGAAACGCCACTTTCGTACCTGAAACTGGCAATAATGCCAGGGTCCAACCACGAAATTGTCCTTCGTCGTCCTCTCTTTATCGTCATTCTTTCACGCTTTAGCGGAATAGAAGCGGATAAAAGCTGGATGTTTCGCATCGGAGATAATGACGTTCTTTTGAACGGACATCTTGGTTCCGGTCGCGATGGGTTCCTTTGTACCGAGGTTCCGGGCTACGCCGGGGAACTCGGATTGAAGGATCATGACCGTGAGGCGATGCCCCTTGCGGAACAGGTTTGCGCCGTCCCAGAGCTGGAGTTTGGCGTGATAGACCTTGCCGGGAGTTAGGAAGCGCTGTTTGTCCAGGCCACCGATATAGGACGCTTTGATTTTGCCCGGTCGGAAGACGAAGAAATTTCCTTTGGCAGGGTCATCATCAAAGGCGATGGCGAAGAAGCTGGTGTCGGGTGCGGAGGACTTGAAGTCAAATTCGACGGTCGCGGGTCCGGTGATGACCCGGTCTTCCTTGAAGGGCTCGCTGCGGAGGAAGATTTGGTCTTTCGTAATTTTGGAATCTTTGATGTAGACGTCGCCGCCCGTTGGGTTCACCTCCAAGGATTCGATCTTGATTTTGTCCTTGGCGGGATCGTAGGTCGAGTTTGCCATCGTCGTCTTTTTGACCTTAGTAACGAGCTTCGCTTCGGATTTAGGTCCCGTGTTGACCTTGCCGAATTGGAAAGCCAGCGTTTCGGGCTTCGACTCGGCGGGGGGCCAAGCGCTCGACGTTCGCCACTTATTTTCATTCGTAACGAAGTAGCGCACCCTCGGAACTTTATTCAGACTGACGTCCTTGTGCTTGAGCCAGGTATCGAACCAGCGGAGGTAGAGCGAGTCGAGTTCGATGATGGCATCGGGGCCGAAGTCCATGTCGCCGAGCTTGCTGGTGGTGTTGAAGAAGTGGGTCCACGGGCCATAGATCAGCCATTGGTTTTTGTTACCGCCATCGACTACGAAGCGCCAGTTGCGCTGCGTGCCGATTTCATCGCCATCGTACCAGCCCGAGATGTGGAGGGCCGGGATGGTGACCTTGGGCATCAGGTTGTCAAAATTCCACCCAGACCATTTGGTCGAGGTATCGCGCTGGAGCCAGGTACTGAAGATCGGCGAGTTGAAGCCCAGCAGCTTGTCGTCAGCTTTGTCGAGCGGCAAGGTTTCGAGCGCCTTCATGTTGGTGATGTCGGACATGGCACCCAGGAGATTCTGCCCTTCGGGATTATCGACCAGACGGAGCCACCAGAGATCGGAAAGGAGGGTAAAGACACCGTTCTCGTACGGCAGGTTCCACATGGCGCTGGACGGCGGCGAGACCTGGGGAACGATGCACTTGAGAGCAGGATGCTGTTCAACAGCAGCCGCCCACTGAACAAAACCGCCGTAGCTTGCACCGATCATGCCGATATTGCCATCGCACCAGTCCTGCTTGCTGATCCAGTCGATGGTATCGTAGCCGTCTTTGCATTCGTTCACCATCGGGTCAAACTTGCCTTTACTTTCGCCAGTTCCGCGGACGTCCTGCACGATATAGATATAGCCACGCTTGGCGTAGTGGGAGCCTTCGTCGAGGGACATCTTTCGGTTGTAGGGGGTTCGCGACAGGATGACCGGGTACTTCCCTGCTTCGGTCGGCTCGATGGCGGTTGCTTTGGTGACGACACCATCACGCATGGGTATGTCGATGACGACGGACTTGGGCTCGTATTTAGCAGGGCTGAGTTCGGTGAATTTCGCGAGCGGATCGGCAAAGGCGGCTTCGTAGCCTCGACGCACCATGCGCAGCTTTTGGGACGGGACGTCCATGCCGATATAGTCGCCCTTGTCGGTGAAAGCCATGATCAGCTTGGTGGTGCCGATCGCGACATCGGCCTTCTTTACGACGACCGTACCGTCTGCGGTGACGATTTTCGACGTATCGGTGGGGGTGATTTCAAGGTCGAACGGCCGAAGGGCTTCGACGATGAAGCCGGAGATTTTCTGCTTGACGCGCTGGTCCCACTTGATGGACTTGAAGAGGTCCTGGCTGACTTGAGGATGGAAGTTGGCAAACATCGGCCAACTTAGCTCGACATCGACCTGACGGGGTTCGGTGTCGGTATTGGTGCTAACGCTCGCTTTGCCGTCTTTGACAATTTCCTTGCCGGAGCGCAGGACCTTATCGCCCTGCTTCATCGACTCCTGGAAGTCGAGCGTGACTGGCTTATCTTTGTCGAAGCTGATTTTCAGATGGGACTCGATGAAGAGCCCTTGCAGGGTCAGCGACGAAGTCGAATCGATCGAGTGATCGGCATGGACTTCGTAGTGGTTCGAACCCGCCTTGGCGTCGGCAAAATAAATGTCGGTATCGACGGACTGGGCTTGGGCGACCCAAGCAAAGACGAACGACGAAGCCAGCAGCATATTGCCTTAGCATACGGTCTAGCGAAGGCGAAGGATGCGGTGAGTTACTTCCCAACTTCGGGATCAGGAAGATTGAGGGCGGACTTATCAACCTTCTTGCCCTTCATCAGTGCCTGCGCCTCGTTAAAGTGGAGCCGGAGCGAACCGTCCTGCCCGAACATCTGGAGACCTTCGGCGGCGACTTCAGCCATCTTTTGGTAATCGCCGAGTTCGCGATAACAGACCGAGAGGCGTCGGTAATTCTCTTCGAGGGCTTCCTTTTCCGTATCCGAAAGGGTCTCGCGGTTTTCGAGGCCGATCTTGCGGGCCTTTTCGAGGTAAGGCAACGCTTGCTTGTAGTTACGGCCCTCGTAGCCGATCTCTTTAATTTCGCGAAGGTAGCAATAGGCGATCTGCCCGAGGATATCGACGCTGTTGGGATTTTCCTCTAGTCCTGACTCAAGAAAAGCCAGCGATTTCTCGACGCAACCCGGCTTCTTATCCCACAGGATAATATAGCCAGCGGTGGTCCAGCCATCGACAAACTGAGGATCGAGCCACGTCATGACCCGAAAGAGTGGGAGGGTTTGACCTGGTGACTGGTGGTGGTGACCCGTCATATCCTTATAGCTGGCGGTGGCACGTTCGATGTCGCCGAGAATGCCCCGAAAGTCTTCCTTTGCCGACGGAATGACGGTGACGATATGATCGTCATCGGCAATCTGTTCGGTTTCGTCGGCGGCGTGGCCGACGCCCTTCTTCCCTTCCTTTTCTTCCGCATTGGTCAGGGGCCGCATCTCGACGCCACCATGCAGATAGAGGTCGGTACGAACGTAGAGGAAGGAGGAAATGTTGGTTCGAAACTGGCCGAGGAGCGAGGCGGCGGCGTGGCTGTCCTGCACTTCGAGGCCGGTGGCGCGCACCGACGGATTGACGATCGAGCGAATTTGGTTGGTTTGGGTTCCAAACGCCACGGCTCCCGCCATGGAACCCGCGATGATCCAGGCCTTCATGGTTAGACCGCCTGCTTCCTGAACTTCAGCCACCCGATGCCGAGCATGGCGAACGAGTAGAAGAGGCCATAACCGAGCAAGAAGGCCAGCACCCACATCGGAACGGTGGTCCAGTTCGGATAGACGGTGCGGCCACCGAGATCGAAAAGCTGAACTTGGGGCATGACGCTGGTGATGACGGCGTAAAGCGATTTGGTGGCCGGGCTGACGGTACCCGCCGACATCGTGAGTCCACGGGTGAGCATCGGCGAACCAAAGGCGAGAATGAACGCCATGGTTGCGGCGGCGCTCGGGGTCAGATAGACGCTGAGCGCCATCGAAAACGCGCAAACGACCATGAGGCCCAGCATCTTGGCGAAGACGTACTGGAGCATGATGGCGGTGAACTGCACATGGAAGATCGACAGGGCGACCGACGTAAGGAGGCACAGAATGAAGAAGGAGATCCAGGTCACGATCACCGCACCGATGAGCTTGCCGACCAAGAGGTCAAAGCGGCTGATGGGGCGCGAGAGCAGCGGATAAAGCGTTCGGTTTTTGACTTCGTCGGGGATCAGACGGCAGGACGTGAGCACGGCGATGATCGTCGAAAAGAGTCCGAGGACGGTTACCGCGAGGTCCTTGGCGAAGATTTCGAGGCCGTCGAAACCAAAGAAGCCGAGGGTACCGGCGGCGAGAATGATGAGGAAACCGAGAATGGCCACCACCCAAAGGTCTTTGCGACGCAAAGATTCGAGGATGACCGAGCGGGCGAGGGCTCGATAGCAGGCGAAATTCATGCCGCCACCTGCACTTTCTCAACGAAGTACTCTTCGAGGGAACCCTCTTGGGAGACGACATCGAGGATTTCTCCGCCGCCTAGTTGGACCCTCTCGATCGCCTTGATCAAGTCGGGTTTGGTGTGGAATTTGGCTTCGAAGGTTTCATTGCCTCGCTCCTGAATATCTTGGCTTAGGCCGACCATCGAGGTTGCACCTTGGAAGACCAGAGCGAAATTGCGGAGTTCGTCCTTTAGTTGGGACACGATTCGCTCTTCGACGAATTCACCTTTGTTGATGAGAAGGATGCGATCGCAGAGCATGTCGACTTCGGCGAGTTCGTGACTACTGAAAAAGAGGGTTGCGCCTTCCTTTTGGCGTTGGATGAGGAGGTTGCGAAGCTCCTTACGACCGACAGGGTCCAGGCCGCTGGTGACTTCATCGAGGACGAGCAATCGAGGCTTGCCAAGGAGCGCTTGGGCAATACCCACACGCTGGAGCATGCCTTTGCTCATGCTTCGATTCAGCTTTTTCGCCGCGCCGGCGATGCCCAGCATCTCCAGTAATTCTAAAATCTCTTTGTTGAGGGACGGTCCGCCGAGGCCTTGGAGTTCACCGTACATGGTGAGGGTTTCGAGCGGAGTGAGAAAGGGATAGTACATCGCGACCTCGGGGAGGTATCCGATGTTCTTTCGCGAGTCGGGCGTTCCCGCCTGTTCGCCGAAAATCGTCGCACGGCCACTTTTGGGCGTGACAAATCCCATTAAGACTTTGAGGGTCGAAGACTTCCCGGCTCCGTTCGGGCCCAGGAATCCCACAATCTCGCCTTCTTGAACCTGAAAAGTCAGGTCCTTGACGGCATCTACCATTTCACCCCGTTTCGTTCGATACTGGACGAACAACCCATCAACCGCAATCGCAGACTGCATTCCAATATCTGATTCGGCACTTCAGGTTTTTTCTTTAGAGGAATTCGGCCAAAGATGAGGGTATAAAGGCGATGGGATGACCTCTTTTTGAGATTATCTTTTCCGGTTCGAAGATGAACCGGATCCCCCTAAAATCCAGCCAGGTTTGGCATTTTCTGGTCCGTTTTGGTCCGCTTAGATTCAATTTTGATGTATAGTTGGGGCGAGGTCTTATCTAGCCAATGGTGAAACTACGTACGATTGCACTCATTTTGGCGGCTCTACCCGTATGCGGCTACGCATCGGGCACCCAGTACGCCCCCAATGAAATCCTTGTGAAATACAAGACGGGCGGCGTTCCTCTGATGAGGAAGATCGTGACGGGAGGAACCACCGTCTCCACGATGAAGGAAATCAAAGTGGAACGAATTCGCGTTTCGGGCATGACGCCGGAAAGAGCGATCCAGGTTTTCCGAGCCGACCACAACGTCGTTTATGCAGAGCGCAACCCGCTCCGCCAGTTGGACTATGTTCCGAATGATCCGCGCCTCGGCGAGCAATACGGCATGGACCGAGTTCAAGCCCGAGCGGCATGGGACATTTCGAAGGGCAGTAGCTCGACGATCATGTGCGTCATCGACACGGGCGTTCGCTTGGACCACGAAGAATTCGTTGGTCGGATCGCTCCCGGATGCTACGACTGGTCGGATAATGACGGCGATGTCACCGACGATACGGGCAGCGGCCACGGCACTCACACTTCGGGTATCGCAGTCGCGGCGACAGACAACGGCAAAGGTGTGGCGAGCGTGTGCTTCAATGGCCAGCTTCTCCACATGAAGATTTTCCCGAACGCGTACGCTTCGACCTCGGCAAGCGCCATGATCGACGCGGCCAACAAGGGAGCCCGAGTCATTTCGATGTCTTACGGTTCCAGCGCCCCAAGTCAGGTGGAGCAGGACGCGGTCAACTACGCATGGGGCAAAGGAGTCATCCTTTTTGCCGCGGCGGGCAATAACGGCGACACGGTGAAGCACTATCCGGCGGCTCTGGATAACGTCATCGCCGTCGCGGCGACTAACTCTGCCGACCAGCGAGCTGACTTCTCGACCTATGGCGACTGGGTTCACATCGCGGCACCAGGCGAAAACATTCTTTCGACGTTCTTTGGCAGCTCGACCGACTATGTGTATGAGAGCGGTACCTCGATGGCCTGTCCGTTTGCGGCTAGCGTCGCCGGTCTGATGATCGGTCGAAATCCGTCGCTGACGAACCAGGAAGTACGCGATATCATCTTCTCGACCTGCGACTACGTCGGCGACTTCGTCATCCATGGCCGAGTCAACGCGTATAGCTGCATCCAGCAGGTCAGCCAGCCACTTCCCTACGACGGAACGCCGGTTTCGGCCCAGGTTGCAGTGGTCGGAGGCGTCTCTGAAGGTACTCAGCTTGGCAGCTATGGCTCGCTGGCAGCGGCCGGTGCGGCGGTCAAGTCGGTGGACGGCATGATGTACAACGTCAAGTCGGTGAGCCGAAATCGTCTCGGCGCGACCGCGGGCGTAGACACCTACGTTTACGTTGCTCCCGATGCGGCGGACCTCTTGACGGCCACGATCAACATTTCGGCCAAGTCGGCGGACCGCTCCAGCGCCCTCGTCTTCTTGTACAACAACTCGACCGGTTCGTGGGATCAGTTCGGTTCGATGTCGATGTCCTCACAACTGAAGGCATCGAGCTTCTCGATTCCGTTGAGCGCGCTTCCGCACTACCTCAACGGCAGCAACATGATTCGCATCATGGTTCGAAATGTCCTATCGGTTCGAATGGGAACGCAGGCGTACACCCTGTCCATCGACCAACTGAACGTTTCGGGCACCAGCAAGTCCTCGATCTAGTCGGCTCTGACCGGCAAAACAAAGCCCCTTGCGTCACCGCGAGGGGCTTTGTTTTTGGGTACCCTTTTTGCTAGCTGATGAAGCTTCACGAGTACCAATCCAAAGACCTTCTCGCCAAATACGGCGTTCCTGTTCCCGAAGGCGAAGTCACCGACAACCCGGAAGGGGCCCGAGCGATCGCCGAGAAGCTGGGAGGCCATGTCGTCGTCAAGGCTCAGGTTCTGATGGGCGGGCGTGGTAAGGCCGGAGGCGTGAAACTGTTCGAAAATGCGAACGACGCGGCGACCTTTGCGAAGGAGCTCATCGGCAAACGGCTGGTGAGTATCCAGAACCCGGCGGGCATGATCGTCGAGAAGATCTTGGTCGGTAAGACCATCGACATCGCCCAGGAGTACTACCTTTCCGTTCTGCTGGATCGAAACCTTCAGAAGAACATCGTGATGATTTCGAAGGAAGGCGGGATGGAGATCGAGCAGGTTGCGGAAGAGAAGCCGGAAGCGATCATCAAGCTGGTCGTAGATCCGGCATGGGGCCTTTGCGATTTTGAGATTCGCGATGCCGTGAAGCAGGCGAACATTCCCAAGGAAGCTGCAGGACAGATGGTTTCGATGATCAAGAAGCTGGTGAAGGCTTACATCGAAGAAGACGCCGACCTGATCGAAATCAACCCGGTCGCACTCACGCCGGACGGCAAGCTGATCGCGGCAGATGCGAAGGTTTCCATCGACGAGAATGCGCTGTTCCGAAAGAAGGAGTACGAAGAGACTTCCTCGGATTCGGCGGACGATCCCATCGAGGCCGAAGCCATGCGGCGAGGCATCGCCTATGTGAATCTCGGCGGCGAAGTTGGCATCATGGCCAACGGCGCGGGCCTGACCATGCAGTCGCTGGACGAAGTGAATGCGGCGGGCGGTAAGCCGGCAAACTTCTTGGACGTAGGCGGTGGTGCAAAGGCCGAGCGTGTGAAGAGCTGTGTCGAGCTGATCATGATGGACCCGAACGTGAAGGGCCTGCTGATCAACATCTTTGGCGGCATCACCCGCGTAGACGAAGTCGCGAAGGGTGTGCTGGAAGCATTTGACCAGTTGGACGTGAAGATTCCCGTTGTGGCGCGCATCGAAGGCACCGCCGTCGAGGAAGGCCGAAAGATTCTCGAGGGTTCGCGAATCATTCCGGCGGCGACGGTTGAAGAAGCCGCAAAGAAAATCGTTGAACTCGCTTACGCTTAAGCAGCCATGATGCCGACCACAACCGAACTGAGCGATGTCGCGATCTCGACACGGGCGAGAGCGATGCGCAATCTGGATGGTCGGAAGTTTCCTCATCTCTGCTCCACCAACGAACTGTTGGAGATCATGAACGAGGTGATTGGTGCAGTTCAGCAGGTCGAGCCGACGGCGGAAATCTACAAGAGCATGACGCTCCGCGAGCGCGAGCAGTTGGTGGCGAAGCGGCTGATTTCGACCAACTACCACTGGACGCTTCCGGGCCGGGCGGTAACCATCTCAAAGGATGAGGGCCTTAGCGTAATGATCAACGAAGAGGATCATCTTCGAGTCCAAGTGATCGGTGCGGGGTTCTGCTCGGATCAGATGGCGCGGAAGTTATCGAGCTTTCTGCACGAGCTTTCGGAGCATTTGCGGTTCGCCTTTCGAAAGGACTTCGGCTACCTTGCGAGCAGTTTGTTCAATACCGGACGGGGGACCCGGCATTCGGTGATGCTCCACCTGGTGGCCCTGGGCTACGACAATAAACTGCCGGAAATTCTGCAAGCGCTGGTGGACGATGGCATCACGATTCGGGGTCTATATGGCGAGGGGTCGCGTCCAGTCGGGGCTTACGCCCAGGTTTCGACGACAAGCGCTTCGCTGGCGAAGTTCGTAGGGACTTGCGAGTACCTGATCGAGCGCGAGCGAAAGGCGCGGCGGGAATTGGGACAGACGGTCTTGGAAGACAAGGCTCGGCAGGCTTTGCAGTTTTTGACCGGTTCACCCAAGATTTCGCTTCTGGATGCGTTTCGGGTGTTGGGTTCGCTCCGGTGGGCGGCGAGCGCGGGCTTGCCGGGCTTTCCGGGCGGCGTAGACAAGCTGGATCGCGCTTTGGCGACGGTCAATCTGCTTTCAATCGAGACTGAGGAGCACGCCGACGGCAAACGTGCCGATGGCCTGCGGAAGATGCTATTGAGCTAGTTCTTTTGATCTTGGACTATTCGTGTGGGTCGCCCCGTTTCCCAGCATTCTTCAGAGTCAAACGGGTATCCTATCTAGGTTCAAGTGAGGCTAAAAGGTCCGCTTAAACGTCTGGAATTCCACCCGTGGCAGAAGACAATCCGAACCTTTCCATTGTTAACGTCGATGAGGAACTGGGTCGTAGTTACGTCAACTACGCAATGTCCGTCATTATCTCCCGCGCATTGCCGGACGTTCGTGACGGATTAAAGCCCGTTCAGCGTCGAATTTTGTTCGCAATGCGAGGGCTGAACCTCACGCCGAGCAACCCGCATACGAAGTGTGCGAAGGTGACGGGCGAGACGACGGCGAACTACCACCCGCACGGTAACGAAGTCGTGTATCCCACGATGGTTCGAATGGCTCAGCCGTGGGCTCTGCGATATCCGCTGATCGACGGACAGGGGAACTTTGGTTCGATCGACGGCGACGGCGCGGCGGCCATGCGATATACGGAATGCCGACTGACGCCGGTGGCGATGGAGCTTCTGGAAGACCTCGACCGTGAGACGGTCGACTTCATGCTGAACTACCTGCAGTCGGACAACGAACCGACGGTTCTGCCCGGTAAGTTCCCGAACCTGCTTTGCAACGGCTCGCAGGGCATCGCGGTCGGTATGGCCACGAACCTGCCGCCCCACAACCTGACCGAAGTTTGCAACGCGGCGTTATACCGCATCGACAACCCCACCTCCTCGCTGGAAGAGGTGATGGAGTACCTTCCGGGTCCCGACTTCCCCACTTACGGCATCATCATGGGCACGAAGGGCATCCGCCAGGCTTATGAGACCGGCCGCGGATCGATCGTAATGCAAGCCAAGACGATGATCGAGCCGGGCGATGCGGGCAAGTCCGTGATCGTCGTGACGGAGATTCCGTACCAGGTCAACAAGCGAACGCTGATCGAGAGCATTGCGCGGGTGGCCAAGGAGCGCAAGTTTGACGGCATTCTCAACGTTCAGGACTACTCGGACAAGCGCGGCATGCGCATCGAGATCGAGGTTCGACGCGACGTCAACCCGAACAAGGCGCTGAACTACCTGCTGAAGCACACGAACCTGCGAACGTCGTTCGGCGTCATCATGCTGTCGCTGGTGGAAGGCGCGCCGCGTACGGCACCGTTGCTGTTGATGCTCGACCAGTATCTGAAGCATCGACGCGAGGTCATTGAGCGACGCACCCGTTACGAACTCTATCGAGCGCTGGAAGAAGTTCACCTTTCGGAAGGCTTCCAGATTGCCCGACGGTTCCTGGACGAGGTCATCGCCTTGATCCGACGATCTCCCGACGCCGGTGTGGCGCGAGCCGAGTTGGTGCGCGAGTTCGATATGTCGGCTCTGCAGGCCAACGCAATTTTGAACATGCCCCTTCGCCAGTTGACTCAGCTTGCTCAGCAGGAGTTGGAAGAGACTTACAAGGCGGCTCTGCGCAAGACGCAGGACTTGCTGGACATCCTGAACAACGAGGACCGCAAGCGCGAGGTTCTGAAGGACGAAATTACGGTGCTGCGCGACAAGCACGGCGACGAGCGACGAACCAGAATCCAACAGCGCGAAGCGGGCGAATTTACCGAAGAAGACCTGATCCCCGACGAGGAAGCGATCATCTCGATTTCGCGAGACGGCTACATCAAGCGCGTGAGCATCGACGCCTATCGACAGCAGAAGCGCGGCGGCAAGGGCGTGAACAACACCCTGAAGGCAGACGACGAGCCAGCGCACCTGTTCCAGGTGAGCACGCATCACACGATCCTGTTCTTTACCGACCGGGGCCGCGTGTACAAGCTGAAGGGCTACGAGATTCCCGAAACTGGCCGCTACGCCAAGGGCATGCCGGTCATCAACTACATCAACATCGTTGGCGGCGAGCGCGTCACGGCGACGGTCAGCGTGAAGGACCTCAACAGCGAAGGCTTCTTGACGATGATCACGCGGGGTACCGGCGCCAAGGACAGTGCGGAGATCAAGCGAACGCCGCTTTCCGCGTTTGCCAACATCCGCAACAACGGCCTCATCGCCTTCGACATCGAAGAGGGCGACGAACTCGGTTGGGCGCTCCGCACCAAGGGCAAGGACGACGTGATTCTGGTCACGCGAGAGGGTCAGTCGATCCGCTTCAGCGAGACTCAGGCGACCTCGCGAAGCCGAGCAGCAGGCGGTGTGCGGGCCATCCAGTTCAAGGAAGGCAACCCGGACGACCAAGTCGTGACGGCGGCGGTGGTGGACGACGAGCTTTCTCTGCTGGTCGTATCCGAAAACGGCTACGGCAAGCGCACGAAGCTCGACGAGTACCGCGTGCAGAGCCGGGGCGGCTCGGGCATTTTGACCATGAACTGCACGGAAAAGACCGGCTTGGTGGTCGGCGCCGAAGTAGTCGAAGAAGACGACAAACTCCTCCTCATGACGACCAAGGGCAAGGGCATCCGCATGCGGATCAAGGAAATCCGAGCGACGGGTCGCGTGGCACAAGGTGTGAAGCTCGTCAACTTGTCTGGCGGAGACGCAGTGGCGTCGATCGCACGAATAGTGAAGGGTACGGACGACGGCGAAGGCGACGATTTGGATGCGCCGGAAGTCGAAACCGATTCGGCAGATTCGGAAGAATAGGCTCTCGCCTTTCGAAAACAAGAACGCCCGCTTTTAAAAGCGGGCGTTCTCATTTTTCTAACCCAAAAAAATTTAAGTGCCCCCAAGTACTTGGGGGCACTTCGACGTCTAGATCGGCGATTAGCCGAAGATCGGCGAAAGGTCGCGCTGGAGCATGGCTCTCGCTCGGAACAGCCAGCTCTTGATCGTGCCTTCCGGCTTGTGCAACTGCGTCGCAATCTCGCTTACGTCGAGATGGTCGAAGTGTCGCATCATGATGATCTGTCGGTATCGCCACGGCAATCGCTTGATCGCTTCCATCACCTGGCCGCGAATGAGCGCTCCGTCCGCGGATTCTGACGCTGCTCCTCCATCGGAGAGCGAGTACTCCACGTTTTCGATCGATTCGATATTGGTTCGGCGCTGTCGGGCAAGATCCACGATGCAGTTAAGGCAGATTCGTGTGAGCCAGGGCCGCAGCGGTCGAGTGGTGTCGAAGTCTTTCAGGCTTCGAAACGCTTTGACGAACGTCTCTTGGACAACATCATTGGCGTCCTCGGTGTTATGCAGCTTGCGCAGAGCGAGGCCCGTTAGCATCGGTCGGTATGTGTCCATGAAGAGATCGAAGGCGACCTCGTCTCCTTTTCGAATTTCTTCGACAAGGTTGGACTCCCAGCTCTGACAATATGTATTCATTTCGGATTCTCCGTATTTCCCTTGAGTAATCTTCATTACCCTGCAATCATTATATCAGAAAACTTAAAGCGTCTTTTAGATTTTCTGAAAATTACCGGGACTTTTCCCCTATTTGTAAAAACCCTATGGAACCCGGCAAACGCGTGCCGATGATTGTATTTATGCGGGGTGTATTCGCGCTCCTGCCCAAAGCGGGAGTCCTGGTTATAGTATTTGGAGGAACGGTTGGTGCCGTCGACAGCATCCGCTGCCATGACTCTTTCTTTCCGGTCGTCATCGATGAAAAGATCGATGCGAGGGCTGACGCCTATACGGAGATCGTGGGCGAGACAAAGTCCGCGGTCGAACACCTCAATACCGACGACGCTGTAATTCGTCACCTTGCCGAAAGTTGGGTGGAGGGATCAAAATCCGGTCGACTCCAGCAAATCTATCCCGGCTACTGCGGCGAGTCACTGATCGAAGGTCCGAAGGGCGACATCTTCAACTCCTGTGCATCGTTGGCCAACCGACTTTCCGAACTGGCCGAGCATGAGGTCGAGAAGGGCAATCCCCAAGCAAATGAAGATGCGATTCGTGCGCTCGAGCTCATCAATATCGTTCGATTCGGCAACTTCGAAACGCTTTTTACTGCCGGTTCCTACCTGCGCCGACCGTTCAAGGTTCTCAACCGTGGCATCGGCAAACTGAGCGAGTCGCAAAAGGTTCGCCTGGCCGCCGTCGAGAATACGCAGACTCGCGACGATAAGACGGAGGAACTGAGCGAGGTCGCGCGCCGACTGAAGGCTCAGTACGCGTCGCGATACGGTGAAGAGATGGCGAAGGTGGACGACAACAACTATGCGTTCTTCCTGACGTCCAACCCCAAGCACATCGCGGCTAATCGCTTCTTTGGGTTCGACCGCAAAGTCGCGCCGTCGGTACTGAACGGCGGCTAACGCTCCATTTTTTCAAATTTGCTCCGATAACCAAGGTAGGCGTCGAACGCCTCTCGGTCCAAGGATCGGATCGAGCCAGCACAAGGATGCGCGGATCGTAGGAAAACGACCGTGTCTTATTTGGATAATCTATTTGGGCCGACTTCCGACCGCTTAAATCGGTCGCTGGATCGCACATCCGAGCGCCAGTCGCTCTTGATGAAGAATCTGGCCAACGTCAACACGCCCGGCTACAAGCGCCAAGACTGCGATTTCAACATCATGCTGGAAGACAGCATGGACAACTTCGACCAGCTCGTCGCAAATCGAAGCATCGCGGGAATGCGCAGCGAAAAGTCTTCTCTCCGCACCGACGGCAATAACGTCGATATGGAGTACGAAGTCATGTCGATTGCCAACACCGAGACCCGATACAACACGCTCACCGAGCTGACGAGTCGGTATTTCTCCGGCTTGAAGAACGTGATTCGAGAAGGACATTAATAGATGAGAATTGGATCCCTCGCCAACGCCTTGCAGTACAGCTCTAGCGGTCTTGCCGCCGAGCGGTTCCGCATGGACGTGATTTCTGGCAACATCGCAAACGCCAACACCGTCGCCCGACCGGGCCAAGACGGCTATCGGCGGCGCGAAGTCGTCCTCGATTCGACGGATCAGGGCGTGAAGATCACGTCCGTTATCCAGGATATGGATCGCCCCTGCCTGAAGAAGGTGGACTGGTCCAGCCCGTTCCACGATCCCGCAACCGGCGAAGTCACGATGACCAACGTGGACCCCACGATGGAAATGGTGGACATGATCGGTGCAAGCCGCGCATACGAGGCAAACATCGCCGCTTTCAACACGGCGAAAGGAATGATCAATTCCGCCCTCCAGATCGGCAAGATCTAGCCGAAACCTAACAAAGTAGATGAACATTTCTATCAATCCAGCGGTTCAGCAAGCCCTTGAACAGGGTCAGCTTGGTACTGCGACTCAGTCCGCTGGTAAAAAAGGCGATTTCGCCGAAATGTTGATGGACGTCATGAAGGAAGTAAACAACTCTCAGAATAAAGCTTCTGAGATTCAAACGGACTTTATGACGGGTCGACGACCGGTAGAAGTTCACGACGTCATGATTGCAATGGAAAAAGCTTCCACGTCTATGCAGCTCACCCTTGCGGTGCGAAACAAGCTGCTTGAGGCGTATCAGGAGCTTTCGAGAATGCAAATCTAGTCCTAGCTTCTGCCCCTCGGGACTAAAACCATGGGCGGAATCATCGAACGAATAAAGAATTGGTGGGCGGACAGCAGTCCGGCCCAACGATACACGACGCTGGGCGGCATCGCAGTTACGTTGCTGCTGCTCGTCGGGATCTACTCCGTGGCCTCGCGGCCTCGGTACGCCTTGCTCTACGGCGGTCTGGACGACGCCAGCCAGGGGCAAATCGTAGCCGAGCTACAGACGCGCGGCGTTCCGGTCAAGTACGATCTGCCCGGTCAGGTCGAGGTCCCTGCCGACAGGGTCAACGAGCTGCGCATGCAACTCGCTTCGAGTGGCAAGATTCCTAAAGGCGCTCACCTCGGAGTCGAAAACCTCGGTGACATGAACCTCACCACCACGCCTGCGGTCGAGCGACAGCGGTTGAAAGCAATCGCCGAAGGTGAACTTTCCGCTTCGATCGAAACTAATCCCGGCGTTCGGATGGCCCAGGTTCATATTACGCTCGGCGACCCATCGCCCTTTGCCGAGCAGCAGCGACCGCCCACCGCCGCCATCAACCTCGTTACCTCAGGCAATGGTTCCATTTCCCACGAATCGGCCAAAGGAATCGCCATGCTGGTTGCAAACTCGGTTGACGGACTCGATTTGAAGCATGTCGTGGTTCTCGACGAACGATCCCAAGCCCTTTATAACGGTAACGAATTGGACGGTAGCGATACCATGGCTACCAGCAAGCTCGACATGGAGCAGTCTTTAGCCCGAAAGGAAGAGACCCGACTCCAGAGCAAACTCGACGCGGTATTTGGAACCGGATCTACCAGCGTCAGCGTCACGTGCGAGGTCGACATGGACCAGAAGCATGTGAAGACGACTTCGCAGGAATTCAAGAAAGGCGCGGCCACCAAGTCCATGACCGAAAAGATGAACGGTCAGGGCGGCGGTGCGCCCGTCGCCGCAGGAGCGGCTGCTAACTTGACGCAACAACCAGCGGGGACTTCAGGTGGAGACAAGGACCACTATGAGAACAGCGTACAAGAGTTGGCGCCGAACTCGACCCTGACCGAAACGGAGAGCAATCCCGCCGTTGGCGTCATCAAGTCCATGACCATCAACATCTTGGCCGACAGCGGCAAAGACAAGCCGTTTGCCGATGCGGGCCGACTCCAGTCCCTGAAGGATTACATCAATGCCGAGATCGCCAACAAGGACAAGAAGAGCTTCGTGGCTAGCGTCACGGCAACCTCCTTCGACAACTCGGCAAAGAACCAGGTGATGCAGGCTCAGGGCGAGGCCGCCAGTTCGGCTCGACTCCAGCAGATCATGTCGATGCTTCCCATCTTTGCCCTGCTGATCGTCGGAATCATGGTGGTCAAACAGATCAGCAAGATTGGCAAGCCTTCGTACACCACGCTTGCAATGCCGGACGGCCAAATGGTCCAGGTTCCGCTTGTGAACGGCCAGGTTCCCCAGCAATATGCGATGGTTAGCTCGCACGATGCAGCCGCAGACGCATCGCACGGCGACTCGCTGAACAAGCACATTGCCCGCTTCAGCGAAGAGGAATTGGCGCAAATGACCGAAGACGGCGTGATCTACCGCGACAACGGCGAGATCGTCGAGGTCGAAAAGATTCGAGAGAAGAAATCGGTTCACTTGGCCGCCATCAAGCAAATGGCCAAGGATCGACCCGAGCCGACTGCCATGCTCATTAAGACCTGGCTTGCGGAGACCCCAACGCGATGACACCCAAGCAAAAAGAATTGCCGAATAAGACAAAAGCCGCCGTCCTCATGATGGTGCTCGGCCCGGAGACTTCGGGAGAAATCGTCAAGCACCTCAGCGACTCGGACATTGAGACGCTGGCGCTGGAAGTCGCGCGTTTGGACAAGGTGTTCCCTGAAGTCCGCGAGCAGATCATCGACGAATTCTACGAACTGGCGATCGCGCAGGAGTACATCGCCGAAGGTGGCGTCGGCAACGCACGTGCAGTTTTGGAATCGGCGTTCGGTTCGGACCGAGCGAACGAAATCCTCAGCAAGATTTTAACGGCGATGCAGATCGTGCCATTCGAGTTCCTCAAAAAGGCCGACCCACAACAGGTTCTTAGCTTTATCCAGGACGAGCATCCGCAGACGATCGCCCTCATCCTTTCCTATATGCCGATCTCCAGCGCGGCGATGATCCTCGGCAAATTGGAAGGCGACCTCCGCGCGGACGTCGCGGCGAGAATCGCAATGATGGAGCAGACGCCTCCGGAAGTCATCAAGAAAGTCGAGGCGATTTTGGAGAAGAAGATTTCGTCGGTTCTCTCGCAAGAGTTGACCCAGGCGGGTGGCCCGAAGGCGCTGGTCGATCTTTTGAACCGATGCGACCGGACGACGGAAAAGCTGATCATCGAGCACTTGGAGGACAACGAGCCGGAACTGGCGGACACGATCAAGGGAATGATGTTCATCTTCGAAGACATCATCCTGCTCGACGACCGCGCCATCCAAGCGATCCTGCGCGAAGTCGATATGAAGGAACTGGGCGTTGCGCTGAAGGGTGTCAAGGTCGAAGTTCAAAACAAGATCTACACAAACATGTCCGAACGCGCAATGGCGATGTTGAAGGAGGACATGGAGTTTATGGGGCCGGTTCGACTGAAGGCGGTGGAAGAGGCCCAGCAAAAGATCGTGGCCATCATCCGTCGACTGGAAGAATCGGGCGAGATCGTCCTCAGCCGAGGTGGCGAGGAGGAGATGCTTGTCTAGGGTCGACGCCAAAGCGGCAAAGACGGCCGAGACGCTCCAAGGCAAGCTTCTTTTCGGTGAAATTCCGACCCTCAAAGGAGTGCAGAACAAGCCTCAGCGCCTGACCGACCAGATCGGCCTCATCAAGGAAAAGGCGTACCAGGATGGCTACAAGGCCGGAATGGACAACGGAATGAGGACCGGCATCGCCGAAGGGCGGAAGGCCGGATTGGAGATGGCCCTTAGCGATGCGCGGAGCCAGCGCAACAAGGAAGCGGCTCAGTTCTTCGAGGATTGGGAGCACCTGCGGGCAGACCTCGACAAGGCGATCGAGGGCTGGTTTGCCCAGGCCGAGGAAACGCTGACTCACATGTCGATGGAAGTCGTGCGACGAATTCTCGCGACGGAACTCGAGACCAACCACATGGTTGCGCTTTCGATCTGTAAAGACGTTCTTCAACTGGTAACGCACGCAAAGCAAGCAAGAATCTTGATCAATCCGAGCGACTACGCGCTGTTTGAAAGCCACCGCGACGAGTTGGCGATGCTTTCGCGTGACCTGAAGGGGATCGAGATTGTGCAGGACCACACGATTATGAGCGGTGTAATGGTCGAGACCGAGGCGGGCATCATCGACGCAACCGTCGATACGCGTCTGAGCCTCATCCAAGAAGAGTTTGACCAGGCGGCCTAATGACCCTCGCTGAACCAAAATTTGAACGGCTGCGAACGGCGATGCAAAATGCGCCGAAGTTTCGACTTTACGGCCGCGTGGAGCAGGTCGTCGGCCTGGTGGTTGAATCCAGCGGTCCGGTGGCGAGCATTGGTCACTTGTGTTTTGTGTCGACTCGCGACAGCGACGGGAACATGCGCGAGGTGCCGGTCGAAGTCGTTGGCTTCCGCGGCCCGCGAACCCTATTGATGCCGCTGGGCGACCTCGACGGAATTCGGGCGGGCGACCTGGTACATGGCACCGGCGAATTCTTGAGCGTCCCCATCGGAATGAACCTGCTTGGACGTATTTTGGATGGCCTGGGACAACCCCTCGACGGTAAGCCCGCTCCGATGTGCGAACAACAATATCCGACGATGGCGAATCCGCCGAACGCGTTGGACCGACGCATGATCTCGCGCCCGATGGAGACTGGCGTTCGGGCGATCGACGGCTTGATCACCCTTTGTGAGGGTCAGCGAATGGGCATCTTCGCCGGCTCCGGCGTGGGTAAGAGCACCCTGCTGGGCATGATTGCCCGGAATGCGGAAGCGGATGTCAACGTGATCTGTCTGGTTGGTGAACGAGGCCGTGAAGTGCGCGAGTTCATCGAGAACGATTTAGGGCCCGAGGGCCTCAAGAAGAGCGTCATCGTTTGTGCCACCGGCGACACGCCGGCGCTGATGCGCATCAAGGCGGCGTTTACCGCGACTGCGATTGCCGAAGGATTTCGGGACATGGGCAAATCGGTCCTACTGATGATGGACAGTGTTACTCGATTTGCGATGGCCCAACGCGAGCTTGGGCTTGCCGTCGGCGAGCCACCGAGCACAAAGGGCTACACGCCGAGCGTATTTGCTCTGCTTCCGAGACTGATGGAGCGCGCAGGCATGGGACCGAAGGGCGCGATCACGGCTCTCTATACGGTTTTGGTCGAAGGCGACGATACCAACGACCCGATCGCCGACGCGGCGCGTGGTATCTTGGACGGCCACCTGGTTTTGAACCGACGGCTGACGAGCAGAGGCCACTATCCTCCGATTGACATTCTGCAGAGTCTAAGCCGAACCATGCCTTTTGTGGTTTCGCCCGAGCAGATGCTGAAGGCGAACGAACTGCGCGAATTGATGGCCGCGTACAACGACGTCGAAGACCTAGTTTCGATCGGTGCCTACAAGAAGGGTTCGAAGGCGATCAGCGACCGGGCAATTGACCGAATCGACTCGATCAACGGGTTCTTACGACAGGATAAGGCCGAGTTTACGAGTCTGCCCGACGCTCAAACGGGCGTATTGCAGGCAATTACGCCGGATTCCGGCCCGCAATAATCCCAGTTCAGGGCCCCGCAAATCGCAAACGGCACAAAGCCGTTGTAACATCACAGTGTTCCGAAAGGAAAACCTCGCAACATACTTTAATTATTCAATTGACCATACGGAACCTTGTTAAGGGCCCGATGGGTTTGGAGAGTGCCCCCAAAAACGGGGCACTTTTGCTTTTATGACACTCGTAAAAGTGGGTAATTCTGAGCGAATCCCGCTTCAAGGGGGACGTTCAGGTAAAACTCGTGACGAAAATGAGAAATCTGCGAGCTGTCTTCGTGCTGGTCCTAGCGTGTCTCGGCGTTTCCGCCTTTGCGACCCCAGATATTCTCAAAGAGTTTAAGGCGATCTACAACAAGCCTGCCACAACCTGCGAAGAGTGCCACACCAAGCCGCCAAAGCGGAACGCTTTTGGCAAAGCGGTGAAGGACGCCCTCGACCAAACCCAAGATGGAATGCTGACCAAAGAGGTGATGAAGCCGCTGGAACAGCAGGACTCCGACGGCGACGGCGTGTCGAACATCGACGAAATCAACGCGGGTACCTTGCCGGGCGATCCGAACTCGAAACCGGCGGCAAGAGCCACCAATTCCGCGCCATCGACCGGCGGCAGTCAACCAGGTGGGGCCGAGAAGAGCGAACTCATTCCCAAGCATTCGTTCCATCCGGCGCTGGTCCACTTCCCTATCGCCCTGCTGGCGATCGCGGCGGTGCTGGAGGTCTTTGCCCGGCGCAAACCCGAGTCGGGATACCACGCTGCCTCGGTCATCAACTTGGCCATTGGCCTGATCTGCTCGACAGCCGCGATCGCAACCGGCGTCGCGGCATGGCTACGATTGGGCTACGACCTGCTTCACGGCGATCTGCTCATCCACGTCCTCTTGGCATCGGGAAGCATCTTGGTTGGCATCGGGGCGTACACCCAGCGGGAGAAACCTTCGTATCTGCCTTTGATCCTGGTTTCGGGCTTACTGGTGCTAGCGGCGGGACACTTCGGCGGGAACATGGTGTTCGGCTAGGCATGGCAAAAGTCCTAGTCGCGGAAACATTGGCGGGACTTCGGGGGTCCAATTAGGCGTGCGATCAGTTCTGACGATTCTGACCATCGCGCTCGGGGGAGCCGCGATGGGGCAAACCACCCTCACGGACAACGACTGTCGGGTCACGCTCACTAACGCGTTCGGCAATCTTCGCGTGATCGACTCTTCCTACCCGTCGGCTTATTCCTACTGCTTGCGGCTAGATACGACGCAGAGCATCGGCTCGCGGACCACCAACTACACTGGCTGGCTGAAGCTTTTCGATGATGCCAACCCAACCGACGAGTCGATTAAAGCCGAACTGACGGTGTATGAGGGAGCGACGTTGATCCAGCGAACCGTCGCTGACGGCGTTAAGGTGTGGTCGTACGACCCGATTGGTAACGCCTACAGCGTCAACGCCTACAATGTCGAATCCGGCCCGAACGTGGTCAACTACCGGGGCGGTTTCATCAACCTTTTCAAAGAGACGGCGATGGGGACTCCGCAGAACCTGATGGCCCTGATGGATCAGGCGAGCATCACCGGCGCAGCCCGAGTGAAGGACTGGCTTGGCGGACTCTCGTTTACCGGCCAGCAGGTCATCGACGCCAACGATCCGACCCACATCACGAACCTGATTTGGCAGAAATTGCCGGACAACTCGCGATTTGTTCAGTTCAACACCGAGACGTACGATACGGGCTTGACTTGGACCCTGAATTCGGTCCAAATCCATAAAGAAGACAAGATTGGCACGTCGACGCGGGTACTGGATACCTATCTGACCCTGGCGAAGGATTCGAACGGCTTCCCTCTCAGCTATACCAAGACCAGCACCGATTTTACATTTGTGCCACCGGCCCGATCCAAGGTTTTGGCAAGTCCGAGAACCATCAAGTTCTAAGTTTCCACTCATCGTGGAATAGCTCCCATGCGTCTTCGGTGGGCGGTCCGGTCATGGCTAAGGGGATTCGACCACCTTCGATCAAGGCGGTGAAACCCTGGTCGGTTTCGAGTGCCCTCTGCCAGGCCTGATTGAGATCCAGTGCAAGAAGGGTTCGACTCGTTTGACTCGGCGGGATCAGGCTGAGGGCTGTTTCTACGGTCCTCGCATCGGCGCTTTCGACCACGAAGACCCGTCGCACCCGTTCGTCGTTAGGAAAGTCGGATTGAAAGAGTCGCCACCAAACTTCCTGCTCGGCGAGAGCGGTAAAGCCGATACCCCCGATCCAGACTTCGGATTCGTAGATTTTCGAGTCGCCGTCGAGGGCGACAAGTTGGGTAACGGGGCACGGAAGGTCCCGCAAAATGCGGGTTTCGTAGTGCTTGCGCCAGAGCATGCCTACTGCAGGTTATCGAGGGCCGCGATGATCTCGTCCTCGGTCCCGCTGTTGTAGCCCTGGCTTGCCCAAACCGGTCGGTGCTCTTTGTCCAAGATCACGATGGTGGGCAAGGCGTTTGCTTGGAGGACCTGAGTGGCGGAACCATAGGCGTCGATGGCGACCGTCATACGGTGCGGTTCTAGGAGTTCAGATTGCTCGACAACCTTTTGGGTTTCGGGAGAGATGGCAAGAAACTCGATTCCCTTTGGCCGATACTTGTCGGCGATTCCGTTCAGAATGGGGGCAAACTGCTTGCAGGGGCCGCACCAAGTCGCCCACATATAGACCACCATGGGCTTGCCTTTGTCCTCGGTGGAGATCTTGATGTCGCCGCCCGGTTTGATCGGCTTAACGATGAAGTCGATCGGGTCGTTGGTGTTGCCCTTACACGCAACCAGCACGACACCGGCAAGAGCGGCTAAGATTGCAACCCGCGTTTTCATATATCTTAGTTGTACCGCCATTTTGGTGGTTTTCGAGGTAGCTTTATGGTTCATGGACTCTGCGGCCGAGATATCGGAGCCAGATATTTCGCTCGTTTCCGAGCTGTGGCAGATGGCTTGGCCGGTGGTCGCGCTGAATCTGCTTCAGGTTGTGAACGGTTTATTAGACCGCTCGTTCATCGGCAGTTTGCCAGAGGCCGCGATGAGCGGGCATGGCGCTTCGATGAGCTTCATCTTCCTCCTTTTTTCCCTCGCCATCGCAATTTCCATTGGTGCAGGCGCCATCGTGGCGCGGGCGTTCGGGGCAAAACATGAGCACGAATTTCGGGCGGGATCGCAACAGGCGCTCCAAGTCTCGATCTACGGCGGAATCGTGCTGGGAATCCTTTCTTTCCTGCTTGCGCCGGTAGCGGCGCACACGGTCTTCAACGACAAGGACGTTGAGGACATCAAGTATCTGGTGCAGTTCCTTCGCGCTTATTCGCTCGGCGTTCCCGCGATTTGCGTGATCCAAGTGATCGCGGCTTGCCTGCGAAGCATCGGCGATACCAAGAGCCCGATGGTGCTTTCTGGGATTCAGATTTTGCTCCACATCACCCTGAATTTCATCTTCATTTTCCCGCCACGGGGGTGGATTCCTGGTCTGAACCTCGGCCTGTTGGGAGCGGGACTCGCACTTTCGACCAGCGCATGGATCGCGGCAGGGTTGTACATATGGCATGTCCGCTCGACGAATTTGGCGGTGAGGTTTTCGCTGAAATTCCCGCAAAGGATTTGGGTCTCTAGGATTCTGAAAATCGCAGTTCCGTCGGCGGTTCAGGCCGGGCTCCGAACTGCGTCGCTGACGGCATTTACCTTAATCTTGAGTAGCGTTCCCGACCACGAAGCGGCGATCGCGGCCATGGGAACTGGCTTCGCCATCGAATCGCTGATGTTTGCGCAGGCGTTTGGCCTCAGCGCGGCCACGAGCGCTCTCGTAGGGCAAAACCTCGGCGCAAAACGGCCCGAAAGGGCCGAGCATATCGGGTGGCTCGCGGCCGTTGTGTCGCTCCTCTCGACTGTGGTCATCGCGGTGCCGGTGTACATGTTGGTGCCGAGCTTTGCCCCCGCCCTGGCAGGACATAAGGACGCGGTGGTGCACGAGATCGTGCAGTTGGTACGGCTCTTGTGCCTGACCGAGCCGCTGTTCTGCCTAGCCATGGTGCTGATCGGGGGAATGCAGGGTGCGGGTGACACCAAGCGGCCTCTGTGGATCGGCGTGGTCGCGCTATGGTTCATGCGCGTGCCGCTGGCCCTCGTGTTAGCGTTGCCGGCCGGTGCGGCAGTGGTGTTTGGATTGGCGTTGCCGATCGGATTCAGCCTGGGCGCGCACGGAGCCTGGATGGCGATGGCCGGGACCCAGGGCGTGCAAGGCATCTTTGCCGCTGTAGCCTGGAAAATCGGCAAATGGAAAACCGTGCGGGTGTAATGCAACCGCCATTTGGAGGATTCCGTAAAATAGTCCAGTGGAAATCGTGCGGTACAAGCCAGGCGAAGCAATCAGATGGTTTCAGACCGAGGCGGGACGACTCAAGTCGGACGCCAAGGCGAGTGGCCGTGCGGCGACCGAGCCGCAGTCCGTGGACATGCAGGGCATCTCGGAGACGGTGAAAAATGCGGCGAGCGCTGTATTCAATTTAGGGCGAAGCGCCTACGCCGAGATGGCGCATATTCGGGCCAACGCGAGCGAGTTTGTGTTGCTCGACGACCGCATGGACATCGTGTCAGGAACGTCGATCAAGGCGGTTCCCTACTCGTCGGTAAAGAAGATCACGCTGAAGGGCGACAAGGCTCAGTTGATTTTGGATAAAGGGACGTTTACGATCAAGCCCTTCGCTTACATCGTGTCGGGGCCGCTGAAGGTCCCGATTGGCTGGGAGCGCAACGGACTGGAGACGCCGTACCATCTGATCATCGAAGAGTTGGCGGCGCGATGCAATAAGGAAGTCGAGCTGGCTTAGGGCCTCGCCAGAACCATGAATCTTTGGTCAAGATACTCTGCACCAGTTTTGAAATACCTTTCAAAGACTCCGTATGTTTTGAATCCAAGGCTTTCATAGAGACGAACCGCCGGGAGATTGGTCGTAACGACTTCTAAGGTCAGTAATTCAATCTCCAGATTGGAGAAAGCGTCTTCAATCGTCGCCCCGACGAGAAGCTTTGAAAACCCCCGCCCTCGGAATTCTGATGCGAGGTACACCTGCGTGATTTTTCCTCGATGCCGTAGCCGCGAGCGCTCATCGCGAAACCAAGACGTAATACCAACTAAATCGCTACCTTGGAACGCACCAAATACCACGTGGTCGGGGCATTGCGTTTCAATATAAGTTTCAAAGGCCAACTTATCCCTTTTAGACTCTTCCTCATAGGTAGAGCCATAGTTTCCTGGGTCATTTTTCAGGGCATTCAAGCGCACTTCACGATACGCTCTCGCATCGCCAGGAACCAATTTTCGAATGACCACAATACTCGAAATTGTGTCACAACGAATCGCGGGATCGACTAGGGAGGAAAGCCGGAATTCATCCACTGCTGGAACAACGACACCTCGTCCGGCGTGAGCGGCTGGAGCGGCGGTGGCGGCATCTGCGCAGGGCCGTTAGCGGGGTCGATCTGCTCCCATATCGCCGGTGCGTTCATCTTCACATCCTGATAGCTGGTGAGGTCGAGACGCCACATCATCTGCTCCCGCCATGGGTAGAGGAAAGGCAAAATGTCGTTTTGGAAGGAAACACTCATGCTGGTTGACCTTGTTCTAAGTTGAAGAAAAGAGTTCATCTGGCTCGACGCGCCAAACCTTGCCGGAGCCACTTCGGGCATCGACGCCGCGCGGGACCATTTCGAATTCGCCAAAATCCACAATCCAGATGCTTCCATCGACCGGGTTCACGCGAACATCGATCGGGCGGGAGAGTTCGAGATCGGGCAACGGATGAAGCGACCAATCGCTCGGGTCTATTCGGGAGATGTTGCGGCCAACCCGGAATCCGGCGGGCGCCGTCATCGGCTTCTCGTCACCGAAGAGGCAGATGAGCAACTGTCCTGGGTAGGACGGGTCGGTCGAAGGGATTCGGTCGAACTTTGTCGCGGCCGAGTTGACCGGTAGACGCATTAGCGGCGCTTCGGGCGAGGGCAATTCGTCGTGGTTGGCGAGGACGAATTCCAGATCGGCTCCCCGCGTCGGTTTGAATTGAGGGTCGGTTACTGGCACGCCGCCGACGAAGTCCGGCCAACCATACCAAGCACCCTCTTTGATTTCGAAAAGTAGTTCTGGCGCATGTCCGATCGAGCGACTGCCGCGGTCATCTGAACCCTGGTCTGTGGCGATCAGCCGTCCATCGGGCAGAAATCCAAGTCCGTAGGCGTTACGAACGCCCCACGCGACCAACTCCAATTCGCTTCCATCGGGGTTGCATCGCATGATCGCGGCGGTGCATGGCAGGCTGGCCGAAAGGCGAGCTCCCGGCTCGTGCTTGCTTCCAAAGGGCGAAAAAGCGCCGGTCTGGGTTCGGGCGTCGGGCACCGAGGAAAGCGGATCGGGGGTCTCGAAACCTTGACCGACGAGCGTCACGTCCAGGCCCGGAACATCGCAGTTGTGCGGCAAATGCCCCAGCCATCCCAACTGATACGCATCGAGTCCGATGACGCCGAGGTTCGTGAGCGCCCCCTGACTGAAGTAGAGCTTTCCATCCGGCCCAGGCGCGACCATGTTCGTGTGATAGTTCCCCAGGCCAGGCAGGTTATCGAGGATCGTGGTTCGCTCGCCTTCGGGCGTCAGACGGCTGATCCGCCCAGGGTAGCCCCCTTCCGATACGATCAACGCGCCATCCAGCCAGCAGAGCCCGTTGACCGGGTGGCGCAGGTCGGAGGCGATGACCTCACACACACCATTTGGGTGGATTCGCGACACCCGGCCTCCGATGGGCGCGCCATCCCAAGGCAGGCCGGATTCCGCTACCCACGCATTCCCATCCGGGTCGAAGCACAGGCTGGTGGGAAACGAGAGCCTCTCAGCGACGACCGATTTGGAGACTTTTTGGACGGTTGGGGAGTTCATGGCGAGAAGCTATTCGAGGACGATTTTGCAGATAGCCAGACCGATCAGCCAGCACCCAGTTACCATTTCGATTCGAGTCGGGACAAAGCGTCGGACCTTGTCGCCCACGAACAATCCAAGGATGCAGAGCGACACGGCGCTAAGGCCCATTGCTAACGCCGACATGACGACCGATGCGGCATTCGCACCCAAGCCAACACCTGCGGCCAGGTTATCCAGGCTCATCAGAAACGCAAGCGGCACCACGAGCCAGCCTTTTGAAAGGAAGTCCATCTCGCGCTTGTTTCGAAGCGAACGTACCAAGAGACTCAGTCCAACGACCAAGAGCAAACTGGCGGCAAGCCACGGCGCGACTTTGTCTACAGCCAACTTCATTCCATTGCCCAAGAGAACACCGACGACGGGCATGACCATTTCGAAAAAGGCAAAGATGCTCACGACGAGCCATTTCCGACGCCAGGGAATGCCGGATAGCCCGAGGGCCGAGGACAACTGAAAGTTATCGAGCCCAGTGAGGATGCCGAAAAGGAAGACGCTCAGCATGCCGCGTCCCTCCAACCGAGATTACGATAGTAGACCATAGATATTGAGAACTCCTCCAGGAGACGTATTCGAACCAAGGATCAGCGCTCCAGCGACGACATAGTTCCCCCAAATGGCGGGGCCGAGGCAGTAGCCGTAGCCACCATTTAGGCCGCCGGTTTGCTGGCCAATCTGGTCGGACCACAACGGCGTCCCGTCGGAAACCTTATACGCGTAGATCGAAACCCAAGACGTAGTGACGAACACGACGTCGTTGACCACCGCGGGCGAACTGAGACCGCTTTCACCCGGGTTTTGGTACATCGTCGCGCCCACGTTCGCATAGTGGGGCGGATCTTGCGAGTCCAGCGCCCACTTATCTTTGAGCGTGGCCCAGTCAATCACTTTCATGAACGGGGTCGTTTCGCTGTCGATGCCAGGACCTTGAAGATGGTAATTCGGGCCGCCAATACCTATGAAGAGAGTTCCGCTAGGCGGATGCACAGCGGCGGTGTTGAACGGCCCGAAGTAGTTTTCGCCCCAATTCTGGTTAGAGACGTTGTTCGGCACAAGCGGAGCGACTGTGTTTTGCTCGCTCACTGGTGGGTGAGGGTCGATCCTCGGGATTTGGTCGCCGTTCGCCATCCTTGGCAAGAGCGAAGTGACGTTGAGGACCTTGAGCGTCTTGGCGTCGCAGACCATGAATCCGCCGTTCTTACACCCGACGGCCACGACTCGTTGTCCGCTTGGCAATGTGTAGAGGGTCGGCGCTGAGCCGATGTCAACGTCCAAATCCGTCGGACGATAGGCCGTCGATGAGGGCATCTGGGAAAAGGCGACGAAGTTGCCATTCGCGGCATTAAGCGCCATGATGCCCGACGACCAGCCGACCGATGGCAAACCCTGGTCGATATTCGGGTTTGTCGGCGAGGCTGGCTGACCGGTGGTGGCATACAAATACCCAGTGGTGGGATCGTAAGCGATGGCGGACCAAACTGAGCAACCGCGCGTCACCTCGGTCCCATTGAAGACCGTGAAGGGAGCGGGCGGAGTGCCGGTCACCACGCTCGCCGGAAGCTGATTAACCGGATTCGGCTTACCGGTGATGAATTGACAGGTGCAGTAGATCCAAATGACGTTTCCGGTCTTGGCATTCAGGCAGTAAATGAAGCTGTAAAGGTATGGATTTTCACCCTCCCCAATGCCAAGTATCACGCAGGGAGTTTGGACCCCACTGATATTGAGAGTCACCACCAGCGGGCTAGACCAGCCGGCGGCAACCGGATTGTCCGGCGTGCCCGCGGTATTCGTGATCGGTTGGTTATGCGTCGGATCGGCATTGCGTAGGTCCGTCACCCAAACCAGCGAAAGATCGAGTTGATTGAGGCAATACAACTTGGCATTGAAGCCCACGAAGTAGACGAAATTGTTGATGACGGTCGGCGTACAACCCATGCCCGTAAAGCCGTGAGCGTCGCGTTCGTCGATCTCGATGGGCCAGGTGAACGAGGCCATCTGCTCGCCCGTCAGAATATTGATCTTTAGGATGGAGCCACCGATTGAGCCAGGCGCTTTGTGGCTATTGGCCACTCCAACGTAAATGAATCCGTCCACGACGGCGGGCACCGAAAGGATCGGCCCCGAGACGTTGATCGAATTCAGGAGCCCAAAGGTGCTGGAGTTGACGTTGGAGCTGCTGAGGCTGGTGCTCGTGGGCGGAATGTAGCCGGCATGATCGTATCCGCCGTGATACATGAACCAATTCTGCGGGGCCGGAGGCGAGGGAGCGGAAGACATGGTGATTCTTGATTAGTGAGATCGGTTCTGGAGTGACCAGCTAAAGTCGGTGCCCGGTGCCTGGTAGTGGCAACTCATGCAGGAGTTTCCGAAGGTAGAAGCGTCGAGCTTGCTCTGGAAGTAGGTCTCCATCGACGTGTTGGCGCAACCATCGACGGGGAATGCGACCCCACAATCCTTGGGGTAAATGCCTCCGCCAGAGCCATACAACTTGAAGCTGGTATCGTCGGTTGGCCATTGGGTGATGACCAGTTCGTAGTATTTCAGCCAAGCATTGCCGACCGCCTTTTGGTAAAGAGCGTTGAGATCGACGGTGCTGAGACCCTTCGGCGTGGTGGGGATCGGGTTGAACCGAGTGACCTGGACAGGAACGCGTTGGGAGACCGGCAAAGCGCCAGTGCCAGTCGGCTTGTTGGCATAGCCGCGATCAGTCTTTGGCGTACTCGTTCCGTTGTTGAACGAGTACGGGGCGCGGGCGTTCGGCGCACCGGGAACGTTGTCCACCTGCTCGAACGACGACCAAATCCACTCGGAGAAGCCATCGACCTTTTGCGCGATATGCAGGCCGACCAGGCCGAGCTTCATCTTGATGCACTTGCCAGAAACCGGATCGAAGACCGGCTCGTCGATGATGTAATAGCGGCTAGGATCATCGACGGCGGTGATCACCTTCCATGCCGCTTTGATCAGCATCGCTCCGGGAGTCGTCGTATTGCTGATGGGCATCGTCACGGTCCCGCCGCCCTTCATTTCCTGGGTCATCAGGTTCTTCTTCAGGTAAATCCAAGTTGTTGGATCGGAGTCGCTGCCCCGAATAAAGTCGTACTGAGGCTGGTTATAGCGAATCTCGTACAGCGCGTAGTTCTTCTGCTGATCGACCAGGGGCACCGAGAAAGCCTCGTCGATGTCGCCGGTTAGGCCCTTGCCGTTGGGAAGTGTCGCGCCCTTCGCCAAACCGAAGACGTGGGTCATGGAATGGGCAGACGGGCACGGGTTGATAGGGTCGTCAAAGGAGTTCCACGGACTTGGACGGTTATTACCCTGGGCGAAAAGGTCCCACTGATTCTTATAGCTAACCCACACGATCGGGGTCGTGTTCTTCATTGTCAGGAGCATCGCCGGGTCGTTCGGATTGGCCGGAACGCCACGCTTCGAGGTATTGGTCGGCCAGCAGAGGGCGATAAAAGACTGCCAACTGAACTGGTCAAAGAATGGTCGGTTTTCTTCCGGCGTCTTGGTCGGGCTCGCACCGGTCACTTCGGTCGGTACGTTGCCGGAAAGTTTGGGAACGATCGGGCCAGTGGCCGTGGGGGGCGGCGCATTGGTCGTCAGAACCGCGCTCGACGTCGCATCCGAATTGTTACAACTGGCGACTAAGAGCCCGGCGCTTATAACAAAGAGACTCCAAGAGTATCTTCCCCACTGTTTCATTTCAACAACCAATGGTCGACGACCACGATTGTCAGCCGTCAACGGCTAACCATACCACCTTTTGATAAAAGGTGGAAGTATTTCGATATAACGACTTTTTAAGAAGTCCCTAATTTCCTGGGGTTATGCCGTCCAAACAAACGGCTCGGCATCGGTGAGGATTCGACCGCTGGTCTTCTGAGCTTCAACCAGATATTCCGGCAAGGTGAAGCAGGCGTGGTGGAAGCGACCGGTGTAGTAACGATTCTTGACGCCGCGCTTGGCAAAGCGATCTTCGATCTCGGCAACCGTCAGGGCCATTGGGTCGTGCTTCTTCGACGCGAGCACGAAGCCCCACGGCTGGAAGAAGGTGGACACGATACCGTAATAGCCGTATACATAGGGGAAAACGTCTTTCATACTCTCCAGCGTCTCAATGCAGGAGACCATGCATTCGGGGTAGTTCTCGTTGGCCGAGCCCGCCTGCATGGCGAACACGCCATCCTCGCTCATCGCGTCGGCCGCGATTTGGAAATATTCCTTCGTAAACAGGAATTGGCCCGGGCCATCCTCATGGGGGTTGGGCAGGTCGCTCAGGATCACGTCGAATCCTGCGCCCTTGTGGTCAACCAGCCATTGCCGTGCGTCGGTGTGGAGGAGGGTGGTGCGAGGGTCCTCGAACGCGCCCTGATGCCACTCCGGCATGTGCTCCTTCACCATATCGACCAATTCTTCGTCGATATCGACCATGATGGCCTTCTCGACCGTGTTGTGCTTCAGCGCCTCGCGCAGGGTCGCGCCCTCGCCACCGCCACAAACAACGACGGACTTGGGGTTGGGGTGAAGCGTCATGGCCGGCTGGCTCATACACTCATGAAAAACGTACTCGTCCAGAATGGACGTTTGGATGTTGTAGTCCAGGAACAGGGACTTGCCGAAGCGCGGGATGTCGCAGATTTGGTAGGTCTGGTACTGCGTCTTTCCCTCGAGGATCATTCGCTCGACTCGGTACTGCCAAATGGCGGCCGAAGTGTGGGTCTCGTTGATGAAAATTCCTGTTGCGTCGCTGGACATTTTTAACCTCGGATATTGTGACATAGATTCATGGCAGGGTTAGGCTCTTGGTGGCCTCCTCCAGCATGTTGTAGAGAACTTCGTTGTCGTTGGGCCCGTTGCCCCGACGATAGTTGACGGACGCGGCGTAAGTCAGGCTGTTTTCATGGACCTTCATGACGGTGACGGCGCCGATGTAGCTGCCGAAAAGCGTGTAGTCCCACCCTTCGCCCGGGAACACGCGCTGGAAAAAGTCGGCCAGCTCGTTAGTAGGGACAACCCAGCCACCGGCGCCCTGAAAGATGTTCCAATGGAAGGCGTCCCAGGTGGCCAAGGAGCGGGTCGAATAGTAGTCCGGCTCGGTCGGACGCTTGTCCGTCCGGCTGGCGGTCGTGACGAACCAATGGTCCGGCTTGACGACCGGAGCGATGACATTTTCCTTCACAAACGTCTCATACGACTGGCCGGAGACGATTTCAATGATCTGCCCCAACAAGGCGTAGCCGCAGTTGGAATAGATCTCAGTCTTGCCGGGGTCGGCTTCGAGCTTTCGGCTGAGGATGACACCTAGGACCTGCTTGGTGTCGAGGGGCTGGGTCAGGCCCATCTGTTTGATGGTGTCGGCAGACGTATAGTCGCCGATATTGAGGCCGGCTTCAAGCCCCGACTTATGGTCGAGTAGTTGTTGAATCGTAACGTCTTTTAGCCGCGGGTCGGGTTGGGTCAGGGGAACAATCCCGCCCTTTTTGAGGATCGGCATGATCTTTTCGTCCTTGTCGAGGCGACCGTCTTCGATGAGGATTTTAATGGCGCTTTGGGTCAGGAATTTGGAGACGCTGGAGATGCGGCTCGCCATGCTGGGTTCGAAGGGACTTTGTGTGTCGACATCCGCGTAGCCAAACCCCTTCGAATAGACTTGCTTTCCTCGGTAATACACCACCAGCGCACCGCCGGGCGCACCAACTTTCCGCAGATAATTGGTCATGATCTTGTCGTAGGGTGCGGCAAAGTCCTGCCCCTCGCCCTGAATGGGAATAGAGGCGTCACCCCATGAAAATCGACCGATTTCTTCGGGTGAGGTGCGCTTGTCCTTAGAAATGGTTGGACCTGGGCCAGTCTGCAACGAAGCCAGCAAGCAAAGAAGTAGCGCGCTCACGACTCTAATTTACCGTCGATATCCCCATCCAGATGCCGGATGGGGATGTTCGATTACTTCGACTTTTGGCCGCTCGAAGTGGGCGGTCCGTCGTTGTCTGCACCCGAGCGGGCGCGTTCGTGGGCCTTCTTAAAGGCGTCGATCTTGCCAGGAGTCCAAGTGGTAGTCGACTGGGAAATGGTCTGCTTCTCGGCCGCCGTTGGCTCGGGAGAAGGTTCGTTGCTTCCGCACCCGATGAGGAGGGCGGAAGCAACGATCATCAATGCCAGGCTTAGTTTGGCCACCAAACGACTCCCGCCGCTTCTGGGTAGGCCAGGAAGTCGCGGCACAACCAACCTTTTCCAAGCGGGAATCCATCTCGCGGGAACGGGTTAATCAGCGCGTCTGGATCGGCACAGTAACCATTTACTCGGTCATCGAAATTCTTTGGAGAAGCGATCCAAGTGCCGGAGGCTCCGCCGATATACCCACCCTTATAAGCAACGCTCTTTGCGTGGCCATCGGCGAAGGAAGAAACGATATTACCGGTGAAGTAAATGTCGTTGTTTCGAGCGCCACCCGGGTAGCTATCGAAGAACCAGTCGATGCCGCCCATCGTTTGGCGAGGCGTATCGTACGAGTTGCCAAATGCGAACAGCTTGGCGGGGTTGGCCATCTGCGAGTTGGACTTTCCGGTATTGTAGCGTCGGCCGCCGCGACCGCCGCAACCCTGAACGAGGCCTCCGTCAGTGCATCGCTCTTCATTCAGCATGGCCTCAGCGCCGCGGATTTCGTAGCCCCAGTTGTAGCCGAAGTCGTTCCGGTTGTAGCTATAAGTGCCGTCCGAGTTGTTCGTCGCCTTATCGAAGTTCGGGCGATAGCCAATCCAGATCTGCATATTCTTGATGTAAGGCTGCATCGTGGCGATCGGGTCGCCGCCATGGTTGACACCATCGCCGCCGTCGTAGACCGAGGGGAAAAGGTCGTCGTTGTCGGACGAGTACAGCATAGACGCAGTACCAATATTCTTGGCGTTGCTAAGGCACGCAGTCTTTTTAGCCGCAGCCTTTGCCTGGGCAAAAACCGGGAATAGGATCGCAGCAAGGATGGCGATAATTGCAATAACTACAAGTAGCTCAATTAGTGTAAATGCTTTTCGCATTTGGTTCCTCCAAGGCATCATGTTACTGATGCCGTATTAAAACTCCGTTAGTTTTGCGTTATCCTTCTGTTGTTAATATTGTTAAGACTCGAACTATATGCCTAAGTCTGTCGTCAAAGCTTGGCCTTAACCGCTTCTGTTCTTCCGTTGGCGATCAAGCCACTCGAACCACTCCTTGCTGTCCATCTTTTCGCTAGGCATCGAGCGCCGTTTCTTGAACTCGGGGTCGTCAGGATCGAGGGTTGCTTCCGGCTTAAAAATGCGCCGGTCAGAGTCGACGTGGGTATACGGCGTGAAGTCGGGCTTATCGGTAAACATGTCGTCGAGGGGCGTAGCCACGGCGTCGAACATATTGTTCGGTCCCAGGTTGAAGATCGAGTAGATCGACTTGATGATGCTCATGATGCTCCCATGAACATGCGAGACGTAACTGTGCTTGGCGTAGGGACTGATGCAGAGAACATAGCTTCGCTGTCGATCCACATGGTCATAGTCGCCGCCAGCATCGTCCTGGGTAACGAAAATCGCCATGTGCTTCCACTCTGGCGTGTGCGAGAGGTACTCGACGATCTCGCCAAGGGCGAGGTCGTTATCGGCGAGGAAGCTGCTCGAATAAGGATAGCCAAACTCTGGCTTGGGTCGCGTGCCATGGTCGTTGCAAAGCGCGACGTTAAGGAATTGAGGCAACGGCTTCCCTTTCTGCCGGTATGTCTTGTCGATGTCCTCCTTGAACCAATCCACGCGAGCGATGTCAGGGATATTCATGTTGAAGATTGGAAACTCTCGGCAAGTGTTGTCGAAGAGAACTTTCGGCATGGGGAAATTCACTTTTTCGGCCGCCCCGGATCGTGAAAATGGCTCACCCTCGTCGGTATCGGCAAACTCAAACCCCTCGCCGTAGTTGCGAAAGCTAATATTGTTTCGACCCAAGTGCTCCCACATCGATCCGTTCTCTAAGTAGTCCTCGGGAATTTGACTTCCGTTCGATCCGAAACTGATTAAACGGCCTTTCGCATCGTTTTCGGCTTTGAAGTTCCAACCCGAATAGTAGATGCGCGAAGTCCATAGACTAGCGTAGTCGCCCACCAGCCAGCGGTGTCCCGCACCGGACGCGCCGACCTCCATGTAGAAGTTATCGGAGACGCCAAATTGCTCGGCAAGTTTGATATGGTTGGGCATCACTTGGTAGGTTTCGTCGCCCTTCTTGCGATTTAGCCAACCATGGAGCCCATGCTCGGCGTAGTCTGGTTCGCCATTCGCCCCCTTAAGCTCGCCAAAGATGCCATCGAACGTGTGGTTCTCCTTGGTGATGAAAACGACATGCGTGATCTCCTTCGGAAAGGCCGGTTTGCGGCGAATTGGCATCAATCCGTTGTTGCGAAGAACGGTCTGGGTCGGGGCGGCAAAAGCGGTCGGCACTTTGAATTCGGTAACGAGCCCGGGCAGGAAGTCCTCCATCACAGGACCAGGGAGCGGCATGGCGAACCGCTCATCGTCCGGCTGACGAAATTCCTTCGGACCTCGGGGCCCGATGCCAACACCGTAACTGCTAGCGACCAGCAAAGTGCCGCGCTTTTCCGACGGGGTGACGGCAATCGGCCAGTCGCCGGCCGGGAGGTAGCCGGCGACGGCAAACGTTTTGGCGTCAATTACCGCCACCGCGTTGAGCCCGGTGGCGCAGACGTAAATCTGCTTTTTGGAAGGGCTGTAGGCAATGCCGGTCGGCATCACGCCTCGGTACTGCTTCAGCAAAGGCTGGGGCGTAAACTTGACCGTTCGTAGCAAACGACACGACTGATCGAAGACCTGAAGCGTATCATTATTAGCATTCGTGACTAACAGCTTAGACCCAGCAAATGTGAGCGCGTTCGGAGCGCTTCCGCCGACCGACTTTCCTCGATCGGCCTGAGCGTGGATGAGAATGCCAGTCTTGACCTTCTTATCGGCCACTGGCTTCCTTGAATTTCCCAGGTCGTAACGCCAAATGGATTGTGCATCGGGAACTTGCGGACTACCTAGCCCGTCGACGTCTTGACCTTCGGTGTGGACCCCCTTTTCGGACTCCTTGCTCGGAAAGCCGAACGGCGGGAACTTGAGTCCCCTCGGATTGCCTTCCCCGTCTTTCGGCTTTCCAACCAGCGAATAGTCAAAGAGACCGATATTGGCGATGTAAAGATGCTGCTCGTCGGGGCTCAGGACAATCGCATACGGCTGGCGACCAGCCTTCGCGTCGCTGGTAACGGTTCCCTTTTCGAGGTCGATGGTGACGACCCGCTGATAGGCGATATCGAGCGCATAAACGACTTTTCCGTTCTTGGTAATGGCGAGATCGACGATGAAGGGCACATCGTGCTTCTCATCCTTGATAGAGATCCGCTTTGTGATCTCCCAGGTCTTTGGATCGTAAACCACCACGTCACCCGACTCGCCACCGCCCATCACAAATTTGGTTCCGTCCTTGGTGAAGCAGCCGCAGATCGATCCATCCTTGTAGCCGACGATCTTCTGCTTTGGCTTTTCTTGCGTGAGGTCCAGAATGCTGAGGCCGCTGTCGTGGATACCGACCGCCGTCTTTTCGTCGGGCGAGAGTTCGACCCGCCAAAGGTTTTCCTGGGTGTACATGCGCCGCCCCATCGGAGTCAGCAAGCGTCCGTTGGGCAGAACCGTCTCGCCACCGTAGACGATTTTGGCAAAGCGGGAGCCGGCGGGGGCTTCGAAGTAGGGGCCTTGAGCCAACGAGATGGCGGCGAGCAAACTCAGCACGGGAATAGATTAATGCCTCGGGGTGGTCTTCACCTGCATGGGCAAATCATTAATGACCAAACCTTAATGCTCGCCAAGTCGTACAATTAGTGAACATGTCACTTCCCGCAGTCAACCAGGATTCTGCCAATCTACGAAGCTTGGCGATTGGATTCAAAGTAATTGGCACTTTGTATGCCTTGGGAATTCTGATCGGAGCCCTTAGCTTTCTACTTTTTCCTTGGCTTATGAGCCTTCAAGCAGAATCGGCACGACTTTCGGCGGGCACGGCTGATCCAGGCTTTTCCGGCCCTCCACTGGCAACGAGTGCGTTTGCGCTAGGATTTGGAATTCTGTTCATTCTTTGCTCAATCGCCCTAGCAACCCTAAGCTTTTCTACGGCCCGATCGATGGATCAGCGACGAAGGTGGTCGCTTTGTTTCGGAGTGTCCATCCTATTCCTGCTCTTTCAACCTCTGGGCTTGATCCTAGGGATTATGTCACTCGTTGTTTTGAACCGTCCAAGCGTGCGGGCCCAATTCACAAGCTAAGACCAAATTCTCGCGAAGAGCAGTCACCGCCGCGCAACAAAAAAGCCCCTTCAAGTCGCTTGAAGGGGCTTCGCGGTTCGAGTTCGCTTAGCGCTCGACTTCGCTTCGGGTTCCGCGTCGCACGACGAGGAACTTGATTCGCTCGGGCTGGAATCGCTCTTTCAGGAGTTCGACCGCGCGTCGGACCTTGACGGTGCCGCCGCAGTAGAACAGGTCCACAGCCGCGTAGCCATGCTCTGGCCACGTGTGGATGGTGTAGTGCGACTCCTGGATGATCACCGCGCCGCTGACGCCGTACGGCTTGAATTCCTTGAAGCATTCGGCGACGATGGTCGCCTCGGAGACGCGCGCGGCGTCGACCATGGCCTCGCCAACGGTGTCGTCCTTCTCAAGCGTCGCGCCATTGCAGCCGAACAGCTCGATCAGCAAATGGGAGCCCAGCGACGGTTCTTCGCCTAAGCGGAACGGAAGTCCTTCAGTGTCCTTATCCAGCCACTCGTTGAAGGCCTCTTCGTCGTCGCACTGGATCATGGTCCAGCCTTCTTCGTTGATGATGCGCGGCGGTGCGGACACCTGCATCGGCTCAAATTTAGGCTTGCCTTCCACAAGACGGCGAAGCCATCCCATGAAGCCGAGCTTCTCGGGATCAGCAGCGAGAGCGGCAGTCATTAGACTGCTAACGAAAATGATCGGTAGGTTCGACAATCACACTTTCCTCTTTTTCTTGACCGTGCGCAGACACAAGATTGCTCTTGCGCGGAAAACCAGACGAGATTGGGACGATTTGAATCGAGCGACCTTGTGCGATTGGTTCTAGCACCTCGTTGAGCCTCCCCGGTTGCCATCCGTCAGTCTCATCTCTTCGTCTAAGTTTTCGCCTTTTGTGGATTTGACTCCACAGAAGCCACTCGGTTACCCGTGTGACGCAATTCAAAAATATACCACGTCGGGGGCCTCTGTCAACTCAACAACTTAGTTTCTCGTAATTGTTCCGTCATTAATTACGAGCACCCGATCCGATCCGTTGAGCATCGCCGGGTCGTGGGTCACCATCACCAGCGAGCCGCCCTGGCGGTGCCGGTCGAGCATCTGAACGACGAGTTCACCGTTGTGATGGTCGAGGGCTGCCGTCGGTTCATCGGCAAAGATAACCTCGGGTTCATTGATGAGCGCTCGGGCCACGCAAACCCGCTGCCTTTCGCCTCCGCTTAGCTCATGAGGGAAGCGGTTCATCTTCTCTTCGAGTCCTAGGTCCCTCAGAAGGCCCCGGGCTCGGTCGATCGATTTCGGCGCGGTGGTGAGTACGTTTTCGAGGGCGGTCAGGTACCCCAGGAGATAGGGTTGCTGGAACACGAATCCAAACTTCCGAAGCCGGAGATAGGCGCGCTCGTCGTCGTCCATCGCCTGGAGGTCTTGACCACTAAAAGTAACGGTTCCCCGGGTCGGATTCTTGAGGCCGCTCAGCAAATAAAGGAGCGAACTTTTCCCCGAGCCACTAGGTCCAAGGATCCCCACAAACTCGCTCGGTTGGATAGCAAGATCGATGTCTCGACAGGCAAATACCTCCCGGTCGTGGTCGTGGTAGATCAGCGAGACGCCTTCGGCGGCGATCATCAGACGATCCTCCTTTCGACGACCGCCACCGGATCGAACTTTCGGAAACGGAGCCAGATCGTCGCGAGAGCGATGATGAGGATGGCGAACGGAACGGGAATGGTGTAACCGAGGGCCATCGGATCCGAGACGTCGAGGGCGAACGCGTGAGGGTCCATCAGTTGGTGCTTAAGGACCATTAGGAGGACTCGACTCACGATGAGGCCGAGAACCCACCCTCCCATGATGACGATAACCGACTCCGACAAGACGCGCCAAAATAGCTGCCGTTTAGTCAATCCGATGGCCTGGAGCAGGCCGAACTCCACCAGGCGCTGGGTCTGGTAGATGTTCATCAGCATGCCCATCATGATCGAGATGACGAGGACCAATATGCCAATGACTGCGTCAATAATGCTGTACAAAACCTCAAACATTTCCTGGCTTTGTTTCTCAATTTCGTGATAGGCAAAGAGCTGGGCAAACTTCCCTTTCATCTTCTTCACCGCCCACTGGTCGTAGGTCTTCTGCTGGGCGGGGTCCTTGGTAAAGATAAGCGCGAAGTCGATGGGAATCGGCTGAGTATCGGCGAAATACTTCTTATTGGAGACCATCAGCCAGCGGTCGGTCTTCAGTATGCCGACGAGCTTCACGGGTTGGCGAGAAAAGTTGTCGGAGTCGTCCGGCTTCAGAATGATGCTCCCAAGGTGAGCCCCAAGGTTCTTGGCGACCGGCTCACTCACCATCATCTCCGGCTTGCCGTCGATTGGCTTCCGCCCCTCGATGCCCTGAACATGTTGGCGCTTAAGATAGTAGTCCAGGTCGTCAGAATCGAAACCCATCACCGCGAACGGCCACTTGCCAACGATGCTCTTAACCTGAGCTCCGCTACCTCGGCAAAGGATGACGCGATCGATCGGAACCGGCGGATTGGTCGTCAGTTCCTTGACAAAGACCGGCGTCAAGGTCGGATCGAGCCGAGGCGACACGCCCAGGAACGTATCCGTATAGCGATAGATCGTGCGGATGCTTAGCGGGATCGAGTTGATGAGGGCGATGATGCTCTGGACCAGCATCACCGCCAGCGAGATGACCGCAAGCAGGGGGACCGTTTTCCCCGTATTGCGGCGCAGAAAGGTCATCGGCGCCAACGGACGGGTGATGCGGATCATCGATACAATGCTACTACGCGAATTCCGCCGAACCTATTTCGCGCCCGAGTCGCCCCAGACCTTCGACGTCTTGTCGATATCGGCCGAAAGCTTTTCCAGGCATCGCTTCAGAATCGCCGACGAGACGTCTCGGTTGTCGATCGCCTCGGCCGCCATCAGATTGTTTTTCGACGTTATATAAAAGAATGTGGGCTGCAGATTGGCGTTTTCCTTTAACAAGTCCTCATGCTTCTTGCTCGGATTATTCTCGCCCAGAAACACGGTCAGCCATATGTAGTTGGTGCTAGGGCTGATCTCCAATCCAATTGGCACATCGAGGTTCGCCGTCTTCGTCTTGATCTCGTACTTTTCTTTGCCCTCGGTTTCATTCAAAACTTTGACTTCATAGCCGAGGCCCTGGGCCATGTTGCGAAGGGTCAGGGCGGTGAGCTTATCGGCTGGCGCTCCCTGCTTGGGCTCCAATTGTTGCCCCATGTTGACGCCGACCGTCAAGCCCAAGACGGCCGCAACAGCATATCCGAAAATCCTCATGATCTAATTGACGATTATACGCGGTTGCAGGTGTCGCGACTTTATTTCCGGTAGCGGAGAAAGACCTCGTTGCCGATCGGCTGGCAACTAACCAGCGTGTACTTTTGCACCCTCTCCCTCGGGAGCGGCGTGCCGCCGGCATAGGTTGGGGTGTCGTCACCCAGCTTAATCTTGGGAGCAAGAGTGAGGAAAAGCTCGTCGATGAGTTCAAGCTCCAGCAGTTGGGCGTTGATCTCACTGCCGCCGAGGACGTTGAGAACCTCGATGCCATGCTCCTTCAACTGGCGCAGGGCGTCGACCCAATCGATCTGCTCTTCGCCCGCCCGGATGATGGTCACACCAGGACGATCATCGATCTTGGCATGGCCAGACGTCAGCACGAATGGCTCACCTTTGGTGAGGAACTGCGAGTCCCACGGCACATTGCCGCTCCCCGTCACCACGACTCGTTTGGGGGTCTTGGGGTCCCAGTTTCCGCCGGTAGCCCGCAGACTGTTGGCTCCCATCAGGATTGAGTCGGCCTTGCGCTCCAGGCGGTGCATCAGGAAGTGGTCGGTCTTGGTTCCAAGGTCGCCCACCGGCTCGTTCCGCTCACCGGTGATGATCTTGCCATCGATGGTCGTCACCATGTTGATGAAGGTGTAGGGGCGGTTCTGATGAGGGTTCTCGTAGCGGATGTCCGCGTAGACGCTCGTCACCGGCTCCTCGCCCGCCAGCTCGGCGATGGCCTTTCTCAGGACCGAATAAGGCTGTTCGGCAAGGCGTTGTTCGCCAATGTAAAAGGTCGGGACGTTGTAGACGCCGTTCGCATGCGCATCGTCGTCGAAATCGACGATGTTCGCCTTGAACTGCTTGGTTTCGATCGCATTAGCCAGCGCATCCAAGTCCTTGATGATGCCCTCCGCTAGTTGCAATATCACGCGCGGCCGGTTGATCTCACGCCCTTCCTTCCAGAAGGCGTCGTACAGGCGTTCGATGAAGGCATCCTGCACGCCCTCGGTCTTGGCGTATTCAGCCGCCTGATGGGCATTGAACGACCGCATCTTCGGCGGCTTGGGCACCAACGGCAGTTCTAGGCCATCAGCGGCAAGGAGAAAGCGAAAGCGGGACAGAAGCGGCGGCTTGTTGGGTGGCTCGGTTTTGGACTCAGATGGCAAATCCTCCATCCACTCTGGCAGTAGCTCGTAACCGCGCCATTCGATCTCGATGTCGAATTCCTGTCGGAGCTTCCGAATCTGCTCGATGGCGACCCAACACCAGGGGCAAATAAAGTCGTGAGCAACAGGAATCTTGATCGCCATATCTGAATTGTTTCCTACGCGAGACGGGCGGAAATCAATTCATAGTGCCCAGACCTAACGAAGTTAGGAAACGCCAACGGTTTCCTTTCGCTTCGTCGCCTCGTAGGCCCGCAGGGAAACCGACACAGCCGCCAGCCCGTCCTCCAGGGTGACGGCGATCGGCTCGTCGTCGAGAACGCTTCGGATGAACGCTTCCACCATCGCGCCGTCCAGGTCGCTCCCATAACCGGCGAGGCCGTGGCTGACCTTGGCGTCATTGCGATAAAGGTCGATTCCCTGCCCGAACATATCGAGGTTGAGCACCCCGTCGTCGCCCACGATCTTCATCGTCACGTCGCCCCAAGTCTTAAACGACGGCGGGCGAGACCAGGACGAATCCAGGGTGGCAAAAACGCCGCTCGGGTACTCAAGCGAGACCATCGCGGTGTCGTCCCACACCTGGCCGTACATGTTATTCCCGATCTGAGCGTAGACCGAACTCGGCTCCTGACCAAGGAGGTCGCGCAGAAGATCGGCCACATGGACAACGTGGTCGATCATCGCACCGCCGCCGCTCAGCGACGGATCCGTGAACCAACGTCCTGGGCAGGTACCTCGGTTGGTAGCGTTGATGGCGCGGATCTCTCCCACTTCGCCGCTCTGAACGCGCGCCCGCAGAGCTTGGTAAGCCGGCGAGAAACGGCATGGGAAAGCGGTCATGAATTTGACGCCATTGTCACTGACCGCCCGCCGAACGACGTCGAACTCCTCGCGTTTCGCGACAACCGGCTTTTCGCAGATAATCGGTTTCTTGGCGTTAGCGCACGCCTGAATGTGGGTGGCGTGCTTGTTGTTCTCGCTCGAAATCGCCACGGCATCGCATTCGTCGAGCAGGTCTTCCAACTTGGCGAAAAATCGAAGTCCGCGATCGGCGGCAAACTTCTTTCCTCGCGCCGCATCGTCGTCCCAGACGCCGCTGACCGTCGTTCGCTCGTGGTTGGCAAACTGGTGCGCATAGCTCGGCGTGTGGACGTGGGCGGCGCTCACCAACCCGATGCGAAGACTCATAGATTGATGTTACTCAGTCGGACCCGTCGCCCGTCGCCCTCGAAGACGATGGAAATCCGCTTCGCGTCGTCCAGATCAACGACGCCCTCCAGCGCCTTTGGCCACTCCACCAGGCATACATGCGATTCGAGATAGTCCTCGATGCCGGTTCCCGCAGTATTGGCCACGCGATACAGATCAGCGTGCAGGACCGGCGGCACCGTGTCGTAAACCGAGAAGAGATTGTAGGTGGGTGAGCGCACCGCATCCTTCCACCCCAATCCGTGCAGGATGCCTCGAATCAGCGTCGTCTTGCCTGCCCCAAGTTCTCCCTCGAAGAGAACCAGATCGGCTTCCACAAACATTCGAGCTAGGCGTTCGCCTAGCTCGAGCATTTCTCTTTCAGATCCGACGAAAATTTCCGTCATTCAGTTGATTGTGGGGCCAGAACCTTATCGTAAAGCACCGCCCCCAGCACGGCGCCGAGGATTGGACCGACGAAATAGATGACGACATTGCCGAGATTCTCCTGCGTTACCAAAGCGGGGCCGAGCCAGCGCGACGGATTCATCGCGCCGCCAGTCAGCGGACCGATGGCGAGGATGTCGAGGGAAATAGTCAGCCCGATCAGAAGACCGCCCATCTTCGGTGCGCGCTTGTCAACGGCGGTGCCAAAGATGACCAGTAGAAAGAAGAATGTCGCGATGGCTTCGAGCACGATACCGTTCACCATGGTCAGGTTGGGCGCAAGAACGGGAGTCCCGCCCGAAACCACGTCTTTGCCAAGCCCTGAGCCCAGGACGGCGAGTGAACCGCACACGGCCCCAATGCATTGAGACACGATGTAGGCAATGCCGTCGGTCATTTTGATCTTGCCGGTCGCGATGAAGGCGCAGGTAACGGCAGGATTAAGGTGCCCGCCACTGATGGCAGCAAAGGCAGTGACAAAAACGGCGATGATAAGACCATGACAAAGAGCGGGGACGACAAGATTCCCCCCTGAATTGTGAATTGAAAGGATTCCTCCATAACAGAGAGCGAACGGGCCAATAAACTCAGCGATGAGTGCCTTTTTGTTCATGATGATAAAAGGACGAAATAGGCCTCTATATTGCCGCCTTCGTGCCGAAAATCTATATGAACGTTCATATACTGGCAACAATGACAGTTATTCGGCGTCCGAAAACTTAGGCTAGGCATTTTGATGATCCGAATCGCGTATACTTCCGTTCGGCGCAGATGCCACTAGGAGCAGAAAACAACGATGTTTCGAAGACTCTACTGGGTAAGTGAGCAGGTCTATTCAGACGGCACTTCTTCCGTTAACGGCGTATATACTTCCATCCCCGATCTCGTCCATTACGGACTCCGATTTCCCGAGCAGGGCCAACTTCGGCTCACGCTCACCAAGCTCGACTCAAACAAGGAACCTCTCGGTTGCTGGCTTTCGCCGAATTTCGAGGGTCTCGAAGCGGCAATGATGCCGTATCTGAAGACAGAAGAGTTCTCGAGCGAGCATGTCCGGCTCTTAATCACGAGCCTCGTGGGAACCAACGTGGCAGCCTAAGGTAATCCAGTCACGCAGGCAAGCGGTCATCCTGAACAGGATGGCCGCTTTGTCTTTATGAAGGCATGAAAAAAGCCCCCGGTGTCGGGGGCTAATGGTTTGGATTCTTTGTTCGCCTTAGTTCTTGGCTTCGGCGTTGTTGTCGGCGGGAGCTTCGCCCTTGTTTGCACTGCCGGTGCCGTTCTTCATATCGGCTTCCTTCAGGGTTCGCGAGAGCTGGTCAAATCGCTCCTTCAGGCCTGGCTTCGTGATATTGATTTCGGCCTGCTTGCGCATGTCGAGGAGTCGCTTGTCGAGGTCGACCGCAGCGGCGCCTTTCTGCTCGGCCAAGCTTCGCTGAATTTCGGTCTTCATCCACGGCTTAACTTCAATCTTGCCGGCCGGAGTCTTCTTCTCGACGTGGAACTTAACCCAAGTCGCGCCATCTTGCAGCCATTCACTGGTGCCGTTCTCGTTGAGCTTATCAACGACCTGCTTCAGACGATCCGGGAATCGAGTGTAGTCGCGGGTTGGGTACTGCGGTGAGGTCTGGGTGGAGTACTGCTTGGAAACGACGCTAAAGGTTTGGCCGGATTTGAGGTCGGCATCGACCTTGGGCTTGTCGTCGGCGTTCTTCAGGGTGATCCACGTCAGATCGACCATCGGAGGAGTCTCGAACTGCTTGGGGTTGTCCTTGATATAGGCGTCGACCTGCGCGTCGCTGATGTGGATTCCCTTGCTGAGCAGGTTGTGTCGGCAGAGCGAGATCATCAGCTCGTTCTTGATTTCAGAAAGGGTCATTCCCTGAGCCGTCAGAGATGAAACAAAGTCGGATCGCTTGGTGGACTGGAACTCCAGTTCCTTGTTGATGTCCTCGTCGGTCGGAAGGACGTTTTCCTTCTTGGCCATTTGGAGGAGCAATTTCTGGTTGACGAGGTCGTTCAGCGCCTGGAAGTTCAGCGGTTGGGCAACGGTGGCCTGGACTGGACCTTGCTGACTTTGGACCAACACCTGAACCTTTCGTTCCAGGTGCGAGATGTACTCATCCTTAGAAATTGGCACGCCGTTGACGATCGCCATGTTTTCACCGCTGGAACTGCCGCCTTTACATCCCACGAGGGCAAAAGCTAGACCGAGAATCGAAATTGTCGAGATCAGAGATTTGTGCATTAAAGAATCCATTCTCCTAGTAAAAATACCTATGCTCATGGTACCCGTCGGGCGAACATCAGACATTCCGTTAGATAGAACAAGGAGGATACAGGATTCGTGCCAAAGAAGGGACCTTATGCCGACAAATCGAGATGTTCGTCGGATTCAGGTTGAATTTGGTGAACGCGAGGTTTGGCTTCCTCGGTGCCATCTTCATGAAGTTCGAGGGCGTCATCCTTGGGATGATGCTCCTGATGGTGATCGTCTTTCTTCGGTTGACGGTGGGCGGCTTCGTTTATGCGTCGGCCATAGCTTCCAAAAGAAGCTCCATAGCTGGCGTTAACGCGTTCGACTTCGCCCACGGCATCACCGAATGTGAATCCCGCCTTCTCCCCGCATGTGGTTGCGGAGGCGATTCATGGCTTGGGTGTGGAGCTGATACACTCGGCTCTCGCTAACGCCCAAGACGCGTCCGATTTCTTTGAAAGTCAGACCTTCGAAGTAGTAAAGCGCAATAACGAGCCGCTCTCGCTCTGGGAGATTGTCGACGCCAGAAGTGAGGATTCGTCGAATCTCTTTGCCTTCGACTTCGCCCGACGTGTTGCTGTCATCGTCGGCTAAAAGTTCGAGGAACGAGACATGCTCTTCGCCGTCGCTGGTTCCGAGAATGTCGTCAAGGCTGTAGATGTTGGTGCGACCCATGCGAACCATCAGTTCGCTGACCTCTTCCTTCGAAACCTGCATCGTCTCGGCGATTTCGTGGTCGGTGGCGGGTCGGCCAAGCTCGGTTTCGAGCGACATCATGGTGCGATCAAGCGCCTTCAGCTTCTCGCGGATCGAGCGGGGCACCCAGTCCTCGTCGCGAAGCATTTCGAGGATTGCGCCGCGGATAAGGGCGATCGCATACGTCTCAAACTTAACATCTCGAGTGGGATCGAATTGATCGACCGCTTTGATGAGACCGATGACGCCAGAGCCGACGAGGTCTTCCCTGTCCAAGCCACCAGGCAGACTGGTCACGAGACGACCGGCTGTGATCTTTACGAGATACGAAAAATGGTTGATGATTTCGGCGCGGGCATCGGGGTCCTTAAAGACCTTGAAGTCCTTCCACGCTTTCTGAAGCTGGTCTGCGCTGAGTGGCATTTTTTTAATCCTGGTTCAATTCTTAAGCAGCGTCAGCTTTGTCTCCCTCATTCGATGGTTCCCTGATCTCCGACTGCACCAACTGTAGTTGTACCGGATTTCCACCGAGAGCTTGCAAAATTGCTCCCAAGCACCACCCAATGATCAAGGCTATAAAGCCGCGTTGTAGACACAGGGCTGGTTCGACATTGCCAAAAATCCCGGCTGCGAGCGCCACTAGGCCGGCGACACATCCAATCAGTTTTGGCATTCAAGACCACTCCATGAGACTACACGCTCACTGTAATATTGACCAGGTTTCCACATTCTCTTTAGGGCAAACCTGGCATTAATGTCAGGTTTTGTAGGGAAAAAAGCTGAAGTAATGACTGAAATTCACTTCCCTACCGACTATTGTCGGCGTTTAGGCCAACCTTTTGAGAGCTAGTTAATGAGCTTGTTCTGAGTTGACCGCGACATGTATGTGGATATTGTCGTAATCGATCTTCTCGTTTCCAGCCGATGACTGCACGCCGTCTTGCCGGAATCCGACCAGGAACTGCATCGATGAACCATGGCCGAAGTCGGGATGGCCAAGGTGGAGAGGCGGTTTTTCGCCGTAGTTGGGAAGCTGCGTAAAGTCCTTGTCGCGGAAGGTGCGAGTCACGGTTTGCCAGGCATTCTCGTGGTGCTGCGCCGCCTTTACTTCCCCATAGTAAGTCTTGCCATTCTGCAGGATAAGGATGATCGCCGGGCGGTGAGAGTTCTCGACTCGGATGTCGGTGGTGAAGTCGATCGAATCGATATGAGCGTCGGATGGGAGTGTGAAGCCCCACGGGTCGCCCATGCCGCCAAGGAGATTGACCTTGCTCTTGGTCCAAACGCCTTTCATGGTCCAGAAGCTGCCGGGGTTGCCTGAGGCAGTCGGGCCCGATTTGCCCGCGTACTCGACCCGATCGGGATCGTCCGCCAAGCTGCTGAGCAGCATCATGTAGGTGGGAGCATCGCACGTGGACGAAAAGTCGTAATCGAGGGCCGTCGATCGCGTGTGAGCCAATGCCAAGCTAGCCAGCAGGATTCCCATGAGACACCTTGATTTTCTGGACGATTTCGGGAATCCATTGTTCCCAGAATGGCTTCGGTATCTCTCTTTATTTGCCCTAACAACTAGTCTATGAGAATCCCATAGTTTGTATTTATGATCCTGGCTCGGCGGCCACTTCGAGAATCTGTATATCCTTTCGAACGATAAGCAGCGGGACGATGCCCACTACGCCAAACGAGCAGTCGATAAGTCGCCACGTAACCGGGATTCCTCGTATAGGTCCCGCGATGAGGGCCAAAAACGGAACCGCGAGGCATGCGATGATCCCCCAATCGATAATCCATTTGTTTCGGACAGGGTCTTTAAGCGGTCCAAAGAACGCTGTCGCGATGACCAAATGCCCGAAAGCCAGCCAATCCGTTCCGTACGCGATGAACGGATATTTGACGTCGTTTTCGTGTAGGGCAGCTTGAACAGTGCGCAGCCAGATGGCCGTGCCGGTGTCGCCCTGCCCGAAATTTCGAACGAGGACGTCCAGCTCCCACGTGAGGGGGAACGCCGTGATTCCCGAGAGGGCGAGCCCAATAATGAAGCCAACGACGAGGAGGCGAATTCGTTTCAAACGGGCTTCTGGCGACATCGTCTTTCAGTATATCGGTTCAAGATTCGAGCCTAAACCTCGCACTTTCACCGGGTGGGACCCAGCAAAAGTGTGGGATCAAGTCCGTTGGGGAAAAGTTGGTCATGGGGAAGTCGGGCTTTACGCTCATCGAGACGTTGTTCTCAATCATGTTTGTCGGCTGCGCGGCAGCGATCGCGGTCGTATCCATGCCCGCCAGCACCGCCAGCAAAACTAAAGCCAAGTATTACAACTTTGCCGTCAACTATGCGACGCGGCAGATCGAAGAACTCCAGTACCGTGGCTTTGCCAAACTCAACGCCGACGACCTAAAGACCGCAGGGCTGATCGACAGTAAGACGCCTGTTGCCGGCACCGATACGTACCCCTGTACCAACGTTTCGTTTGGCGCAAACGAATTGATTTCGAGCAAACTGCCGAACGGCAAAGCCACTGTTCGAATCCAGGACGTGACTATGGATAGCAAGCGTGTCACGGTCCATGTGGAGTGGCTAGAACGATCCCAAACGCGGTCGTTCGATCTGGGAACCGTGGTGGCCGATCTATGAGGCGGCGTCGCGGCATTTCGCTCATCGAGGCTCTCGTGGCGGCGTCAATCTCGGTCGGGGCCATCGCAGTCGCGACCTTCATCTATTTTTCGGGCATGGGTTCCTGGGCCAAGGGGCGAGGCGACATGGACGCCATGGCCTCGAGCCAGGTGGCCGTTGCCAAGATTTCTAAAGATCTCCAGGAGGCCATTTCTGTAAAGGTCGCCAAAGATGGGATGTCGGTCAGCTACCAGATGCCGAAAAAAGACCTTAGCGGAAGCTATGTCAGCCCGGCCGTTTCAGACAATATTAACCGCTCGTACATTATCAGTGGCGGCGAGCTGGACAACGTCGTGGGCGGAGTCCCACGACCCATCGCCACCAACGTAGTACTCGCTGATCCACTGACCAAGCAAGCCTTCCTTCCCTTTCGTGGCGATGGCACGGTCTTGACTCGCCGAGTTGAGATCACGCTGGCCACCCAAAAGGACGGCCAAGTCAATAACAAGCGCTCGTCCTGTGTTTCCGAGACCGTCTATCTGCGCAACATCCCGAGGAAGAAACAATGAGAACGCGATGCGGAAGCGCCTACATTATCACGATGGCTCTGGCGTCGCTCATTGCGATCGCCGCTCTGAGCTACGTCGATGCCTCGACCAAGGAACTGCGGGACGCGCGACGGCGCGGACAGGACAACGCGATGTCGCACCTTTGCGATGCTGGCGCACAGGATTGCCTCAAAGGCTTTTGGAAGACTTTTAAGACGACTCAGTCGTTTAGCAACCTAGACACCGTGTGCGGGTCAGCCTCGGCCGTCGTGCCAAAAGGTGCCGTTTCAGATGCGATCGACGGCGTTGGACGCTACACCGCCGCGATCATCCATTGCGCTCAGCCAGGAACCGACACTTATACTCGCGATGTAACGGTTCGCACGCTCGGGTGGCTCGATACGAATTCGAATGGTGTGTTGGACAGCGACGAGCCCGTAAAGGTCGTTGACGTAAAAGTTGAATTCAAGCTGATGCGCAGTTCAGTTTTCGACTACGTGAAGTTCACCAACAACTACGGCTACGCCACCGGATTTTCGCCTCAGACACTGATCATCAACGGCGACATCAAGTCGAATGGTGACCATACGATGCTGAGCGGCACGTTTACCAACAATGGCTCGCTGGTGGCATGTCCGAACGCTAAGCTCGACTCGGGAGTCACAGGGCTCATTTCGGGAATCCCCGTCAAATGGTCCTCGACGACCTACGAAACGAACCAGGCCAACAAGAAAGCAACCGCCGACAACGAGGCGCGATGGCGTCAGGCTTATGATCCGCTCAAGCACGGTACGCGCAACAGTCCGCAGTATCAGCTTTGGAAGGACATCATCTTCGACTCCGACGCCAGCGTCGTTTCTGGTGAAGTTGACGGGGCAGTCCTAAAGGATAAGAATGGCTCGAAGGCTTGGAGCCTGGAGAAAATCGGCGATCCGCTGTCGACGACTTTGTTGGATGCCGAGTCGGCCCAGGAGACGGTCATGCCCGACCTCAGCGATATTTCGTCGTATCAAACGCTGAGTTCCACCTACAAGGACGACAAGGCAAGTTATCTGGACGGGACCGCCAATCCGAACTACAACCAGGGAGCCTACATCGACGTTTGGAATTCGACCACGAACGCCTATCAAAGGATCACGACCAACGGGAACGTAGTCGGCTCGGCTATCATGGTCGGAACTTCTGCGCACCCGATCAAGATTCATGGTCCCGTGACGATCAGCCAGGATGCGGTTATCAAAGGCTACGTTTCGGGCCAAGGCACGATCTATACCGGGCGGAATGTCCATGTGGTCGGATCGCTCCGCTATACCACGCCGCCGGACTTTCGCGGGACGTCTCCGACCGATATCGACGACCAGAACGAGCAGGCGGATGTATTGGGTCTTGCCGCACGAGGTTCGGTGATCTTCGGTGATCCCTCTCAGTTCAACGCTAACACGCTAAAGTACATGACGCCACCATTTACAAAGCCGCGGCTTGACGACAACGGCAATACGATTCCAGCCTACGATGCCACGTCGGTCGATTACACCGGCACGATGCGGTACAAGAGCGTGCTGGGCGATGCCGCGCTCAAGAAGGTCGCGGAGGATGTCAACCAAGTTGACGCCATCGTATATACAAACAACCTGAGTGGCGGCGAGTTGGGCAAGGGCGGAAACGGCGTCATCCTGAACGGATCGGTTATCTGCAAAGACAGCGCTCACTCGCACTTTAGTGGCCCGTCGTACCGCAACTACGATCCGAGGATTAAAGAGCGGTCATCCACGCAGAAGCCGCTGATCGATATCGTGCTGCCGCGAAGCCCGGCGTTGGTCTTCGGAACTTGGCAAAGCAAAGGGGTGAAGTATGCGCTTTAGAATTCTATTTCTCGTCGCTTTTTGCGCCGGTTCGGCCCTTGGTTTTGGGCAGGATATCAACCGAGCCAAAGAATGGCATCTGAAGCGACCTGAGCAAACGCAGGCGCAGGTAACCCAAGAGATGAAGTTCAACGGAGCCGTGGCACCGGTCGGTGATGACCCCTCGGTTTTGGACGAGAATGGCGATCCAGTTGCTTCATCCGGCGACAAGTCGGGTGGCGCGATGCAAATGGACAATGGCGCAACAAAAGCGGTCGGCGATCAGTCTGAGCGGCTCGTGAAAGACGAGTTCGGGGTAGCCGGAACGGCAGTCGTCGCACCAGAGAAGCATGGTCCTAGCGTCGTGCTGGTGGGCGGCATCTTCCTGCTTGTCGGCCTGTTGATTGCGGCGGGAATTCGGTTCTTTCTGCAACGAATGCCTTTGCCTCCTGGGATGAACCAGACGCGGTAGATTCCTTCGGACAGTTGTCCGAAGGAATCTTGGCCACCTACTTGATGTCGTAGATGTTGCCAGCCGTCGTGACGTAGAAGGCTCGCCCCGTAGCACCAGAAGTAGCATCGGTCTTGCCGATCGCAACCGAGGGATACACGTTCACACCACTGCTGAAATGGTGGAGAACCGAACCGCTGGTTGAAACGTGGTACACGCCGTCCGAGTCAGTGCCGACGAAGATCGTGCCGTCGTTCGCAACCGCTGGCGACGACTTGATTGGCGATCCGAGGTTGAGACTCCACTGGTAAGTTCCACCGGTCGAGATACAGTACAGATACCCATCATCAGACCCAACGTAGATGTTTGAGCCGCTCTTCGAGACCGCGGGCGACGAATCAACATTTCCCCCCGTCTGGTAGCTCCAACTGAGCGACTGGGTAGTGACATCGATGGCGTAGATATAGTCGTCTCGCGAACCAAAGAAAATCTTTCCTCCGTAGATGCACGGCGTCGAACGGATTGCATCGCCGGTTTGATAGCGGAAGCAAAGATCACCTTTCGACCAGAGCGAGCCGTTGTCCTTTCGCCGAATGGCATACATGTACCCGTCGTCCGATCCAACGTAGACGTTAACACTGTCAAAGGTCGGCGAGGATTCTACGACTCCACCCGTTGTGTAGCTCCATTCGAAGGAAAGGCCATCACCATTGGTCGGGGTTTGGGCGCGCAGGCTATAAATCTTGTAGTCGTCGCAACCAAAGTAAATGTAGCCATCATTGGGACCCCCCGGGGCCGAGGCCGGCGATTCGTCTCCACACGGCGAAGACCGAATTGCCCCACCGGTCTGATAGGCTGCTTTGACCGAACCCTGATTCGTGGAATTGGGGTCGTTACTGATCCGATAAAAATAATTGTCGTCCGACCCGACAAAAACATCGTCTAGGTCGAGGAGATTGCCAATCCACGGCGTACCGTAAATGGCACCCCCAGTCGTGTAGGTCCAGCTTTGGGTGCCACCGCCGGAGATCGGCAGACAGCAGACATCACCCGACGTGTTGCAAACCACGAGTGCACCGCGATACCCATAGCTGAAATTTGCCGATGGACCCGACGTCAGCACAGGTGACCCATAAGTCGTACCAATGCTGCCAATTGAGCTGGTGTTGTAGCTCGCAAGCGTATTTGCGCCGATACCGTTTCGCTCGGCAAAGGCGTGGAAGGCCCGCCAAGGGGTCACGTTTCCGGGAAGAAACCGCATAGCGGCAACGCTCATGCCGGTGATTGCTACAGCCGAAATTGAAATAAGAGTGAGTTTCTTCATGAGAATCAACCTGGCACCTCGCAAATTTGCTTAGTACCTAAATCATGGTACAAGAGAATCTCAAGTCTTATCCCACGTTAATGAAAATTATCAAAACACTGGGACCTTCCGTTCCAAAGTAAACGGAATGAGTGGCCCGAGATAACGGACCAGGGTACTCGTGGTCCCTTACTGAGATTCTTCGGATTCCCGCTTCTCGCGAGCCAAAGTGCGGAGGGTGCGTACGCCATAGCCAACGCAAGCCAGACAGAGGACCAGCGACACGACTAAGCCGATAAACTTCTCTGACCCGCCAAGCCCGCCAAACAGCGAGCCCCCGCCACCACAAAGCCCGAAGAGAACTCCCAGCACAATGACGAAATTGGCGGTGACGCTGCGACCGACACGGTCGCTGGTGTAGGGGTTCTTCGTGCTGGACATACTTTTCTATCATTATGGCTTCCGCCATCGGCCAAAATTCCTTCATGGATCGCCACGTTGAGCGGGATTACGAGTCGGATGATCTGACAGTGCATTGGCGTAGCGCCAAGTGTGTGCATTGCGGAAACTGCGTGCGTGGACTATCCACGGTGTTCGATCTGCAACGCCATCCGTGGATCGACATGGAAGGGGCGACGTCGGATGAGATCGTTGCCCAGATTGAGAAGTGCCCGTCCGGGGCGCTGTCGTTTACTCGGAAGCGCTAGCGTCTTCCGAGTTCCTTCCGACGAGGAAGCGGATCGTCTTCGTCGAATGGATCACTTCGGTTTGATATTTGTTACCTAGCGCTAGATTCGTTCGTAATCGTATCTGTTTCTTCGTACAATAAACTCAACTCATGAAGCGCACGAAGCTCACACCCATGCAGGTTCTTGTCGGCATCGTCATCCTCACGCTGGTGTTGGCGGGATGGAAGTCGCTGACTCCCGCGCCAAAATCCTACAGCTTTGTAACGGTCGACCACCCGGTGGACATGTGGCAGGATGGCAAGGACAAGTGGGCGTATTATTCGATGGGGCCGGGGGAAACCAAGGACTTGGCGGCCAAGGTGCGAGCGGAGTTGGGTCCGGAAGGATTTGTCGAAGACCCCTCGGCCAAGCCCTGGTACGAGTTCAATAAGGGGAATGTGTCGGTCGTGGTGTGCAACCACCATGAGTTCGGAGTCAACCGAACTTTGGGTGGGTCCAAACTGATGAAGCCAAAGCCGAGCACTACCGGGCCTTCACCAGGGCCCTGGTCGTGTATTCTAGTCAAGAATGGCCCGGGTACGGATACGTCGATTAACTGGTTTAAGGTGAAGAAAGTTTTGCACGGTTGGTAGCGCGGCGTGCCTTCCATTGCCGACATCGGGCGACGAACATGCAGAGGAGCCCGACGAAGAAAGGCGGTCCAACAATCATGAAGTGTTGGACGGATTTAACCCAGGAGTATGCTTCCGCTTCGGCGGGATAAGGTCCGGTGTAGGCGACTCCTGGCCGCGAGAGAAGCGTATAGAAAATCGCGAGGACCACGAGAGCAAGACCGAACTCGTACAAAAGGATTCGATGCGGTCGCTTGGTGCGGGTGAATCGCCAACCGACCCGCTTACCATTTCGCTCGTAGCCGATCCAAACGCCCTGGGCGGTTGGTGGAGGCTCGACGGACAACGGTTGATTGGCCATAGCTTTACGGCATTATAAGGCAATACTTAAATCAATGTTACTAACGGCATTGAAGAGGCGTGCCTCGGCTACTGCTGGTAAAACATTCGACGACTATGACAGGGACCTTACTCATCCGAATTCTATCGACTTGTAGCAGCTATAAGGACGAAGTCGCCTATGAAGCCAAAGGCTTGTCGGATGCAGACACGATTCAGGCGTGGATCGGTCCCGTCGATACATTTATGATTCACACGCATGCATTTGATCGCGACATACGGGTTTTTCGGGTCGATACAATCGATCAGATGGTCGAAAGAATGGATGCTAGCGATGCAAGGCATTATGGCGACATCACGGTGCAAAGATTCTTATTGACCTTTTCGAACGTAAATGATCCACAAGAAGCCGCCCAACAGTTTGCAACAACTAGCTTTGAGCCGACCCTCCATATTGAAAACGGAGCATTCGCTTTCTGGCATTATGGCGACATCCAATATCGTGCGGTGTCTTCGCCAATGTGAATTGGCTATTTGCGCTCGGATGGGTGGGGCGAGAGCAACAACGTTAGCCCCAGAATTCCCGTGACTGAAGAGGCGATCAATGTGAGACCCATGTGCAGGGTTTCGATGGCCAAGAGCGTTCGATGAGCGTCGTTGCCGGGACCGAAATAATCGCCCATCATGAGCGGAGTCAGGCACATAAAGTTGGCAATGGACGTAAGGAGCAAAGCCAATCCTGGCCCGGTCCGGTCCAATTCGAACTTTCGCGAGCTCACCAGCACCCAGGCCGCTGTCGCGATCTTTGCGCCATCGAGAATGAACACGTAAATCGTGCCATAAGTGAGCGACGAGATCGAAAGAACGGTGGTGTCGATCAGCAACTCGGCCGCCAAGAACACTCCGATCAAGGTGAATATAACCGTACTCTCCGTCAGATCGGCGTAGGGTTTCATATTCGTTCTGAACAATTTATGGAAGAAGTTTGAGCCCGAGTAAGGATTGAATATGCCGACAACGTTCTTAGACGTTTTCGTTAGCGGGCTTCGTCGTCTTCGGGCCGTCGGGCCAAAGCAAGACGTACTCAAAAAGTACATGCAGAGCTAAGAGGCTAACGCAAATAGTCCCAGCGACCAAACCTTGAGCCATAGGACTTCCGATTTTGAACAGCGGAATCAGCATCATCGGCAAGAGCCACGCCTCCGTGAGGGAGCACGCCATGCTCTTGAAAAACCTCGAGGCCCGGGACTGCTTCTGTTTCATTCGCTATTGTCAATTATAGGACTTGCGACAACCGATTTCTGGTCACGGATCAAGTTCATACAGAGACTTCTCAATCAGGCGGGCCTGACTCGTTCGCAACCTCAAGCGTGAGAAGCAAAACGGCTAAAGACACAGGGCCAATCCTTCTCGTGTAATCTGAATCCGTGCAGTACGCGGTCACGCGAGATGGGGAGAAGATCGAGGCGGTGAAGGATGTGGAAGCCTTCTGCCCCATTTGCCTTGAGCCCGTGCTCGCCCGTTGCGGACGGATCAAGATTCACCATTGGGCGCATGTGGCGGACTTGGACTGCGACTCCTGGACGGAGCCGGAGACGGAGTGGCACCGAGCGTGGAAGACGATCTTCGACCCATGCTTTGTGGAGGTGCCGATGGGGCCGCATCGGGCCGATATCCAAAATGAAAGCGGATTGGTCGTCGAACTCCAAAATTCCAGCATTTCACCGGCCGAAATCCTGGAACGGGAACGATTTTACGGCAACATGGTTTGGGTCGTCAATGCGGAGCTGTTTGCCGATCGACTATTCCTCATGAAGCGGATGGCGCCCCAGATATTTGCGTTCAAGTGGAAGCACATGCGTCCTTCGTGGCGGTACGCACGAAAACCAGTCTTCTTAGACCTCGGACGCTTTTCGGTCAAAGACCTTTTGGGAGTCGAAGTCAAAGGTCCATCGGCGTTTGCCTATGGCGTTCAGAAGAATCTGTCCCGGTACGACGGCACCAATGGTTCGCACATCAACCATACGCTGGTGGGCATTCCCGAGGAGGTTCGAAATCACAGTGTGCTGAGGATCAATACGATATACGAAAGTGGTCGAGGGAGCGTCGAGGTTCTCGATATGTCTGAGCTTCGGACGCGGCTAGGCGCAAATTAGGACATTTCAGATCATGCGATTTGGCCCATTGCACGCAAAGATGGAAAAGAACTCCACCGAAAGCAAAGACTCGGATGCATCTATACGTGCCACCCGAGGCTTACGTGATTGGATCGTCAGGCATTGGAAGAGAGGTAAAACCTATCGATGGGCCAGGGGCCGATCAAGTACAAGACTCGAAAAGTCTACAACCGACCTGATGACAGCCACTACCTAACCTTTTCGACTCTCGATCGAAGACCCTACCTATTGGATAATCGGATTTGTCGGCTCTTTGCAGGAACGGTCGCTCGCGAGATTCGAACCTACAACTATGCCATCTTGGCGTACGCGCTGATGCCCGACCATGTGCACTTGTTGGTGCATCCTTTGGAAGACGAATACGACATCTCTGAGTTCTTGAAGTCCATTAAGCAAGGTGTCTCGGCCAAGGCTCGAAACAATGGCTGGATCGACACCTATCTTTGGGAGACTGGAGGAGGCTATGACAGAAATGTCTCAAGAGACCGAACGCGCCGGTTTGTGGTCAACTATATCCATCAAAATCCGGTTCAGGCAGAATTAGTCGAGGAAGCATTGGACTATCGGTGGTCGTCCGCGAATTGGTGCGAAACAGGCAAGGTTGGTGCGATTCCTTGTATTCACTTATCGGATTTGGAAGCTTTCTGAGGTTTGAGATGTTTGTGGGTGGCATGGACAGAGGTAGTAGAGTCTTTGTCTTCAAAAAGTGAGAGACACCTCTGTCCATGTTGGACAATTGCACGCATAGATGGAAAGGAACTCCACTGAAAGCAAAGACTCGGATGCATCTATACGTGCCACCCGAGTCTTTCCTCTAAACCAGTGTTCGCGAACTCTGAATACTAGCTACAGCCGCTGGTTTCTCCGCAACTCTGGCACTTCAGGCACACGCCGTTCCTCACCAGCGTGAACGCGCCGCAGTTACCGCAGGGGTCGCCTTCGTAGCCTTGCAGGCGGGCCATTCGGATCTTCTCGGAGACTTCGGAAAGTTTAGGTGTTGCTTTCGCAACCTCACCCCTCCGTCCTGCGACTATGCCGCCGGACACCTCCCCATTAGGGGAGGGGCTAGATACAGCCGGAGCTTCGCCCGCGAGATAAGCCTTCTTCACGATTGTGGGGGCATTGTCGGACACCTCGAACAGGCCGACGCCGTTCGCACCGTGGCCACTGACCATTCGCTCTTCGAACTTCGGCTCGGTTCCCTGCTGGTTGCGGGTGAGCGATTCGGTCGGTGAGCCCAGGGCCTCTGGGTTGCCGTCAAAAGGGAGCGGGCTCTGGTCGCGGTTGGCGAGGTAGCCACGCGAGGAGTGGTCGGAGGCCGCGAATCCCGGCGGGATTTCGGAGTCCTCCAGTTCAGCGATTTCCTCTTCATCGTCGTAGTCCGGGTAGTCGGTCGGCTGGCCAACGGTGTCGTTGCGCAGGTCTTCCGGCTTCACCTGGACCAGCTCGTTGCGGCCGAGGTACGACATCGCGAGTTCGCGGAAGATGTAGTCGATGACCGAGGTGGACATCTTGATGTTGTCGTGGCCGCTGACCATGCCGTTCGGCTCGAAGCGGGTGAAGACGAACGCCTCGACGAACTCTTCGAGCGGGACGCCGTACTGCAGGCCGAGCGAGACGGCGATGGCGAAGCAGTTCATCAACGACCGGAAGGCGGCTCCTTCCCGGTGCATGTCGACAAAGATTTCGCCCAGGGTCCCGTCTTCGAATTCACCAGTTCGCAGATAGACCTTGTGACCGCCAACTCGGGCCTTTTGGGTGTAGCCTCGGCGTCGGCCAGGCATCAGGCGTCGCTTGCTGATGTAGCGGTAGACCAGTTTCGTGGCGATCTTTTCGATTTGTTCGTGTTGGGAGAGGTCCTGACCGATGAGATCGGTTCCCCTCATCCGGTTCGCAAGCTCACCGGCTTCTCCATCCGGAGAAGCATCCTTCGTCGGTCCGCTAGCCGAGGCACCCACCAGTTCGCGATGCTCACCGATTTGGTCCCCATCCAGGGTTGCTTCCAGAATTGCGGCGGCGGAGTCGCTGGTCGACGAGTTCAGCGGTTGGCTGAGCTTCGAGCCGTCTCGGTACAGCGCGTTGGCTTTGAGGCCGAGCTTCCACGAAAGCCAGTAAGCGTCATGCACGTCCTGCACTCGCGCTTCGGCCGGAAGGTTAATCGTCTTGGAGATCGCACCCGAGAGGAACGGCTGGGCCGCCGCCATCATGCGGATGTGTCCTTCGGCGGAGATGAACCGCTTGCCTTTCTTGCCGCACTTGTTGGCGCAGTCAAAGATTGGCAGGTGCTCTTCCTTAAGGTGCGGAGCGCCTTCGATCGTCATCGAGCCGCACACGTACTCGTTGGCGGCTTCAATCTGGTCACGAGTGAAGCCAAGATAGGCGAGCATGTCGAACGTCCAATCGTTCAGATCCTCTTCGGAGATTCCGAGCGTTTTGGTACAGAATTCTTCACCAAGATTGAACTTATTGAAAACGAACTTGAGTTCGAAAGCCGACTCCAGCCCCTTCTCCAACTGAGTCAGGACCTCGTCGGTAAAGCCCTTTGCCTTCAGCGTTTCGTGGTTGATCGACGGCGCGTTTTTCAGCGTTTTGTAGCCGGTAGCGTAGCCGACGATGTCTTCGATCTGCTCTTGCGAGTAGCCGAGCTTCTTCAGCGCTGGCGGAATGCTCTGGTTGATGATCTTGAAGTAGCCACCGCCGGAGAGCTTCTTGAACTTCACCAAGGCGAAGTCGGGCTCGATGCCGGTAGTGTCGCAGTCCATGATGAGGCCGATGGTGCCGGTGGGGGCAAGGACGGTCACCTGAGCGTTGCGGAAACCGTTTCGTTCGCCGATCTCGACGGCACGGTCCCACGCCTTGTGAGCCGCCTTCAGCAACAGCGACGGGCAGACCTGCTGGTCGATGCCGACAGGCAGGATCGAAAGCTCTTCGTACTCTTCGGTCGGTGCGTCGTAGGCGGCGCGTCGGTGGTTGCGGATGACGCGGAGCATGTGGTCCCGGTTCGGGTGGAACTTGGGGAACGGGCCGTGCTGTTTGGCCATCTCGGCGCTGGTAGCGTAGCTTTCGCCGCCGAGGATAGAGGTCAGCGCGCCAGCGATGGCAAAGCCGTCCTTGCTGTCGTAGGGGATGCCCATCTGCATGAGCAATGCGCCAAGGTTTGCATAGCCGAGGCCGAGGGTGCGGAAGTCGTAGCTGAGCTGGGCGATCTCCTTGCTGGGGAACTGGGCCATCAGCACCGAGATTTCCAGGACCACAGTCCAGACGTTGATGGCATGGACATAGCCTTCGACGTCGAAAATTCCGGTCTCGCGATCGTACAGCGTGGCGAGGTTGATCGATGCCAGGTTGCACGCGGTGTCGTCCAGGAACATGTATTCCGAGCACGGATTGCTGGCGTTGATGCGCCCGTGGGCTGGGCAGGTGTGCCACTCGTTGATGGTGCTGTCGTACTGGAGTCCGGGGTCGGCGCAGTTCCATGCGGCCTCGCAGAGGTCCTCCCACAGGTCCTTGGCCGATAGGGTCTTGGCGACCTTCTTGGTGGTCCGGGTGGTGAGGTTCCAGTCGGAATCGGCCTCGACGGCTTGGAAGAATTCGTTGGAAACGCGGATCGAATTGTTAGAGTTCTGACCCGAAACCGTCATATATGCTTCGGATTCGTAACCGGTGTCGTAGGTCGGGAACTCGATGCTGGTGTAGCCTTGCTCGGCAAACTGGATGGCGCGCTGGATGTAGTTCGTCGGGATTTCGTCGAGCTTGGCTTCGGCGACAGCCGTCCAGAGGGCGGAGTTGGTTCGCGGATTGGCGTTGACGACGCCGTCCACATAACACGCCTTCATGATGGCGTTGATGTGCCGCTGGTTGAGCTTGGAGCCAGTCACGAGAGAGGCGACTTTCTGTTCCTCCTTGACCTTCCAGTGGATGAACTCTTCGATATCCGGGTGGTCGATGTCAAGACAAACCATCTTGGCCGCACGGCGAGTGGTGCCGCCGGACTTGATGGCGCCCGCCGATCGGTCGCCAACGCGAAGGAAGCTCATGAGACCGCTGGATTTGCCGCCGCCGCTGAGCTTTTCGTTCTCGCCGCGAATCTGAGAGAAGTTGGTGCCGACGCCGGAACCGTACTTGAAGATGCGGGCCTCGCGGGTCCACAGGTCCATGATGCCGCCTTCGTTGACCAGGTCGTCTCGCACACTTAGGATGAAGCACGCGTGGGGTTGCGGGCGCTCGTAGGCGTTCTTGGAAAGCGAAAGCTGGGTCGTCTTGGGGTCCACATAGTAGTGGCCCTGCGGGGTCCCGGTGATGCCGTAGGCGAAGTGCAGGCCGGTGTTGAACCACTGCGGCGAGTTGGGCGCGGCGATCTGCCGGGCCAGCATGTGCACAAGCTCGTCATAGAACGCTTGGGCATCCTCTTTGGAGTCGAAGTAGCCATACTCCTCGCCCCAGTGCCGCCAGCAGCCGGCGAGGCGGTGGAAGACCTGGCGCGAGTCGGTCTCGCGAGCCTCGGCCGGGTTGATGGACGACTCGTTCATCGGACTGTATTCGACGCCATATACCTTCCCTGGTGTCAGTCCGGCTTTACGAAAATACTTCTGGGCGAGGATGTCGGTGGCGACTTGGCTCCACGGCGACGGGACCATGACGTTCTCCATAAGGAAAACGGTTGAACCGTCCGGGTTGCGGATTTCGCTCTTGCGCGGCTCGAAGTCGATACCGGCGTATGGGTCCTTACCAGATTGCGTAAAGTAGCGTCGAATTTTCATGATTTCTCTTCCTGAGTTCTCCTATGATATAAGTTCTTTTTGAAGGTGTTTGAACGGCGAGAGCGCCTCTTCGGTCTGCACTCGCTCGATCATTTCGGCGAAGTCGGCAACGGTTTCGAATTCTCGATAGACCGATGCGAACCGGACGTAGGCAACCGTGTCGATCGTCGCGAGTTCGCGCATGACACACGACCCGATTTCCTTCGTACTGACCTCGTCCTCGAATTTGCGATAGAGTTCGTCTTCGATGCGGATGGCCGCCTGTCGCATTGTCTCAACTGAGACCGGGCGCTTGCCGCAGGCGAGTCGCATGGAATCGAACACTTTTTCGCGGTTGAAATCGCACCGACTGCCGTCGCGTTTGATGACGAACAGGCGAGCCCTCTCGAACCGCTCCCAGGTGGTGAAGCGCTTGGCGCAACCGGCACATTCCCTTCTACGCCGGATCGACTCGCCATCGGCTCCCGGACGAGAATCCAGGACCTTCAAATCATCGTTTCCGCAAAAAGGGCAGTGCATGGGGGCAACTCTTCAACCACTAGATATAGGGGCCCTACCATTATGTCACCACTACCCCTAGATGGGAAGAGTTTTTTTCGCCAACGTTTTGTCACATTTTTTGCGCATCGTTTTCCCCACGTTATTCGTCTCGTTTTGCTTCGGCCCGAATCTTGAACTAGATATACTAGGGAGGCGAACAAAGACGTCCGCCGACACCCCTATGCGACCTACGGACGACTTACGAATAACTGACGCGAGACCCATGATCCCGCCGGCGATCCTGCACGAAGAACTGCCGGTCTCCGACGAGGTTTCCGAAACGGTGGATAAGGCGCGCCAGTCGATCGTCGAGGTTTTGCACGGTGGGGATAACCGATTGGTGGTGGTCGTCGGTCCGTGTAGCGTCCACGACCCAGCGAGCGTTTTCGAGTATGCGTCGCGCCTGGCACCGGTTGCCGAAAAGCTTTCGGACAAGTTGGTCATGGTCGTTCGCGCCTACTTTGAGAAGCCGCGAACGACGGTTGGCTGGAAGGGCTATATCAACGACCCCGACCTGAACGAGTCGTACCATATTAATAAGGGCCTGCGAGCGGCGCGAAAGCTCCTGCTCGACATCAACGAGATGGGCCTGCCGACCGGCTCCGAGTTCCTCGACCTTCAGATTCCTCAGCACGTCGCCGACATCACCGCGTGGGTGGCCATCGGTGCGCGAACCACAGAGAGCCAAGTCCATCGTGAACTCGCCAGCGGCGTGTCGATGCCGGTCGGATTCAAAAACACCACCGAGGGCAACGTCCAGCGTGCGGTCGAGGCGGTCATGGCGGCGAAGCAGTCGCATTGGTTCCCTTCGATCACCAAGCAGGGCGTGTCGTCGCTGTTTCAAACGCGCGGCAATGAAGATTGCCATGTGATCCTGCGCGGCGGAACCCAAACCGGGCCGAACTTCTCGAAGGAGCATGTGCAGAACGCGGTGAAGCTTCTGAACAAGCACGACCTTCCGGCGAAGGTTATGATCGACGCGAGCCACGGAAACAGCAACAAGGACCACCGTAACCAGGGCAAGGTCGTGGAGAGCATCTGCGAGCAACTGGCGTCGCCGGACCATGGGATCATGGGCGTGATGATCGAGAGCCACCTCGTCGAAGGACGGCAGGACATCTCGGACCACATGATCTATGGGCAGAGCGTGACGGACGCCTGTACCTCGTTTGAGGATACGGTCGCGTTGCTGGAGAAGCTGGCTTCGGCGGTTCGGTAGCTTTCTCAAATCACCTGCACGTCGCTCTCACGTTATAATGCGGATAGCATGGCGGTGAGTCTTGTCGCGTTGGTGGGTTTTGCCCGGCTAGCTCTGGGCCAACAGGACTTAGCGCGCCAGATCACCCTCGATGCGCCGGTCTCTCGGGCTACTCTCGTCGTCGATAGACTCTCCGCGGTGACCGGCATTCCCATGAACGCAGTCGGGCCAGTTGGCGACGAGATACTTTTCGTCCATGCTGAGAGTCGCCCCATTCGAGAGATCATGGACAAGATCGCATCGGTGACGAAGGGCGAATGGCACGAAAGTCGCGATCACGCCTGGGCTCTTATTCGCACCAATGAGATGCGTAAGAAAGAAGAGGATCAAGAATTTGGGAAACTCACCCAAACCTACCGGCACCAACTAGACAGCGCGACTCGCGACTTCCCAGAGACCTATGACGCAAAGTTCGTTCGAAGCGGTGGCCGCGCCTATTTGCGATCGGTTGACTTGGGTCAGTCGACAGAGATGAGGTCGTGGAAGCCTCTTGAGCGGGCCCTTTCGCGCGGTCTCAGTCATCTCGACGCGGCCACTCTTGCCCAGCTACAACCGGACGAACGGATTGTCTTTTCTACTTGCCCGACGGCAAGCCAGCGAGGGCTGGATCCCATGATTGCCAGCAAGCTGGAGTCGGAAAACCGACTTTGGAAATCCGAATTAGCATCGATGCCGGTCGAGGGGCCAAACGGCAAATGCCTCAAAAACTTGCTGGATGAGACAACCCTGAGCTACCAATCCTACACTGAATCCGAAAGAGCAGACCCTGAACCCTATGTGGTCACCATGACGATCGTTTACAAGACCTACGGTGAGCGCTACGTGGATCTGAACGCCTACGATCGGGATGGGCACGATATTGGAAGCACTGGCCTCGAATTAAGTCTTGAAGACGATGACAGCGAGTTGGAGATTCCAAGCTGGAGCAAGAAGCTGGTTGTGCCTCCTCCGTCCGCCACTTTAGTTGCCTTTTGGGGAAGTGGACGATTCACCGACGATCCGAAGTGCCTGGATGACCTCGTGCATCGATCGTTCCTCCACGATGGACTTGCGCTGGGCAACCAGGAATTGCTTGCATCCCTGGGACAACAGCTTCACAAGAATATTGTTGCTTGCGTTCCAGACTGGGCCATGGTGACACAAAAGTCCAGTTACGGATTTAAGTCCTACTTGGATCCGGATGATATGACTTGGGCTCATTGCTCGTCTCAAGACTGGCTTGAATTGTATCCCTACAACTACACCGAGCATTGGCAATCGAAGTGCGACCGCAAGCTGATTGGGCCAGCCACGAGCACATTTGATATGCGCACCTATGTTGGGCTCACTTGTGGTCAGTTAGGTTACGATGCAGATGCTCTTTCCAAGACCATTGTCGACCGATTCTACGGATATTCCTCCACGGGAAGCCACTGCAAATTGCCCGAAGAGCCGTGCGTCCGGCACTTGTTCGCATCCCTGACGGAAGTGCAACTTTCCAAGTTGATGAATGGAGAGATCCTCTCCTACCGTTCCCTAACACCAGCCCAGTTGGAAATGGCCAAGAGATATCTTCTTTCGCCGCCCGATTGGAAGTCAGTTGGAGGATCTTCACCAGACCTCTGGTCAGAGGACGATCCCACATTTGAGTTGAAAAACGGAATCTACGGCGCACCTGGAATCGGCCTGATCACGAGCGATGACGTCGTCTGCGGAACGTGCGATCCGGCGAAGACGGATCGGGCCAAAATCGAAATCGGAGTCACCGATCGTCCTGAAGTCGTGGACCAACGCAACAGTTGTGTGCGGTCTGGTAGTGAGATTTATCGTAGCGACCTATTCCAAATCGGTCACCAGAGGCGATGGACGCTTCGGTTCTACTTTTCGCCGACCCACTGGTACGCAGCCGACTTTCTGGAACCGAGCCAATTTCCAGATTCGCGGTTATATGGGTATCGAGAACTTTCCCCAGCCACAAGAGAACTGATCGAGAGAAATGCGGGCCTCATTTCAGTCGATCAACTGAAGAAGTTCAAGGCCAGTTTCGAATCGATGCTTGCGAACATGAATAGTGCCAATATCGACCCCAAGGAAGCACAGGGTCCGGTGAATGCTCTAAATGACGCGCTCACTTTGGTGAACAAAGAATTATCCTTGGCCGACGGGGCGGGATAGCTACCTACGTTCCAGAGCCTTTTTCCAAGTTGTATGCGGCCATACATCTTGCTTAACGATCGTCAGCGTATATTCACCGTATGAGCCAACGCCGAGCCGCTATTCTCTTCTCTCCAACGTCCATCGATGAGGCCAAAGGGGTGACGATCAACCGAGTCATCGGTGGGGAGCGGATGGCGATTCTCGATCCCATCATGCTTCTCGATCATGCCAGCATCGGACCAGAGTCGGATGTCGTCGGCTTTCCTCGCCATCCCCACCGCGGCATCGAGACCGTCAGCTATGTGATCACAGGGGAGGTCGGTCACAAGGATAGTATTGGTAATGAGGGCATTGTCGGCCCGGGTGGCACCCAGTGGATGACGGCAGGCAACGGCATCTACCACGAAGAGATGATGAAGCCAGGGAACGAGGGTGCCGAAATGCTTCAGCTTTGGTTTAGTCTTCCTCGCGACCAGAAGCGCATTCCGCCCGCCTACCACGGCGGACCAGCCGCCTCGGTTCCCCAGATCGTTGAGGGCGGAAAAACGGTTCGAATCGTCGCCGGAAGCTATGCCAACACAAGCGGAATGTTTGACGGAATCGCGGCCAAGCCGACGATTTTGGACGTCCAGTTGGAGCCTAATACCGAGTTTGAAATTCCGACCGAGGTCAATGCAGCCACCCTTGCCTATGTCATCCGCGGTTCGGTCACGACGGACGGAAAGGCCGCATCGGCTCCGAAAGTCGTCGTGTTTAGCAGTGGCGAAAAGGTCGTGATCCAAGCCGGTCCGAACGGCGCGCGGCTCTTCTTTGTTTCGGCGGTGCCACTCGACGAGCCGATCCTGCAGTACCGCTCGTTCGTGATGAATTCCGTCGATGACATCGACGAAACGCTGGAAATGATCCACGCGGGCACGTTCGCTCGGTAAACAAAAAGGGACTTCATTTTCATGAAGTCCCTCGTTTTGGTCGAGGACGAATTAGTTGGTTTGGCGTCGGCGGCGCAGAAGCGCAAGCGCACCCAATCCGAGAACGGCCATCGAAGCCGGTTCGGGAACCGAGGAGAAGGTCGCTTTGAACTCAGTGCTCAGGCCCGGGAAGTCATTCCAGGTGGCTCCATCGTCTCCGCTCCAGTATCCGTTTCCGGAAGGGTTACCCGTCGTGTTGCCCATATAATGGACCGATTGGCTCGTCGATCCGCTCAGGTCAACCACAACGCCGTAATGGCCGCCGACCGTCATCGGAATGTTGAGACCACTCAGGACGACGTCTCCAGTGGAGGTCGGCCAAGCAACCGAGGTGGAATAGAGGGAAGCACCCGTGGGTCCTGTGCCCGCAATCCAATTGAATACCGAGACGTTAAGGGTTCCGCCGTTGGCGTTGCCTTCGATCGCAAATTGGTAGTCGGTCAGAGTGGATCCCGGAGCGTCGAACGATTGTCCGATCGCGGTCCATCCAGCGGTGATGCTTCCGTCCCAGAAAGGGTAAGTGTCGATAACTTGTGCGTGCGCGCTAACAGCGGCACCCACGACTAGCAGCATATAGAATGCTTTCATTTTTAGCCCCAAAGATGTTCGTGCCCACGCGGCGCACGAAACACAAGAATCTTACAGCTTTCCAACAATCCAATAATAGTCTTGCAGCCATAGAACTATCAAAAGTACTAGGTCCATTCAGTAGCAGAACGATCTCACACCTTTTAAACACCGACCAAATTCAGTCTTATACTGTAGAAGTACTGGGGTTTTAGTATGAGAATATTCGGCTCAAAGAGCACGAGAGCGCTGGCGCTCTCGATAATCGTTATTGCGGGCGCCGTAGCCGATGCCCAAGACCTGATGGGAGCAAAGGAGGTCGTTCGTCGTCAAATGGCGAGTTCGAAGAATCCAGAGTTGGGGGCTCTTCAAGCATTTGTCGACTTTTCGAACGACCTGCCAAAGCTGAGCCCACAAGAAGCTGGGCGACGGTGGGCGGATTTGCTGGGGACTGCGAACAATCCGCAACTCAACGGCTACGGCAATTACGCTTCGCAGTATGCGATGACCTATTTGCCGCCACCGACCAGTTGGCCATCGATTGCCGCTGAACTTGATGCCAAGAAGGCCAAGAAAGAATTTCGACTTGTTGCCGCAGTCCTGAACCAGGATAAGACCAAGCAAAGAGCGATCATCGACGCCATCGCCGACTCACCCACCTCGAAGAGAAGCGATTGGGACATTGTGCTTCAGTTCGCGTCTATATGGCGCGATGAAGCGCTCATGAAGAAGGCGATCTATCACACCATCAGCCTTGGCAATGCCGAAAGCGCAAAGGCTCAGGGGTCGTCTGAGGTGCAGGGAAGCATGGCATTGATTCCCGACTTAACCCGCAACTTTGGGAAGGACAAAGCCAAAGCCATGATCCTCGATGCCCTCAAGATGGTCAAGCTGCCCATCGAGTTTTCGAGCGAAACCGACCGAAAGATAGCAATTGCTCTGTGCCGCCAAAGCGGCTCGACCTTCCCCACCCACCATTGCGAACTAATCCAGGACCTGGAGGATGCCGACCTCTATCCCCTCTTCAACAAGTGGTTTCCCAAGAGTACGGGGCCAACCAAGGTTGCCGCTCGCGCCCTGTTCATTTTCTCGAAAATCATGGTCGGCCAGGGAGACCCGTATCTCAAAGAGGCTTCCATTTTGACGATAATCGGCTACAACTCAACCGCAAAGATCGCCACGATGCTTGCCTCGCCAAAGATCGCAAAGATCGCCGTGGGTTTCTTCGAAAAGGCTCTGACTCAGAACCCGAAGCTCGACCTATGGTCCTACTATGGTCCGGCCGCCTTTAGCGCCAATCGAGCCAAGGAAATGGTTCCGATCCTCGAAAACGCCATGGCAAAGGCGTCGTCCGAAGAGGATGGCGGAGGGCGCTCAGGCTCCGTGCCGTACCTCCTGATCCAGGCCGTCAGCGTCTCCGGGACGTCGGAGGATGTCGCGAACGTTGTCCTCAATGGAGTCAAGGCGGGAAAGATTCCGGGTTCAAAAGCCCTGGTTCTGGGCGACCTGATGAATCGCAAGGATCTTTCTGATGCCGGACTAAAAGTGACCAAGAAGGACGAGCCCGAAGTCGCGATGCGCTGGCTCATCGACCAAGGAAAGTACGGCGAAGCAGAACAATTAGCTGTTGCGGGGGGACCTGATCGTTACTACCAGGGTGCGGGGATGCTCAATCGCGACCTCATCCGCCTCTACGCCAAAGTCGGGCGTGATCAAGATGTTGTCGACTTGCTCGACCAGTCTCCAGAATGGGGAGTTCCCGATTTGCGCCAATTTGCCGATTCCTACAACGGGTATGGATACTCCAACGATGAGTCGGAGACACCTCTTCTCGATGTCATCGCGAAGTCATTTATCAGGCTCGGCAAAGTCGATACGGGCATGAAACTCGTTCAAGTTCAGCTTGACCAGAACAATAAAGACGACGACGCCTACCAGTTATTAGTTGACAATCTAAAGCCAGAAGACGCCCTCAGCCAACTCGACCAGATGTTTGCAAGTGACATGTTTGAAGAACGGCCACTCATTTGGAAAGCAATCATTTTTGAGCGTCAAGGCAAACTGTACGACGCCGAGAAAACCGCTCGAGAGGCTATTTCAATCGATCCCTCCGACGGAGATATGGGACATGGCAAGCGCATGTTAGGCTACAAAGTGCTATCCGAAGTATTGGCCAAGAAGGGCGACGCGGAAGGAAGCAAGACGTATAAGTCGGTCGTCGATGCGATCCGGCTGAGCGAGCGAGGCGACGACTTCCTGCAGGCGGGATTGATGAAGGAAGCGATTTCGATGTACAGCGACTCGCTAAAAATCTTTTCCGATGCCTACTGCATTCAGTCGCGAATGGCGGTCAACCTGGCCAACGAAGGAAAGACGGCCGAGGCGATCGAGCATTTCCGAAAGGCGTTCGAACTGATGCCGGATAGCTTTGGCCGGGTCGAGACTCACTGCTTTGGCTGTGAAGGTGTCTTCACAACTGGTCCCGCCGAAGGCGTGGCCGAGACGGTGCTGACCGAGGCGGCGAAGAAGAATCCGACCAAGCCACAGTCTCAGTATCTATTGGGTTATCTGCGAATGGAAGAGGACCGCTATCCCGAAGCGGCCCAGTACTTCAAAAAGGCGGTGGAGCTTGATCCCGACTATCTCAACGCTTGGAAACAGTACTCGGTCGTGGCCGATGGCGCAGGTGTGAGTTCGGCCGAGGGGCAAAGGATCATGTTGAATCTTATCCGACTGGACCCTCGACAGCGACATGGTTACGGTTATTCAAACAGCATGCCCGTGAGCGACTTTGCTCAGATTTACTTGGCTTTTCAAAAGACTACGCCAAGGGTGCCGTCCACTGAATCGGTGTATCCACTCAGGGCCTCACAGGCCGCCACACGTCAAGGTTTTGTCGAAATGAACCAGGTACTGACATCCTTCAGCAACCGCACCACTCCCGGCAGTCAAATCGCCAAGTTTGAGCCGATCCAAACGATTCTTCAGTCGGCCTATGGCCCCGAAGAAGGCACTTGGATTCGTTAGCTTGCACGTAGCCTCACCCGAAGAATCGGGTGAGGCTACGGCTTAAGGCATCGGCGGTGAAATTGACGAGCGGGATACTACCGTCGTAATCCATTCTTGTAGGTCCGACGATTGCGACTACGCCGACCTCTTGATCGCCGATGTAGTAGCCTTTGCGGACAACGCTGAAGCGGTGGAGCTGCTCAGAGCGGTTCTCCTTACCGATCGTGACCACGTCGGTCTTGGGCGAGACGGCGTCGTACAGGACGTCGGTTTCGTCTAGCTGGCGGAAAAGCTCGGCCAGCGCGGTGGCGTCGCGCTGAAATTCGGGTTTGGAGAAGAGGAATTCTTCGCCTTCGGTGATCAGTTTGCCGCGCGTCAGTTGTTTGGCCATCGCCCGAAGCTGAGTCCAGACCAAGGCGAGAAGCTTCTCGATGACAGGGCTCTCGACCGGAAGCGGCTTGGACTTCGTCAGGGTCTTCAGGTCGTTGCCGACGATCTGGAGCCGCAGAGCTTCGTTGGTCGCGCCGATGTCTTCGAGAGTCAAATTCTTCGGACACTCGATCATGCGGTTCTCGATGTGCCCATTGCTGAGAGCGACCACGAGAAGTGCCTGAGTCGGCCCAAGGGCGGACACGATGGCGGTCCTCACCGTCACGCTTGAGTCTTTGGTGGTCGTCGCGACGCCGAGTTGAGCGGTAGCGCGACTGAGGACCTTGACCGTATCGCGAAGGAGGTCCTGCAAGGCTTCGGTGTCTTCGGTCGCGTCGCGGAGAACCCTCTGCTGCCCCTCGTCGATGACCTTCTCGACGATCAGTCGGTCAACATAGAAGCGATAGCCGGAGTCGCTGGGGATTCGCCCTGCAGATGTGTGGGGCTGTTCAAGATATCCCAGTTCCGACATCTCGGCAAGCTCGTTGCGAACGGTCGCCGACTTGACGCCGAGATCGTATTTCTGAACGAGCATTTCGGAGGCAATCGGCTCCGCACCGGTCACATATTCGATCACGATGGCGCGCAGAAGCCGCTGTTTTCTCGGATCGAGTTCGTGCATGGACACTTCTATTTTACGACGATGTTTACGAGTTTGCTCGCTTGTCCGTCATTGGCTCATCTTGCCCACCGGCGATGCCCCCTCTATAATGTGCCTATGGTCATCGCCGCCCTGCTCTTTTTCCAGTCGAACGGGTTTGAATTCAATCCGAGGCCGGATACGTTCAGTCCATCGGCAGTGCTCGACATGCGGTCGCTCAACGAGAAAGAGGCGGGCGAGCATGGCTACATCTCGGTCGATAAGAACGGCGATTTTGTGCGAGGCGATGGGGAGCCGATTCGATTTTGGGCGATGGATACCGTCGTCGGCCGAGAAAAGCCTTGGCATGCCCGGCCACGCTGGACCCAGCAAGAACCGGACCTCAAGACGCATGCGAACTTCATGGCCAAGCGGGGGATCAACCTCGTTCGGTTCCATGCCCAGATCGCGCCAACAGACAAGCAGCGAATCGACGACGTCAATCAGAGCGAGATCGATTGGGTGTGGCGCGGCGTCGCGGCGATGAAGAAGGCAGGCGTGTACTCGGTGGTCTCACCTTACTGGATGGTGCCGACCAAGATTCCCGAGAGCTGGGGTGTTCCGGGTGGCGCGCAGGGTGCAGATGGGCTCCTCTTCTTCGACCCCACGATGCGCAATGCGTACAAGATTTGGCTTCGAAAGCTACTCGAACCGAAGAATCCGTACACTGGGATTTCTTTGGCGAAGGATCCGGCCATGGCCATCTTCGAGATTCAGAATGAAGACTCACTCCTGTTTTGGACCTTCAATAACATCAAAGGTCGGCAACGAGACAATCTGATCCGGCTCTTCAACCAATTCCTCATGAAGAAATATGGCAACGACGCCGCGATCCGTCGCGCCTGGCAGGGGGCGAGCCAACCAGCAGATGCGACTGGTCATTACGACCTCATGAACATCTGGGAGATGACCCAGCATCGGACCGGAGGCGTCGAGGCGAGACTTGCCGATCAGTTAGAGTTCATGAGCAAAACCATGTATGATTTCAACGCCGACATCGAGAAGTATTTGCGCGATACCCTCGGATGTAAAGCGCTGGTGAACGCTGGGAATTGGCGCACGGCGGACACGGTTCGACTCAACGACGCCGAGCGATGGAGCTACACGGCCAACGAGGTTGACGCCGTCAATCGCTACACAGGTGGCATCCACAAAGGACCGAACGAAGGATGGTCAGTCGACCGCGGAGACAAATACGCGTCGACGTCGATCCTGGACGATCCGAAGGAATTTCCGTTGAACATCAAGCAAACCGTGGGACGACCGATGGTGGTCACCGAGAGCATGTGGGTGATGCCGTGCCGCAATATGGTGGAGGCTCCCTTCCTTGTCTCGGCCTATTCATCACTCAATGGGGTCGATGCTTACTGCTGGTTCGCTACCGGCGATGAGCAATGGACTCCGCCGCAAAGTGCGAACGGCTACAACGAAGGGCAAATGAAGTGGTTCTTTGGCTCGCCCGACGTCCTCGGCGCCTTCCCTGCCACCGCCTACATGTACCGCAAAGGACTGATTCAGCGCGGGAAACCCGCCGTCATCGAGAATCGCCAACTGCAGGACATTTGGAACCGAAACGTGCCGATCATCTCGGAGGAGTCGGGCTACGATCCGAATCGAGACTCGGGCGATATCGCCCCGTCCTCGAACATCAAAACCGGCGTCGACCCGATGGCGTACTTCATCGGTCCGGTGCAGGTGAACTATGGAGGCAAAGGCGAATCGTACGCCTCGACAAAAGGCTGGGATAAGGCCAATAAGACCGTCACCTCCAATACCGGCGAACTGACCTTCGACTACGGCAAGGGAGTCTGTAAGCTCGATGCTCCGATGGCGCAAGGCTTCGTGGCCAAGGGTCCGGGCGCGATCCGAGTTCAAACCTCAAGCATGACCGCCGTGATGCAATCGTCGTTTGGTTCCCTGGTGGTCGTCTCGCTGGACAACCAGCCGATCGCAACTTCAAAGAAGGTGCTGGTGCAGTTCAACACCGAGGCTCGCCCGAGCGGATGGAAAGAACGTCCGACGACTATCAAGCTCGATGGCGGAAAGGAGGTCCCCGGCTTTGAGATCACGGACATCGGACACGCACCGTGGGTGTGCGAGAAGGCCAACCTCGTTCTCGCTATCAAAAACAAGAACCTGGTGAAGGGTTCGGTGTTGGATTCCAACCTGGTTCCCAGCGGGAAGTTGGATGTCACGCCATCGTCGGACGGCATTCGAATCGGCTTCCCGGAAAACGCACTTTACGTGCTGTTGGAAGCCAACTAAGCCGCAACCTGACCAACAAATTCGACGTCGGCCTTGGCGGAAATCTCGCTGTACGCCAGGACCGCAAGGTTGGGCAGGTGTCGGTCGAGGAATCGGCGCATGGAGAGTCGGAGTTGGGCTCCGCACAACAGCACCGGCTGGTAGCCCTGCATGGTGAGGCGGTCGTACTCGGTCTTCAGTTGCTGAACCAGCTTGGTCTGGGTCATGGGGTCGAGCACCATGGCGGTTCCGGCCGAAGTCAGGCTCACCTTGTCGGCGAGTTCTCGCTCAAGCGGCGGCTCCAGCGTGATACAGCGGAGCTTGTCTTCGAAATCCAAATACTGGCGGGTGACGGTGCGCGCAATGGCGGATCGGACGATTTCTCCCAACTGCTCGACATCCTTGGTTCGACCGGCGAAATCGGCAAGGGTTTCGACGATGGTCACCATGTCGCGAATCGGAATGCGCTCGCGGAGCAGGTGCTGAAGGACCTTCTGGACATCGGAAAGGCTGACGACATCGGGAATGATCTCGTTGACGGCCGCATCGTTGGTCTTTCGGACTTCGTCGATGAGGGTCTGGACGTCTTGGCGGCTGAGCAGTTCCGGTGCGTGGCCCTTGACGAGTTCGGAAAGGTGGGTCGAGATGACCGCCGACGGCTCGATGACGGTGTAGCCGACGCGCTCGGCTAGTTCCTGCTGGTCCGACGAAATCCACAGCGCTTCCATCTTGAAGACGGGGTCGATAGTCTTGATACCAGGAATCGAATCCACTGCGTCACCGCTGTTGACGGCCAGCATGCGGTCGGGCATCATCTCGGCACGGGCGACTTCCTCGCCACGAATCTTGATGATGTACTCCGTATTGGTGAGCTGGATGGAGTCGCGGATGCGTACCGTCGGCATGACGAAACCGAGTTCGGTCGCGATCTGACGTCGGGTCGAGGCAATCCGATCGGACAGGTCACCACCGACCTTGGGGTCAGCCAGTTTGGTCAGGCCGTAACCTATTTCGATCTCGATGGGATCGACGGCCAGCAAAGGCAGAACCGCTTCCGGTCCAGTCGGTGCCGGAGCGGGAGCCGCTTCCTGCTTCGGCTTCTCGGGAGCGGGATCAAACATCTTTGAGACGCCTGGATTGCTGATGGCAAAGCGGTACAAACCGAACATGATGGCACCGGCACCGAAGAACAGAGTCGCCGGGAAGCCAGGCACTAAACCAAATGCCGCGATGGAGCCAGATCCAACCAAGAGCGCCTTGGGCTGGTTGAAAATCTGAGAAGCGACTTCGCCCGCCATCGTTCGATCCTGGCCGGCACGAGTGACCAAAAGACCGCTAGCAGAGCTGATGAGCAGTGCGGGCAACTGCGAGGTCAGACCTTCGCCCACGCTGAGTAGCGAATACGTTTTGAGGATCGTCAACGGATCGCTTTGGCCCTTGAAGAAGCCGACCGCGAAGCCGCCGATGATGTTGATAATGATGATGAGGATCGAGGCGATAGCATCGCCCTTCACGAACTTCGAGGCACCGTCCATCGCACCGTAGAAGTCCGCTTCCTGCTTGATCTTTTTGCGGCGCTCTTTGGCCATTTCTTCGTCGATGAGGCCCGCGGCGAGATCGGCGTCGATCGCCATCTGCTTACCTGGCATCGCATCCAAGGTGAACCGCGCGACGACTTCTGACACGCGTCCGGCACCGTTCGTGATGACGACGAACTGGACGACGACCAAGATAAGGAACGCGACAAAGCCGACCACGAAGTCGCCACCCATGACGAAGTTACCGAACGTCTCGATGACATGGCCAGCCTGACCGGTGCCAAGAATGAGTTTGGTGGCGGCGATACTGAGCGCCAGTCGGAACAGCGTCGTGATGACAAGCATCGACGGGAAGACGGAAAATTGAAGCGGATCGGAGACGTTGACTGAGGTCAAAAGGATCATGACCGACGACCCGATCGCCATGACAAGACCAAGGTCCACCGCCCAGTGTGGGAGCGGCAAAATGAGCATCGAAACCACCAAGAGGAGGCCGACTCCGAGGAGGACGTCGGTGTGCTTAAGAATCTTGGCGAACGTTTGCATAAACCCAGAGACGCAAAGAGCGCTCATTGGAATGTTTGGCACCAAACCTCTAGAACTTCAGGCCAAATCCGGCAATTTCCTCGGGTTCCTCCCAAAAGTCGGCTAAGGAGTGCTTTGTACCCAATAAACAGGGCTGGACTGTGGAACAAGAGTCTGTGGAAGCCGGTTTGGGAACGCCGCTTCTTCAGGGTTATGCAGGCACCTTGGCGCAAGAAACAAAAGCGATTCACATACGGGAAAAAGAAAGGCTTCAGCCTGTGGCGGAACGACGCCTCGGGTCGCCAGGTCTTCAATGTCGCGATTTTCGTGCTTTTGGTTTCCTTTGTCGGCGGCAGTATTTCCACGTACATCATGTACCGGAAGTCGCTCGACCAAGTGTTCGACACCCGCGTCGAGCACGTTCGCAACGCATCTGCCTATCTCGCCCGCATCCTCGACGCTGACGCCCAGCAGGAAATCGCAAAGGCAGGATCGAAGAAGTCAAAAGCGTATCTATCGACCCAAAAGACGATCAAGAACTTCCTGCACAGCTATCCCAACGCCTTGCGGGCTTACACGCTGGAAATTCGAGGGAACAGCGCCTACTACTTGGTGGATGCGACCCAATATCGTAAGTCAGTGCCGCTCCAACCGACGCAAGACGTCAATCAGATTTTAAAGACGCATCCGGCGGAGCTATTCAAGTCCAACAAGAAGGTCGTTCCGACCGTCGAACGGGTGACAAAAACTGGCCCAATGGGCATGTACGTTACCGGGTACCGACCCCTGGTTGGCAAGGACGGAAAGGTCAAAGCCATTTTGGCTGTCGACATGCAGTTTGGCGGATTTCAGGCCGACCGAGATGCCCTGTTTGGCGCACTAGAGTATGGAATCTACGCCACCGCAATCGTGGCCGTCTTGCTTGCCCTGTTCTCGGTCGCCTTCCTGTGGGCTTCGCATCGCGATAACCTCGTGCTGACGGCCGAAATGATCGAGCAGAGGAAGAAGCTCTCGAAGACCGAAGCCGAACTGCTCGAGGCCATGAATGCCAGCGAGGAAATCAGCGGTTCGCTCATCAGCACCCTTTCGAACGCCGGATGTTTGGTCTGGAACGGAAAAGCGTGGAAGACGAATGAAGGCATGATCTGGAAAGCTGGCCTGAAATACGAACCGCACTTCGATTGGCTTGCCAACGACTTGGCTAAGGACGGCGTGTCTTTCGAGCAAGCTTGGGACAAACGGCGAAATCCTGAGGACCGATTGGTTTGGGAGAAACTCCTCGGCTTCGCATTCGACGGCAAACTCTCTTCGCTCACCAGCGAGTATCGACTCAATACTGATACAGAAGAGCTTTGGTTCGAAGAGCAATTAGATTTTGACTATGAGCCAGATGGCAGCGTGTCGATCCACGGATTTGTACGCGACGTCACCGAGCCGAAGCGGCGCAACGATGAGATTCGTCGGCTGGCCTACTATGACACCATCACTGGGCTGATCAACCGAACCCGAATCCACGACGTCATGAATGAACTGCTTGAAAAGAGTCATCAGATCAGCGTGATCGGCATCGAGATTGGCAATTTCCGAAACGTGAACGAGTCGTGGGGCGCCGAAGTGGCCGACAAGCTCCTGCACGAATTCGGCCAGCAGTTGAGCGAAGGCGTAGGCACGAACGGAATTGTGGGCCACCTTGCGGGAGACGACTTTGTTGTGATCGTGCCCGAGGATTCGACGATGTCTTGGCTGGTTGGAAGGGTGGACGAAATCTGCCAGAAGCCAACCTACATCGACGGCGTCGAAATCGCGAAGGTTTGTCGCATGGGCTTTGTCAGTTCGGTTGATGGTGACAATGCCGCCACCCTACTTCGAAAGATCAACCTCGCCCTCGAGAATGCCCGAAAGAACCTCACCAACTACCCGGTGGCTTACAAGCCGGAGATGAGCTTCAAGGCCAAGATGCGAGTGGAACTCGAAACGGCGATGCGCCAGGCACTGATCGACCGCGAATTCTATCTGATGTTCCAGCCGATCTACTGCAACAAGACGAAGAAGCTGGTTAAGGCAGAAGCACTGCTTCGCTGGAACTCCAGTCGATTCGGTCCGGTATCGCCAGGAACGTTTATCCCGATCGCCGAAGAGTCCGACTTCATCAACGACCTTGGAAACTTCGTCATCGATGAGGCCGCCCGCGCCATCGCAAGTTTCGCCCAGCAAACGAGAGATTCGAAGATCGTGATCAGCCTCAACATGTCGCTGCGGCAACTCAAGAACCAGTCGACCCTGAACGTTTTCCATTCGGCCCTCGACAAGTGGGGCATCAGCCAGAAGAACATGCTGATCGAGATCACCGAATCGTCGATCATGCACGACTCGGGCGAGTGCGTCTCGATGCTGACTCAGCTTCAGGAGCGTGGCTTCTCGCTCGCCATCGATGACTTTGGAACCGGCTACTCGTCGCTCGCGACCTTGGCCAGCCTGCCGTTCAACTGCCTCAAGATCGATAAGAAGTTTGTGGATGGCATCGGCGTCGACCGCAAGCAAGAAGAGGTGCTAGGCACCATCGTCCGGCTTGCCCGTGCGTTGAACCTGCAGATTGTGGCAGAAGGCATCGAGAGCGAAGCCCAATACGTATTCCTCGCCAACCTTGGCGTGGAGTACAGCCAGGGCTTCTACTTTGCTCGGCCGTTGCCGTTCGAAGACCTGGTTGCACGCGCCGTTGGCGAGGCCCAGAAGGCCGCTTAAGCGTCCAGCGTTTCTCGGATGAAGTCCATATCCGCCTGACTAAGCTCGCGGCCATCCGCCGAGAGGTTGCACACGACCTGCCGCTCGTTTCGGAAGCCCGGGATCGTGCACGCCACGTTCGGCATGTTGAGGATGTACCGCTGGGCAACGGCGCTGAGGTCTTCGATCGAGTCGCCAAATCGCTCCTTCAGCTTTGCCATCTTCGGCTTGAGGGCCTCCAGTCGCTCAGAGCTGAAATTCTTGCTTCCACGGCGGTGGTCGCCTTCGTCGAACTGCGGAGGATTCTTTGGGTCGAACTTGTCGAGAAGAAGCCCCTGGGCTAGCGGGCTGAACGCCACGAACGTCATGTCGTGCTTCTTCATCAGTTCGCTCACTCGTGAGCCTGGGCGGACAAACTGGTCGTCCATGGCATGCGCCCAGCTTTGCAAAACGGCGGGCTGGACCTTTGGCGTCACTCGCTCAAAGTCGTCAGCACTGTAGGCAGATTGCCCCTTGATCCGGACCTTCCCTTCCTCCACCAGCTTGTTCATCATGGCGACGGCGTCATCCAAGTACATGTCCGATTCACCAAAGTAACCGTGGTGGAAGTAGTACACATCGATGTATTCGCGATTTAGGTTCTTTAGCGACTGCTCGCACTGATGGCGCACATGGAGGGCTTCGTAGGCATTCTCAGCGGTTCCGGGAAAGTGGCCGACTTTGGTCGCGATGACAAAGTCGTGGCTGGGAACGCCGAGCTTGTCGAGGACGCGTCGGAGCATACGCTCGGCGCGGCCGTTGCCGTAGACATCGGCGTTGTCGAAATGGTTGACGCCGGCATCGATACCCTTCTTGATGGCAACCGTGATCTCGTCTTCATCGACGTTTGCCCATCCGTTCGGATTGCCATTGACCCAGTTGAGGCCACCCATCGTCCAACAACCCAAACTCACTTCGGAAACTTTCACGCCGGTCTTGCCGAGCTCGCGATACTGCATGGCCGGAGTTTACTGTAGACCTAGCTAACCGATACCGGGATAGGGCTTTCCGGGATCGAATTCCTTGCGGGTGAAGTAGTTGGTCAGAAGTTTACGGTTGGCCTTGTCCCCAGATAGATATCGCTTTCGGAGAACCTTGGCCAAGGGAGGATTAATCCAAATCTTTGTAACCACCTGAAGTGCAGCTGGCCTCTTCGTCGCCTTGTCGCGAAGAACGCGTGGACATTTGGAGGCGAATTCCTCGGCGCTGCGAATGAACTGAATCACCCTGTCTGCCGTTCCTTCTGGATCCGTCTCTTGTCCTCTCATCAGATCGCGAAAGTATTGAAGGAAGTTAGTCAGTGATTCCTTTTTTTCGACGTCCGTCAGCTTTGTTCCATAGTCGCGGATTTCGAACAACATTCTCGCCATGATGATCAAATCGATCGTGGAGTCGGGATACAGGAAGGCCTCTTTCCATGTTGGGATGGTGTAAAAGTCGATCTCAGGAAGATCAAGGTTTGCCAAAAGCATTGCCAGCGGAAACCAGTGCCCAGCCCACGACCTTGGCGCTCGAAAGTAATGATTGTAAGAGCGTACAAGCCCTAGTTCACTACTTGGATTCCCCTTCACGTGGAAGTGTATGAGGCCGCTCTGAATTCTCGACACATAGCTGTTAAATTCGACTTGATCTGCTTGCACTTGCCCAAGAACAGACCTGACAAGAGCTCCATAACCTGGCACATAAGACTCAATCTCGCTCGAGGAATTTGCCAAAGACTCAACGTGCTTCACCATGAGCGTTCCGGCTGAAAGCAGTCGATCTATCTGCCCCGCCTTCCATGGAAAATACTTCCTAAAGAGGTTGCGCTGTGTTTCATCGCCATCGCAGTAGCCAACCAGAACACCTTGATCGAAGGGGGCTTCAGCAACGATGATTTGGTTGCCTAACGGAGCACGATGCGCATAGTGAAGGTCGTAACCTTTTCCAGGTTTCCGTTTTTCGTCACTCTCCTTTTGGATACGGATGACTTCATCAAGCTTGGCTTTCAACTTTGGTTCGCTTGCGACAACTTCGTCAATCTTCTGCAAGGCTTCAATTAGGTTGAATGACAATCCACTTGACGACGAGGACCTCCAACTGAATGGATTCGCCCATTGTGCCCATGCGAGTTTCTCGTCCGGTGATATCTTGCTCAAAGTCATCATGAAAGGGTGGGCCACAACGGAGGGCTTTCCCGAAATCAACAGAGCGATTGCCTTGGCAACCAGCGCAATTTGCCCATCAAAAAGGCCCAGATGTTCATGGGCGCAGAGCCGGGTCAATGGCGAAAGTCTCGGTTCCTTTGTGGTTGTTCGCTCGCCAGGACAGGAAGGAAACGGAACTTGGCCGTCTTCAGGGCAATCATCTTGTCCCGCCAAAGCGATCGCTCTTACAAAATTGGTAGAACTTAGCGCAGCGGGGTATCCATTTGCAGAGAAGGGATTCTGTGGTATTCCAGCTTTCTGTTGAGGCTTGACGGGTTTGGCCGGACCAACTTTTCCGGCCTCGATTTCCTTCTCCTCATTGGAGACAAAGTCGAAGAATTCCGCTCGATGTGCCTCGACGTACAACTTGGTTTGTTGGACGAAGGCAGACCAACCAGGTAGATACTTTGCAATGGTTGGCGCGATCTTTGCGTTCCTCTCCATGCGGTCAAAGACATCTTGTGGAGAAAGCTCCTGCATCGGATTCGCCACGGCTAATCCCGCCACCAATGTACCAATCAACACCACTAAATGGAGAACGAATCCAAACCTGGATTGTTTTGCGGCCTGTTTCTTAGCTCCGACGAGAGGAGAACCCGGTTTTGACATTGGTAAAGGAACGAACGGATTTTCAGGCAATTCCCGATCCGATAGGTACCTCTTGCCCGTATTTTCTATGTGGCGAAAAAGAAGGCGAAGCGGAGGAGGTCGAGTTCCAGATCAGTTTCTCGGCGAAGCTCCGGCAATCGCGCCTTCGCCGGCGACATCATCCTTGGCATCTGGCAAGTTTTCGGGGGATGTTGCTCGACTGCTGCCGTTGCCCTGCTCGGTGCCATCGTTTACGGCCTTGCGCCCGACATCAAGAAGGAGATGTACAAAAAGGTCTCCGATCCGTCGGTTCGCCATACGATCGACACCATGACGCAACCGACTGGTATAGCTCTTATTGTCTTGGCGGTCGCCTATTTCATATTCACCTTCTTCTTCGCCATCGCGACCTGCCAGGGCCGGAAGTGGGCGATCTGGCTTCACTTCCTCCTCAGCCTCCCATCTGCTGTCTTTGTCGTGCTCTATGGGACTGAAGGCATTCGGTTCGGTTCGGGTCTTCCCATCATTGTTGCCGTGTACTGCCTCCTCCGCATTCTCGGCGCGGTTGGCCCCAAGCTCTGAGATGTCACAATAAAGGTTCTATGCGAATTCAAGCTCCTCGCGGAACCGAAGACGTTTTGCCCGGCCAGGCCGTTACCTGGCAGTGGCTCGAGTCGATCTATCGAGAGCTTGCCCATCATTTCGGCTACGGAGAAATTCGGACACCAGTCTTCGAGGACGTGGCGTTGTTCAAGCGCACCGCCGGCGAGCAAAGCGACATCGTTTCGAAGGAGATGTACGAGTTTCAAGACAAGGGTGGCCGGGATGTTGCCCTGAAGCCCGAGGGCACCGCTCCGGTCATGCGAGCAGTCGTCGAACACAACCTTTGTCCGCAAGGAACGCACGCACGTTTTTACTATTTGACCCCCTGCTACCGGTACAACCGAAGCCAAAAAGGACGCCTGCGTGAACTGCACCAGTTTGGAGCCGAACTCCTCGGCGCAAATAGTGCGGAAGCCGATGCGGAAATCCTCGAGCTCGCCTATCGATTCCTTTGCGCCATTGGTTTGGGAAACGAACCGATTTACATTAACTCTATTGGTCGGACCGAGTGTCGAAGCAAATTTTCCGAACATATTTTGGAGTTCGTTGATGGTTATCTGAAAGACGCTTCAACGGAGGTCTCCGAACGAATTCGGAAGAATCCCTTGGGAATGTTGGACTCCAAGGATCCCGATCAGCAGAAGGCTCTGGAAGGTCTACGGCCAATCCTGGAATTCCTGGAGCCAGATTCCCGAGAGCGGTTCGAAGCGCTGAAACAGCTTCTCGACGAAGCCGAAGTTCCCTACGAAGTCTCTCCGGGGACGGTTCGCGGACTGGACTACTACACAGAGACGGTGTTCGAGTTTGTCTCTCAATATCTGCCGGGTCTTTCGATCTTTGGGGGTGGTCGTTATGACAATCTCGTGAAGGAAATCGGCGGTCCGCAGACGCCCTGCGTTGGATTCGGAATTGGTGTTGAGCGTGTTATTCTCGCGGTTCAAGAAAAGCAAGTTCAGGTGCCGATCAACAAGCCGGACATCTTCGTAGTTCGAGCTACGAATGAAGCTAGCAGTATGGTCCGTGAACTGACGCGAAACCTGCGTTCAAATGGCAAAACCGTTTTGCTTGACCTCGACAGTCGAAGCATGAAATCCCAGATGCGGCAGGCCGATTCTTCCCAATCGCGCTTCTGCGCGATCATCGGCGATTCGGAACTTGCAAAGAGAACGGTGTCGTTAAAGAACATGGAGACCGGCGAGCAAACCGAAGTGCCGGTCGAAAACGTCCTAGGATTACTGTGAAGTCGCTCGCTCTCGGATTCGCCTGTCTGACCACCTCCGTCGCCTTGGCTCAGGCTCCCGACGTGCGAATCCGAGGGGACCTGAGCCTAGGAATGGCTTCGTCGAAGGAATATTCGCTAGGCGGTCGAACCTATACACCGCTGGGGCGGCATTCGGTCATCACCCTCCAAACGTACCTTCCCGTCGGCCTGCGGGTAGTCTTTGCCGAGCGCGTTCAACCCATTAAGAACGACCCGGACGACGACGCCTTCGACGAATACTACGTCGAGGATCCGGGATCTTGGAGAGTAGGAAAGCAATATGTCCCTTTTGGCGGGGGAGCGTTCTTCCACCAGTCCGTCCAGGCGGCGCGGATCGATTCTAACCTCGCGCTTGGCGGCGTTCCGTTAGCGATCGCCATCGCTGACGGTGGAAACGGTCGGCAGTATGGCGTCGTCGGACGAATTGGTGGCCGAGGGCTCGGACTTAGTTTCGCCGTTGGCCGACATTGGGGCGTCAATAGTTCGTCGATGGCGCTCACCCAGTCCCTGCAGAAACCCGAGGGACTCGGTAACGGCTGGAAACAGGCGGTTGGCGTTGACATCTATCGCCGCTCTCAAAAGTTCGTATACCGAACAGAAGCCATTGTACTTCGGCAGCCCGAAGGAACATCAAAAGACAAGGAAGCCGGCGACTTCTTGGTCACCTATGATCTGGGGCATCGGCACTCTGCCTTTGCAGGTGTTTCGAAGGTATTTGGTGACCGAGAAACCTTTACTCGATTAGGATGCGTGTACAACGCAGCAAAAGGAATCCAACTGGAAGGAACCTACCGGCTCACCGATCGAAATTTCCGCGACTTTTCCATCTTTTTGCATGTCCGATTCTGAGCCCGGAACGTACACTGATAAGGACACTCATGGTAATGCTCCTCCTGGTGGTAATGCTTATCCTCATGATCGGCCTGGTTGTTGCGTTCGTCACGTCGTCGAAATCCGTTCGGGAAGCGAACAGTCAAGATGACTTCCCTACCCTGTCCTTCGACTCACAGGCGTTCTACCGTCCGATCCGTTCGCTCCGCCGGGAGATTAGAAATATCGTGACGGCGTCCGATGATCCCGCCGTACACGCGATGTCTAGTTCCGTTAACGATGAACTCGATGCAACCCACGAGCGCGTGGTGCTGGCTTTGCAAACCCGCGACGGCCTACGCAAGGCGATCGATAGTCATGCAAATATTCAGTCCGAGATGGACCGCTTACAGCGACTTCACGATGAGGCAGAGTCGCCTCAAGAAAAGCTGAGCTATGCAAAAGCGATGGAGTCCAAGCAAGGTGAGCTCCAGGAATATCAAAAGGCTCGGACGATCATCAAGAAAATTGAAAACGAAATCGAAGTCACTAAGGCTTCACTAAGTGAGTTGAAGGCCAAGTTGGCCGTCAGCAATGCATCCGCTAACGCCACGGACCGGGCGTCCGATCTTCGTTCGTCGCTGGGAGCGCTCGACGCGATTCAGTCCTCGGTTTTGGAAGCCCAGGACGTTTTGCATACGTAGGGTAATTTAGAGATATTCATGTCCGAGTTGGATCGAGTCATTAACCTGGGAAGAGCCTACGCAACGAAGGCCCACGACGCTGTTTTCGGCAAAGAATCAGTCGAGGAAAAGGCAGTCAAAGAACTCGACCAAGCCTTAGAAGAAGGTATTACGCTCAAGAAATCCGAGCAACAGGTGGCAACCGACCAAATCGCCGCAATGACCGAGGCCGAAGCGGTGACAGTCTTGGGTATTTCTAGCAACGCTTCCTACGCTCAGCTAAAGACTCAGTATCAACTGCTACTAAGTCATGTAGACGATTTTTCCCAGAAAGAGCCCAGTAAAAAGGAAGTCGCCGACCGCGAGCGAAAAAGAATCGAAAAGGCGTTCAGTTTGCTGTCCGCAAAGTCGGATTCCACCGAAAAGCGCTTTGGGTCACTCGAAATCGAGTAGCTATTCCTTGGGCAAGTCGGGAATTTTTACGTCGCCGGTCACTAGAATCTTATTGCCCTGAATTTCAACCTTTCGGGCAAACACCGCGTCGTAAAGGTCAAGGTCTTTCGCAAAGTCGATCACAGGGTTAAGTGTGTTCATGAGAGCGGCTTCACTATCCGCATCAGTCGACTTATTGTCGATCCGAATGATTGCGTCACTGAGCAATAGCTGACCCCCGTTCGTCGTCAAGTGCGCCTTCACGTCAAAGTCAGCTTTGAGAACGAGGAAGTCACCTGAACCTTTCACCCTCACCCATTTTCCGTCCGTCGAGACTTCGACCGCCTTGATCTCGCGATACTTCTTGAGGATGTACGGAGCGAGGTCCTCCACCAAAAGCTCCACTGTTCCAATCCCTAAACCACTTTTACTAAGTCGGATCTTTTTCTGCGAGGCGGCCAAGGCAAAGTCGAACCGGCATCCGGGAATGTCGGCAGTAAACCGGTTGCACCGAAGGTCGCGCAGGTAGAAGTCGGATAAATCCAACTGCAGATGCTTGATCGACCCCTTGCGGCTCCTCGTCGGCTCTGTGAACAGTGGCAGCCCTTCACATCGGAATTGTGAGGCACGAATCGTAGCCGTGCCAACTTCGCCTAGCGCCGGGCTCAGTAAACCGGGGTAGGTCACATGAAGCGAGACCTTTTTATGGTCGCCTTCCAATTTGCCCGCGATCTCCCGTGCCGCCGCTCCCTCGAACTCACGCACCATTGAGGCTCCGATCCCAAAAAGGACCGCGATTCCGCCCAAAAGCCAGGGATTTGCCATGTGCTCACCAACGCCTCGTTCTGTTTCGACGTAGAACCGTCTTGGTATGAACCAGACCTCCTCCGATTATGAACTGCTTCGTCATGAGGGGGGAGTCTTTAGGCTGGAGAACTGCGCGCTCGTCGAGTTCGACGGGACCGAATGGCGCGAATGGCTCCAAGGGCAGATCACTAACGATATGCGGGAGTTAGCCGAAAATCGCCCTATCTCCTTTTGTCTGTGCAAACCAACCGGCCAAATCTTGGCTACCGGCGACTTGCATCTTGTAGACGGCAAAGGTTGGATGATCGTCCCCGCCCCTTGCGTACCAGCAATCCTCCAACGAGTCGAGCAGATGGTCATCCTCGAAGACTGCACCGCTAGAGTTCTGGATGAACCGCTCTTTCACGTACTCCTCGGCGGAAAAGGTCTTCCGGCCAAACGCACCCTTTGGCCAGGGCACGATGTGGTCGGTCCTTGCCAGGGCCGCACGATGAGCCTCGAAGTTTTGGAACTCGCGTCGCTAGAGGCGAGCCTGCCGCTTTGGGGGCTCGACATCGATGAGTCCAACTTTCCGGCCGAAATGGGTCCCAAATTCGAGCAAATGGTGATGAGCTACACGAAGGGTTGCTATACGGGCCAGGAGGTCAATCACCGCATTCACAGCCGGGGCCACACCAACAAAACGTGGGCGGTTTATCAATCGCTGGAGGAGATGGCGAAGGGATCAGACCTCGTCGATACCGATGGTAATAAGGTCGGTACCGTCACCCGCTCGGCCCTGCATCCGCAAGCTGGATGGCTGGTCGGTGCCTTCGCAAAGAACGGAACGACTCCAGCCCTCGACCGATTCAAGCCATAATAAAGGAAGTGGATCAGGCGCTCAAGGATCGATTTTCTCAAGTCAAAGCGGTTTACTTCGATCTCGACGACACCCTATGCGGTTACTGGAATGCCAGCAAAGCCGGCCTGAAGTCCGCTTTTGAGCAGAATCCAGTTCCGGGTAAATCGCCGGAAGAAATGGTGCTCGCGTGGGGCGAGACCTTTCGGCAATTCAGCCCCGAACTGAAGGAGCAGACCAAGCTCTATCACGAATATTTGACGTCTGGCACGGTGACGCGAACTCATCAGATGCAATTGACGTTGCTTTCGATAGGAGTCGATGACATGGAATTGGCCAAATCTCTCAGCCAGGCCTACATGATCGAACGCGATCGAAACCTTCATTTGTTTGAAGACAGCTATGTCATCATCGACCACCTATATGGCAAATATCCCCTCGGCCTGATCACCAATGGGCCAGCCGACATTCAAAACATGGAGATCGATACGTTAGGGATTCGGCCATATTTCTCGAACATTTTCATCGAAGGAGAAATGCGTCTCGGCAAGCCCCATCGCAACGTCTTTGAGTTGGCGGCCAAGGCGGTGGACTGCACGCCGGACCAACTCCTGATGGTGGGCAACTCCTTCGGACACGATATCAAACCGGCTATCGACTATGGCTGGGCGACGGCGTGGATCCGCCGCGATTCGGATGTTCCTCCGAGCTCGAAAACCGGCAAACCGGAAGCGATTCCAACCGAAGGCCCGATGCCCAATCTGATCATCTCCGAACTGACCGAGCTTCTGCCCCTTCTGGAAGGTTAGCGTGGATCTCGACCTCTTCCGCTCAATCAATCTCGGATGGCGGAACCCCTTGTGCGACGTTTTCTTCGCCGCCCTCAGCTACTCGGGACTCGGTTCCTGCGTCGCCATTGTCGCGATCGTGCTTTTATTGAAGAAGGAGGCGCGAATCTATGCCTTTTCGATGGGCCTGGCGGCGATCCTCGGCGGGACGGCTATCGCTCACACCTTCAAAGGATTGATGCCTCGCGAAAGGCCAAGCAACCTGCCGTTCGCCGTCGTGCAGGAGCCGATCTACCATTCGTCTTTTCCGTCGGCGCATACAGCCACGGCCTTTGCCGTGGCAACCGCCCTCGCCATTCTCGCCAGTCGGCAAGGCAGGTGGTGGGGTGTTATTCTCGCCTATGTTTGGGCGTTTGGGGTTGGACTTAGCCGAATTTATCGCGGGGTGCACTGGCCAACCGATGTCGCCGGTGGCATCTGTGCAGGCATCATCGGCGGCTGTTTGGCGACCATCATTATTGATCTGGTCACCAAGGGCGGTCCTTCCAAGAAGGCATGAAAAAGGGGCCATGTTGGCCCCTTTTTCATGAATCGACCTTAGGCTCGCTTGCGGCGAATCGCCAAGCCAGCCAAACCGAGCGCCATCGCGGCGAACGAAGCAGGCTCGGGAACAAACGTGACGTTATTGTCACGCAGGAACTGCACGTTGTCCGACAGAGAAATCGCACCCGACACAAAGAAGTCGGTGTTGCTGGTGCTGAAGATGTAATTGCTCCAGTTTCCGTACGTGCCGATGAACGCGTTGGTGCCAACAAGATAACCATTGCGGAACCAACCGCCGCCAGAGTCGCCACCAGCCAATGCGGCCTGCCCATCGTGGCGAAGCGGCGCGATTAACGAGTATCCGGCCTGGTAGCCCGGCTCATCGATGTAATCCGTGAACTCGTAGTTGCCGACGGCTTTGCGGCGGATTCCACTGCTGAGGTTGATGTCGTACCCAGTGCCTGCGCCATTGGTCATGCCAGAACTGCCGTAGCCAACCATCGTAACCGCGTCGCCAAAATTCATCGCGCTCACGTCGATCGTCGTGTACGGAAGCGACATGCCCCCGGTGTCGATTCGAAAAAGAGTCAAGTCCGCATTCGGATCGTTTACCGTCGAGTTAGCGATGACATTGAACGTGCCGTAGCCAGGAAGCGTAAACGCCCCCGAGCCAACATGTTTGGCTGTCAGAACGAGGTCAGCGCCGACGAGCACACCAGAAGCGCCACCGATTCGGCCAACGGACTGAAAATCTGAAGTGTTGGTATCCGACGAGGTACCGGGGACAACCGCCAACACGGAAAGCGGCAATAGAACACCGCCGAGAACAGTAAGCAAACGCATACGGGCATTATAGTCCTTTCGTAATGGACCTGTACCTGTCAATGATCACCGGCTTTTGCAAATAGTCCAAGTATCCTATTAGGGTGTTCTCCGTAGGCTCCATCAAGATCGATCCGCCGCTCATCCTAGCGCCGATGGAGGACGTCACTTCCCTGCCGATGCGCATCATCGCCAAGCGAATCGGCAATCCGGGACTGGTTTTCACCGAGTTCGTAAGCGCGATGGCCATCCGCTACGGGGCGGTGAAAACGTTCAAGAAGATGCAGATCCACCCCGACGAACGTCCGCTGGGCATCCAGATTTTCGGGGCGGAGCCCGACGTCATGGCCGATACCGCCCGTATTGCCGAGGATATGGGAGCCGACTTGGTGGACATCAACATGGGATGTTGGGTGCCGAAGGTTTGCAAAACCGGCTCAGGAGCCGCACTCCTGAAGGACCCCGACACCGCCGAGTCGATCGTGAAGGCCGTTGTGCAGGCCGTGAAGGTACCGGTGACAGTCAAGGTCCGCGCCGGGTGGGACTATTCCCTATTTGCCGCGCCCGATCTTGCCCGTCGGTTTCAGGATGCCGGCGCCCAGATGCTGACGCTTCATGCTCGTTTTGCCAAGCAGGGGTTCGATGGCCAAGCTGACTGGGACCTGATCAAGCGCCTTCGCGAGTCGGTTTCGGTGCCGCTCGTCGGCAATGGCGATGTCAAAACGGCGGAAGACGCACTCACGATGATGCGCGAGACCGGATGCGACGGCGTCATGGTGGGCCGTGCGGCGATCTCAAATCCATGGGCGCTCGGCAAGATTTCCGCGGCGATGCAAGGCCTACCGGAGCCGAAAGAGCCGACGCTCCAAGAGCGAATCGACACGGCGCTGCTCCACGCTCGCCTGCAGGTTGCCTACGAATGCGAGCTTTCGAGCTATGAAGAGGCCAAAGAGCATCCTGATTTCTTGCTGAATGAGGGGCGAGCGATTCGCTCGTTGCGCGGGCAATTGCCGATGTACATCAAGGGCATTCCGGGGGCCGCACAAATCCGGTCGGAGCTTTACCAAGCGAATAAAGTCGAGGACCTTATCCGAATCTTCGAAGGCCTACAAGCCGTTCCCGCCTAATGCTCGCTGGCATTGTTATCGGGATGGGGGAATCTCCCTCCCAAAGGGCGCTCTCAAAAAAGTAAACTCTCCGCACGCGATGTCGCTTGCTCGAAATTTCGTTCTCAAGACCTCTAGCCTCAAGCCGGTCGAGTCTCTGGTTAAGAAGTCGTTTCTTTTCCGTCCTCTCGTCAGCCGTTTCATCGCCGGAGATACCCTCGAACAAGCCATCACCGAGACGGAGCAGATTCTCTCGGCCGGCCCTAGGATTACGCTCGACTACCTGGGAGAGAACGCCCATTCGGAGTCGGAAGCGTTGGCATCCTGCCAAATGTACGCCCAGATGCTCGACCGCATCGACCAGTCGGACAAGGTTCGCGCGTGGCGCACCAACCACTCCGGCACAGAGCCGATGAACATTTCGATCAAACTCACGCAATGTGGACTCGATCAGGGCAGCGACTTTGCCGAGGCCAACTACCGAAAGGTGGTGGAGCGAGCAGTTGAGCTGGACAACTTTGTCCGTATCGACATGGAGTCGTCGGACTATACCGAGCGAACGGTGGACATCGTCACTCGCGTGCACCAGGAGTTGCCCAACACCGGCACCGTTCTCCAGAGCTATCTGCATCGCAATGACGACGACGTCGATCTTATGATCGAGAAAAAGATTCGCACCCGATTGGTGAAGGGCGCGTACCTGGAGCCAGCGGCAGTGGCCTACCAAGACAAGGCGAAAGTCGACGAACAATATGTAGCCCAGGCCAAGCGATTCCTCGACAAGGGCACCTATCCTGCTATTGCCACTCAGGATGAAAAGATCATCTTAGAGCTCAAGCAGTACGTCGAATCGAACAATATCGACAAGTCGGGCTTCGAATTCCAGATGCTTCTCGGCATCCGCCGAGATCTGCAGTCCAGCCTCGTGGCTGAGGGCTACAACGTGCGTATCTATGTTCCCTATGGCGACCAGTGGTACCCGTACTTTACACGCCGCCTGGCCGAACGACCAGCGAATGCCTTCTTCATTTTGAAGAACCTACTGAAGAAGTAATGTTATCGCTCGCACGACTTCATGTGCAGGCGGTTGATGTAGTGGAAACTTACGAGGCAAACACCACCGAGCACCGAAAATAGCTCGGCGTAGCCGCTTGGCGTGCCATCCGCTCGATGGGCGACGACCAAGTGCGAGCCACCCAGCAGAACAAACCCTACCAAGAAAATGAAGACTGGCATCCAAGAATGGTGCTTCGCAAAGCCTCGCCACGCCGCCCAGCAACCGAAGACTAACGCCATGCCCAAAAAGCCCCACTCCAAGTAAGGCGACTGGAGCATGGTAAAGCCAATTATGGACAGGACGCTAACTGCGATGCCGGTAATCGCGCAATGGATAGCGCAGATTGTGCTCGCTATCGTTCCCAACCGATCAGGATCGAGGGAATTCGTTTTCAATATATACTTTATACCCGTAGAGGGTACAAAATAGGTAGAAAATTTGGCGCGCTCGAGAGGACTCGAACCTCCGACCCCCAGCTCCGCAAGCTGATGCTCTATCCACTGAGCTACGAGCGCGTGAAGAAAGTATTATACCGAACTGCACGGCCCTCCGACTTCGCATATAATGGGTCAAAGGCGTCCACATGGTTTTTGCCCCTTTCATTCTCGCCGCCCTTGCGGCCCAACCTTCGCCCTCTCTCGACGGCTGGAAGTTCCAGCGAAAGTACACCGCGAAAGATGTCGCTAGCTACCATTGCGAACTCGAACTTCCCAACTCGGGCGGGTCGTTCGCATCCGACATCGAAACGACGGTTCAGGAAGTCACCGAGTCGGGCGCGACCGTACTCTACAAAGCCTTAACCATGACCGCCAACGGCAATCCGCCGACCGATGGCCTGCCAACGCTAACGACGCCGGTTGGCAAAAGCGGGATGCCTGACAAAGCCACGATCACCAACGGCGAGGAGTTCTTCATCTTCCTCGGCGCGGCAGGAATGACCACCAGCGAGGACATCGCCAAGGATCAGGTTGTAAAAGTGCATTGGCAGAACGAGAAGAAAGACATCGTGTTCGACGGAACCGGGCGATTAACCAGTTCCGACGAGAAGGCCGGCACGGTCACAGTGGATTGGAATTTGACATTGACCCCGATGAGCGACCCCAGCGGAACGATGAAGGTGACGAGCGTTTACTCGACCAAGGATTTCTCGCTGAAGTCTTCGGAGGGATATATCGCTCAAGGACAGTTCAAGGTCAAGTTCACCGTCAAGCGTAAGACCTGAGACCGGCTCATCTTAATCGAATCATTTTGCCCTTTGGCTCGTAGAACGGGTAGAACACACCCATGAAGTACGCCTCCCTCGGCCGAACCGGCCTTCAGGTTTCTCGACTCTGCCTCGGCACCATGAACTTTGGCCCTCATGCCACCAAGGAAGAGAGCTTTGCCATCATGGATCGAGCGCTCGAGCACCGCATCAATTTCTTCGACACCGCCGACGTCTACGGTTGGCAACGCGGCGAGGGCATCACTGAGCAGATCATCGGTGACTGGTTCGCCCAGGGCGGCAACCGCCGCGAGCGCGTGGTCATCGCCACCAAGCTCTACGGCGACATGGGCAAGGACGAACTGACGGACTGGCCCAACACCAATCGGGTGACGGCCCTGCATATCCGCCGAGCTTGCGAAGGCTCGCTGAAGCGCATGAAGACGGACTACATCGACGTCTACCAGATGCACCACATCTACCGCGCTGCGCCGTGGGAAGAGATTTGGGAAGCCTTTGAAATACTCAAGACTCAGGGCAAGATTCTGTATGTCGGCTCGTCCAACTTTGCGGGATGGCACATCGTCCAGGCGAATGAAGCTGCCGCCAAGCGCAACACCCTCGGTCTCGTCACCGAGCAGTCGAAGTACTCGCTCCTTCAGCGCGAAATCGAGATGGAAGTCGGTCCCGCCGCCGAAGCCTATGGTGTGGGCGTCATTCCGTGGTCACCGCTGGCCGGAGGAATCCTGGGCGGCGTCATCAAGACCACCGACGGAGCTCGACGACACAACGACCACGCCAAAGCCACCATCGAAAAGCATCGCGACGCCCTGACCAAGTGGGAGGACCTGTGCGAATCGATCGGCGAGAAGCCGGCGGATGTCGCCCTGGCTTGGACCCTCTCGAAGTCGTTCGTCACGGCGCCGATCATCGGTCCGCGAACCATCGAACAACTCGACGGTTCTCTCCGAGCGCTCGAAATCGAGATCACGTCCGAGTTGAACGAGAAGATCGACGCGATCTTCCCGGCGTTCAAGACCTCGCCTGAGCACTACGCCTGGTAATTTTCAATATCGCCTCCCGGATGGTCGTTCGGGAGGCGGAAGGCCACGAGAAAGGGTTCGCTAGCCGTGATTTTTACCCTTACAACCTTAAATACAACCAAGAAGGTGGCATTTTGAATTTAATGGAGGAGAGAAGGAGATTCGAACTCCTGAAACCTTGCGGTTTGCCTGTTTTCAAGACAGGTGCAATCGACCACTCTGCCATCTCTCCAGTGCAACGTAAATGATACTCGAATCGGCCCGAGTGCCTTTATTCGAGCGGGATTGAATTTGATCCATTCCGATGCTAAACTGACCCAATGAATCCTGGTGGGGGGTTTCAGCCGCAAGGCTACAAAGTTTGTCCCGAATGCCGTCGGCAGAACGAGCTGAACGCCGTTGCCTGTCCAGGGTGCGGCCACCAATTTCGGCAGACTTTCAGCCAACAACCGTCAATGCCCCCGCAGCAGCCGACGCCAATGCCGAACCCTACCCAGGCGTTCTACACTCAGCCGCAACCGAGAATGGGACCTGGATATATGCCCACCCCAGACCTCAACGAATTGGCGAGGCGGTTTGCCGAATCTCGAAAGCTCTGCGTCATCACGTTTTGGGTCGGGCTTTTCTGCCTTTGGCCGCTGTGGATCGTCACCTATCTCGAATATGCGAAGATGGGCCGGTATAAGGAAGACGTCGCCCGAATGGGCGTGGACGTATTGGTGTGGCAACAAACCCACGGGTTGCGTGACTTCTTCTAGTTCAGGCTCTTTCGGAACTGCCGGGCCGAGATCAGCACCAGCACCATCGCCAACAAAATCAGGGCGAAAAAGGGCGTCAGAAGGTCCATGAAGTACGCACCGCGAACCATGATTCCCCGCGTGATTTGCACATAGTGGGTGGCGGGAAAGAACGCGCTGACGAAGTAGAGCCAACCCGGCATCGTGTCTCGGGGTGCGACGTAGCCCGACAACAAAATGCTCGGGAGCAGAGTGAGCTGGACAAGCTGAAGGGCTTGGGCCTGGGTCTTGCTCACGGTGCTGATGAGGAGGCCGATGGCCAGCGACGCAAAAACAAACGGCAGCGTCATGACCGTGAGAGCGATCAGGCTCCCCTTTGACGGCACATCGAAGACGATGTTCGCCGCCACGAGCACCACTCCAAGCTCGACCATGGCCAAGCCCAGATAGGGCAGAATCTTCCCTACCATCAGCCCAAGACGGCTGACCGGAGTGACCATCAGTTGTTCGAGCGTTCCGTTTTCCTTCTCGCGCACAATGCTAAACGCGGTCAGAGTGACGCTGACCATTTGAAGGATGACCGCCATCAACCCTGGGATCATAAATGTTGCGGTTCGGCTCGTGGGATTATACAAAACCGTCAATCGTGGATCGACACCACTCGTCGCCGCAGGAGAACCTGACATGAACGCCGATCGCGCCCGAATAGCCACCTGACTGTCGGAACCATCGACCATCACTCCCACTGGTCCGGGTCGGCCCGCCAAAGTCTCCCGGCTGAAGCCCGACAGAATAGTGACGACAACTTTTACGTCGCCAGCTCGAACCATGTCCGCCGCCTGATCCGCCGAATTTGGTCGGCTCACGATGTCGAGATAGCCGGTCGCCGCTAGTTTTGACAGATAGGTTCGTGACTCGCGACTTCGGTCGAGATCAACCACGGCGGTAGGAATATGGCGTACGTCGAAATCGATCGCATAACCAAAAATGGTGAGCTGGAGCATCGGCATGAGCAGGGCGATAACCAGAGTCGTTCGATCACGCTTGAGATGCATCCATTCCTTGACCACGATGCTCTTCAGTCCATAGAATGCCCCCGGCTTCTTCACGAGGAAAGGCTCCTTGTTAAGGTGACGAAAACGTCTTCAAGTGAGGGCTCGACGGGCCGAATCTGCTTGACAGCGAACCCGGCGGCTTCGATGCACTTCTTCACGGCCGAATCCGGCACATCCTCTTTCAGGACGACATGGATTTCTGCTTCCACCAACGTCGAATCCAGAATTCCCGGCATCGATCGCAAAGCCACCATCGCCTGCGGAGCATGGTCCACTGAGATCGAGATTCTTCGCGTTCCTTTTGGAGTTACCGCAGGCAGGACTTTCAGTTCCTCGGGGCTCCCCATCACCATCAGGCGGCTAAGGTAGATGTAGCCGATCTGCCCGCATCGCTCCGCTTCATCCATGTAGTGGGTGGTTACAAAGAAGGTGATCCCTTGGCTGGCGAGAACGAAGAGCAGGTCCCACAGAGACCGCCGTGCGACCGGGTCGATGCCCGCCGTCGGTTCGTCGAGGAAGACAAGCTGAGGCTCATGGATTAATGCCGCCGCAAGGGCGAGGCGTTGCTTCCAGCCGCCCGAAAGCTGTCCGCTTGGACGGTCTTTGTATGGCCCCAGCCCGGTCAAGTCGATGACCTCCTGCTTTCTTTTGGCCAACCGCTTACGGTCGAGGCCATAAATTCCGCCGAAGAATTCGAGGTTTTCTTCCACGTCAAGGTCGCGGTAGAGGCTGAACGACTGGCTCATGTAGCCGATCGAGCGCTTGACTTCCTCGGGTTGGGTCAGCACGTCGAAGCCATTGACGGTTGCATCGCCAGAGGTCGGTTCCAAAACCCCGCACAGCATACGGATGAGGGTGGTTTTGCCGCTTCCGTTCGGGCCGAGGAAGCCAAAAATGCTTCCCTTCGTGACCTCGATACTGACCTCGTCGACGGCGGTAAAGTCACCAAACTTTCGGGTGAGTTTATCGGTCTTGACGACCGTTTCTATGGCCATTGCCCGATCCTTTTCGCGGTGGCGTACATGCCGGCTCGCACTCGTGGATCGGCTTTCTTCAGCCGAAGACGAATACCAAAGACCTGCTTGCCACGCTCGTTTGGAGTCTGAAGATTGGCGGGTGTGAACTCGCCTTGGTGCGAGATGGCGTCCACTGTCGCTTCAAGCGGATCGGCGATGCCATCGATCAAGAGCGTTGCATCGTCGCCAACTTTGACTTTGGCCAATTGAGCTTCGGGCAGGTACACGCGGATCCAGATGTCGTCGGGGTCACTCATCTCAACGACCGGAGCTCCCGCCGCGACCAAATCGCCGTCGGCAATGTCGATTCGCTCGATCAATCCGCCTTTCGGTGCGATGATCTTCCGCTCGCCCACAACCGCCTCGCTACTGACCAACTGAGCTTGAGCCGCTTGCCAAGCCGCCTTTGCCGCCGCGATGTCTTCCTTCCGGTTACCCGCCTTCAGCAGAGCCAGCGTCGCCGACTCGGCATCCAGTCTTGCCTTGGCCGCCGCGATGTCCTCGACTCTTGCTCCTCGGAGGACCAGGTCCAGTTGCGACTGCGCCGCGTCATATTCCTTCTTGGCTGCCGCGATGTCCTCGGCCCTCGGCCCGGCTTGCACCATGTCGAACTGCGCCTTGGCTTGCAGATAGGCCTGATGCGCTTGCTCAAGCTCCTCTTTCGGAGTGCCTAGATTGGCACGCCGCACCGCCTCTTCCGCATCCCGACGCTGGCTAACCGCCTGATCGTGTGCCGCTTGCTTGGCCTGCAAAACCTGCACCGAAGCTGCCCCCTCCGATTGGAGTTTCGTGTACCGATCGAGTTCCTTCTTCGCAAGGCTCTCCGCCGTTCTGGCCGCGTCGAGTCTCGCCTGAAGCTGGGCTCGTTCCTCTTGTGTCAGTCCACGCTGGGCCTGCTGGTACTTGGCCAGAGCCTGATTCATGACGGCCCGCGCCTGCCGAACCTCTTCGGGACGACTGCCATGCAGAGCCTTGTCGTATTGGCTCTTGGCTTGCGCCGCTCGGTCTCTCGCCTGCTGCTTTTCCTCAGGCAGCGCGCCGTTCTTAAGCTTCTCCAGCGCCGCTCTCGCCTGGTCCACCGCCGCCGCCTGTCGCTCGATCTCTTCTGGTCGGCTCCCCGCCGCGATCTTCTGGTACTGCTCCTCCAGTTGCTGAGCGTTGGCGGCCAGGGCGTCTTTACTGGCCACGTTAGGGTCGGCTTCTAACTCGATCAAGGTTTGGCCCGTCTTCGCCTCATCCCCTTCCTTCACCAGAATCTTCGCCACTCGTCCGCCGACTCGCGAAGCCACCCTAATTGGCTGGGTTTCAAAAAAGCCAGAAACCTGACTGTCGCGCGCTCGACGGCTTTGGTCGATGAAGTACCCGCCGATGGTCACGACGGCGATGATGATAAGCGGAGCAAATTTCTTCATGCTTCAGACTCCAATGGCAATCCGATCAATTTTTCGATCTCAATCTTTAACCTTTCGGTCGTGACCGAGTCGACAGCCTCTTCCCCAATCAAGAGGGCGTAGCTGGAACGATTGAGGAACCAGCCATCCATCAGGGCGAGCGCCATCAGGCATCGCCGGACCGTTTCGGCGTCGATGTCTACGATGCGCTTGCGCATGAGGTCCCGGCGTTCGCGAAGAGGCAGTGGAATATCGATGTTGGAAAGACTGGTCCAGGCGACGAATCTTGCGCGCTGAGGAGAAGCCGCCAGCATCTGCAAACGCATGGTCAGCAGTTCGCCGACCGTCAGCTTTCCGGCGAGAAAGAGATCCATTGCCTCAGCCGCAGGCTTCATCATGTGCGCCGTCACCGCCCCCCAAAGCTCCTCCTTCGTGCCGAAGTGGTACGCCACCAAGCTCTTGGGGAATCCCGTCGCTTTCGCGATCTGCGCAAACGACACCGAGTGGTACCCATACTCGTTAAAGAGCCGAATGCTCGTCTCCAGTATCTTCGCCCTCGTCGCAACCGGGTCATTGGTTCGACGGGCCGACTTATTGACCGATTGTTCAATCATTTGAACACTTGTTCAAACTATATCACAATCAGGATCGGAAGACTAGGCCAATCGGCTATTTCTTGTTGTACTGATAGCTCCCGCACCCGCCCTGACCATCGGGTCGGATGTGCACGCCGTGGATGTTCTTATAGCCTCGGAAGCGGTACGGGTCCTCGCCTGCGATCATCACAATGTCGCGGCTATCGAGTTGGGAAACAGGCCCATCCATCTCGCCGCCCCAGTGCCACGGCAACAGTGATTCGGCACTCATGTAGTGGTTCACCAGGCTCCGGCGGAACCCGGTCGACGCGTAATTCGGCAAGGATCGATGGAGGAGGTAGCCGTTGAAGAACACGACCGAGCCCGCCTTCACTTCGACCGGGACCGCGTCGTCATTGGTATAGGGAAAGCCCTGCGCCTCGTGCGAGCAGTCGAAGCGGTCGTCCCCATGCCACTCCTGGAAGTACATCGTGCCCGTCTGGTGCGAGCCGGGGATCACCCACAGGCACCCATTCTCCACGGTCGCATCGTCCATCGCAATCCAACCGCCGGTCAAGGTTCGGTCGCGAGTGGGAATGTACACCTCATCTTGGTGCCACGCTTGTCCGGGTTTCCCTGCGGCCTTGATGAAGAGCATCGATTGCATGCACTTGACGTTTGGACCAATAATTCTTGTTAATACCTCTACAAATGCCTTCGCCTTCAGCGTCTCAAACATGAGGTCACTGATCTTGTGTGGAAAGTGGATACAAAGGACTTGGCGCAGAATTTCTTCGTCGGTTTCGTCGCCAGTCAGCGGAGGCATGCCGCGAACTTCGCCGCGATCCCCGCGGCAGATGCTCGTCGCCTCTTCGCGCAAAGCTTCGATTTCGGAGGGCGAAAATCCACCCTCGATCACCACAAAGCCGTTTTCGCGAAAGAAGGTGGCCGCGCTGTCGGCGTCTTCCAAGCCAAAGTATCCGGCGGGAGTGCCATCTTTCCAAGAACTCCAGGCGGGGAGTTGCTTTGCTTCGGCCAGGGAATTCAGGCTCGGCGACGTCATCATCGGTACTTTTCTACTATAGCCGAAGGTGGGCGACTAGCCACCCAATCTCGACCAATCCCGGAATTGATTCCAGATTCGGTCCTGGTAGCTACTGGGAATTCGGATGACCGTCGGCTTCTTGTCCGCGTTCTTCCAAACGTGCAGTTCCAGCTTTGAGCCGGGTGTAAACACCTGCGGCTGGTATGTGTAAAAGCCGGAAAGAGCCGTGTCGCGCATGACCATGTCCTGCGTATCGTAAATCTCCGTATCGCGGATGCGCTTGCGCAGAATGGGTGTGACTTCGACGCCGTTGCGATACAGAACCATCTTGGTGAAGTCATCCCGCATCTCCTTTTGCGTCTTCGAGTGGGTACCGAGGGCGAACGCCGCCACCCGCGTCAGAAAGCTCGCGCTCGTTTCCTGCGGCCACGGAATCACCTCGATCGACACGACCGGCTCGAACTGATTGCCAACGTACTTGTTCCAAAAGTACAACGGCCCCATCTCTAAGTCCTGGTCGGCAGGAACCTTACCGCCATATCGTCGCGCAATCTTTTGTTTGAGGAAATTCTTGTATCGCACCGCGTTCAGGTTGGCGTCGAACGGAGTCTTGATGTAGGTCCTAAAGTTCTTCGGCGACTTGAGGAAAGGCTCTCCGCCCTTGATCGACTGCGATATCCGCTCCAACATGTCGGCTGGGATGGTCACCGGAGAGTTATCCGGTAGCTTGTCGGCTGGCGGAAGTGTCGCGGACGTAAGGTTCTGAATCGTGCTCAGCAGATGGTCGGCTTTGCGGATAGAGACGATTCCCGACACGCCCGCATCGCCCGGCTTCGCCGCATCGCCGTAGGTCGCCACGCCAATGGCTTCACCTTCCAAATTGAGGATCGGCCCACCTGAGTTACCTCGGCTTAGCTTCACATCCGAAAGCAACGCGTCGTCCTCGACCTTCGAGATGATGCCCTGCGTGATGGTAGTTTGTTGGAACACCGGACTCCCCATCGCCACGATGCGCTGGCCTTCGATGCCGACATGTCGGCCCTGGACTAACGGAACGGCGGGAATATAGTTGAGAACCTCCGGGTTCACGCGAATAATCGCGACGTCGGCACTCGGGTCGGCGGCCACGAAGCGGGCTTCGTAATGGTTTTGGCGAGAGAAGCGGACACTAAGAAAGCTACTGCCACCGGCCACGTGGTAGGTCGTCATGATCAACCCTCGGTCGGCGTCGATAACGAATCCCGATCCGCTTCCGCTGTCGCATTCGACCGTCACCACCGAACTGCGGTAGCGCTGGTAGAGTTTCGTCTCGGCGGTCGACTTATCGACCTTCGGTTTGGGTTCGACCTTCGGCTTTTCGATGATTGCATCGGTGTGAGTGAGGGTCAGTTTGGTTCGCTCATTGGCCGAGATTTCGAACGACGTAGACCACGTGTATTTCTGTCCCTTGAAGTCGATCGGATCCCTGGATTCGAAAGCGTAGAGGCCGGGTTCGAGTTTCACATCGATCTCACCATTGCCGTCCGTCCGGACGGCGCGGATCGTTCCTGGATCAGGACCGATGACCGAGAAGTCGGTAAAGGCGACGGGAACCTGCTTCAGTTCATCGACGATCACGACCTTAGCGCTGAGTTCACCGGTTTCGAGGTAGGAAACGGCAGCCAAAAGCGGCGACGCGAGAAGGGTCGAATTCGTAATCGAAGCGGTTTGCCCTTGCAGGCCAGACAAGAGTACGAGAAGCGAAGTCATAACCAACCCGAGCTTGGGAAGCTCATCTATAGGACGGAGAACCGTCAACTAGGTAACGGCGATGTGGAAAGATTTGGTTCCGTTACGCCAACGAAGCCGTAGCCGGGAGGGAGATGTAATGCCGGGGAAGCTCGTCCAAGAATTTCTCGACGTTCTTCTGGTTCTTGCCCCAATCAAGCACAGCCAAAAAGAACGAGCACTGGCTACGGATCTTGAACGATCGGTCGCCTGGAAGGAACTGAACCGTGATTCTCTCACCCCAGGAGGCCATGCTAAAGGTGGTCGAGGCACGGTAGCCGTTGCCTTCGCTCGTCGGCTTCCAGCCCATCTTGGCAAGGGCGCTTCCGACGGCTCGCCGGATGTCTGTTCCTGGCGGAACGTTGGAGAATGTGGACTCGTATCGCGCAGGAAATCCGAAAGCCATAACATTACAGTGTACGAATGTAATGGGCCTTTTGGTGGCGTTTGGCCCTAAAAAGGTTCAAGTCTTAATCCGTGCGGGTCGGCTTCGAGCTTCTCGTAGGTGCCAACCGACCGATACCACCCCACGAGGATACCGAGGACCTGGGACGCGCCAAGCCCCTCGTCGGGATACGACTGGTTGAGGGATACCAACGTCCATTCGTTGTTACGCCATTCGAGGTTCTTGCACCGAAATTCGTGGCTTGGATTGCGGACAAGAAAGGTAAAGCCACGCCTGGGCGTACTACTGGCCCGAAAGACAGCCACATCGCCCGGTTGAAGGGCGGGCATCATCGAGTCACCGTCGATGCGAAATCCGATTCCACCTAGGCGAGCGAGCGATTGTGGAACCCATACTGGTTCGAGGTCAGAATCGACGTTGGTCTCACCCACCCCAGCCGAGGCTCGCCCGACCACCGGCACTTGGGACATAAATCCGAAGAGAAGGGACGCATGGGTCATATCGCTAGGCGTGGTCTGCTCTTCACTATGAAGAGCCGCTAGCTTTTCGGCCAAATCGAGCGGAATACGACTATGGCCGTACTCGTACCGCGACCAACGATTTCGCGAAATGCCCAGCCGCACCGCCAGCTCCTCCTGCGTGAGATGCAGGCGCTTGCGGATCGCTTTCAGTTCACCGGCAGTTGGTCGCGAATTCATTCCTACAAATCATAGGATACACAATTTTGTTTTCAAGGTAACACATTTGTAACAAAAATGTTATAATCAGAAATCTGATATGTCATCACGCGCCCGCCACCGACCTCCTGCCGCCCGTACTCTCAAACAGATGCGGTTCTACGTTGCCTACAGCGTGTTTTGCGGCTACCGGATCATCGACCAGGACGATCAATTCTCGACCTGGATCGATGGTCTGAGCATGTCCGAAGCTCAGTCTCTCTGCCAGATGCTCAACGGATCGGAAGGAGATAACGGGAACGTGAAATAATGGAGTCGTGATAGGACTTCTGTTCGCCTTCACCGCCCTCGGGGCTCCGACGATCACGCTTCAGAGTCTGCTCGCCGAGATGGTCGATCGCGACCGTCTGGCCCGCTTTCCCAACCCGCCGTACGAGAGCCTGCAGGCGTCAAGCTACAACCGCGCTTCGGTGAAAAGGGGCGAACCGGGCTGGTTTGCTGACAGCGACGGAACTGGCTACATCCGCAAGGAGGGCGACGAATATGTCGTGATGGAGCGCCAGGGTCCGGGGTGCATCACCAAGATGTGGACCCCGTTCTTCTACTACGACTTCAACAACCACGTGGGACCGAACGTGCGCATCTACCTGGATGGCAACACGAAGCCGGTCATCGATGAGTCATTCATCAAGTTGGTCCAGGGCAAAGGAAGTATTCCCCGTCCCTTCGCCCAACCCACCGCCCGCGCAGGCGATTGCTATCTTCCGATCCCTTTCGCCAAAAGTGTGAAGGTGACGATGACGGACAAGCCGTTCTACAACATCGTCAGCTACCGAGCGTATCCGCCGGGAACCAAGGTCGAGTCATTTGTCCCGCCAAAGTCTTACGACCGCCTCAAATTTGCGGATAAGCACATCTATTCGATCTCTTCGGTCAGAAGTATTGACGGAGGCAACCCCATCGCAGCAGGGCAATTCAAGCAGATTGACCTTCCAGCGGGCTCCAATGCGATCAGTCATTTGGGCTTTGACATTCACTCGCTCGATTTTCGGAACCCATTCGACGCAAGGGGCCAGCGGCCACTCGTGCTATCCATCTCGTTCGATGGAGAGGAAACGGTATGGTGCCCTCTCGGCGACTTTTTCTGTTCAGCGGATGCGTTCAACCCACTTGGAACCATGAACCGTGGAGTCGGCATGGGCACGATCATGGAGGCCGACTGGGTGATGCCCTATCACAAGTCGGCAACCCTGCGGATCTACAACTTCGGAAAAGAACCTCAGAGTGTCGGCGTCGAATGGAAGACCAAGAAGTGGACATGGAACGATTCGAGCATGCACTTTTGCGCTCGATGGCGGCCCGACGACATCGTCCCTGGGACTCCTTTTCAGGATTGGAACTTCGTCGATATCCACGGCAAGGGCGTTTACGTTGGCGATGCCTTCACGGTGCTGAATATTCGCAAGGATTCGTGGTGGGGTGAAGGGGACGAAAAGGTGTATGTGGATGACGCCTACGATAAAGGCTTTCCCACCCTCTTTGGAACTGGAACCGAAGACTATTACGGCTGGGCCGGCGGCGTGCTGCCAACCCTGGACGATCATTTCTGGCATCCATTCCTCAACAATGTGAAGGTCGGGGGGTTGGATGGGCACACCCTCGGATACAACGTGCTCACCCGTGAGCGGAGCCTCGATGCCATTCCTTTCAACTCGCGTCTCCGCTTCGACATGGAGTCCAGCTTCGGCGTGGATATGCGAGAGAAGTGGAATCTTCTCGGCTATTCGGCCGTGACTTTCTTCTACGCTCGTCCGGGGGCAACTCACAATCGTCCACCCAATCCAAGCGCCGCCGCGAAGCCGATCATGAACATTCCCGAACTGCAAAAGATGTCTGATGCCATCCGAGGGGGAAAAGGATGACTTTCAATTCGCGTCGAAAAGAATCTATCCTGAAAGAGATGAATGGAGAGGCCGCCCTTTGAATATCGATAATCCGACCGTCCGACAGACGATCTACCGATGCGTCGGCCTACTGATCATCGCCGCCGGGTGCAAGGCCGGAACCCAGATCACCGATATTAAGCAGTTGAACGACGAGCAGTACTTGCAGAAAATGGAGCAGCTTTCCAAGCAGTACGAAGACATCGAATCGAAGGGGCAAGCTGAAATCCAAAAGATCGGCCAAAGCGGCGGAGCCGACGAACTGCTGAAGGCCATGCGAGACCTATACGACAAGAAGAGCCAGTATGTGGATTCTCTCAAGGCGATCCAGCCGCCGGACAAATTCAAAGAGTTTCAAAACCTGATGGTCGAGTGGCGAACCCAGGAGCACGACAACGAGGGTCAGGTTTTGGACGGCATGGCCCAGTACCAAAAGAGCCAATCGGCGGAAATTGAGGCGAGGGTCAATAAGCTCGTTTCGGCAAACGAAGCGATCGGCAAAACCTACGAAGCCAAACTGCTGGAATATGCCAAGAAGTCCGGCTTTCAGTCGATCGCCGACTTTTTGTCGCAGAAGGTCGGCGTCGCTCCGGCAACTCCCGCTTCAAACGAAGCCAAAAACAAGCCCTAGACTACAGCTTCAGGATGTTGGCGACGGTGACCATGTCTTTGTCGCCCCGGCCGCTCATGTTCACGATCACCCGCGAGCCGGGTTTGATCAGACCGGGAATCTTCAGCGCCGCGAACGCATGTGCGCTCTCCAGCGCCGGAATCAGGCCCTCTCGTCTTGCGCACCACTGAAGCGCGTCGAGAGCTTCGTCATCCGTCACCGCAACGTATTCGGCTCGGCCCAAATCCTTCAGGTACGAGTGTTCGGCCCCAACGCCGGGGTAGTCCAAGCCCGCCGACACAGAGTGCGTGCCAATAACCTGACCATTTTCGTCCTGCATTAGGTAGCTATAGCTGCCATGAAGCACGCCGGGTGAACCAGCGGTCAGAGGCGCGGCGTGCTCGCCGCTGGATAGGCCGTGTCCACCGGCTTCGACGCCAATCATGCGAACATTGTCATCTCCATAAAAGCCGACGAAGAACCCGATGGCGTTGCTTCCACCGCCCACGCACGCAATGATCGCGTCAGGTGTTACCCCGTATCGCTCCACATACTGAGAACGGGCCTCCTCGCCGATAACCCGATGGAACTCACGAACCATGTACGGATAGGGGTGCGGCCCGGCCGCCGTGCCGATGATATAGTGGGTCGACTCGACGTTCGTGACCCAGTCCCGCATCGCTTCGTTCAGCGCATCCTTCAGTGTCTTGGTGCCACTCGAAACCGAATGCACCTTGGCACCCAACAGCTTCATGCGAAAGACATTTAATTCCTGACGCTTGATGTCTTCCTCGCCCATGTACACCTCGCACTGCAAACCGAGCAGAGCGCAGGCGGTCGCCGAGGCGACGCCATGCTGACCAGCTCCGGTCTCGGCGATGATGCGTTTTTTGCCCATTCTAACCGCCAAGAGAGCTTGGCCGATCGCGTTGTTGATCTTGTGGGCGCCAGTGTGGTTGAGGTCTTCCCGCTTGATGGTCACGTGGAAACCGGTGTCTTCGCTGAGGTTGCGCGCCTCCGTCAGAGCTGAAGGGCGACCGACATATTCAGTCAATAGCCGCATGTACTCGGCGCGGAAAGACTCGTCCGCCCAAGCGGCATCGAACTCTTTCTCAAGCTGTTCGAGGGCTGGCATCAGGGTTTCGGGCACATAGCGCCCGCCGAAGCTGCCGAACCGTCCGCGCGAATCGGGGCGAAGAATCATAGTCTCTTCTATGTTACTAGGTGGCTATTGGTTTCGCGAAATTGCTGACCGAGAACCAGAAGGAGTGCGAGGGCAACATGTCTCTCTTCAGCGTAGAATGGAGCTTATGAAGCGGGTGTATCGAACAGGGTCACCTACCGGCTATCTGCTCGGAGGACTCTTTGTGATCCTCGGTATCCTGCTCGCCCTATTTCCGAAAACCTTTAGTTCGAGCCAGTCGATTTCGCCCCTGATCGTCGCGTGGATGGCGATTTGTGGCATCGGCCTCTGTGTCATAACCTATTTGTCCCGCGTGGAGACAAGTGAGCAAGGCGTTAGGCAGTTCACTGCTTTCGGCAAACTAAATGTTGGAATCGCCTGGAGCGATGTCGAAGATCTAGTATTCCTCGGGAGGACGTCAGGCCGTGGCGGAACTTACAATCGGTATTCCCTGAAGGCTAAAGACAAGTCGATGATCCTGGGAGACAACTTTGCCGGATGGGACGATCTTCGCGCCGAGATTTTCCATCACTTAGGGAAGCCGGTCGAGCCCACGGGAACCACGTCCTCAGGCGCTCGTTCCAAAATGCAGTTGCTAGCTGCCGGAATCTTTTGCGCAGTCTGGCTAGCGCTATTCTTGTTGATGTCTTCGTTGGGTGGCACGTCTTACCGCTATACGGTGGATCTATACCCAGCTCCCGATGGCTGGATCGTGCAATACACCTTCTACAACACCAGTAAATTCAATTCACTTAATTTCGACATCGAGCGGACCTGGCTCAACCAAACCGAGGCCGATAAGGTCCCACCTGGAGTTCGAGTGGATCACGGCCAGCATGCCGTGCTGAACCTGTGGTTTCCGGCCACCGCGGCCAAGCAGGGACAATCGGCCCACCTCCACAGTTGGTGGCAGTACCATACTGGCGACAGCGGCTACCACATGCAGCCGATGGATCACGACTTGGTCCCGGAGACGACTCCAGCTCCGCCGATTTAGGTCCCTTTAGTTTGCCTTGGGCTCGAGGCTCTTTGGCAGACTGTAGACGTTGGTCCAGCCGTCCATCTTGTCGTTCATCTCCACTATCTCGAATCCCTTCGCCTTCTTGTGGATGCCAAACAGCCTCCCTGCCGCTGTCGCCACGCTCACAATACTGGCATCATGAACCAGCGGCTTGACGTCATCGCCAAGGTTCCATCTGTAAGTCTGATTGCCGTATTTGTTGTGCCCGTCGATCAGCACTTCGTCCATGGATAGCGGCGTCGCGCCCGTGCTCTGATCGGGATAGGTCACGACTTTCTCATGGCGGCTCCGCGTCGAAACCAGGAGAAAGTCTTCGGACATCGCCATGCCCATATAGCTTTCGCCCTCGGCTCGCGCCATGACCACCGCACCGTCGAGCGAAACCGTCAGATCGGTCAGCGGTCCGTGCGGCTTCGAAATCTGCTGAAATCCTTTCTCTCGATTCCATTGCCAAATTGCCGCTTTCTCGCCGCCGTCAGAATCCTTTTCGCTCTGGACAAAGAAGTAAGCAGTCTTTGCCTGGCACCACGTGACCTCGTGGATGGAGTAAGCCGTGTGGGTCACTGTGTTGCCGTCGACCGCAAAAGAAAGCGTGTCTTTCTTGTCGGCTCGCGAGATCGAATAGAGTCCGATGCCGGTCTTATTGCGCTCTTGTTCACCCACTGTGAGGGCTTGGACGCCATCGATCGAAAGTGAAGTACCATCGGACATCAGCGCCGGATAAGAGGGCGGCCAGGTGCCGGTTCCGAGTCCCATGCGGCGGCTCAAGGTCCCGCCAGAATCTTTATCCGAGCCGTTACGCACACTCATGAAGAAGCCGCTACACACGGCTCCGACCATAATGATCGCCCCAAGCGGCAGAACAATGTTCCTCAATGCGAAACCACGCTCCTACCCACACTTTAGCACGACAACGCCGTCAACGATGAAAAGCCGGGGGCCTCTGGTACCCTATAGGGGACGATGATTGACCGGTATTCCACCGCCGCAATGGACCAAATTTGGTCGCGACAAGCCAAGTACGAACAGTGGAAACAGGTCGAGATCGCCATCTGCCTGGGTTGGGGTGAGGCCGGGGTCATTCCTGAAGCCGACCTAGGAGAAATCTGCTCGAAATCGACGTTCACACTCGACCGATGCGACGAGTTGGAGAAGGAAACCCGACACGATCTCGTGGCCTTCGTTCGATGTTTGGAAGAGAACGTTGGACCTGCTGGACGGTGGATTCACTACGGCGTCACGAGCTACGACGTGATCGACACCGCCCTTGGCATGATGCTCCGCGACTCGTGCGATGTGCTCATCTCCTCGGCTCACGAGCTTCGCGATGTGCTCAATCAACTCGCCGAAAAGCACATTTCCACGCCCGAAATTGGCCGAACCCACGGCATTCACGCCGAGCCAATCACTTTTGGGTTCAAGGTTTCGAACTGGATGGCTGAGCTCGACCGCAACATCGGCCGCCTGAAAACCTGCCGCGAAGAGCTACGTTACGGAAAGATCAGCGGCGCGGTGGGCATCCATGCCGTCGTCGATCCTCCGATGGAGAAGTCCGTCCTTGAGAAGCTGGACTTGCTTCCTGAACCGGCGTCCACCCAGATCATCAACCGCGATAAGCACGCCAATTTCCTCAACACGCTCGCCCTTATGGGGGCCGGATTGGAGCGAATCGCGACCGAGCTTCGAAACCTCCAGCGAACCGAGATACTAGAAGTCCAAGAGGCCTTTGCCGCTGGTCAGACCGGCAGCAGCGCGATGCCCCACAAGCGCAATCCTTGGAACAGCGAGACGGTGTGCGGCCTAGCGCGCCTGCTTCGTGGCAACGCCCATGCGATGCTAGAAAGCGTGGCCACTTGGCACGAGCGAGACCTCACCAACTCGTCTTTGGAGCGCATCATCTTCCCCGATTCCTGCCACCTGGCCGATTTCATGCTCAACCGCCTCACCCGAATTCTAAGCGGGCTCGTCGTCTTCCCGGATACCATGAGCGCCAATCTGCGAAAGATGGGCGATCTCGTCTTCAGTGAGCACCTGATGGTTGCGCTAGTAGGAAAGGGTCTCAGCCGTGCAGCGGCGTATAAAGTGGCTCAGCGCAATGCGGCAAAGGCATGGGAAGGCCATGACTTCAAGCAGTCAGTCATCGATGATGAAGACGTGAAAGCCAACCTATCCGCTGAAGAGATCGAGCATGTCTTTTCACTGGACCATCACCTTCGGAACGCGGCGTACACGTTGGAAGCTGTCCGCACCGCCGCAACCTAAGCCGCTTATATTTCCGAACAGTCTGTCCCATTTATTTGGGATAGTGTTAGAAATTACTAAGAAGTACTTTCGTCGGTTCCGATAACGAATAGTGGTCATCCGCGAATGACCAGGGGTATCGGTTCTATGAGTTTTCACAAGTCACATGTGTCTGCTCGGACGGTCCGGTCGGGAGCAGTCTTCATTGTCGCGCTCGCATGTTTTGGGTGCGGAATCGTCCTCGATTCCACCGTTCCAAGCGTGTCGACGGCGACAACACAGGCTTCCGATGAGGATTTTGGCGATCAGCCAATTCGTCCGATCAGCGAAATTAAGGGTCTCAACAAAGATCAGGTTGAGCTCGGTAAAAAGCTATTTCTTGATAAGCGTCTTTCGAAGGACAACACCGTTGCGTGTGCGTCCTGCCACGGCCTTTCCACAGGAGGTTGCGACCAGAAGTCGCACTCAACCGGCATCAATGGTGCGATCGGAGGTATCAATGCCCCGACCGTGCTCAATTCAGGCCACAATTTCATCCAGTTCTGGGATGGCCGCGCCCCTAGCCTTGAGGCTCAGGTCAACGGTCCCACACACCACCCGAAGGAGATGGGTTCCAATTGGAAGGAGATCATCGGCAAGTTGAACAGCGACCCCGCCATGGTGGACGAGTTCAAGAAGGCATTTGGGACTGGCATCACCGAGGACGCGGTTCGCACTGCGATTGCAAACTTCGAGCGATCCTTAACGACACTTAACGCCCCCTTCGACCGATACCTGAAGGGAGATAAGACCGCCCTTAGCCCAGCAGCGATTCGCGGCTACGAAACCTTCAAGAAGATCGGCTGCTCATCGTGTCATCAAGGCGAAAACGTAGGCGGAAACATGTTTGCCAAGCTTGGCGAAATGGACGACTACTTTGCCGCCCGCAAAGATATCACGGACGCCGATGCCGGCCGATTCGCCGTCACCAAGCGAGAAAAGGACAAAGGCGTTTTCCGGGTACCCACGCTCCGCAATGTCGAACTCACGCATCCTTACTTTCATGACGGCTCAGTCGATTCGCTCGACATGGCCGTACAGCTTATGGGCTACTACCAGCTTGGCCGGGTGATGGACAAGAACGACGTTGGCGACATCGTCGAATTCCTGAAGTCTCTCACCGGAGAGCAGCCGGAGACCGCGAAATGAACCTCAAACCGATTTTGATCGGCGTCGCTATCGCTGGCGGCGTTGGACTCATCGCTCTCACCTACCAGCATGCTAAGCCCTCGCACGAGGCTGACTATCGCGCCATCGGCGAATCGATTAAGCACGCCGAAAACCTCGAAACCAAGCTCCAACGCGAAATGTTGGCGGCCCGATTTGGATTGGTCACCAACTACGATCCGATCGTTGCCACGTTCAACGACATCAAGGCAACCGCTCAGAAAATCAAAGCTCAGACCAAGTTCAGTCCCGAACTGTCCAAGGATGCCGAAGCCTATGGCAATATCCTTGACCCGCGAGCCAACAATCTCGACGATTTCAAGCAGCAGAATTCGGTCCTGCGCAACTCGTTGGAGTATTTACCGATCATCGGCAACGATACCAACGATCCCGAAGCGCGATCGATGGTCATTGCGATCCTGAACTATTCGGCAAACGGACTCGACGTAGCCAAGGCTCAAGCCGAAAAGCTGATGCCGAGCCTAAAGGCAAAGGTCATGTCGACGAAAGATGACGCATTTAGCCCGATCCGACTAATCGTCATGCACTCGCGAACTGCCTTGCAAGCCCGAACTGAGCTTGATGGCGTCTTTAAGTCCGAACGCAACCTCGACGTGCCTTCGATCCTCGGCAAATTGGACAAGGACACCGGCACAGCCGACAAACAGGCGAAAGACGCCGCTGCGGTTTATGGAAAGGGCCTTTCCGCCCTTACCTTCCTGACCATCCTGTTCGGAATCTGGATTGGATTCAAATGGCGAAAGTCCGTCTCCGCGACTAAACTCGCGCAGAAAGAAATGGAACAGCGCCGAGCCGAGCGACAAGCCGAGTTGGAAGAAGCCGCCATCGAGCAGGAACTTGCCCTCGAAGAATCTCAGCGAATCAATCGCGAGCTCAACCAGGGTGCCCACCTTCTGACTGCCACCGGCCAAAGCCTGCACCAGTCGGCCGGAGCATCAAAGGAACTTTCCGACTCGATTGCATCCAGCATCGAGCGTGTTCGAGAAGTTTCCGAATCTTCCAATGAAGCCTCTATGCTCGTCTCTGCAGTTAGCGAAGAGCAGATTAAGCAAGCCGAGCAAGGCCAGGTTGAGTCTGGACTTGCCGCCACGGCGCTTGACAGCCTTAGCGAGTCGGCTCGACAGCTAGACGCGGCGGCCGAGATCGCTCAAAAGCAGTCCGAAACGGGTTCCGAAACATTGGAACGCGCCATCAAGCGCCTTGCAGCTCTGCGAGAGCAGGTTCAAGACACCGCTGAGCGTGTGCTGGAACTGGGCAAGAAGAGCGAGTCGATCGACAAGATCACCGATATGATCGAGAATATCGCGGCTCAGACCAATCTTTTGGCGCTTAACGCCGCCATCGAAGCCGCCCGAGCCGGTGAACACGGACGAGGATTCTCTGTCGTCGCAGACGAGGTTCGCAAGCTTGCCGAGTCGTCTTCGGCTTCCAGTCGTGAGATTTCGGTCCTGGTCAAGGCAATTAACCAAGAGGTTTCTGTCGCCATAGAGGCGATCGAGGTTGCGCAGGCTGAGGCTTCGGCAACGGAAAGCGAGAGCCTCCAGGCATCGGAAGCCTTGGTCACCATTCAGAAGTCAGCCGAAGTGGTAGCCAACGAAGCAAGTTCGGTGCGGAGCCAGGTCGAAGCCGTCGGTATGTCCGTTGCTTCGCTCGGTGCCTCAACCGAGCAGATTCGCGATTCGGCCGAGCGAGCCATTGCCGCGAGCCGAACATTAAGCCTTGCGTCCAGCGATCTGAGCCAACAGGCCGCCGACGTTCTCACCAAGGTCGCGGATCAGAACCACGTCACGGTCCTCATTTCAGAGGCCGCCGAGAGCCTGCTTCAACAGGCGTCGGAACTCACCCACGTTTCGTCGAACGCAACAGAGCAAGAGCCGCCCGTGCGTCTCGCTGCATAGGTTCACAAAAAAGGTCCCCTTGGTCGCAAATGCCGATCAAGGGGACTTTCTTGTTTGTGGCCAAGTACCCAGTATCCTAGTGGGGTGCCCACGCGATACACGCTGAAGGGATCGGGCAAACCGATCTTCGAGGAAATGGAGAAGAGCTTCCTCGGCGACGAAATCGCACCCACGACCTTCGTCCCCGCCATTTGCCAACACGGCGAAATGAAGTTGCTGCGTTGGGGACTCACGCCGAGCTGGGCCAAAGAAGATTTTGGCGGCTCCATGCTACACGCCCGAAGGGAGCGACTGTTTGACCAGAGCGCATTCAAAACGTCCATCTGGCGGCGTCGTTGCCTGCTCCCCGCAACGGCGTTCTTCGAGTGGCGCGACGAAGTGGATTCGGTGGGAGTCGATCCTCTTGATCCGCAATACCTCGGTGTCAGTACACGGGCAAAGTACCGTTTCACTGTGCCGTCCATGCCGCTCTTCTACTTCGCCGGAATCTGGGATGATTGGATCGACCCAAACGGGTCGGAGATCGCTTCGTGTGCGATTGTCACCACGTATCCCAACCCATTGATCCTTCGCTACAAGCCATGGATGCCTTCGATCATGCAAACCGCCGACCTCGAACGTTGGCTTGATCACACGATCGAAAACGCCGCAGAGATCGATGTGATGCTAAGAGGACTCGATGCCGACCGCTTTCACGTTGAGCGAGTTTAGTTCGAAGTCGTCACCGTGAAAGTGATCGAGTTTGAGGCCAGCGGATTCGTGCCGTTCGGATTCGTAACTACAACTGGACCGGTCGTTGCGCCGGTCGGTACCACGACCGTGATTTCCGTGTCATTGACATAGGTTGCGCTCGTCACGGCCGTGCCGTTGAAAGTCACATTGTAGGGCACATGCTCTTCCGTACTGAGGAACGTTCCAAAAATGGAGACCGAACTTCCCACCGCACCGGAAGTCGGATTAAGGCTCGCGATAGCCGGCGTGAAAGAGGTTCCCAATAGCCCTTCGCCGCAAGCGACAAGCGTGGCGAACAAAGCGGCGGCGGCAACAAATCGAATGGTCTTGGATTTCATATGCTTCTCGGCGAGAGCCCATAGGATAATACTTCCAAAAAGGTTCCGCTAACCTTCGACATGAAGGGTTTTCTCGTTGACATAAAGCGCCGTGCCCTTCGGCGCACCCTTCAGTTTCCGTACATATTTCTTGAGCGTATAGTCCACCGGAACGTAGCCCGCGTGCTTTTGGTTCGAGTGCTGAACTGCGATCTTGGCCGCCGCCAAAAGGACTTCCCTACCCACCTTGTCGGGCTGGTTGTGGGTTTGGATTACCACATGTGCCGAGGTGTGACCCCGAACGTGGAGCCAATAGTCATTGCTCTTGGCTACCCTCAGAGTCAGGTAGTCGTTCGCTTCGGCGGTATCACCATACAGGATTCGGTAGTTGCTTGGGCCCAGGATTTCACGGATTTTGTGCCCCTCATAGGGGCGTTCGGCGGTACCGCCCTTTGCAACCGGTTGTTCGTGGAGCCACCGATTCTTCCGCACCTCCTCCTCGATTCCTTCAAGGATTTGGACTGAATGAGCCTCTTCAATCTCAGCCAATGTCTTCCGCAAAGCCGCTGCGCTCGCCTCGATTCGCTCGATTTGCTCGCTCACCAAGCCTTGCCGCCCTTTTGCCTTCTTCGCCTTTTCGAAATAGCGAAGCGCGTTGTCTTTAGCGTCGAGTCCAGGATCGAGCTTGATGGTCAGTGGGGAACCGTCGTAATCGAAGAGATCGGTCGTCTCCGATCCTTCTCCGACCATGCCCGCGTAGGCGAGCAATAGTTCTCCGTAACGCTGCCATTTGGCCGCCTTGCCGCCCGCTTCTCTCGCCTCCAACAGACTAGCAAGCGCAACCTCACGAGCCAGTAAAACGCGTTCGACCTGCGACGAAAGCCAACTCCGCTTGCTTTCGATCTCCTGCCGCTGAACCTCGACTAGGTAGAAATCTTCCAGGGCTCGACTGATGGACTCAGCCGGAACCCAGTCCGAATAGGTAGCAGAGAGATCGAATGGGTAGGCACCGGCCGACATGGACAATCCTGGTTTCCATGCAGAAGGTTCCGCAACCACTTGGCGCGGCTCAACTCCCGTGGGAGGTCCGGCGAATTCGCTCAGGTCTGGCCGATCGCGAAGTACAGGCGGAAGTTCATACTTCTGTTGTGGCTGAATTGGACGTTTGGACTTCGATCGTCCCACCCACTTCATGGCTCCCAGCACCGTATTATTTTCGTTGACTAAGATGACGTTGGAGTGCTTGCCCATGAGTTCTGCGTACAACTTCCAACCCTCGAAGTCGAGGCAAAGCAGTCGGTCACTCTTCACCATCGTCACCGACTCTAAATGCAGACCCACGAGATTCGTCCGCAATGCCGTGCAGAACTGCGGCGGAGATGGCAGGGTGGTGGGGCGACGGGAAACAAAATGGACGCGAAAGAACTCCGGGTGTCCACAGATCAACAGGTGACGAACTTCACCCCTTCCATACAGTTCGATGACAATCTCATTTTCGTTCGGCTGTCGAACGGCCTGAACTTTGGAACCCAGACATTTTGCTAGGTCCGTACAGACTGCCGCAAGAGTGATCGCCTCAAACTGAATTCGCTTCAAACCTGGATTTCTCGAAAAACGTTTTCCCGAAGCGAATTCCTCTCCATCAACAGCACCTCTGGCGTCATTCCATCCAAAATGACTTCCTCTTCACCGTCGAAGCTGGCAATTTCTCCCCACAGTTCCTGGAGCTTCGGGATCGCTTTTTCAACTGTTGTTTTGACGGGAACCTGTTCATGCAGTGCCTTCTTTAGTTGGTTTCGTCCACTCAGCACCACCGAGTGTTTGTGCAGATGGTAGTCGCCGTCAAAGTCGACGACGTAAAACGAATCTAGTTCGGGAGTCGAACCAAGTTCGGCAAAAAGCGACATAGCAAGCGTTGGCGAATAGGAGAAATCGGCGAAAGACTTCTTAACCGGCCCGCTCACCGCCGTCACCACGCGTTGAACAGTCACATCCTGCTCACTGCGCGAGAAGCCCTCTCGATGGGCGAATTCAACCGCCATCACACGGATCGACTCGATATCCGACTGCTGCCCCAAACCGGCGAAGCCCAATCGATCGTAGATTTCAAAAATCTTCGGGCTTTGTCGTCGATATGTGAAGAGCAGGATGCCCGCTTCCAGGCTGACGGCGAGGACCGGCGCTCCCTTTTCGATGCGATTAACGATGTAGGAAACGCGATTGTTCATCGCCTCCTGCCAGTCATAGGGGTTAAGCATGATTCCTTCTACGCTCCAATATCCTTTCGGAAGTGCATTCCATCGAAGGATATTTTTCCGATGGCTTCGTATGCCAGGCTCCGAGCCACTTCGGCCGTGGCCCCCACAGCCGAAACTCCTAGCACACGCCCTCCATTGGTCACCAGTTGGCCATCCTTCTTCGCCGTACCTGCATGAAAAACCTTGACTGCCGGATCAAGTTTGCCAATCTCGATTGGTTTGCCCTTCGCGTATTCACCCGGATATCCACCGCTAGCCAAGACTACGGTGATGGCTTTGTCTGGCAAGACCGGTATCGCCGGAATCGGCGCGCCCTGGGCGCAGGCAAAAAGAGCTTCGGATAATCCTGGCCCAAGACGCCGCAAAACGGTTTGCGTTTCCGGGTCGCCAAAACGCACATTGTATTCAATGCACTTTGGACCGTCCGCTGTCACCATCAAACCGCTGAACAGCACGCCACGATACGAAATTTTGTCTTCCTGGAGAGCTTTCACCACGGGCAAAACCACTTCCTTCTCAACCTGCTCGACCAGCCCTGGCTCAACCCAATCGAGCGGCGAGTATGAGCCCATTCCGCCTGTATTCGACCCTTCGTCGCCGTCAAACACGCGCTTGTAGTCTTGGGCGATCGGCAGGCTGTGGATGCCGTCGTCCGAAACCAGCGTCAGCAAACTAAACTCGCGACCGATCAGACGTTCTTCGATGACCAGCGTTCGACCCGCCTCGCCCAGGGCTCGCAATTGATCGACACCCTCCAGTGCCTGTTCTAGCATGGAACAAACGATGACGCCTTTGCCCAGGGCGTTACCGCTGGCCTTCAGTGCCACTTGCCGCTCCTCGCCGAACATCCGCCGGCAATACTCTTTTGCCGCCGTCCCATCGATAAAGGTTTGGTAGCCCGCCGTCGGAACTCCGGCGCGCATCATCATTGCTTTGGAAAATGCCTTCGACCCCTCCAACTGGGCTGCCGCTCGACCAGGCCCAAAAGTGGGAATCCCTTGGTCTCGCAGGGCATCGGCTAGCCCCATCACGAGGGGATCTTCTGGACCGACAACCACCAGGTCGACGGCGCGGTCTCTCACCAGCCCAAGGATCGACGCGAAATCCATGGTCGAGACGTTCGCACACTCTACGTCCTCGGTGATACCGGCATTCCCGGGGGCGCAGATCACTTCGGCTTCTTCGGCTAGCTTCCAAGCAAGAGCATGTTCCCGTCCGCCGCTGCCGATTACGAGTATTCGCACGAAAACAGTTTACCGATCAGAATTCGCAAAAAAACCGGGGTGCTTTGTACAGTATTTAAGCTGGAAACCTCACAAGGTGTTTAAGTTTTCCACACAAAGGAAACACCAGGACTCAGGCTCAAATCGTAGCCCTTGTGCCAACGAACCCCGTAAAAGGAGCGGTTTTGGAACCCCAGAGGCCAGACCTAGCAATCTTCTTGATTCGTTGTTTGCGGGGATAAGGCATTTCCCAGGCATGAAGTCTCTCTCGGCAGCGGCGATGCTCTTAATCAGTGGGGTCGCAATGGCACAAACGGAAGCGTGGTATGCGCAACGGTTCGGATTCAATGCTCCGGCACCCGACCTCTTTGGTTATCAGACATCATCGGACTACAAGAACTTCGTGTTCAACGATGGCAAGGCCAGCGCCCGCTGGAACAACTCCACCGCAGTCATGACTGGAACCGGCGTGGCTCAGGTAACGACCGGACGAACATGGAGCGACCCGGCAAACCATTTGTGGACCGATTTGTATGAGATGACCGACCTTCTGCCGAAGAATACATGGGTTCGTGTGACTGCCAACTTGAGTAACCGATTCCCCGATCCCTTCAATCCGAAGGGGCACGGAAATGCCGCAAGAGACTACAGCGCAATCATCAGCCGAATTATGTTCCGTGGGACGGACCTCAGCAACGGACTCAATCTGCTGTGGAACGTGACTCCGGGCGTCGCTCCTTCCAATGCCACTGCCGACTCCTGGAGCAACATCACCGTCAATCCATGGGGAAGCACGTTGAGCACGCCGATCCAAACTGGAGACCCAGCCAAGCGAGACTGGTGGCGACCCTACACACAGTACTATCCATATCTGCGCAACCACGTTCAGAACTTCGTATACGACGTCAACGACTACGCGGCCACGGTGGTTCGAGCTCGAACCGGCACAGGAGACATGACCGAGAATTTCGTGGCTCGAATGGGCTTCCAGATGGGCAATGAACCCGCTGGTGGACACCCGGGCGGTTCGATCGACGGAGCCGTTGGCTCATGGCAAGGCGTTGGTTCGGTCCTCGAAGCCACTATGGCTGGCATCGACTACCAACCTTATAAGTCATATAAGACGAATTACGGTGTGCCGGACACCTTCGGGACCAACCCGATCACGATGCCCGCCTTCTCTATGTTCTCGGAGAACGTAGACAGCTACCACATCAACTACGTCAAGGGACAGCTTCGCAACATCCAATGGGGCGGCAACTTGGCGCCGGCTCTCAACGAAATCTCATCCTATTCGAAAGAGATGCAGGGCAAGAACTGGCCGACCTACTGCGGTCGACGAGCGTTGCACTTTAACTCGCCCATCTATCGCTGGCGATTCACGGCCCTCAACCCCTACAGCAGCCCTAACGCTGACGATCAGTTGACCAGCAGCCCGATCAACGCCTCCATGGGCCGATGGGAAACCCCTCAAGAATACGCCAAGCGATGGGTTGCCGAATTGAATAAGCAGGTGGAGTTGGTGGCCAACCTCCAGATGCCGGGCAACAGTAACATCGTCGACGTCACGGAGTGTTACTTCACTGGAGCTCAAAGCGGTGGAATCAAACTCGATCCAACGGCGACTCTTGAAAACGGTTCCCTGCCGAACTACCAAGGCATGACCATGGATCAGCTCCGAAGCTTTTCCCGCAGCTACATGATGCAGGGTGGCTACCTCACTCCGCTCACCCAGCTTCCGGCTAGCCGAGAGAGCATCCTCGCCGCAATCCGAACCGAACTGTACAACCAGGACATGGCCGGCACCTTGTCTTCGCACCTCGGACGAATCTACTGGTGGGGCGGATACTATACTGATCCGCGAACCGAGACCGGCGTATACACCGACGACAGCAACAACGTGAACGGATACTTCCCGTGGAGCGACTACCGATTGACTCTCAGCGAAGTCAAAGCTCTTTGGGGACGATCCTAAACCTACCATCCCAACCATACCGACAGAGCCTCACAGTGTGGGGCTCTTGCCGTTTTTGGGCACGAAGCGGGTGTACTTTTCCGAATGCCCGTCTGTGTAAAGCTCGATATGGTCGTCCGATAGCCAGACAAGCTGGCTGGACCAGGATTTGGCCTCCTGATGGTCGTCTTTGCCATGCACTACGCGTTGCTGTTGAAGCTGAATCTGATCGCCCTTCACCTGAAAAGTGCCCATGTAGCGATAGTTATCTTTATCTTGGTGGTAACTGAGGGAGTAGGTTCCGTCGGTTGCAAAGATGAGCATGGAATCGTAGCCTGGAGCCTGCTTATCGCCGGTCCATGCGCCGTGAATATCTCGAACTGAGTAGGTAGGCCGGCACCCGACCAAAGAGAGGCCCACGATGGCTAGCATCCAGCGCGGGTTTGGTGATTTTGAAGGAACCAGACCCGCGCCGCATCGACTCATTGTTATTGTCGCTGACTAATAGGAACGTACTCGAGATTCTTCGCGCCGTCGTAGATGCACTTCGGACGGATGAGGCGATTGCCATCGAGCTGTTCGATCGCGTGGGACGTGTATCCGGCCAGCCGTGCTACCACGAAGAGCGGCGTATAAAGGTCGATCGGAATCCCCAAAAGGTAGTAAGCGTAAGCCGAAGGGAAGTCCACATTCGGGAAGATTCCCTTCTTCTCGCGCATCGTCGTTTCCAAAATATCGGCGATCTCGCTGAACTTGGTGTTCCCCTTCTCGACGCCGAGTTCCTTGGCAACCTTCGACATGTAGAATGCGCGGCTGTCGCCATTCTTGTACTCGCGGTGGCCAAAGCCCATAATCTTTTTCTTGTTGGCGATAGCGTCATCGATCCAAGCTTGAGCCTTGCTTGGCTCACCAATTTCGAGAATCATGTGCATGGCTTCCTCGTTCGCGCCGCCATGCAGCGGACCTCGGAGAGTACCGATGCCAGTCACGACGCCGGAATACAGGTCGCTCAGCGTCGAAACGGTGACTCGATTGGCAAACGTCGAAGCGTTGAAACCGTGTTCGGCGTAAAGACAGAGCGATGCGTCCATGACTTCAACCGTCTTCGGAACTGGGGTCTCGCCGCTGAACAGGTGGAGAAAGTTTTCGGCGATGCCGTGCGAAGCATTCGGCTTCAGCGGGCTCAAACCCTGACGAATTCGGTGGCCATTGCCCACGATTGTCGAAGCCTTTGCAATGATGCGAACCGCCTTGCGGACATTGGCTTCGTGGTCGGTAGACGGCTTGGTGTAGTCCGGATCGGATGGTGCAAGCGCCGAGTAGGCGGTGCGAACCATGTCCATGGGGTGGGTGTTCTTGGGAAGCTTGGCGAGAATATCGTAGATGTATTCGGGAATCTCTCGCTCAGCGGCCAACACTCCCTTGAATCCATCGAGCTCGGCCTGGGTCGGCAGCTTCTTGTACAGCAACAGGAAAGCGACTTCCTCATAACTTCCCTTCTCCGCGAGGTCGTGGACATCGTATCCGCGGTACTGAAGACTGCTTCGGTCGCTATCGATATCGGAGATGCTGCTAATGCCGGCGATGACGCCTTCTAGGCCCGGGCTGTAGTTAGGATATTTGTCGGCAACACTGTCACTCATTCCAAATTCACTCTCGATGAGACCCCAGTCTACCCACCATCGCCTCGAGGGTTTGGGAGAAGCTTTCTTTAAGGGTCCAAACAAGGGAACACGCGTGCATGAAAGTGTCGTAAAATCATAAGGGCGGCTCGTTTCGAAGCCGATAATACGAGTATTCGGTCGATTCCTGCGACCGAACCGCTCAAAGTGGGGTTTGCTCTAAAAAGAGGTCCGCTTTCGATTCGCGGAAGCGGGGATCAACCCACCTGAGCAAACCACTCAAGGAGGAGATGGATGATTGGCGCTTTTATCTTTGCTACTGCCCAAACGTGGGCCGCTTACGGAAAATTTCCGCCTCCCGTCGCGCCGTTCGTGAACCACAATCTTCCGCTCGCACGGGTACACCTGCCGATGGTCTTTCCGCTGATCGGATCGTGTTCATACAACGACGATTACAACACTCAGCGAAGCGGCTTCCACCACACCGCCATCGACATCCGTGCCCGAAAAATGACGCCGATCGTCGCACCCATTTCCGGCGTGGTCGGTTTCAAAGTTCACACGTTTTGGATTTATGGCTCCGATGGATGGAAGGTCCTGGGAACCCACCTTAACGACGATACGCCCGGCACCAACGACGGCAAAGATAACTTCGACTTTATGTTTGCACCGAACTTGCGATTCGGCGACCACGTCCAATCGGGACAACTGATCGGATACGTCGGCGACTCGGGCGATGCCACCGGCCCGCATCTGCACTTCGAGTTATTCTCGCCCAAAGGCATTCGCAACCCTTATCCATCCCTCAAAGCCGCGATGAAAACCGCCTGGCCGGTTCGTATCATCCGCAACTTGGAAGCTGCTCCCGAAAGCGGGCAGGAACGCTACGAGGTCTGCAAGCGAAATTGGGTGCATTTGACCGGCTCCTTCTACGGAATGCTGACCGCGAAGCAGTACGATAATGGACGAGTGATCACCACCAAGTCCCCCAGCTTCGTCACGTTCAAGTTTCCCCAGGACCTTGTCGATCAAATCGACGTCGATTCTTGGCCCACCGATCGACCGGCGTCGATCTACTTTCGCCGAGAAGGCGACCAAACCGTCGTCACCAAAATAGTCCAACCGGATAATTGAAGGACTCTCGCCGAATACTAGACATCGTTTTGGTGCTGCACGTCCTCTGGGCGCCCGTCAACCTGATGATTGGTCGTGCTCGTGAGACCGGCTTCTCACCGCTCGGCATCGGCTGCGTGCGATGGCTCTCCCTTGCGCTCCTACTTTCAGCTCTGCTTCTGTCGCCCGACTTTCGCCGGTTCAGCGGATACAAATCGATGCCGAAAAGGGACTGGGCAAAGTCACTGCTGATCGGCTTTCTATTTTTTGGCCCGGCGCACCTGCTGTATTACTCTTCGATGGGACTGACCAGCGAGGTCGAAGGCACCGTGCTCCTCACCACCTCGCCGCTTTGGACCGCTATCATGTCGTTCTTTCTGTTGAAGGACGAGGCAATGTCGCCACGACGATGGTCGGCCATTTTGCTCTCATTTGTGGGCGCCTATATCGTGGCTGTCGGGTTCAAGATTCCCGACATGCTAGGGCACACGAAGGGCAACCTGATGTTCGGCTCGGGAGTCATCATCGAGTGCTTTATGGGGATCATCGCCGCGCGGATTTCGCGTCGCACCTCCGGCGTTTCCGTCCTCGTAGGTCAGATGTGGGGCGGTGCCGCCGCATTTTGGCTAGCCGCCGCAGTTCTCGGCTCTTCCCTGCCGCTTACCGTGCCCGCCTTTTCATTCGGCACCTTCTATCCGATGCTCTACCTGATCCTGATCTCAGGAATCGTGACCTTCACGATTTGGTATCGCATCGTCGAGACTTCCCCGTTGACCTTGTTAGTGGTCGCGATAGCGGTTCAACCGCCGATCGCCACCCTGCTCAGTTGGGCCGTCGATCACAAGATTCCTTCACAAAATACGGTCATCGGTGCCGTCGTTATTTTGGCCGCTCTGGTGTTAGGATTCCTTGGTGAGAAGGCGCATCTAGAGCCAAGTCTCGATCCTCCCGGTCCGGCTGGCTAAATGATTCGCTTAATCCCGTAGAATCATTCTATGCGTGCCGACTATCGCGCCATCAATCCAGATGCCATCCGGGGCCTGGCCTCGGTTGGTAAGCATCTCGACGCTATCGATACTTCCCTTCGAGCTTTGCTGGAGCTTCGCGTCTCCCAAATCAATGGGTGCGCATACTGCGTGGACAAGCATGCAAACGAATCGAGGGAAGCGGGCGAGAGCCAACAAAGATTGGACTGTCTGCCAGTTTGGGAAGAATCGGAACTGTTCAGCGACGACGAATGCGCAGCGTTGGCATGGGCGGAAGTGCTGACCGGCCTCGCTGACCGATACGACACTGCTGAGGCTTACGAGAACCTGACCAAATATTTCTCAGAAGAGGAAATCGTCGCTATTACGCTCGTGGTCGCGACCATGAACGCGTGGAACCGGATCGGAGTAGGATTCGACCTCAAGCCGATCTATCGGGAGTGACCGCAAGGCATCGTGCCGATATTGCGACTACCGCGGCGAACCCGCCAAAACCTGCCCGAAGTGCGGCCGGCCAATGCTCCGGAGAGACTTTAGCCTAAGTGAAGCAATGGCGTGGGAGAACATCATGGCAGTAGCAGTAGCCGTAGCCCTGATCGTCCTTCTCTACCTGTGGCAAAAACTCCGTTATTCGGCCACAAAAATTGCCTCAACCAAAATGGCTGAGGCGATTTTTCACTGAAGACGGACTAGAGTCCTTTACCGATCAGGATCATCAGCGGCTTGGCGGCTTCGAGTCGGACCTTGTCCTCCTCCAGAATCTGCTTCAGCATTCGGAAGACCCGGAACCACTCGGCTTGCACTGCGCCAGGCGAGAGGCAGGACTTGCGGTTGTTGACCACCAGTCTGGAAACGCTGTTGCAGGCTTCCTTGAATTCGACGCCCTTGTCCACTCGCACCGCGATCTCCCTCAGGATGATGGGCTGCTGTCTCTTTAGGCGGGGCATCAGCTTCGAGCGGTACTGTTGAACCAGTTCAAAGGCCTGTTCGTCAACTCGGTCGGTCTCTTCTTGTCGAGCCTGTTCACCGTCCGGAATCTCAACCCATTCTTCGATCGGAACGAGTCTCTTCAACTTGCGCGAATGGTCTATCGCTTCATTCTTCACGATCATTAGCATCCAGCTTCGGAACTTAGGCCAAATGGTCGAGGCGCTGTCGATATTTCGAAGAATCTTGTGGAAGGCGTCCTGAATGACGTCCTCGGCCTCGGTGCGGTTCTTCACCACGCTCACCGCGATCGCGAGGGCGGCCACGTGAGCCTTGGCGAATAGGGAGTAGAGAGCATCGATATCTCCACTCTTCGCCTTTTCGATCATCCTCTCGAAATCAAAGTTAGTTAGTTGGTCCATACAAGCCTCCTCTTCGTAACGTCTTCTGGTTCGTTATGCTGAATAGACCGTGGTCTGGTCGACCCGGTGATGTCCCGTTCCGCCGCCGTGCCCTTCCGAGTCCGCGCGTCCGCCGCCGTGTCCTTCGGAATCGGCGAGCATAACTGGACCGTTATGGGTCGAGGTTTGAGCTTTGCCCGGCATCGCCATGACGGCGATCGCAAAGGCGATGCTGAGGAAGAGAGTCGATGCAATTTTTCTCATGGTTTTCCTTCTGTGTTATTGACGAATACGTTCGATGAACGCTTCGAGATGTGGCTGTTTAGACAGCCTGCCGAGAACTTCGGCGTAAATCTTTGGGTCGATAGACTCAGCGTGAGCCAACGACTCGTCGGCGGCTTTCGGCTCGCCCATCATGTCGAGGTAGCTTGCCCGAGTCACCAACCGCGAAATCAGCATGATGACGTCCGATTCTCGCATCGGTTCGTCCTGATAGGGATATTGGTGCTGGGCGTATTCGGTGAATTCTTGGATTGCCTGGCCGATGGCCTCAAGGCCCTTCTCCGCGTTATGGTCGTAACCATACAACTCGGCGAGGTTGAACCAGAAGATCGAAAGGCTGAAATTGGCCTCGCCAGGTCGGAAAAGACGGTCCAACGGGCAGATGTTCGGCAGTTGCTCGCCGGCGATGAACATCGAAAAGTCTTCGATTAGCTTTTCGCGCTCGGCGATGAGGGCGTCCAACGGCTCGTTGCGCAGATATCGTCCAATCAGGCTGAAGTTTTCGGCTGGGAAATGGCGTCCGTATCGCGCCCGAAGCGTTTGCTCCATCTCGACCACGGCCGACGGCTCGCGATCCGTCTTCTTGTTGAAGGTCGCAATGATGTCTTCGTAGTACTCGTGGCCCTCTTTGTCCAAGATTCGCGGGTACGTCAGCTTGGCCGTCTGCCGGTAGTCGTGAACCATTTCAGGGAAGAACTCACGCGCGGCCGCGTCTTCGTCCGTGGGAGACACGAACTTTCCGTCGATGGTATCGACGACCGGTTCCTTTTCCGGCTGGATGAACTGCGGCGTGAACTTCATGCGGTCGCTCACTCTACTTGGTGTAGACGAAGGGTTCCTCTCAATAACTTACAAAATTTCGGCCCTTTTTACAAATTTTTGCGAAAAGTCCCTTTGACTGAGTCTGTGCAGCACCTGCCAGACTCTAAGACGCACCGGGTTTCTGTCATATTCATTAATTGACTGTGAGCGAACTGCCGCCCCCCCAGAATTCCCCGAAAGACCGGAAACAGCTTCCCATCGGCGTATGGTTCGTCATCGTATTCGGCACCCTCGCGCTGTGCGGTTGCGGCATCGGCGCCTTGCTCATCCCCGTCTTCTCCAAGGCTCGACACGAGGTCGACACTATGCGGTCCGAATCTGACGCGAAGCTGATCGCCCAAGCCGTCTCGCTCTACCTTTCGGACACCAACGACCGGATGCCGCCATTCTCCACCTCGACCGAGGTCACCGAGAAGATCAAGGGGTACTTCAGTGGAGACAAGCTCTTCAACTTATCGAGCGAATTGGAGTGGAACAACAATGTCTCGAGTGTCACCCTGCAAAAGCTCCAAGATCCCGCCAACACTTGGCTCTTTATCTCGCCAATCCCCTTGGCCGGCGACCGGCGAGACGTCGCTTTCATGGACTTTCACGTCAGCGCGCTTCCGCTCCAAGAAATTAACCGCGTCAAAAACATGCCTTTTGGCCTCGATAAGCCCTGATCTGCACCCTCGAATCCGGGCAATTCGCCAAGGTATACTGTTCGTTTACGCCCAAACGATGCTTCCCTCTCGTGCATGGGTGAAAAGAATTTGACTGGAGATTAACAACCATGCCAAAGAAAGTCACTGGAAACATCAAACTCAATATTCCAGCGGGCAAGGGCACGCCCTCGCCCCCTGTCGGTCCTGCACTTGGTCAGGCCGGCATCAACATGATGGAATTCCTCAAGAAGTTCAACGAAATGACGGCCCCTCAGATGGGCTTCGTCCTTCCGGTTGAAATCACCGTTTTTGAGGACCGATCTTACAGCTTTGTCGTCAAGCAGCCTCTGGCTACCGACCTTATCAAGCGAGCCGCTGGTATCACCACCGGTGCAGCTAACCCAAAAACGGACAAGGCTGGCGTCCTCACCAAGGATAAGCTTCGCGAGGTCGCAAAGGCCAAAATGGCTGACCTCAATACCGACGACGAGGAAATGGCGATGCGAATTATCGCAGGCTCTGCACGCTCGATGGGCGTACGAATCGAAGAATAATCGCTTATAATATAGTCCTCAAGGAGGAGATCAGGGTGGACGAGCATCCTGATCTCTTTATTTTTCCCGAACTTCGCCGATAAGAAAAATAAACCAAGAAACGTAAGGTTGGGTCGCTTCGATGGTTACGAAATTCATATCCCTCGGTACCGGAATTTTAATCGCAGTCAGTGCGATGGCTCAGGTTGCGTCCGCCAACGGCCCGTCCGCCCAAGAAACCCAGGTCGGCCAATCGATCGCCGATATCTTCCGCTCCGCCTCCGGCGCAGACATCGCCTTCGTGGCATCCGGCTTCCTCTCGGTCTCCAAGGACACCAAGGACCTAGCCTCCTCCTTCCAATTTCCCACCGACGAGTTGTGGCTCGTCACCCTCACCGGCAAGCAATTGAACGAAGCATTTGAGAAAAGCATTTCGTTCTATCCCGAGTCTTCGCCAGACATGCTGTTCCTCAGCGGGACCGAAGTCACCTTCCAAACCGCCAGAGCCAGCCGGCCCAAAATCTTAAGCGCGAACGTCGCCGGGACCAATCTCGATCCCGCCAAAACGTACACCGTCTCTATGCCGGCCAGCTTGGCTAGAGGAGGACTTTGTTACTACTCTGTGTGGAACTTCACAAAGCCGGAAAAAGTAATTTCCCCCTCGATTGAGAAACTTCTTAAGGGTAAAAGCGTCCAAACTTCTACATTAAGATGGCTTTCACATCAATCGCTTTAGCCGCTCTTCTCCTAGGCCGCCAGGAACCCAAAACTACCTTCGACCAAGCCGCCGCATGGAAGTGGCTCACGAAACAATGTGACCTCGGCCCCCGAGTGCCCAACACCTCCGCACACGTCAAGTGCCGCGATATAATCCTCGATGAAGTCAAGAAGGATTGCGATTCCGCGGAGCTTCAGCCGTTTGGCCACGTATGGTCACGCGACAATTCTCGCCGCCAAATGTGGAACGTGATCGGCTACCAAAACTGGGAGAACGCTACTACGCGCGTCGTCCTCCTCACCCACTGGGACACTCGTCCAACCGCCGACCAAGAGATTGAGGAAGCCAACCGCGCAAAGCCGATCCCCGGCGCGAACGATGGTGCTTCGGGCACCGCCGTCCTGCTGGAGTTGATGCGACACACCCACGATGTGCCCAAGTCACTTGGTATCTGCTACCTCTTCGTCGATGGCGAGGACCTCGGCCCCGGTCTCGACGAGATGTTCCTCGGCGCGACCTACTTCGCTCAGCACTTGCCGAAGCACAAGCCCGACTACGGAATCCTGATCGACATGATCGGCGACGCCGACCTCCAGATTCCGGTCGAGCCGAACAGCTACAACCGCGCCCGCAAGCTCACTCTCGCGCTGTATCGACATGCGAAGGACATCGGCATGTCCAAGACTTTCCCGATGGAACAGCAGGGCGAGATCTACGACGACCACTTGTCATTCCTGGATGCCGGAATCCCGACTGTAGACTTTATCGATTTCACCTATGACCCGTGGCACACGCTCCGCGACACGCCGGACAAGTGCAGCGCCGAATCCCTGGGCAAAGTTGGCAAGTTCCTCAATTCGTGGGTCCACCAACCTGATCCGTGGAAGCCGAACTAGCAGATACAACGGGCCTGCTTTTCGAAGTGACAAGTCTCGGAAGAAGACCGTACTAGCGTTCGCTCTTCTTCCTCTTCTCTCGCTTCTTCTGCTTCCCGCCCTAACTAGTAAACTATCTGTCAACTGCAAACTGCCGCCCCCCAACTCATAACGCCCCTCGCCGTCTACATCCACACCCCGTTTTGCCCCAGCAAGTGTGGATACTGCGACTTCAACAGCTACGCGATGGATGGCCCCATCGTCGAGCGAACCGTCGCCTCAATCGTTGCCGAGATCCAGCGGTCGCCTCTTCGCGGCACTCCAGCCAAGACCATCTTCTTCGGCGGCGGAACCCCGACATTCCTTTCGTCGAGCCAGCTCATCCGCATCCTCGATGCTGTACGCGAGGTGCATCCGCCCATCGACGGATGCGAAATCACCAGCGAGGCAAACCCCGGCACCGTCGATGCCGAAAAATTCGAGGCCATGGTCGCCGCTGGCTTCAACCGCCTCTCGCTTGGCGCACAAAGCTTTCTCGACGACGATCTCATCCGTCTCGACCGCATCCACAAAGCGAGCGAAATCGAACGCGCCGTCCAAGCCGCCCGCTCCGCCGGGTTCGATAATCTCAACCTGGACATGATGTTTGCCCTCCCATCCCAAAGTCGAATCGGATGGGATCGCAACCTCGACAAAGCCTTGTCCCTCCAGCCCGATCACTTAAGCCTTTACTGCCTCACTATCGAGCCTAACACCGCCTTCTACAAGAAGAACCTTCGTGGCGAACTAGACTTGCCCGACGACGAAATCCAGCGCGAGATGTATGAGGAATGCCTTCGGCGCACCCAAGAAGTCGGGCTCATGCAGTATGAAATCTCGAACTTTGCCAAACCCGGACGAGAGTGCCGCCATAACCTCTGCTACTGGTACGGCGAGGACTACGCGGGCTACGGACCCGGCGCCGTCGGTTGCATCACGCTCGACGGAGTTTCGCGCCGATACACCAACCTCAAGCACCCCGACCGCTACTGCGAGGCGGTCGAGAATGGACAGCCGATCTTCTTCGAGTCTGAAGACCTCAGCCCCGAAACCCGCAAGATCGAGAAGGTCATGCTCGGTCTTCGACTCAACGAGGGCATCTCGATCACTGAGGTTGACGACGCACGCTTGCCCAAATTGCTCAACCTCGGTTGGATCGTTGCCGACCATGACCGCGTCCAACTTTCGTCCGAAGGCCGACATTTTTGTAGTGAAGTTGCGCTGGAACTGATAGATTTGTAGGACCCGGATTCTTTTACTGATATGGCATAGCCAGATTTCAGCAGAGAATGAAACGAGAATAAAGATAGTTCAAAGCAGAAATAGTTTGAACAATCGAAGGGGCTCACACGTAAGTAGGGTGTGGTTGCCCTGCCTTTGCTCTTGCTACAGGCAAATAATCTGGTGCAAAAGTCGTACGTATGGCGTGATCCCAAGCAGGATCGCTCGGTCGCTGTGCGAGTCACGTTCCCGCGCGAAGGTACCCACCTTCCCATCATTGTCCTCTCTCACGATATCATCGGAAGCGAAGACTCGATGAGCCCCCTGGTCGACTATTGGGCCGACCACGGCTATGCGGTCTTCCAACCCCGTCACCGCGACTCGTTCCACAACCTGCCGCCCGGCGTGCGCCCCATTCCGCCGATGAAGCGCCAAATGCCCGACTATCGCTCCCGGGTGCGAGACTGCGAATTCATATACGAGGTTTGCCGAGGAATCAAGAAGTGGATTCCCGAACTGAACGGAAGGCTGGATGCCAAACGCATCGTCCAAGCCGGGCACTCGTTCGGTGCCCACACCACCCAAATGCTCGGGGGAATGCTGGTGCAAAAGAAGAACCTCTCCTCTCCGATTCCAACGGCATTTTGCAGTATCTCCCCCCAGGGTGCGGGCGGGCGCGATGCCCAAGATTGGAAGAGCTTCCACCGTCCCTTGATGGTCATTGGCGGCACCAAAGACTTCACACCGGTTGACACCGAAGAGGTCAAAGCCCACCCCGAAGCCCGCCAGGAGCCGTTCAAACTGTCGCCCGCTGGCGACAAATTTCTGGTGTGGATTCAGGACGCCAGCCACAATTTCGGGGGAATAACCGGCGACTTCAGTTGGCCAGGAGCCGGTCGTCCGAACTCATTGCACGTCCGAATCGTTCAGGAATCAACCCTCGCCTTTTTTGACGCGTACACCAAAGACGATCAGCGGCAGATGCGCTGGCTCAAGTCGCATTTGCTCGCGGCCGAAACCAAAGGCGAAGCGGTCATCACTTTTCGCTAGCCGCGGCGGTACCCTATTTCCCTATGCGCCTTCGCATGTGGACCTACGACCTTGCCCGCGAGCAAGCTCCCACTCACGCCTACCTCCACAAACTTTGCAAGCTTTCCGTCGAGAACGGTTACAACGCCCTCGGACTCTACCTAGAGCACCGGTTCGCTTACCCATCGGCTCCCTGGGCCGCAGGTAAGGAATCGCTTCGACCCGAAACCATTCGCGACCTTCAATCCGAATTCCCTGATCTCCAGATTATTCCGTTCATCAACCTCCTTGGCCACTTCGAAGGGTTCCTTTACACCGAGGAAGGTCAGCGCTTTGCTTGCGAGCGGTTCAAGGGCATGCAAGCCGACCCAACCAACGAAGAATTTCTGTCCCTGTGTCGTAAGCTAATCGACGATACGGTAGAGGTTTTCAATTCCGAAATCGTCCATATCGGCGGCGACGAAACCCAACAATTGGGTCGGGGCCAAAACTCCCTCGCTCGCGTTGAGGAGTATGAGAAGTCCGGCATCAAGGACGGGAAGGCCGAGCTCTACGGTCGCCATTTCGGACCATTGGCAGAGTACGTCTCCAGCCTTGGTCGCACACCCGCAGTGTGGGGCGACATGTTCTTCGACCACCCCGAAGCGCTCGATTGCCTGCCAAAAGAGACCATGATCTTCGACTGGCAGTACTTCTCCTCGCCGGAACACACCTCGAAGCTTTTCCGCGACAAAGGCTTCCGCACCGTTTTCAGCCCCACGCTCCACACTTATAATTCCATCTGGTGCCACCTTCCCCAGAGCGAGCGAAACGTTCGCGAGCACGCCGAAGCCGCTGCTCGGCTGGATGCCGAAGGCGTTTGCGTCACCACGTGGGAGTGCGGACTGTTCGGCAACTACAACACCATCTTGCCCGCCATCGAAGCCAGCGGTCATATCCTCGCGAACGCCGTTGCTGGCCAGGACCAAGCGCAGGTGAATCCAGATGCCACCTTAGCGGAATCGATACAGGAATACGCTTCCATCATCGAGGCCGACGGCTTTGTTCGGCAATACCTCACACATGGCGAAAACCACGAAGAGTGGGCCCGCCTCATCGGGTGCGAACTGCCCGCCCTCGGGGGCATCTGGGGCTTTTCCGGCATCCGCTCGTCCATCAAGTGCCGCCTTTTCCTCTACGGAAACCCGTTCCTGCTTTGGCTGCGAAATCGAGACGACCTCTACGGCCCAAAGGGCAAAGCTGCTCTAGAGCTTTCCGAGCGCGCTCTACCGTTCGCCTCCTCAGCCGACCAGCGCGGCGTCTGCCAACTCATCCGCAAGTCGGTTGAGTTCGTCCATTACGCCGAACTCGCCCATCAAGCCTATGCCGACCGCAAACCTGGCGAAGCCATCACGCACCTTTCGCCGTGCCGCCAGATCTTCGAGGATTTGGAAAAGGTCGCTTCGGCAAACCACATCAATTCGTGCGGATCGATGGCCGATGTGTACAGGTGCCGTGCCGCCCGCCGACACGTCGAAGAAGTCATTCTCCGCATCAAGCATTACGGCGATGGTTCCCTGGGCTATATGCCGTCGTTCGAGACCCTAACCCATCCCAAGTTCATGCCTCACGACCAAGCCAACTGGTGGCTCATCAATTCTTGGGCGAACGAGTAGTTCTCGGTTCGGTTGATCAATAGTTGGCAGTGTGGAATCAAATTCTGGCAACTCCAAACTGCCAACTCCTGACTGGGTAGTAGAATGGTCCCCATGGGGTTCGATGCCGGTATTTCTCGCAAGCATTTTCTGACAGGGTCGCTGGTGGCGGCCTTTGCGCCGTTTCAGGTACTGGCGCAGAATGCCGACCGGGCCACGTACACCATTGATGACATTAAGGGCGCGGAAAAACTGGCTGGAATCACCCTGACCGACGACCAGCGCAAAGTTGTTCTGCGCACGCTTGCAGGCTCGCGCGAAGGGCTCGACAAGATTCGCAAGGCCGGACTCAGCAACGATGTTGCTCCCGCCTTTAACTTCGTTCCCCAAGGCAAGAAACCAAAGGCGGGCTACCGAAGCGACATCCGCACCACCAAGCCCAAAAGCGAAACCCGACCTTCCAGCGATGAAGACCTCGCCTTCATGACGGTCGTCGAACTCAGCAACCTGATTCGCAACAAAAAGCTCAAATCAACCGAACTCACCGAGGTCTATCTGACCCGCCTCAAGCGGTACGGGCCGCTGCTCCACAACGTCATCACCCTCACCGAAGACTTGGCCCGCCAGCAAGCCATCGATGCCGACGCCGAAATCGCCAAGGGCAAGTATCGCGGACCTTTGCACGGCATTCCCTACGGCCTGAAGGACCTCTTTGCCGCCAAGGAATATCCGACGACCTGGGGCGCAGAACCGTATCGAAACCAGATCCTGACCTACAATAGCGCGGTCGTCGAAAAGCTGACCGCTGCAGGTGCGATCCTCGTCGCTAAAACCAGCCTCGGCGCATTGGCTTACGGCGACATCTGGTTTGGCGGTCAGACCCTCAACCCCTGGAATCCCAAGCAGGGATCGTCTGGCTCATCCGCGGGTTCGGCCGCGGGCACCGCCGCCGGACTCTTCGCCTTCTCGATTGGCACCGAAACGCTTGGCTCGGTCATCTCGCCTTCCCAGCGGTGCCGTGTCACCGGTCTGCGTCCGACCTTTGGACGAACAAGTCGCTGGGGTGCGATGGCCCTCAGTTGGACGATGGACAAGGTCGGCACGCTTTGCCGCACCGCCGAGGACTGTGCCCTCGTGCTCGCCGCGATTCATGGCGCCGATCACCGTGACCCGATGTCCGTGGACTATCCGTTTTCCTATCGGCCATCCGCTGACTTCCGCCGCCTCAAGATTGGCGTCGTCACCTCCGAAGGATTTGATTCGGACGACGTGTCCAAAGAAATCGGCGTTGCGGGCGAAATCTTGCGTGGATTTGGGGCGAAATTGAGCCCGGTCAAATTCTCGCCTCCGACGGATGGCGTCAGCGAAGTCCTTTCCATCGAGGCCGCCGCCGCATTCGACGAGATCACTCGCGATGGACGCGTGGACTCGATGAAAGGCTCCCTTTGGCCACCGATCTTCCGCGCGTCATCGATGCTCAGTGGCGTGGACTACATCCAGGCTATGCGCGCCCGCACTAAGCTGATGCAACGCTTCGAGGAGGAGTTTGGCGACTTCGATCTCGTCATCGGACCAGAGCGCGCCGGTGACGTCCTTGTCACGACCAACCTCACCGGCCACCCTCAGCTATTTGTCCCGATGGGTCTCGACAATCAGGGCCGACCGACCGGCATCTCGCTCATCGGACGCCTGTACGACGAAGGCACGATCCTCTCCGTCGCAAACATGATCCAGCAATCGACGAGCGTGTACCGCAAGCGACCCGATTTGTCGCAACTGGCTTAGTCTCCGTCGTACTCGCCAGGACGCGCCCACCGTCCAAACAGACTCTTACCGGGGGCAAAGAAGAGGAGGGAGGGCAAAATCAAGGCAAGGATCGGCATAAGAAACTTGAATAGATAGATTGCCCAATCTATATATTCTGGGCTCCCAAAGCCACGCCAACCCAGAAAGAGCAAGAGGCAAACAGAGTAGGCAACAAAGAGAACGAGAGCCGACTGCAAAATGCGCACAAGGCTGGGCCAGCCAATGCCGTAGTTCACCTCCGCATGGTGCAAGACCAAGCAAACTGCTACCACCGCGGCGAGAATTAGGACCAAGTAAAGAGGATGTCCACCATCGATGGCAAGAAAGCCAAAGGCCCCAAAAATGAGGAAAAGTGGCGAACCCAAAAGCGCTCGAATCACCCACTTAGCGGCCTTTTCGGTCCTGCGCATCCTGACACTATTGTACGGCGATTGGCGTAAAATAGGTTAACGAGCAAACTCGGTGAGTTAGCTCAAAAGATCAGTGCTTCCACTCGGCATCCTGCGCCGTGTAGTCGCCGTAGTCGATCGTCTCGTACAACTGGGCTCGGGTGCGCATCTTGTCCATCCATCCGGCCTGAGTCCCGGTCTCCAACAGTTCTGCGTAAAACTCTTCGACCGCCTTCAGCATCACCCGCAAAGCCGTTACCGGGAAGATCACCATCTGGTATCCCAATTCCCCAAACCGGGAAGCGGTAATTAATGGCGTCTTGCCGAATTCGGTCATATTCGCCAGCAACGGAACCTCGACTCCCTTTCGAAACGCTTCAAACTCGGCTTCCGAAATAAGCCCCTCAGGAAAGATCGCATCGGCGCCCGCCTGCACATAAGCTTTCGCCCGGTCGATCGCCGCGTCGATGCCCTCGACCCCACGGGCGTCGGTCCGCGCGATGATCACAAACGATGGGTCGCGCTTGGCCGAAACCGCCGCGCGAATCTTGGTTTCCATATGGTCGGTGGGGACCACCTCCTTCCCTTCCAGGTGCCCGCACCGCTTGGGGCTCACCTGGTCCTCCAGATGGATGCCCGCCAGTCCGGCTCGCTCCATTTCGATGACGGTTCGAACCGTGTTCCACGTCTCCCCGAACCCCGTGTCGGCATCGCAAATGATCGGCACCGGCGCGACCTGGCAAGCCTGCGCCGCCACGCCCGACATCTCATTCAGGGTTGTCAGCGCAATATCGGGAACCCCTAACAAATTGTTGGTAATAGCGCCTCCGCTCAGGTAGACCGCCTTCGCGCCCTGCTTGTACGCGGCTAGTGCCGTCAGCGCCGAAAACGCCCCCGGCATGACCACGATTCCTTCCTTCATTTGGTCCCGAAGTGCTTGTCCGGGCGAACGAAGAGGAGGCTGAATCATAGCTGGATAATACCTTTGGTGAACCTGGCATCCGCGACGAACCACAACCCCAACAAATCGTAGTACCATGTGTATCATGCTCACGTGCGCCGTGTTTGCCGCCTTTGCGCTTCATGCCACCAAGTCGGACTCCATCCCGATCCAGATCGTGCCGGCATCGCAGTCGCCGCTGGACCGGAAGGATCAGATTCTTGAGTCATCTGGATCGGACCCGTATGGTCTGTTTCTCCTCAACGACTTCGGCGTCTCCGATAAGGCGTACGAAGCCGTGGTCAAGAACCCCGGGAGCATTCAGGTCGTCGAGCTCATTCGCAAAGAGGCGTCGGGCCAATGCACGGCTTGGCTCCCCAACGGCAAACCCACCACCGCCGACGACATTCCCGCCAATTCTAAGCTGCTCGACACTCTCGAAGTGGGCGATGTCGCAATGGTGATGGAGGGCACGCTTGTGCGTGATACGCCATCGAGCACGTCCGACAAGCCGCTCGTGCAGTTCAGTCTCGGCACCTCCAAGCGATCCCAAGCCTATGTCGTCAACAACACACTTCGCACCATCCAACTGATCGGAAAGCCGGTCGGCAGGTTCGCCAACATCCGCCTCAATATTCGAGTGATCGACTATGTGGGCAGTTTCTCGGCCAAGCCAGGCACGACGGCCACCGTCGAAGGCGTCACCTATAAGGTCGGCGAATCTTCCGTCGACGAGAAGGACAAGCGCACCCACCTCGACATACAGCAGATCGGCATTCCCAACATCGGCGGATTCAGCCTCCGCCCGCTGATGGATTGGACGAGCATCGAACAGGACCAGCCGAAGCTCAAAAATCGAAACTACGCGAGTTCAGCTAAGGCTACCAAAACCAGTGCAGATGATGCCGACACTCCCGAGTACAATATCGACCTCTCGGCCAATAAGGACCTGAAGTACTGGACCGAAATCAGCGTGATTCGATCCTCGAACATCGCCGCCTATCTCGGTCACATAGCAATGGAACCGGTCAAAGGTCTCTAGTACAATCGTTCAGATGAAACGCACGGTGCTGGTAGGCCATCCGAGCGTTTCTTGGCGCACGTGGGTCAAGGAAAATCGGGGGGATAGAGACTTCCTCTGTCTCGACCCCAGCGACGCCGCCTTTGCCCAACCGGGGCTCGTCTCGCTGTTCCGAGGAGACAAGCCCGCCTATCAACGCTTCTACGGCTCGCTCGATGCCACCCGCGCGCCGCATGTGCTGTTCGCCGCCCTCGTCGAAGCCCTCACCCACTCCGATCGAGACCTGCTCATCCAGCTTTTCGTCTATCGCGTCACGCCGCTCCTCCGCCAAACTCTCCAACTGGTCCTCCACCACGTTCAGCCCGATGAAGTCCTGATCCCCGAGCCGCTTCGCGACGCCATTCCGAACGGCCAGGTCCTCGTCGGCCTCGACAAATCCTTTCCCAACCTTGTGCAGATCGCTCAACGAAAGGCCCGCTGGCTCGACCTTTTGGAAAGATCCGAAGCCCATGTCGTCGACCTCGCCGAATGCAGTCTAGAAGGTAGCCGCCTCGGCAGTGGGTACACGCTGTCGCATCAACAGCGCACGAAGCTCAACCTCGAAGAAGCCTACGTCGAGGTCATCGGAAGCTCCTTGTTCGTCGTTGCCGAAAACGAATTCGAAGAGTGGAAGATTTCGCGGGCGATGGACTTTACCCACACCTCCCGCGTCCATCTCGCCGCCCCCGACCTCTACGAAGGCGCCCTCTGTTCGTTCGCCAAAAAAGGTGGCGAGGACTTCGGCTTCGGCATGCTCGAGCGCATCGATTTCGATAAGATGAAGGCGTTCGTTCGATGCACCGCGATTCCTCCTGTCCCAGTTCCGGTCCTCCGCATCGGCTCGCTCCGCATCGACGCCCAAGGCAACGAGCACGGCGAACTCAAGCCGTGGCAAATCTGAAGCCGAGTACACTAAACAGATGCGCCTTTTTCTGGTTCGCCACGGGCAGACCGACTGGAATGTTCAAAAGCGGGCGCAGGGCCACACCGACATCCCTCTCGACGCCACTGGGCGCGAACAGGCGATCCGCACAGGCAAGGCTTTTCTCGACTTGCCAATTCGGCGTCTTCTGACCTCTGACCTTCAGCGAGCTTCTCAAACCGCCGACGAAATCGCCCGAAACACCAAGGTTCCCGTCGAGATTCTGCCCGAACTCCGCGAGCGCGGATTTGGTGAGTGGGAGGGACAGCCGTTCGCCGAGATCGGCATCCGCTTCGGCTTCGAGGCCGACTTCAAAGGCGTCACGCGAAACGAGATCACGCCTCCCGGTGGCGAATCGTTCGTCGACGTCTGGAACCGAGTCAAGTCGGTTGTCGATGACGTCCAAAAGCGCAAGATCGACACCGCAATCGTCGCCCACGGGGGAACTTGTTCGCTCCTTCTGGCGATGTTCTTAAGTGGAGATGTCTCGCTTTCCAACGCTTTCCGGTTCAGCAACGCTTGCATCAACGAGCTCGAACCTCGACCCGACGGAGGTCTGCGTCTGATCCGCTACAACGACGTATCACACCTGGCAGGCATCGACGTGGTGAGCGGGGTTGCCGATGGAAGCCGATAAGGAAGTCCCAACTCTTGACCGAACACGGAGCCTGCGCATCCTCGCTCTCGGCTTCGGCCTCAGCTTCATCCACCTGTTTTGGTACGGCTCACCATGGACGGCCTGGCTGGCGTTTTTCTGTTATGCGCCGTTCCTCTACTGGCTCCGCGAATACTCCAAGCGGCCGTTCGTGGCTGGCCTGACGTTCGGCTATTTCTACGCGCTGATGAACACCTACTGGCTCGCCCAGTTCGTTGGCCGTTGGACCAATTCGCTTCTCGTTAGCATCTTTGTCATCATCGTCGTCGGCACCGTCTGGGGCACCTTCTATGGCCTTGCGTGCGTCCTGAGAGCCCGAATCGGTTTCTTACAGTCCTCGCTTGCGTTCGCCATTCTACTAACCGTCACCGAACTGGCACGGATGAACATCCCTGAACTAGAGTTTCCGTTCTGCCCAATCGGCGAACCACTCATTGCCTACTCCGTGCTGGCCAAGAGCCTCCAAACGGCCTCGTACGCGATGTTCCTGGTCTTGGCCGTCAACTCATTCCTCACGATCGTTCGTTTCGACTTCATCCGATCACTCCGCGCCGACTTCGCCCGACTCCGCCGTCCCCTGATCATCTTCGCCTGTTGCTTCGCCGCCGCCGTGCTTCTTGCCAACCTGGGCACGCCAAAGTCCGAGCAGAAACTTGGCCTCCGCGTGGCCCTTGGCCAACTCGGCACCGACCTCGCCTATGGTGACCAACATACCGAAGCAAGTCGAGTGCGAGAGGCCGTCGATGACCTCAGCCAACAGGCGATGGCCCAACAAGCCGACCTTCTCATCCTTCCCGAGGGGATCGCCTCCTTCCGCACCACCCCCGAGACGCCGTTCTCGCTGTATCCGAACCTGGAAGTGCTATTCGGAACTCAGCACGGAACCGGCCCACGCTATCAGGGTGCCTACTTATGGGACGGTCACGGTTTCCGCTACACTGACAAAAAGCGACTCGTGGTTTTCGGCGAGTACGTTCCCTTCCGTGGCATCATTCCCTACCCTGCCGGATTCCAACTTCCGACCGGCGATCTGGCCGCCGGAAGCGAGCGCCATACGCTCGAGGTCAAAAAGGGCATCACGGTCGGCCCGCTCATCTGCTTTGAAGCTCTCTTCCCCGGTTCCGCCAAGGAATTTCAAAACCTCGATGCGAGCTTTTTGGCCGTCATGTCGCTCGACGATTGGTACATCGGCACCAACGCCATTCCGCGCCTGGTCATCGCCGCCCGTTGGCGAGCCGTCGAAACCGGAAAGTGGATCACTCGCGTGGGCAGTCTTGGCCGAACGATGGTCATCGATCCCCACGGGCAAATCCGAGCCCAAATCCCCGAGGGCGAACGCAAACTGCTAATCTACGACTTATAATTGCCCAAGCGGTTCGCGGTTCACGGTTCACGGTTCACGGTTCACCGAAAAAAAACCTAAAGAAGACTCTCAGGCTTCCGATACAAAACTTGTGAGCAATTTTGCGTTTCGTCTACAAAGGGTACTGGAATACCGAGACCTCGAGGAAGGCTGGGCCAAAGATAACTTTTTGGCCAAATATGTAGCCCGAATGGAGGCCGAAAATGAGCTATTCCAACTCGAAGACGACCGCCGCTTCCTTCTCTCAGCCGGAGCCGACGACCTCAATGCTCGCCAAGAACTCGAAATCAGAGTCCAGAAACTCGACGACCACGAGCGCGCCCTCAAGCTCCTCATCCATCAGTTGATGGAGGAAGAAGAGCAGGCTCGCGACGAGTGGATGACGAAGAAACAGGACAAGGGAGTTTTGGAAAAGCTCCGAGACAAAGCATACGAAGCATGGATGTACAAACAGAACCGCATTGAGCAGGCGGCCCTCGATGAGTGGACCGTCCAGCAACGTAAAGCCGCATGAGTTTTCCCGAAATCGATTTTCAACCCAAGGGCCCCGATGCCATTCGCTCACGAATGGATGAAATCAGAGCCCGCATGACCGCCGGCCGACGGCAGGAATTTCAAAACCAACTCGATCGCGAGACACAACGAAAGATCGATGGAGATGGCACCCCAGCCCCTCTCGTCGGCAACATCAGCATGAACGGCTCCACCGGAGACGAGAAGCTTGGCCCCCTCCCCCCGGCTAGTCCGATGGACGGCGGCTTCAACATCAGTGGGGGACCGATCGCCAACTTGGCCAGCCACCCGCAGGCAGACAAGATGCATGTCCAGGGACTCATCGCCCAGGTTGCCCGCGAGCAGAACATCGATCAGTCGCTCCTCAAAGCCGTGGTCGAAGCCGAAAGCGACTATAACCAGGACGAAGTTTCCAAGACAGGCGCGATGGGCCTGATGCAGTTGATGCCGGATACGGCAAAGACGCTCGGGGTCGTCGATCCTTTCAATCCCTACGAGAATTTGACCGGCGGGGCCAAGTACCTCAGTCAAATGATGAAGCGATACAACGGCAATACGGAAATGGCGCTCGCTGCCTACAATGCGGGGCCAACTCGGGTCGATCAGGCTAAAGGAATTCCGAATATCCCCGAAACTCAGAATTACGTCAATCGAATCATGACGCAACTTGGTAAGCGATAATGGCAGGCAAGGCGGGCAAAAAGAAGAGCAAGATCGGGCTGATCATCGGCCTAGTCGTCTTATTGCTTCTCATTGCCGCCGGAGCCGTCGCTGGCCTCGCCTTCACCGGCAAAATCAACATTCCCGGTATTACGCCGAAGAAGAAGCCGATTCCGCCACTGGCCCCCGCGGCCAAAACTGAAGACGCGCCCGCGCCAAAGGTCGAACCCAAGAAGGAAGAGGCCCCACCGCCCGAAGAACCCGCGCCAACCACCAAAGTCGTCGACAAGAAGGGCGCTCAGAAACTCGCCGAAGTCTGGAACGAAATGCCCGCCGATGGACTCCTCAAGGTCACCGAGAAGTGGAAACCCTCTGATTTGGCCCTCGTTCTCAACGAGATGGACTCGGAAAAGGTGGCTCAGCTTCTAGTACTGATGAAGCCCGATCAGGCTTCGAAAGTCAGTCAGGAATTGAAACGGGTGGCGTCTCTGGTTCCGATTGAGGCTCAGTAATCGCCGCCTTCGCGGACGGCGCGCTCGGTCGCCAAAATCGGTAACGAAATAGCGTCCAAAACGCCTCCGGTGCGTCGTACCATCGAATCTTTTTGCCCGCATCCTTCGACCGCGGAACATAGTCGATTGGCAGTTCCATGATCTTCTCTTTACTCCGCAGGGCCTTGGCGGTTACCTCGGGGCAAAATTCGAATCGAACGCATTGCAGGTTAAAGCTCTGGAGCAGGCTCGTGCGAAACGCCTTGTAGCAGGTCGCCTCATCGGTGATCTTCTTAGCAAAGAGAATGCGAACCGACCACGCCAAGAGAATATTGACGACCTTGTTCGGCAACGCCATGTCTTTGGCGAAGCCGTGGGCAAACCGCGTTCCGTACACCACGTTTGCAGCGCCATCGAGGATCGGCTGAACGAGGCTGGGAATCTGTTCTGGCGAGTATTCCAGATCGGCGTCTTGCACGATCGTCGCCACACCTTGGGCATAAGGCAGGGCTTGCACGATCGCGTGCCCCTTGCCTGATGGCGCGGGATTCGTTAAGAGCGTAATGCGATCGCCGTAGGTTTGAAGAATTTCGAGGGTCCGATCACCCGACCCGTCGTTCACCACAATGACTTGGACTTCGAGCGGCAATTCCAGGCATCGATCGACGACGGCCTTAATGGTTGCCTCTTCATTGAGGGCAGGAATAATGATCGAAACGTCGGTGTGTGTAACTATCCTCCTACTGTACCGCCGGGTAACGTCTTGATCATGTATTTCCAGACTCATGTAGCGGATATAACGCATTCCGCGACCGAAACGTTTCTGAGATATGCAAAAGCGATACCGGAGGACCGAATCACCTGGGAACCTAGTCCCGATTCGCGTTCCGTTCTGAGTATGTTGCAAGAAATAGCCCAGGAGCCACGCGACATGGCGAAGCTGTTCCGAGGCGAGGAAGTCGCGGGTGCCGGAACCGAGGCTTACTTCAAAAAGATGAGGAAGGAAAAGGCGGAATGGACCACTCTGGCCGAGTGCGAACGCGTGCTGGAATTTAACCTCGACCTGTTGCTAAAGGCGATCCGAACCTTCCCCACCGAGAGGCTCGAAGAATCCGTCCTCGAACCCTGGGGCTACGAAACCACTTACAAAGACCTGATCCTATACCAGTACTGGAACACCACTTGGCACACCGGCCAGATCGCCTACATTCAGACCCTTCTCGGCGATCGCAAGTCGTACTGATTGGACATATAGCCGTTTCTGACGGCGTTCATATGTCCAGAATATGCTCAAGAATTAATGTCCAAAAGCACGGGCTGATATACTGCCGACATGTCGCTCGTACCCCTTTTGCTCGCCTCGATGCCCCACTTCTCGACGGGTCAACAGGCACGAGAGTCACTACGCCCGCCCGCAGTTCCGCTCCTCACCAGCGACCCCTACCTGAGCGTTTGGTCGGAAGCCGATAACGCCACCGACGACGTCACTCGACACTGGACGCATCGTCCCCACCCCCTGGTTTCCTTGATCCGAGTCGACGGCGTCACCTATCGCATCCTCGGTAAAAGCGCATCCGTCACCCAAGTCCTTCCCCAAACCAATCTTAAGGTCTTCCCCACCCGCACGACTTACGTATTTGAGAATTCTAAGGTCACGGTCGTGATGAGTTTCCTCACACCTTCCCTGCCCGACGACCTCGATGTCTTCGCACGACCCGTCACCTATCTCACCTGGGATGTGACCTCCAACGATGGCCAAAAGCACGACGTTCAGGTCTTCGAGAGTTCGAGCGGATTGCTGACCGTCAACGAGCCCAACCGCAAAATCGAATGGAAGCGCGAGTCGATGGGCGACCTGACCGCCCTCCGCATCGGGGCCGCCGACCAAACTTACCTCCGGCCCGCCGGAGACGACGCCCGCATCGATTGGGGCTATCTGTATGGAGTGGCCAAGACCTCGCAAGCCAAGTCGGCCATCGGTGCCAACCAGTCATTGGAATCGGACTTCACCAACACCGGAACGCTCTCCGGCAACCTCGATTCGCGAATGCCACGCTCGGCCGACGACGATCAACCCGCGGTCGGCTTCGCCTTCTCGCTAGGCTCGGTCGGAAAGCAGACCGTCAGTCGCCACATGATGATCGGCTACGACGAAATCTACGCCATCGAGTATTACGGCAAAAAGCTTCGCCCCTTCTGGCGACGCAATGGCGCTGAGCCCGCCGACCTCTTTAAGACCGCGGAGAAGGATTACGACACGCTCCGAGCCCGATGTCAAAAGTTCGACTCTGACCTCGTAGCCGACGCCGAACAAGCTGGAGGCGACAAGTACGCGAAGATCCTTGCCCTCTCCTACCGCGAATGCGTAGCCGCCAACGGCCTCGCTGCCGACGCCAACAAGCAGCCGCTTTATTTCACCAAGGAGAACACCAGCAACGGCGACATCGCCACCGTCGACGTCATCTACCCGATGGCCCCGATCTGGCTCCTTCTTAGCCCGACCCTCATGAAGGCGTCGCTGGTCTCGAACTTCATGTATGCAGGCTCGCCACACTGGAAATTCCCCAACGCCCCACACGATCTCGGCACCTACCCGCAGGTCACCGGGCGCGATGACGGCGGCGAAGGTATGCCGGTTGAGGAAAGCGCGAACATGATCCTCATGACGGATGCCATCGCTCAAATCGAGCGTTCGCCGTCGTTCGCCAACCTCTACTGGCCCCAGTTGACGCAGTGGGCGACGTACCTCGAAAAGTACGGCCTCGACCCCGAAAATCAGCTCTGTACCGACGACTTCATGGGCCACCTCGCCCACAATGCCAACCTGAGCGTCAAAGCCATCCTCGGCCTAGCCGCCTACGGCGATCTGTGCAAGATGCGGGGCGAAACCGCCAAAGGCAAGAAGTTCACCGACCTCGCCCTAGCCGACGCCAAACATTGGATGTCGGTCGCCATCGAGGGAGACCACTCGGTACTCGCTTTCGACCGACCCGGCACATGGAGCCAGAAGTACAACCTCGTGTGGGACCAGCTCTTGAACCTCGGCATCTTCCCCGACTCCGTTCGAGAAATGGAGATCGCCTACTACAAAACCAAGATGCTGAAGTACGGCCTTCCGCTGGATTCGCGCACCAAGCTCACCAAGACCGACTGGTCGATTTGGAGTGCGACGATGGCCACTAACCAAAGCGACTTTGAAACGATCGTCAATCCTATTTTCGACTACGTCAACGAGACGACCACCCGCGATCCCATCGCCGACTCGTACATCACCGACAACCCGAAGAGCGGCGGCATGCACGCTCGCCCCGTGGTCGGTGGCTTCTTTATCAAGATGCTCGATGACCGTTCGATGTGGCGTCGCTGGGCGAAGCGCGACACCTTCAAGCTCGGTAAGTACGCGCCGCTCCCCAAACCGCCGGTCATTGAAAACATCATCGCCTCCGGCAAGACGAGCGAACCGACTTGGGCCTATACCACGATGATGCCAGCTCCAGGATGGGAGGCTGCCGGCTTCGACGACGGCGATTGGGCCAAGGGCAAGGCCGGTTTTGGCACCAACGGCACGCCCGGCATCGAGGTCCGCACCGAGTGGAAGACCGGCGACATTTGGATGCGCCGCACCGTCACGCTACCGAAAGCGGACTACGCCAAGGCCGTGCTCTACGGATATCACGACGAGGATGTCGAAGTCTATTTCAATGGCGTTCTGGCTGGCCGCGAGGGCGGATTCGTCACCAACTACGGACCGATCACGATTTTATCGGCGGCCAAGAAACTGCTCAAGCCGGGGGCAAAGGTCACGATTGCTGTCCATTGCCACCAGACTTCTGGTGGGCAGGGCGTCGATATCGGCCTCGGATTGCTGAAGGAAGAAGGTTAAATTTCAAAGTCTCGGTCCGCCCCCCGGACCGAGACTTCTCCCGCCTAAAGTTTCGTCGCGACGGCTTCCAGTCGTTCGAGCATCTGGCCCCATCCACCGAAGAAGCCCATCTCTTCGTGCTTCTGTCGAGCGGCCTCGTCCCAGTGCAGGGCGCGAGCCACAACCTCGGTGCCTTCCGGCACATCGTTGAACTCGAATACGCCTACAAAGAACTTTTCAGGATTGGGAATCCAACCTGGTTTGAAGGCGTCCGTGAAGATGATCCAGTCTTGCGAAACCTCGAGAAACACTCCGTCCGTATCGTACCGGTTACCCTCGATGATCATTACTGTTCGGAGTCTGCCGCCCGGCCTCAATTCCATCTCGTATTCGGGAACCGTGGTTCCGTGCGGTCCCCACCATTCGGGCAAGTGTTCCGTCCAGGCTTCGTAAACCTTCGCTCGCGGAGCCGCGATGGTCGTCGTCAAGGTGAGTTCTCGATCGGTCTTCGTTTGCTTCATTTCTTTTGTCATTTTGTCCTTCCCGAGAAGGGTTTCAGCTCGTCTCGGGTCCTCTGTATCACCAACGAACGAACGATTCGCATTCGGACAGAGGGAAGAAATTACTGCGAAAAAACTTGGATTTGGGCCATACGTTGGTTCAAAAAGGCCTTCTCCGCATCCGTATCAGTCAGAGTCGAAGCCTTTTCCAAAAGCTCGCGCGCAATGTCGCTCCGCCCTAGCTCCAGTTCGAACTCGGCCCGCACCGCAAAGTAGAGGTAGTAGGAATCCAACTGCTCGCGTCCAGCAATCTCATCCAGAGCCACGATGCCCAACCTCGCTCCGCGCATGATCCCCACCGCGACGGCCCGGTTCAACGCCACGACTGGCGATGGATCGAGCGCCAACAGTTCGTCGTACATGAGCAAGATAGACGCCCAGTCCGTCGATTCGTAGTTGGGTGCAACCGAATGAGCAGCCGCGATTGCCGCCTGTAAGTGCAGCCGATCCAGCACGTTTCCGGTCGCTGACTGGCCCAAATGCCACAATCCTTGGTCAATCAACTCACGATCCCACTTCGAACGGTCCTGATCTTTTAGCAACAGCATGTTCCCGTTACCGTCTACCCGCGTATTCAGCCGCGCCGCGCTGAGAAGCATCAAGGCCAAAAGCGCATGAACCCGTGGCTTATCTCCTACCGGCAGACCGGCGAGGATCGACGTCAGGCGGATCGCCTCCGCGCAAAGCTCCTCCCTCACCAGATTCTCGCCGCTCGATGCCTTGTATCCTTCGTTGAACAGCAGATACAGGGTCGTCAAAACCCCATTCAATCGCGGCTCCAATTCGGGGCCGACCGGAAGCTGGGTCGTCACATTGCCTTCCGCCAGCTTCTCCTTCGCCCGAGTAAGCCGCTTTCCGATCGTCGCATCATTGGCGAGCAAGGCGTGGGAAATCTCGCGGACACTGAAACCGCATAACGTTTTGAGTGCCAAAACGTGCCGAGTGTTCTCGGCGATCTCGGGATGACAGCAAACAAACATGAAGCGAAGCAAGGCGTCTTCCACCTCTTCGCCAAAGTTCTCAAAGTCGATTTCATCGACTCGCGAAGACCACTTGTGGACCGACCCGAACATCTGGACCTGCTTCTTTTTGACCACCTGATCCCGGCGCAATGCATCGAGCGCAAGGTTCTTGGCCGTCTGGGTAATCCACCCCGCCGGGTTATCGGGAACGCCATAAAATGGCCATGTCCGCAGGGCCCTACCAATCGCCTCTTGAACCACGTCCTCCGCCAGTTGCAGATGCTCCGGTCCAAACGACTTGACCAGCATCGCGACCACCTTTCCCGACTCATGCCGGAAGAAGCTATCGGTCAGTTCGGCGACGGTCGACACGAATTAGGATGAAGGAGCGCCAACCGTCGGCAAGACGTCTGACGACATTCCCAATTCGTCGATCAAGTCGCACTGACGGATGATTGGTCGAACTTCGATCTCCATGCCGTGCTTCAAAACCGGGCACGCCTTCGCCGCTTCGCAAGCCGCCTCGTACGACTCGGTCTCCAAAAGCAGGTACCCGCCAACCGCCTCTTTGGTCTCCACAAACGGTCCATCCATCGCAACCGTGACGTAGTGTCCCTCGGACCCAAGCGGCTGCCCCGCCTTCAAGAGATTTCGCGCACGGAGGTCTTCCAGCCACACTCCAAAAGCGACGAGCCCATCCTGCGCGTCCTGGGGACTAAGGTCCTTGCCCCAGTGCGCGTTGCGCAGGAGAAGCAGATATTCGTTGGTGCGGTTCGTCGTTGACATGGCGTTTTCGAACTATAGCATACGCCGTTTAGCCGTAAACTGTAGACATCCATGACCATCGCGCTTGCCATGATCGTCCTTGCGGCTCGCGACCAAGCCGCTGGCCTTCTCGACAAGGCGGCTGCGGAACCGGCCGACGTCATCCGGGCCCAAATCACTACCCAGTGCCGGTACATAGCCGACAAATTTGAGTTCGTGGACGAGTTCCACACCGACACCATGGGGCCCCGCAAGAGTTCATTGTCGGCGCTGGAAGACCTAGTCTCGCTCGGAGCCGACGCCGTCCCTTACCTGGTCAGCCAGCTTCCCGATCAGTCTCAAACCAAGCTGATGATCCAAGGCGATAAGGACACGAAGGTGGTGGCGTACGAGGCGTACGACCCTCTCGCGCGGCAGATGGGAGCCGAATATTGGGATGTCGTGACCATGGAGCAGGTCAACGGGGCGAAGCCATATGTTCATGCCGTCACCCGTGGCGATCTCGCTTACTTTGCACTCGGGCAGATCGTTAATCGTTCGTACGGAATCCTCTTCCCCGGCAAGATCACACTTTTCTGCTCGGCTTCCGATCATCCGGCGATCCAGAAGCAGGCCCAAGCCGATTGGGGCAAGCTCACGCCGGCCGAACTTCAATCTCTCTTGCGGGTCGATGTCAAAAAGCCCGACACCTACGCCCGAATGGTGTACGGCTTTAGCCGCTACCGAAATTACTTTCCCGGCGATTCGGTCGATCTAGCCGTCGAAGCCCTGCGAAACACCTATGGTCGCTGGCCCATGGGTAAACCCGACACGCTCCCGCGCTCGTTCATCAGCGAGCTTCAGCCCGTCGCCCATTGGGAAATCGATCAGATTCTTTACAAATGGCTCTCGCAGACTGACAAACAGAACGGCTTTCTCGACGAATATGAACTCACCAAAGCCCAAATTCTGCAGTACCTCAAGGACCGCCCGAACTATCGGGCGATCTGCGTGAAGTACGCCAAGGACCTCGTCAAGGAAAAGAAGGATCGCTTCGGCTACATCGACCAGTTCCTCAAGAAGTACGGCAACTAGCAAACCTTACACTTTCGGCATCCACTCGGGATATTGGCGACACTTCGCCTTCGCATCATCCGAAAGCGGCACCCCCCATGCCATGAGGTAACGGCTGAGGTCCCGCTTCAGGATGGTCGACATGCGCACCAAGAACTGGTCGTGCTTCTCGAGTTCGGACTTCGGTTGTTGGTCGCGCGGAAGATCGCGAAACTCGGCAAAAATAGTCTGGAACGGCTTCCATCCGAACTCTTCCCGGATCGCCCGCAGGAACGTCAACCCGTACCAAGGGTCCTTGTCGAAATACTCTTCCTTGCCCGGATTGGCGAGGACCGTCTTCATTCGCTCCTCGCGCTTGTCCACCTTCATCGCGCCGTGCCCACCACTCATGTCGTGGTTAAAATGCTCACCGCCGTAGAGGCTGTACAGGTTGTTGGTCGTCTCACCCCATCCGCTCCAAGTCCACGAGGGCCGTTGGAAGTTGTGCCCAATCTCATGGTAAAAGCCCCAATTCTTGTCGCCATCGTTGCCACGTAGAATCGAGATATCGACGAACTTGGCCGACACGTCCTCCCACGTCATGATCGGATAGCCGGAGTGCATGTAACCCGCCGAAATCTGCCGATCGACTTGGTAGCGTTCCTCGTTGGTGCCCTCCGGCACGGAGTACAAAAACTCAACCTGTTGCACCACCTCGTCCCAATACTCAGCAACCGGTTTAGGATCGTCTAGCGTCTTGAGAACCGACGACGGCACGCACACCACGCAGTTATTGGCTACGACTTCACCCCACGGCACTCCCGACGTCCGAATCTTCTTCCACTCACTTTCCGAAGTCTGCCCTAAGAAGTAAACCGGTGCCTGGACGACATGCTCGATCTCGACCGTACCGGACGGGATGACCTTGTCGCAGACGAGGTACACCAGTCCTCCAAACGGGTTGGCCGCCTTACCAACACCGTTCTTGATCGGCACCTCAAGCGTGATGCTCGGGAATCGCTCCCACTTGTCCAGGTGCCAAAGCGTGTCCCGATGACCGCCGATACGCAGCCGAATTCCAAGGCCACGCAGTTCTTGCGGCAGTCGAACCGTGACGACCTCTCCAGGTGCGGCGTAGGCGCCCGTTGACCACCATCGACGCTTCTTTCCGCCGATCCTCACTTCCATGTCTGTGCGTTCAGTCGTGGTCACCGGTCCGGGAAAGTCCTGTGCCGCCGGATGAGCAGTCACCTTTTCGGGCGGAAGCTGACGCCACATCTTGTCGTAGTATTGGGCCGCGAGCCTGAGTTGAAATTGGCTGGCAGTGAGCGGCTTTTCCTTCGTCGGACGGATGTCGTTTTGATCCGCGTTCAGCATCGATTCGAGCTGCTTCTGGATCGGATTGTCTGGTGCCAATGCACCCATGGCCGTCTCCAAAGTTTCGCCGACCAGCTTTGCCTCCTCGGGCGACAACATGCGTTTGCTTCGGACCATCGCCATCGCACGCCCCACTTGCTGAGCCGGTTTGGCTGGATATAAATCGATCTGCCCTTTCACCGGATCGATCGTCCCATCTGCAAATCCGAGGCCCATTTTGGAGAGCAAGCGTTGACCGCCATGATCCTTCCAAAGCTCTTGTCCAGGATGCAACTGGAGCCATCCCCACGCCGGACCAGCCAGCACCAGTCCACCGCCGTCCCGCACGTATTGATCGAGCATTTCCTCGACCTTCGGGTCGCCATCGCCTGGGTCTTGATCGAAGACCAGCGTGCCGCACTCGCGGATGGCGGCGGGGATCGAGCTTTTGCTTCGGTAGGTCTTGGGTTCGCCGAACGCCGGACTCAGCGGAATGTTGGTGAAGAGTCCGATCGGCTTACTTGACTGATGAACCCACGCAAACAACGTGCGCGACATCGCCTCGTTGCCCGGCTTGGCGAGAATACTTCCGTGCCCGAGGATCGCGACCCGCCCCTTGCCGTACGTCGCGGCGGCGATGATCGGCTTGGTCGTCTTGCCGTCTTTGGCCACCGCCAGCACCTCGGCGTTGGGCCCAAACGCCATCACGATTCCCGGCAGTCCGCCATTGGCGGTAAGCGTCCCCGCCTTCTCGGCAAAGCCTGCGGCGAAAGCCGAAAGATTGTCTACTTGGGAAGCAGAAAGGAGAATAGCAGCCAAAGCAAAAGTCATCGGCTAGAGTTTAGTCGAATTCGATTCCGATGGAACCTCGCGCAGTATAGTCAAACGATTGACTCCGGCTAGCAATAATGAGATGCCCCTTGGCGAAGGGGCCGGTGAGGAACGAACCGGGGGGATAGGCGACAATCGCCTGTCGAACTCTCCTTCCCTCACCGTACAATAACCACATGACTCGGACCCTGGCGATTCTTGCCGTCACCCTCATCCTCGCCGGATGCTCGAAAATGTCCGACACGCCGAGGAAATCCAACGAATTCGTTTGGCTGACCCGCTACGATGTGAAAACGCTCGACCCGGCCGCGATCCAGGATTGGACCACTGGCAAAGTTCTCTCCTATGTCTATCCGTCTATCGGCCAACTCTGCGAGGACATGGGCCAGGACAAACCGACGGTCTATTACCTGAAGGTTAAGGATGCGAAGTTCGGCAACGGCGACCCAGTGACGGCCGACGACATTCGCTTCACGCTTGAGCGGTGCCTTCTCCCCGAAAACCAGTCCGGGCTGGGTAACCAGTTCGCATCTGAAATAATCGGCAGCGAGGACTTCACCAACGGAAAATCCGAGCATTTGCAGGGCGTCAAGCTTCAGCCGGATGGCTCGGTCGTCATCCAACTCAGCCACATCGACGCCAGCTTCATCAACAAGCTGAAGAACACCGCTTTCGGCGTCGTCAACCACAAAACGGTCGCTCTCCGAAAGCCCATTACCGACACCAACCCGGGCTATGGTGCGGGCAACTGGACCTTCGAAAGCGTCGAAACGGGTCGCGAATGGAAGCTCAAGCAAACCAAAACCGGGCAAATCCTCCGCTTCCGATTCGCTGGCGACTCTGCAAACCGACTGAACCTCTTCGACACCAACCAAGCCGACTATGCGATGTTCGCCGCCCACGAGGCGGGCGTCGTGGGCAAGCACGCCAACCTCGACAAAGGTGGTCCGACCACCCTGGTCTACCTCCAATTCAATCCGAAAACGAAGCTCGAACTCACCAAGGAGCTTCGCTATCAGGTTGGCAGCATCGTCCACGCTAACACAGATTTCGCCAAGGTTCTTGGCGGGGTCGTCACCCCAGCGAGCAACTTCCTCGCCCTTTCGGGCACCGACCCATTGCCCTCGTCGGGCATCACGAACCCCAAGATCGTCTCGAAAGCCCATTTCGAGATCACGTATGCTGAGATTGGCATGCAGAACCCGAGTGTGGAGGCGGTGGTGACAACATTGCGGAGCGCGGGAATGGACGTCCAGGGCCGAGCGATGCCCAGCGGCGCCATGCTGGAGAAGAATGCCAAAGGCGAAATCCCGATCCTTTTCACCGGGTGGCAACCGGACTTCGATGGCCCGCTCAACACCATTCCGATGCTTTTCCACTCCAAGAGCAGTGAAAACCACTCCGGCTACAACAATCCCCAGGTGGATTTGCTTATCGAAGAAGCCCAGCGCGGCATCGACACGACTAAGAACATTCAAAAGGCGTACGCCCTCATCGAGCAGGACACACCTGGTGTGCCGCTCTATATCCAGCGCGATTTGGTCCTCAAGCGCAGCGACCCACCCGCGCCATAAAACGGCAAACTCCCGACTCCAAACTGTAAACTGAAGTCAATGCCGCTACCCGTCATCCGCGCGCCAAAGATCGCCGATCTCGACCCCAATCCGCTGGCCATCAACGCCGAGCAGGTGGCAAACTGGCTGACGGCATTTCTGCAAGACGAGGTGATTCGGCGACGGCAAATGAAGAAGGTCGTATTGGGCCTGTCCGGTGGCGTGGATTCAGCTGTGGTGGCGTATCTCTGCGCCCGAGCGTTTGGACCGGAGAACACCTACGCTTTCCGCATGCCCTACAAGATTTCGAGTCAGGAGAGTCTTGACCATGCTCAGTTGGTCATCGATGACCTCGGCATCCACTGCGAAACGATCCCGATCACAGACATGGTTGATGGATACGCGAAGTTCGACCACGACATCAACTCCCAGCGGCTGGGCAACATCTGTGCGCGGAGCCGTATGATCGTCCTTTTCGACCAAAGCGCCGAGGTCGGAGGCATTCCCATCGGCACCGGCAACAAAAGCGAGCGACTGTTCGGCTATTACACGTGGCACGCCGACGATGCCCCTCCGATCAACCCGATTGGCGACCTTTTCAAAACGCAAGTTTGGGATCTCGCCGAAGCCCTCGGTGTCCCATCGATCATCGTGAAAAAGCCCGCGACCGCCGATCTGGTGAAGGGGCAAACCGACGAGAGTGACTTCGGCATTTCGTACCTGAAGGCCGACCGCATTCTGCACTACGTCGTGCAGGGCTACACTCGCTCGGCACTAATCGCAATGGGCTTTCCCGAAGCCGAAGTCGACATCGTGTGGCGACGCGTCAGCAGTACGCACTGGAAGCGAAAACTTCCAACCGTGGCAATGCTGAGCAACACGGCCATCAACGAGTACTACCTGCGCCCGGTGGATTTTTGAGTACTAGGCCACAAACATTTCATCCATTCTTACCTTTAGTAAGTCTCGATCTGGACGTAATTCTTCATCTTTCGGGATTGACCTCATTAACTGTCCATCGTGTTCGTAATAGACCCGCCCATTCAGGTATTGTTCGCGAATTTGAGGGCTAATCCGAATTCTATAGTCCTCGTCCATTCCAATGAGCCCACGGTCGAAAAGAATATGGATGTCGGCACGCATCAGTAGGCCGTTTTGAAGTCGATGGTCTCCATCCTTGTGAACAGCCTGTATATGGGCGGCCTGTAGTACTGGAGCTGTGTTTTCGCCGGTAATACAACATCGGCCACTATAATTTTGAAGGGTCAAGACTCGGAACGCGCCCTGACCAAGGCGGGCCTTCTGTAAGTAAGAGTTGCCAAACATTTCCCTTTGGTTCCTTGATTGCTCTCTTACAACCATCGTGGCTCGTCCCAGAATCTGATCCCAAATTTGGCCCCCAATACCATGGTACATGCCGTATCCTTTCCCGCGCACGATGTTTGGGCTCCAATCACTCGGTTGATCAATCCAATTTTCCTCATCGAAAAAGAATGGTTCCGTTAAGACTATGCAACCTATCTCCGGATCGGAAAGTCGTTCGCTTTTGCTTCTGTACTTTGTGATTCTCGATAAAAGTTCTGCTTTACTTTCAACACCATTTTTCCTGCCGAAAGCATCCCAAGCTAAAGAGACAGGCAACACCGAAAAGCACGCAAAATACCCACCGCCAACAATGTAGTTTCTTGGAGAGTGAAGTTTAAAGAGAAATGGTTGGCCGGGATTAAGATATCGAAATCCTTGATTTGGGCTAGGTAACCAAAAGTTCACTTCGCTTGGCTGGTCCGATCTAAGTTGGCGAAACCAATCGTAGTCGGTCACTCCAACGTATAGGTTCATATTGAAATGAGTTTAGCGAATTTACTCCAGTTACTCCAACCTGGACTCTATTCAAACCCCTCGATCACATCCCGAGCGGCGAACTCCCGACCCGAAAAATCTTCCGGCGGCATCGCATACGCTGCCACTGGTTCGCCCGTCCGTGGCTGAACCACTGCCAAATACGCGGCATGCAGTTGCATTGGTCCAACGCTCTGCTCCTTCGGCGCATACAGGGAATCGCCCAGCACCGGGTGCCCAAGCGCCCGCAAATGGACTCGAATTTGGTGGGTGCGCCCCGTCTCCAGTCGGCACGCGACCAGCGTCCCCTGCACCAACCGCGCCACCTTCTTCACATGCGTCACCGCTCGCTTGCCATGCACGTCGACCGTCATCTGCTGTCGGTTGGCTGGGTTGCGCGCTATCGGTGCGTCAACCGTGAAGACGTCCCGATCCACCTCCCCTGCCACCACGGCAAAGTAACGCCGATGAGCCTCTTTCTTTTCGATCATCGCCGCCAGCGCGGCGTGGGCAAAGTCGTTCTTCGCCACCACCATCAGGCCGGTCGTATCCTTGTCGAGCCGATGCACGATGCCCGGTCGGAACTCGCCACCAATCGTGCTGAGCTCCCCGCCCCGCGCTAACAGGACATTCACCAACGAAGGCTCCCGCAGAGACGCCGCCGGGTGTGCCGCCAAGCCGCGCGGCTTATTGACGATCAGCATGTCATCGTCTTCGTACACGATCTCGATTTCCATCGCGAACGGAGTAAGGTCGTGAGCCTCCGTCTCGCTCAACTCCTCCATCTCGACAACATCGCCAATCCGAAGCTTGAACGACGACTTCTCGCCGTTCCCATTCACCAGCACCTTCCCCTCCTCGATGTGCTTGGCAATCTTGGATCGGGAGTGGTCGGGAAATCGCGCGGCCAAGAACTTATCGAGACGATCCAGTGAATCAACGGTCAGCCGCAACATAGGTCTCAAAATACCGAATTCTTGAAGCCGATATGGCCAAACCGCGTATAACTAAGACAAACATGCTGTCACTTGCTTTAGCCACCGTTCTGGGATTCCAGCAATCGACGATTACATTCAAAAGCGACTTCGAACCGCTAGGCGATGTCGTTGCTAGGATTTCGGCCGAAACTCACATCCCCATGGCCGCGTTCGGCGACCTGAAGGCTTACCCGGTCTACATTAATGTCAAGGATGTGTCGGTCAAAGACCTTCTGGACAAGCTGGCATCAGTGTCTGGGGCGGAGTGGGAAAAGAAAGACGACAACTACTATCTAATTGCGCCGCAAGACCTCCGCCATGACCAAGAAAAGGCCGGCGATCCCGACCTCATCGCCGCCATCGAAGCGACCATCAACCAGCCCGCCCCCGAAAAGAGGAAGCCAGCCGATATCGAGGAGCTTGCCAAGGGAGCCCAAAACGACCCCAAAGCTATTTCCAAGATGATGGGTGAGATTTTCGGCCATATGTTTGACGCCGACGAGGGCACGATGAACCTGCTGAAGGTCATCGGATCGAAAGACCTAAGCTCCATCGTCGAGGGCCGACGAGTCGTCCTCAGCAGCACTCCAACGCAGATGCAAGCGCTGATGCCCGGCAAAGCGATCAACGCCATTCGTGACCACATCAAGAAGCTCGCGGCGGAAGAACCGAAGGCCAAAGCTGGCAACGACCAGAACCAGGGCTTTGACATGTCCATGATGTTCGGCGGCAAGCCACTTCGCCATCCCGAACTGGTGAACCAAATTCAGACCTTCCAAGCGATCTTCCAGATTAGCCAGCGAAAGACGCTGTCGGTGGAGATCGCCGCGTACACCGGTGACGGCGTCGGCGTCTACAGCCGCACCGTCCAACTGCCCATCGTGAACCCCGAGGATGCCCGCCCGAAGGTGAAGGGGGAAACCAAGCTAGACGTGGCGGTGGCCGCTCGGAACTACGCCCAGGCCCTTGAGGACGGCAAGAAGATCGACCCGTTCATGGGCATGCTGATGAAAGCGCAGAGTGGCTTCGCTGGCGCGATGTCGATGTTCGTCGGCGAAGACAGTATCTTCAGCCAAACCCAAGTCCCGACTCCTCATGGAATTCCCGCATCCATTCAGTCCCTGATGGCCGACCCAAAGAAGAACGAACCGCTGGCGTATCTGCTTGGCCCAATCCTCGACTATGAGGCATCACAAGGCAAAAACGTAGTCGCCCTGCCATCGGACGACGTCATTCAAACGCTGGCCGAACAGCTTATCAAGCCGGACCAGACGATCGAAGGGGTCATGGACTCGATCGACCGAAGCCTAACTGAGAAGATCGCCGAAGACGGCAGTTGGCAACTCATGCAAGCGTCATCGCCACTTGAACTGCGCTCTGCCTTCTGCAAACGTGACGCCCTTTCCAACTTGATCAAGGCTGGTCAAACCAAGGGTTATGTTAACCTCGACGACTGCGCGACCTTCGCTACCGCCCAGGATTCAGCGCGGGGTTCGGAACTCCTTGCTCTTCCCCTCGTCACAGCCGTATTCCACACCTCCGACCTCGGCTCCGCCTCGGCCCTTACGTCGATCGGTTTCGATTCGCTGAAGCTATACGCGACGCTTACAGACTTCCAAAAGGAGAGTCTTGCCGCCAAGCGACCGGTTTCGCTTGCGGCTCTGACACCGCCACAGCGAACCATCCTCAGCCGGATGGTCTACAACGGAACCATGCCGCCAATGAAGTTTGACGACGAGATGGCGAAAGCCTTTGGCGCGGACAGTGAGGATACAAACGATATGGCCGGCATGACCGGCCTTGGAATGTCGATGGCAGGTCCACTGATGTCGATGCTCGGCATGGGAGAGTCGGCCATGGATAGCGAACGAACGGTTCTGCTTCCCGACGGCATTCCGGTAGTTGGCTCTATCCAACTCAAAACAATGGCGCTCGATAGCGTCAAAGCAACCGACAAATCGACCGGCAATAGCATGATCACGATGCCCGAGATGTTGAGCATGATGAATAGCGATATTCCTGGCTTCGGTGCCGCCCTCAAGCGAAACTTCGACGAGTACCACCTGGCGAAGCAAACCTCGTACATTCTGTTCTTCCGGCTTGGGCGCAACGCCTCGTACATAGCCACCCTCTACGATGTCTCGGTGGATAACTCGAAGGCGTACACGAAGGACCAACTGCCCCAGAGCCTGCAAGATCGAATGAAGGCGATGGACGGAATCAAGGCTGCGGCGGCAAAAGCGGGCGGTAATCCACCGGTCCCGCCCAAACCCTAAGGCTCGATCAGCTTCATCGCCATTTTGACTCGGGGGTCGCCCGGCGCGAGAGCGTTGGCGGCCTCAAAGTCTTTCTTGGCCAAATCCTTTTTGCCGACGGCGAGGTACACGTTGCCGCGATCCACCAAGTAAAGGTAGGAATTCGGCACAGCAGCCACCGCCGCATTCGCGTAGTCGAGAGCCTTTTGGTAGTAAAGTTCGGACTTCTTTTTTGCCGCCTCGGCCCCAACTTTGTCGCCCGATTGTGAGAACGAATTGGAATTCGCGATCTCTTCGGCAGCTAGGTCAAGCATCAGTTCGGAGAGTCGAGCTTCCGCTTCAAAAACCGTCTGTTGGACGCCGGGTTCTTTGGCGTTCGGATCGGTGTCGCGATCGTTCACGGCCTGCTGCAACTTCTCTACTGCCCGCTCCTTTTCGCCAAGGATCATGAGGATTCGGCCCGCACCAAACTGGGTATCCACACGTCGCGGCTCGTAATTGTTCATCGATTCGAACAGCTTCAGCGCCTGGCGGAGCTTATCCTGGTCAGCCTTCGACACCTCTTCGCCGTTTTGCGCTTTCTGCAGGATGGGCAGGGCCAGAATCTTGGCCTGATTCATCGTATTTTGGTAGTCGTTCGGACTTCGAAGGATATCGGTATCTCCAGGCCCCTTAACCGGCCGGTCAGAAAGAAACATTACGGCTCCCAGCCCGACCACAACTCCAACGGCAATCAACCAGTTCTTCATCCTTAACCTGCCACTACGATGTTAACCAATCTCTTGGGAATCACGATGACCTTCTTCACTTCTTTACCGTCCGTGTAGGCTTTAACCTTGACACTTTCGAACGCCATGGCCTTGATCTCGTCTTCGCCTGCGTCTGCGGCAACCTGCAAAGTATCGCGCAGTTTCCCGTTAACCTGAACCGCGATTGTGACCTCGCTGTCCTTGGCCAACTCCTCGTCGTGACTCGGCCATTCGCGATGGTAAGTGAACCCTTCCTGACCCAGTGACTCCCAAATTTCGTCGGCCGAGTGCGGCGCGCCGGGCGAGATCATCAAGATCAGCGACTCCAGAGCCTCCGAAAACGCCAATGCCAACGAGCGATCTGTTCCAAGCCGCGTTCGCGCCCGGTCCAACTGCTCGTTCAACTCGTTCAGATACTTCATCAGCCACGAAACATACGTGTTGTAGCCGAAGTCTTCCAGATCCTTGGTGCAGTTGCGAATCGTCTTGTGGGTGCTTCGCCGCACGGCTTTACCTGTGTCGTCGAACTCTTCGAAAGACACCACATCCTTCCAATCGGCGACAAAGTACGGTTTGATTTCGGATGCGAATTTGAAGATGCGCGACAGGAACCGGACCATGCCCTGCATGCCTTCGTTCGACCATTGCACGTCGGCATGGAACGGAGCCACGAACAGCAGGTACATGCGAAGCGCGTCGGCACCGTAGTTTTCGACCGCCTCATCCGGCGTGACGACGTTTCCTTTCGACTTCGACATGCGTACCCATCGCCAGGTCAAATCTTCTTCCGGCAACAGTCTGGCCTCATCGAACGAGACCAAGATTCCCTCTTCGCCAACCTCAAGGCGTTCACCTTCTCGAGGCTTTCGGTAGGGGGTCGACGCCAAAACCTGGCCCTGATTCTTCAAGGTCGAAAACGGCTCGCGAACGGTCACATATCCTGCGTCGAACAAGACCTTGGTCCAGAACCGGGCATACAGCAAATGCATGACCGCATGCTCGGCGCCGCCGACGTACACGTCCACCGGCATCCAGTAGTTCACCCGCTCCTGGTCCCACGCCTTCTCATAGTTCTCGGGGTCGCAGAAGCGAAGGAAGTACCACGACGAACAGGCAAAGCCGCCCATCGTGTCCGTTTCGCGCCGCGCCAGACGCCCGTCGCGATCCGTGCAGTTCACAAACTCGGGGATGTGCGCAAGCGGTGAAGATCCATCGCCCGATGGCTCGTAGCTTTCGACGTACGGAAGCTCGACCGGCAAGTCGGCGAGAGGCACCAACTGCTCCTCGCCGTCCTTGGTATGAATTACCGGAATCGGGCAACCCCAATACCGCTGGCGAGAGATCAGCCAATCGCGGAGCTTGTACTGAATCTTGCGGTTGCCGATTCCGTCCGTCTCCAGCCTCACGCCCAAATTGTGCTGGGCGTCGGCCACCGTCTGGCCGTCGTAATAGCTGGAATTAACAAGCGTTCCTTCCTTGGTTTCGAACGCCTTTCCTTCGCCAAAGAAGGTCTGGACCTCATCCAGTCCGCCTTCGCCGATGATGACCGGTACGATGTCGATTCCGAACTTCGAAGCAAAGTCAAAGTCGCGCTGATCGTGCCCCGGCACCGCCATAATGGCGCCCGTGCCATAGGTGGCCAGAACGTAGTCGGCAATCCAAATCGGAACATGCTTGCCTGTGAAGGGATGCACGGCATAGGCTCCGGTGAACACGCCCGTTTTTTCGCGGTTCTCCGCGGTTCGATCAATGTCGCTCAGCAGCTTCGCCTGCTCCTGATACTCCTTGATCCGCGCCCGATCTTCTTCGGTCACGGGCAGAAGCTCGAGGATCGCATGCTCGGGGGCAAGGACGCAGAAAGTCACGCCGAAAATCGTGTCGATTCGCGTGGTGAATACATCGAAGTGCAGAGCCCGCTCAAACCCGCGCTCTTCCGAATCCAGGTCGTAGACCTCTTCCTTCTTCCCCGTCCCGGCCACGGCGAACGTGAATTGGCATCCCTCGCTTCGCCCGATCCAGTTTCGTTGCATCGCCTTGATGCCGTCCGGCCAGTCGATGAGATCGAGGTCGTCGATCAACTGTTGGGCATAATCGGTGATCTTGAAGTACCACTGCGGAATCCACTTCTTCTCGACGATCGCACCCGACCGCTCCGCCCTGCCCGCGATGACCTCCTCGTCGGCCAACACCGTCTTATCGACCGGATCCCAGTTCACCGCGCCAAGCTTTCGGAACGCCAAGCCGCGCTGATACAGGATTTCGAAAATCCACTGCGTCCACTTGTAGTAGCTCGGGTCGGAACTTTTGAACGACCGTGACCAGTCAAAGCCGATGCCGATCAGGTCCATCTGCCGCTTATAGTTGGCGGCATAGTTCTCGATCATCGGCGCCGGGTGGCTCTTCCGCTTAATCGCCTCATTCTCTGCGGGCAAGCCGAACGCGTCGAAGCCCATCGGGTGCAGAACGTTGTAGCCCTGCATGAACTTCAGGCGACAGGTGACGTCGGTGGGAACGTAGTTGCGTGCATGTCCGACACTTAGGCCCGCGCCGCTTGGGTAGGGGAAGAAATCGAGGCCGTAGAACTTCGGGCGGCCAGCATCCTCTCGGGTCAAGAACAAGTCTGCCTTTAGCCACCTTTCGCGCCACTTAGCTTCGAACTCGGCGGGCACGTATTTGTCGAACATTTGAACCTATAAGGGTACCTGCTTGTTGAGGCGGAGGGCGATGGCTGAAATTCTTTGGTGCGATCGCATATCCACCCTTTGCTCGTGAAATGTTTGACTTATAATTGGACCAAGCGAGATGGTTACGATTGCTTTCATTATTTTGGCGACACACCAAGACGGCCCGGAAGGGTACTCCATTATTCTTCATGCTCCGAAGAAGTATCAGCGCATGCTGAGATCCTTTGAGTATCAGGACTTCGAAAAAATTCGAACCTACTGCAAGGCAAAACTTCGGATTGAAAGTCACGGATTGATTCGGCCCAAAACTGACAATGATGAGCCGCGTATTACAAAAAATGTCACTTGGATTAGGCGGGACTCCAAGAAGAAGAGCGACATCGACTTCCTTAATCAAAAGTTTCAGGACTTTGGGGAAGGCCTTGAGCTCGTGATGACCGAGAAGGAGAGTGACAGATGGACACCATCATCTGGACCACTAGACATCGTGTCTCAAAGTGGATTTGGTTATGCTGTACGTCCATGCGCAGGATATTACGTTCGACTGCAAATCGATCCAAATGACTCAAGGCACCCCATCTGCGGCTGGTTCGAAACCGTTCGATAGGGCAACAATTTTGCTGAGCGGGCACAAGGATTTCGCCTTGGTTGCGCCGCGAGGGTCATCTCCGCATTACACATCTTGCCTCAACCGCAAGGGTGCAATACTCAAAGGGACCAATGCCTGAGTTTTCATCCCAGATAGTCGATGACCTACTAGCTAAACACGGCCTTCCGTCTGGAATGCCATTTAGAAGTGAGTTCGAGGGAGTCGTCAACGAGGTCTGGTTTGCAGGCGAGTTCGTCGTCCGCATCAACAAAAATCAGAACTACGAATCCGATGTTTGGACCGAGACCGTGGCTGTCCCTGCATTGACCGACCAACACATCCGAACGCCTGACTTAGTTGTCTTCGACTCAGATATGGATATCGTGCCCCGTCTCGTTACCATCTATCAGCGCGTGCCCGGGATTCCACTCTCGCAGATAACTGATCTGCCTAATCCGGACGAATTCTTTCGTGACTTGGGGCGGGCGATCCGTTCGTTTCACGACCGAGTGACCGTCGTCGACGATCCCCAAAATCTTCTTGATCCCGCCTGGACCATCGAAACAAATGACCTTGATATGCCACCGAATTGGACGTTCGATACGACCGAACCATATGTCTTCTGTCACCAAGACCTCCATCCAGACAATATCCTCGTCGAGGATGGAAAGCTAACCGCCATCATTGACTGGGGCGATGCCGGATGGGCCAATCGAAGCGTCGATCTGCGCTATATTCCGGCCAAGTTCTTGAGTGTCACCCTCGAAGGCTACGGGCCGATCTCCGAACTGACGCGGCGCAATATCCTCATCCACATACTCGACCAGAGCCGCTACGCAACGGAGAACCAGCGGTCGTACGGTCGGTATGGAGACTCGACCTCCCAGGAAGTGCGATCCCTCATTAGGACTTGAGGCGAATGGACTGCGGTTCGATGTCGATCAGCCCCTCTTTCATCAGACCCCCTATCAGCTTTTTGAACGCACCTTTACTCAAGCCAAATCGACGATGAATCTCCTCCGGCGAGGACTTGTCCGAAACCGGTAGCGAGCCACCGTTCTCTCGAAGAGCCGACAGAATGCGGTCGCGTTCGCCAATCACCGCCTGATAGCCCTGAGGCCGAAGCGAGATCGCTACTTTTCCATCCCCGCGAATCCGCTTGATATAAGCGTCTCGAACCTCGCCCAGTTCCAGCGATTCATGCCACTCGTCGGGGAAGATCGACGCCTTGACCCGTCCCTCGACGATCACAGCAATGAAGTCGTCGGTGAAATCGGCCACCATGATCGAAACCTTTTGCCCCGGTTCAAACTCGCTTCCGTCGGTCGAAAGATACCGCTCGATCCGCGTCGAACACGCGACTCGGTTCGACACCGGGTCCAAATAAATGCGAACCAAGTAGCCGGCTCCCTCCAACATCGGAAAGTGTTGTTCGCGAATCGGACAAAAAAGGTCCTTGGCCAAGCCCCAGTTAAGAAAGGACCCGTGGCGCGTAGTACCCACGCACCGCAGAACCACGAAATCGCCCACGATTCCGTACGGTCGATCCGTCGTGGCAACGGGACGGTCTTCGGAGTCGGTGTAGATGAAGACCTCGATAGAATCTCGAATCAATAGATCGTCGGGGCACTGGTTATTGGGGAGCAACACCTTGGATGCACCATCGCCCAAATAGAGTCCATGCTCGGATTCCCCGATCACACGCAGATGCTGATATTCGCCGATCTTCATAGTTAGTAGCCGCTCAGAAGCTGAGTCGGCCCGCTGGGTCGGCTGAGATCAGAAGTCAAAGGAACCACCGAGACCCTGTCCGTCTCGCGAGCGACCATCCACGGATAGTAGTGATAACTCGGTTCCTGAAACAAGGCGTAAATCTTGCCACCGAAGGCAATAGTATCCGATACGGGCCGACCATTGACGGCAAACGGCGTAAGTTGCTTCTTCCTGGGAGACCAGCGGTAGGTGTGGATCGAATCACCTTCGAAGGTAAGCGCTTGTCCTTGGTAATGCGTGTTGACCAAGAAATCATCCTCCCCGATCATGTCTGCGCTAAAGTTGTAGTAGCCGTAACTGTATTTCCGCATGCGTTCGCCGCTTACGTTGCAGACGACGAGGGCGTTTTCTTGGCGCTGGTCCCAAAGGTATTGCATAGCCGTCAGATGCAATCCGTCTCGGGCAACCCGTAAGTAGAATAGATTGCGCTCCGGTTTGGAGATGGGAATGAAGCCGGTGGCTTTCGACCATTTCCAAATTCGCGACATGGTCATGTCGCCTTTCTCGCTATCCACGAAATAGAACTCCTGCTTAGTTGGCGACCAAACTGGGTAATCCGGTCGATTGAGTTCGTGGTCGGTTTGCACGCCTTGGATCCATACGTGGATCGCAGAACCCTCTAACCAGGCATAGACCTCGGCTCCGTCGATCCGTATTTGCCGATCTGCAAATATTTGGTGGTAAGTAAATCTCTTATTCTGGTCGCCTACAAAGAGTCTCGCCCCGTCGGTTGTAAATACCTTGGGCGTTTGATAGTACGCCTTCGAATCGACGAAATTAAGGACACTAATGAATCCAAAGATGCAGGCGTAGACAACAAGACCCAAAACCGTGCCCAGGATGATTTTTGCGCGTTTGGTCATGCCCCTCCCTAGGATACGCCGATCCTGGGAGGGACGGAAGCCTTACTTCGGCAGAGGTAGGTTGAACGCGCTGAGGTAGGAACGCAGTTTTTGGATTCGCCCCGGTGTGTTCAAGTCTATATCGAACGATCGTCCGCGGGTATCGACCACCAGGCCGATCGTTCCTTCGATCAGGTTCGTGGTTTGGTCTCGATTGCCGCGCGCGGTGTCGAATCGGCGAACGATGACCGGCTTGCCCTTGCCCGCGCCGACGTCGAAATTGCGCCCCGGTTCGACCGTAATCGTGTCGCCCTGCAAAGTGGTGTAAGGAATGATCTTGATGACTCCAAACGGAACCGATTCGTCGATTCCCGCACCGGCGATACGGACGCAATGCTCACCATCTTTGCCTTGGCCGACTGGCGCGATACAGGTTCCAATTCGAACGATACAGTCGCGCTCGAAGACTTCCTTCGCCGCTTCGTACAGGTGCTCGGACAGCACGCCGAGGTGCGGCATCATGAAGATCGAGTCGACCGTCAACATCGTGATTCCTTCTGGCTGGTAGGCGTCCATCATCATCAGCGCGGCCTGCGCTCGGTTCGGAGCGTGAGAAAGCACCCCGCCGGACCCGATGATCATGTCCAGTTTCATCATATTGACGAGGGTCTGACCGCTTTCCTGCTGGTTGAAGATTTGGCCGACGTCGCGCTGCTGGGCGGAACCGGTGAGGTTTCGGGCGAGCGACTTGTGGTGTAGGAACGCAAGGCGAAGGGCTTCGCGGGAAACCGCGTGTTCGATGAGCAGGTCTTCGTACGTTTGCGGGATCGTCGTCGGACGAATCATCTTGTTTCGCAGTCGGTTACGGACCTCGGCTGGATCAATCTCGAACGGGAGCCAACGGGCGATGTTCTCGACGCCCGCCTCCTTCAGCACGTTACAGATCGAGTAGCTCATGCCGAGGTTGGCCGATACCGTTCGGTTGTAGATGCGCTCACCGCCGGGTGAAGATTCGAAAACTGAGAAAACGTCAGTGGTCGCGCCACCGATGTCCACGCCGAGAACGTTGATGCCCTCCTGAACTGCGTACTCCTTCAGCAGTTTGCCCACCGCGTTCGGTGTCGCCATGACCTCGAAGCTGGCCCAATCGAGGAGCTTGGAGTAGCCCGGTGCCTGTTGCATGACGTGCTCGAGGAACATCTCATGGATTTCTTCGCGAGCTGGACCGAGGTTTTCGGAATCCAGCGTAGGGCGAAGGTTATCGACGATCTTGGTTTCGATCGTCTCGCCAAGGACCGTTTTCACCTTGTCCTGCGCGGCGTTGTTACCCGCGAAGATGACCGGAAGCTTCATATCGCCAAAGCGAGGCTTGGGGTCGGCACGGCGAATGACTTCCGCCATTTCGATCAGTCGGTCCACGTTTCCACCGTCGGTTCCGCCCGACATGAGAATGATGTCGGGGCGAAGCTGGCGAAGACGCTCGACCTTTTGGAATTCCTTTCGTCCATCATCGACCGCGAGGGTATCCATCAAGATTGCACCCGCGCCCAAGGCGGCTCGCTCGGCCGATTCGGCACTCATCGCCTTCACGACTCCAGCGACCATCATCTGGAGTCCGCCACCGGCGGATGAAGTCGAAACATAGTATTCGGCGCCGTCGAGCGTCCCGGAAGAGTCGGCGATTGGCTTGTCTTCCTTCGTGAGACTGTGGACCTTGCTCTCCTTCAGGAGCTTTCGGCGACCTTTCTCGAATCCTTCGGGAACCGTCTGCTCGGTGATCTCTTCGAGTTCGGTGATCGAGTTCAGAACGCCGATGGTCACGTCTTCGAAGGGTCGTTCGACGGTCGTCGGGGCCTCGCCGCGGGCAACGAGACGATACTCGCCTTTGTCGTTCTTTTCGATGAGGATCGCTTTCGTGGTCGTAGAGCCACAGTCGGTGGCAACGATGCGCCGAATGTCTTTGGACATGGTAGTCCCTAGATTATGACCGATCCGAAGTCGCTATCGGAGCGGCTGGCACATGTCCAAAATAGCCAGCCAACGTTGAGTGGCGGATCACGATGATCTGTTTCCAGAATTTGATCGGTGTGGTGCTGGAGACGAGAAGGGTTGGCGGATCGCCACCGAGCGACTTACTTTCGGAAGACGAACTGAGTTCGAGCACGTTTGGGTTCGCTGCTTGGAGAGCGTCCCAATCCACATCGATTTTGAGGTTATAGTCGAATAGCGACTTACCCAATTGATGCACCTTGCGTCCTTCTTGTTTGTCGGCAGTGAGTGGAACTTGCTCGGGCAGCACCTGGAATTGAGAGCCGTCAATGGACGTCGGTTCGCCAGGCTTGGCGCTAAACGCTCCGACCTCCCGCCGTCCTTCGACCCGAACGAGGATGTCCACAAACTTGTCGGTTGACGAAAACGTCGTCCAAGCCCGGCGAGTCGAGCCGTTGACGATCATGTGCGCGTCGGCGGGCTGGGTCAGGAGCACGGAACTCCCGCCCTCGCTCCGATAGGCTCCGCCTATCTCTACAGCTAAGATTCCCTCTTTCAACGAGCTTCGAACTGGGGCGGGAACACTAGCTTCATCGACGGCCTGGCTCTTGCCCGCCAAATCCCAGCCGGAAAGCTTTCCGTCCTTCTCCTTCCGCACAATGCGGATGATGGTCACGTCCTTCAGGTCGGTCTTTGCTTGGTCATAAAGCTTCGCGTCGAATCGGCTTTCACGGATGAGAAAAAATCCGGGCTTTTGACCTTCACGCGAGCCAATGACAAATTGCTTGGGAAACACATCGACTTGGTCCGAACGAAGAACGAATGGCGCATCCTTCTGATCGACGATTTCGATTGGGTCGACCGCCTGTACTGCTCCGTTTGCAAAGGCGGCAACAACTGCCATCAAAACTCCCACAGTAAAACTACTGTACGACAGATTTGATGGCATCGCGCGAGCGAACTACTTGAGGTCGCTACCTTGAGCGCCCAACGGTGTCAGGTTCGGATCGGGACAACTCATCTGGTTCACGGACATCGCCGAGGCGTTGATGAACTTGGCATGGCTGTCCACAAAGACCATATTTCGCTGACCCTCGAAGGCACCAGGTCCAACCGAAAAGCCCGTGTTCTTGCCCCATACGCCGACCGGACCGTGCTCGCCGTACTTGTGCGAGTTGATCCACTCGAAGACCATGACCTTTTTGGACGGATATTCGACGGACGTCGAGGTGATGGTCGTGCAGGTGCCGTCCGGGCAGGGTCCGTCGCCCGCTAGTTGGAACAAGTCGGTGACGGTCTGCAGGAAGCTCCACGGTCTATAGAGCGAACTGACGTAGCTGTAAGAGGTGTAATCGAAGGAATTCTTGGTGGGATCGGACGGACAGTACAGCAGACCCGACTTAGACGTTGCGTCGTAGCTTGTCGAACTGGTCTGCTTCTGGGCGATGGCCAGGTACGGCATGATAGGCCAACGGAACCGACGGCCAGCCCAAAGGCCGGTCACATTGGTGTTCGGAAAGCCGTCGTCGAAGTCGCCTTCGTAGATGGTCATCGCGAGTCCGATGTTCTTGAGATTCGACAAGCAGGCCGTCTTCTTGGCCGCTTCCTTCGCTTGGGCGAAGACCGGGAATAGGATCGCCGCCAAGATGGCGATGATCGCGATGACGACAAGCAACTCAATCAACGTAAAAGCTCTTCGAATCATAAAGGAATTTGACCTCGGCCCCATTCGAAGCTACCACAATGCTTCCGTATCGGGTTATAATCCGTCACACTTCCATCAGAAATTAGGAGAAATCATTGGCAGGAGTCGCGTTCCGTAACATCAGCAAAGTATTTGGCAAAGACGTCAAAGCCGTCGACAACCTCAACCTCGAAATCAAAGACAAAGAATTTATGGTCCTCGTTGGACCATCGGGTTGCGGAAAAACGACCGCTTTGCGGATGATCGCGGGGCTCGAAGAGGCTAGCGACGGCGATATCATGATCGGCGAGGTTCGCGTCAACGACGTTCCTCCGAAGGATCGCGACATCGCGATGGTGTTCCAAAACTACGCGCTGTACCCCCACATGAACGTATATGACAACATCGCGTTCGGCCTCCGCCTGCGTGAGTTGAAAGGCTTCATGTGGCAGGTTTCTCACGCCGCCGAGGCGAAAAAGATCAAGGAAGATATCGACAACCGCGTGAAGGAAGCGGCGCGAATGCTCGATATCGAGAAGTACCTCGGACGTAAGCCGAAGGAGCTTTCTGGCGGCCAGCGACAGCGCGTCGCCTTGGCCCGCGCCATCGTGCGAAAGCCAAAGGTCTTCCTGATGGACGAGCCGCTTTCGAACCTTGACGCCAAACTCCGCGTTCAGACACGTTACGAACTGATCTCTCTTCACCGCAAGCTCGGTATCACCACGATTTACGTCACGCACGACCAGGTTGAAGCGATGACCATGGGCGAGCGAATGGCCATCATGCGGGACGGTGTTCTCCAGCAATGCGACAAGCCGGAAACCGTCTATGCCCATCCGGCCAACAAGTTCGTCGCCGGATTCATCGGTTCGCCTCCCATGAACTTCATCGACGCCTCGATCATCGGCGGAAAAATCGATGCAGGCGCTTTCGTACTCCCCGCTCCGGTTCAGGATGCGATTCGAAACTACGAAGGCAAGAAGGTCATCCTCGGCATTCGACCCGAAGAGATTTACGACAAGAGCGTTCCTTCGAACGTGACCCCCTCGCACGAGAACACGATCAAAGCGACCGTCGATGTCATGGAGCCACTCGGCCACGAGTACGTTGCCTATCTGACGATTGGCGATCTGCGGCTCGTGGCATCGATCGACAAGGAGACGAAGTTGAAGCCGATGACCGAGTCGGAATTCTGCATCAACCTCGATCGCATCCATGTGTTCGACGCCGACACCGAACAGGCCGTTTGCTAGGCCGTTCGGCTGGCTCAAAGCTCAATCTTTAGGCTAAGGAGTCTAATTCTACGACGGGGCATAACTTTCATGCCCCGAGTCCTTCATTTGGGTGCCCAATTCGCCGATCATTCCATGCGGAAGGCTCCAAAATCAGAACTTCGAAGAACCAACGGTTGGGCGCCCGTCAACTCACGAACTCTTTCGTCGTTGCCAGTGGCGTCTTTGGGCTCGTTTCGACAGCGAGTAGCCTGTTTCACCTCAATGCACTGAATCCAATGCATTTGAGCGTATCGTTGTGCCTTTTCTGCCTTTCCATCTCGCTCCTTTTTTCTCTCCGGTCACGCCGTTCAGTCTCTTCCATCCTTTCGGTTCCCGCGATCATTCTGGCCCTGGCCTCGCTCGTATTTTGGACCCTTCCTCCGCCACTACCACCGGCAGGCCCTGGCGGAGGATTTATGCCGCCACCAGGTGCGCCTCCTCAGGGTGTTCACCTATTCCTTGCACCATTCGCCCTTTGCGCCGCGCTTCTGTGTCTTTTGATCGGTCTGCTGATCGCGTTCAAGCCAATTGGAAAGTGGACGAAAGCTTGGACGATCGCGGTCGGATCGATCTCAACTTTTGTGTCGGTCAGCAGTCTTATCCTGTTTACATGCGACCTCTCGGGAATCAACCTGACACCTGAATTTGCTGCACGAAATCAGTTTCCGCCGCTTGCCTCGCTAGCCTTCATGCTTCTCAACATGGCCTTGGCGGTCACTGCGATTCTGCGGTGTCGCACGTATGAATGGAGATTGAACTGGCTTCCCTATCCGGCAGCCCTCAGCTTCCTTCTGGGAACTTTTGTGCTGTATTCGGCGCAGGTCGCCCAGGAGATCACACACCTTCAGGTGGAAGATCAGCGAAGCGCAAACCAAATTCGCAGCTACATCGAGGCTCGAATCAACGCGGATGCCAATGCCATTTCGCACATGGCTTCTCGAATGAGCATGGGAATCGAGTCCGAGCACCAGTACTGGTCTCAGGACGCGAGAGCCTATTTGCAGGATTACCCCGAATTCAAGGCCGTGGAATGGCTGGATGAGGATGGGTTTATTCGATGGGTCGAACCCCTGACCGGCAACGAGCAGGTCCTAAACCAGAACCTTTCGATGACTGGTCGGAGGCTTTTGGCTGCGCAAAGGGCAAAACGGTCCGGTTCAGTTAGCGTCTCCCAATCGGTGAATCTGAGACAGGGTGGGAAGGGAATTCTGATCTATGCACCAACCTACCGCAACGGCAAGTACAACGGCTTGATCGCAGGAGTTTGCTTGGTCGACCGGTTCTCCAGGGCAATCCCGAGCGAGCTTGGCGACAAGTACACGTACCAAATCGTCGAAGGCGATTCGGTCATCTACAAAAAGGAACCTTTGAAGGAGGGTTTCCCCGTCAGTGGAGAAAGCGACGTCGAACGATGGAAACTTGATTGGAAAGTCTATGTCCAACCGCTAAACCTTACCAACGCCTGGACCTCCCAATTCGGCCTGTTGATCTTGCTCGTCGGATTTGCGGTTACGGGACTCACTTTTCTTTGTCTCGTGCTTTTGGAGCGTGTCTCCAACTTGGCGAAGCGGCAACTTGAAGAGCGAAGGTTCCTTGAAGGTTTGTCGGATTCTTCGGCGAGTGCAACTTACGTCTTTGACCTCAATCGCCGAAGAATGGTCTATTCGAACCGCTTTGGACACGAATCGCTGGGACTCACTGAAGAGCAGATTCTCGACGGAGGGTTACCGCTGCTTAAGAAGATGGTCCACCCCGATGACTGGGCCAAGACTCTTCAGCAATTTTCAGATGTGCGGAAGCTGCTCGACGGCGAGATTTACGAATTCGAACATCGAATATGCAATGGGGATGGAAACTGGCGTTGGATTGCTTACCGGGAATGCGTTCTGGAGCGTTCCTTCGACGGAACCGTGAAGAAAGTGCTTCTCACCTCTCAGGATGTTACGGGCCTTCGGGAAGCGGCCGATCAGCTTCGACAAGCCAACGACGACCTTGAACAATTATTCGAGAATGCGCCGATTGGAATGGCCCAGGTCGGGCTTGATGGAAAGTGGATGTATGTCAATCCGGCCCTCTGCCAAATCGTGGGTTACCCGAAGGAGGAATTGCTGCAAATTGATTTTCAAGCAATAACCCACCCGGACGATCTGGACCGAGATCTCGATCATGTTTACGCCATGCTTGCTGGCGAGATTTCCACGTACACGATGGAGAAGCGGTACTACCGCAAGGATGGGCAGCTCATTTGGATTCTGCTTTGCGTTTCACTCATCCGTAACACCGATGGCAGTCCGTCGCGTTTTGTATCGCAAATACAGGACATCACCGAACGAAAGCTGAGCGACCTCTTGAATCAGGAGTACACGCAGAGCCTGGTTCAGCACACCGACTTTTTGGCCGAGGCAAACCAACGTTTGGAAATGGAAAGTCGAACCGACGCGCTGACCGGGATCGCAAATCGACGCCTTTTTGTGGAGCGACTTTCGCACTCGATTCAGCATGCTCACAAGGCGGGACGACAGCTCACGGCGATCATGCTGGACGTCGATCATTTCAAGAAGTTCAACGATGACTTCGGGCACAAGGCGGGGGATATCGTCCTTCAGAAAGTTGCCGACGTGTTGGCGATGACCTGTCGCGAATCTGACCTACCGGCTCGTTGGGGCGGCGAGGAGTTCATCGTGCTGTGCGCGGACACCGACCTATGGTGCGCGATCAAGCTAGCCGAACGCTTGAGAAAGGAGATCGAAGAGATCGAACTTCCTTACCGCAGCGTCACGGCGAGCTTCGGAGTGGCTTCGGTGGGCTACGATCCGGCGACGTTTATCGACCGGGCTGACTCGGCTTTGTACGCCGCTAAAGAGGCGGGACGAAACTGCGTTCGCGTTGACGATGCGGGCCAGGAATCGATGCGAAATTCGGCCTAAGCCTTTCGGTACGACTCGAACAACGCGATCGCTCTCTTTCTCATTTCATCGTGCTCGACAATCGGTGCGGGGTAGTCCATCATTGCTTGATCCATCGGGTTCGGGCAGTGAATGGCTTCGTTATCAAGATCCTTCAACTCTGGGACCCATTGGCGGATGAAATCGCCTTTGGGATCGAACTTTCGACTCTGGAGGTAAGGGTTGAAGATGCGGAAGTATGGCTGGGCATCGCACCCCACGCTGGAGGCCCACTGCCAGCCACCATTGTTGGAGGCGAGTTCGTAGTCGAGGAGTTGGGCAGCGAAGTAGGCTTCCCCTTTTTTGTAGTCGACCAGCAGGTCCTTGGTGAGGAATGAGGCGACGATCATGCGGAGGCGGTTGTGCATCCAGCCGGTTTGGTTGAGGCATCGCATGGCGGCATCAACGATGGGGTAGCCGGTCATGCCTTGGCACCAGAGATGGAAATGCTCATCCGAACCAGGCCATTCGAGGCTTCGATATTGAGGATCGAAGGTCGTCTCGACGACTTCGGGAAAGTTGCCGAGGATGTCTTGGTAGAACTCGCGCCAGATGAGTTCCATCAGCCACTTGCGAGTTCCCTCGGAGTCTTTGGCGAGGGCGGCGCGGACGGCTTCGCGGATGGAGACGGTGCCGAAGCGAAAATGTACTGAGAGGTAGCTGACTCCATCATCGGCGGGGAAATCGCGATGGTCTTTATAGCCATCGATTTTTCGCTCGAATTGCTTGAGGGCCGTTTGTCCAGAGTCTTCGCCAGGGGCGAGCCAGAGATCGGCCTTTTGGTAGCCAATGAGGTCGTAGGAGAGGTCTTGGGAGTGGGGCGCTATTTGCGATTGGGAGAGGAGCTTTTGGAGGTTTGGTTGGTAGTCGGCGGCGTCGCGTTTTGGCACAAAATGGCACAACCAGGCCTTGGAATAGGGGGTGAAGACGCGGAACGGTGCGCCGGCTTGCGAGAGGATTTCGCCTCGTTCGAAGATGACTTGATCTTTATAGGTATAGAAATATAAACCTATACTTTTTAGCTCTTTTTTGACTTGTTCGTCTCGGTTGGTGGCGGCGGGTTCGAAGTCGTGGGCGGCGATGACGGCTTGGCATGCGAGGCTCTTGGCGGCGCGAGGAATTTCGGCACGGGGGTCGCCGTGGAGGACCAGCAATTGGGATCCGTGGGCACGAAGTTTGGCGTCGAGTTCGCGCAGGGATTCGAGGGTGAACGTGACTCGACGGTTGCGTTTGTCGGGGATGCGGTCGAGGATGGTGGTGTCGAGGACGAAGGCGACGACGACTTCGTCGAACGCTTGGGTTGCCTCGTAGAGCGCGCGATGGTCGTGGAGGCGCAGGTCGCGTCGAATCCAACAGAGAGCTCGTTTCACCAAGGGCTTCTACGCAACTAAGGCGGAAAGGTACGCTGAATTGTGTGCAGGAGCAGTTTCAGCGACACCTTTTTGAGAGTGGTCTTCTTGCTCCAGACGCGAAGATCCTTGTCGGCTACAGCGGCGGAGCCGACAGCACGTGCCTCCTGCATCTATTGAAGATTTCGGGTTACGACGTGATCGCGGCGCACCTGCACCACGGCCAGCGGCCGGAGGCGGACAAGGAGATGAAGCTTTGCGAGGCGTTCTGCCAGGAGCTCGATATTCCATTTGTTTCGGGCAAGGCGGACGTACCCCGCATGGCGACGGACCTGCGGATGGGCATCGAGGAAGCGGGCCGAATGGCGCGCTACAACTTTTTGGAGCAGGCGGCGAGGCGATTGGAGTGCGACCTGATTGCGACGGCGCACACACGGTCCGACCACGTGGAGACGATTTTGTTCAACCTGGCGCGGGGCACGGGTCCGCAAGGCCTGACGGGAATTCCGGCACGAAGGGGGAATATCGTGCGTCCTCTGCTGTCTTTCGGCCGCGAAGAGACGACGGCTTACTGCGAGGCTCAGGGATTTTGGTTTCACAACGACCCAGGCAACGACAACCTCGATTTTTCGCGCGTGCGCATCCGCCAGCGCGTGACGCCTGAGTTCGCGGTGTTGAATCCTCGTTACGAGGCGGCGATGGCGCGGTGCGCTTCGATCTTGGAAGAAGAAGATCGTTTCTTGAACGGTGCAGCGGCGGCGGCGCTGGAGCAATCCGAAGTGGTTATGAACGGGGAATTGGCGTTCCTGACTCGCGACGTGGAGGTCGCTTTCTCGAAGGCGCATCTGACTTCCCTACCGGCGGTCTTGTTCAAGCGGGCGGCGCGGCTAGCCTTTCAGTCTTTGGGGGCACCCATCGACTACGACCAGACAGAATTGTTGGCGGAGGAGATTCGGTCCGAACGAGGATCACTGACGGCGGATGGGGGCGAAGTGGTGTGCGAATGGGACGGAGAGAAGGTCCATTTCCGGGTCCTCCGACCCACGGAACCGTTTCGATTTGGAATCACTTGTCCGGGAGAAACCGAGAGCGAGGAGTTTGGATGGAAAATCATGGCGATTGAGCGGCCATCGGCCTCTCTGCCGGTTCAGCGAGCCGCGCTTCACGTTCAGATTCCCAAGTCTCAGATTCGCGGCGATCTGTACTTCCGGTCTACTCAGCAGGGCGATAGCATGCAGCCTTTGGGATTCGAAGGAACTCGGAAAGTTAGCGACTTGTTATCGGAAGCAAAGCTCACTGCGGCGGCTAGAGTTAGATTGCCTCTCATTTGCGATTTTCTTGGACCAATTTGGTTGCCAGGAGTCTGTTTATCGCACAGAATGTATAGAGGCGACGATTGCTCAACGGTAGTTGAGTTGAAATTTGAACCGATACAGTAAAAGAACGTTCATCGTAACGTCAAGCATGGGGTAAGCGTAGATACTGCTAGACCCCATTCTGGAGAAAGATTGAGAAATAACAGTCGAAACGCCATCATCATTGTTGCCACCTTATTTTTGGTTGGCTTCATCGTTTTGAGCATCCTGGCGCCCAAGGGTATGGGCTTTAAAACTCACATCGCCGAGTTGAAGCCGTATGAGCTGATGCAGAAGGTGGATTCTGGTGCAGTTCTCGACGCCACCTGGCAGCAGAACGAGATCACCGGCAAGCTGGCGACCACCGGCGAGGACTATAAGTGCACCTACCTCGAGGTGACTAACCCGAACGCACGCGAACTCCTCGACAAGCTAAACAACGCCCACATTCCTTTGAACGTCGTTGGCCCCGGCGCGAGCAGCGCCATCGTCAACATCATCGGAGTCTTTGCTCCGACGCTGATCATCGTTGCGATCCTCTGGTTCTTCTTCATCCGCGCGGCCCAAGCATCGGGCTCACAGGCGATGAACTTTGGCAAGAGCAAGGCTCGGCGAGTCGGCGAAAGCGGCCCCAAGGTCACGTTTGACGACGTGGCGGGCATCGACGAGGCCAAGCAAGAGCTTTTTGAAGTCGTCGACTTCTTGAAAAACACCAAGAAGTATGCGGCGCTCGGCGCCAAGATTCCGAAGGGAATCTTGCTGACGGGCCCCCCAGGCGTCGGTAAGACGCACCTCGCACGCGCTATCGCGGGTGAGGCAGGCGTGCCGTTCTTCCACATTTCCGGTTCGGACTTCGTTGAGATGTTCGTCGGTGTGGGTGCGGCGCGAGTTCGAGACCTTTTTGAGACGGCCAAGGCGCATCGCCCTTCGCTGATCTTCGTGGACGAAATCGACGCGGTCGGACGCCAGCGAGGCGCAGGCCTCGGCGGTGGCCACGATGAGCGCGAGCAGACTCTCAACCAGCTTCTGGTCGAGATGGACGGCTTTGACCCGAACTCCGGCGTTATTTTGATCGCAGCGACGAACCGACCCGACGTTTTGGACCCAGCGCTTCTGCGCCCGGGACGATTCGACCGACAGATCGTGGTCGATGCTCCCGATCAGAAGGGACGCTTCGAAATCTTGAAGATTCACTCCAAGGGCAAGCCGCTTGAGGGCGAAGTCAACCTGGAAACGCTGAGCAAGCGAACCCCCGGGTTTACGGGCGCCGACCTGGCAAACACCCTGAACGAGGGCGCGCTGTTGGCGGCTCGACGCAACCGAAGCAAGATCGGCATGATCGACCTCGAAGAGGCTTTGGACCGAGTGATTGCAGGTCCTCAGCGAAAGAGCCGAATCATGAACGGCGAAGAGCGCGAAGTGATCGCTTACCACGAAGCCGGACACGCTTTGATCGGCGAGTTGCTGGAACACAGCGATCCGGTTCACAAGGTTACGGTTTTGCCGCGCGGCATGTCGCTGGGATCGACCTGGAGCCTGCCGGAAGCGGACAAGTACCTGGTCAGCAAGGAAGAATTGATCGACGACATCACGACGCTCCTGGGTGGACGTGTGGCCGAAGAGACTGCCTTTGGGCGAGTCTGGACGGGCGCATCCGGCGACCTTCAGCGCGTGACGGCGATCGCTCGGGCGATGATCACCAAGTACGGCATGAGCGAGAAGCTCGGTACCCTGGCGATCGGTCGAAGCAAGGAGAATCCTTTCTTGGGTCGCGACTACTACGAAGAGCGCGACTATAGCGAGGACATCGCCAAGCAGATCGACGAAGAGGTTCGCGCGATTGTGGACCGCTGCTATCAGCGTGCGGTGGACATCGTAAACACGCACCGAAAGCAGCTCGACGAGATCGTGAAAGCACTCTTGGAGCGCGAGACTTTGGATCGCGACGAGTTCCTGGCGGTCATGGAAGGTCGCGAACTTCCGCCGATAAAGCCGGTTCCTGAAACTTCTGGAGCGGTGGAACCCGTAAAGGATTCAGAAGTGGGATCGGGCCAGTCGCTGAAGCCTCCGCGACTTGAGCCGGGACCCGCGTAAAGTAACTATTTGTTACGAAAGTTCAACAGAAAGCCCAAGCACCCTACTTGACGTGGACGCTACCAGCAAGCTAAAGTGTGACTTGGGCTTTTGGCTATTCGATGGAAATTGAGGGACTGTACCAACGAGGGTTCGAGCTGCGATGCGAGGGGAACTACCCAGAAGCGAAAGAGTGCTTTCGCAAGGTGTTGTCCGCCGATCCAGGTCATGTGAACGCTCGTCATCAGATGGCGCTGGTGTTGGGTTTCGAGGGTGACTTCGAAGGCTCTCTGGCGGCGCTTGAGGCCCTTGCTCGACAGTATCCTGAGAACCTCGATGTCCGGTATGACTTTGCGATGACGCAGATGATGCTGGGGATGTACGAGGAGGCCTGCTCGAATCTGAAGTTTATTTTGGCAAAGGATCCGACGCACTCGAAGGCTCTTCAGCAGGTTATTTACTGCTGAGTTGATTCTAGATTTCTTTGTTCTGCGAGCGAGACGCTCGCAACTCCCAGTCGGCTGACCATCGTTCCGCTTTTCGCAGTGCCCCTCCATCCCTGCGCCCTAACCTCAAAAATCCACGCCTTTGCGGCGTAGATTTTCAAGGGCTCTTCCCATGGGAGGAAGGGAACTTCACGATTCTCGCAACTCCCAATCGGCTGCCCTCCGTTCATCGGTTGTCGGTGGGCAAGATGCCCACCCTCCCAGTTGTCGAGGCAAATCTCGCGGTCCACGTGGGCTGACCTCTTTTCCGCGTTTCACGGTGTCCCTCCATCCCTGCGCCCTAACCTCAAAAATCCACGCCTTTGCGGCGTAGATTTTCAAGGGCTCTTCCCGAGGGAGGAAGGGAACTTCGTGACGCTCGCAACTCCCAGAGGGCTGACCTCTGTTCATCGGTTGCCGGTGGGCAAGATGCCCACCCTCCCAGTTGGCGAGGACAAGTCTAGCAGTCCACATGGGCTGACCTCTTTTCCGCGTTTCACGGTGTCCCTCCATCCCTGCAAGCGGTAACCTCAGCAATGCGCGCATGAAACGCTGGCAGATATTTCTTCTTCTTTTGGTGGTGGCGTTTCTTCCCTACTCGGTGGCTCTGGTTTCGGGGCAGGAGTTGGGGCCGACCGAGCATATTCAGACGATGGTCACGCCGGATGCGCCGAAGCCGGACTACGGCTGGGACGTGCTTCAAGCAGATGGTGTGCTTCAGTTTCTGCCTTGGCGGGACTTGGTTTTCGATTCCTGGCGGCATGGGCAGGCTCCGATTTTGAACCCATATCAGCTAGCGGGTCAACCGCTGACGGCGAACTCACAGTCGGGTGGGTTCTATCTGCCGCACATGGTGTTCGCATTTCTGCCGGGATCGACGGGATTTAAGATTCTCCTGCTTGGAGTCCTGCATCTGTTTCTGGCCGCTTGGGGTCTGTTCGCCTTTTTGCGCAACCTGAAGGTGTCGGAAGGCGGAGCGCTTTTGGGGGCGACGGCATTTGCCTTGTCGCAGTTCATGGTCGCCTGGGCACCGCTGGCGAGCGTGCCGACGACGGTGGCGTGGATTCCCTGGGTGCTGGCGGGGATTACGATGCCGAACCGACGTCTAGGATTCTTTTTGACGGCGTTGGCCACGGCGATGATGATCTACGCCGGGCACCTGCAGTTTGCTTTCTACGGTATGTTCGCGGCGTTCGTGGTTTGGGCTTGGACGGCGATTTCGGTGCGAAAGGTGTCGGTATTGGCGACGCTATTGGCGTTATTCGTCGGCGTGGCGGCATCGGCGCCCCAACTCGGCATCGTGCTCAAGAATTCGGCGACGAGCCATCGGCGCAACACGCCGACCGAGCAGGGGTATCAGGGCTACAGCAAGGGGGTTTTAGCCCCTTACGAGGCGCTGAGCCTCGTTAATCCGAAGCTGTTGGGTGATCCGTCGATCAAGGCCAGCGAGATCGAGGGGTCGGGCGTACCAAACGGTTATTGGTCGATGTTTGTGAAGCCGGGCGCAAATCCGGCGGAGTGCGCACTGTGGGTGACGCCGATCGCGCTTTCGCTCGCGCTGTTCGCTTTGTTTGCACGACGAGGGAAAGACGAAGAGTCGGCGAGTGTAGCGGTGCCGGTCTCGTTGGTCGTGCTTGGGGTTTTGCTCGCGTTTGGCTCGCCTATGAACCAGCTATTGTTCTTCTACTTCCCAGGCTGGTCGGCGACGGGCTCACCAGGGCGAGCGCACATCTTGATCGTATTGGGGCTCTGCTTGCTCGGGGCGATCGGTTATGACCGGCTAGAGGCGAAGGGCGATGGATCGAAGAAATGGCTGGCGATGGGTTTGATCCCGCTCGTTCTTTTGGGCCTCGGTTTTAACTTGATGAACATGCTGGGCGGGATGCTGGGGCAGCCGGGCGACGACTCGCTCGGCAAGATCATCGGCTTGACCACCAAGCCATACCTGCCGGGAATTGCGATTTCGGCCCTGCTTTCGGCCGTTGTTTTAGCGTTGTATGCTTCGAAGAAGCTGCCGAAGATGGCGGCTCTTCCGGCGGGGATGGCGGCTTTGACGCTGTTGGGGCAGCATCCCTTGAGCGGGAAGCCGTTGGAGGTGCCGAACCTGAATATTCCCAGCCAGGAGCGGAAGGTCTTTGCCTCGCAGAGTTGGAGCATGGTCACGACGCCAAAGGCGACGATGCCGCCCAACATCGCGAGTCTGGCGCGGGTTCACGATCTGTACGGCTACGACTCAATCCTCGATGCCAAGTTCGTGGAGAAGTTGAAGACGGTCGGCGATCCCTTCCCGCCTGAGAATGGAAACATGGCGCTATTGCGGGCGAAGAGTTTGGATGATCTCACCGTCGCCTCCACCAAAGCATTAGTGGACCTTGGGGTCAAACATCCAGTGTCCACTGACTCAATGAGCGGAATTCCTACATCCGATTCGCGAATCAACGGTGGGGATATCATCGATGATGGTTACGATCACCAAACGATCAAGCCAGCACCTGGCGCGACGGAGATTCTCGTTCGTGACCGCTATTTCCCAGGCATGAAAACCTCGACGCCGAACACCACAGTCGAGGACAAGGATGGCTGGCGATTGATTAAGACTGACGGCCAACAGAGCACGATTCGGATCGACTACTCGGGACGGACGAACTTTATTGGCGTTATAATTGGTATAGGTATCCTTCTCTTGGGAACCCTTCTCAGCATCCGAAAGCATGAGCCAAACGCTTCAGCAACCTGAAATTACCGATAGCGGCACGAGCGGCCGGTGGATGACTCTTATCTTCGACAACGATGAGACTCCGCTGGAGTTGGTTGTTTTGACGCTGATGGTCGCTACCAAATGCGACGTCCAAGAAGCCGAAATGGAAGCGTGGGAAGCGCAGGCTTATGGCAAAGCGCCGGTTCACTTTTCGACCGAGGCAGACTGTACCGCCGTGGCGCAGGCCATGGAAAATATCGGCGTGAAGAGCGCCGTCCAACCGGAATGGGACGACTGATCCTGAATTCGACGGAGACCATCGAGCGGCCCGATCTCGCGGGAAACGAAAGCGTCGAGAACGAGTCTTGGATGGTGATCGTCTACAACAACGAGTTCAACACCTACGAAGAGGTGGTCATGATCCTGTTGGTGGCGACCCACTGCACCCTGGAAGAGGCGGAGATCGAGACGTGGGAAATCGACCATTTGGGTAAATCCAACGTTCATTTTGCCGATAAGGAAGAGTGTGAGACGGTCGCCCGGATCATCCGGCAAATCGGCATTGAAGTTGAAGTCAAAGCCGAGTAGTTTTGCGTATCAAAGGTTATTAACATGAAGAAATCCCTTCTCGTCGGACTTTCGCTGGCCCTGGCGGCGCTTGGCTACGCCCAAACCATCGATGGCAAACCGGAGGTTCGCGACGAGATATTGCAGAGGCTTTCCTCGACGATTGAGAACGCGGCCTTTATTCCGGGCACCGACTTTAAGAAATGGGAAGAGTTTCTGAAGACCGAGCGGCCGAAAATCGACGCGGCGAAGAACGATGATGAGTTCAAGGCGGCGGTGAACGAAGCTTTACAAAAGTTCGGATTCAGCCATATCGTGCTGGCGACGCCGCGCGATGCGAACATCCGAAACACCGGCCAGACCGTTGGGATCGGGGTGAGCAGTCAGCCGTCCCCGGACGGCAACGGGCGGATCATCATTCGTGTGGTCGAAAAGAGTCCGGCGAGCGACGCAGGCTTGGAGCCGGGCGATACAATGCTGGAGATCGACGGCAAGAAGATTACGCCGACCACGGTTTTGACAGGTGAAAACGGGTCGAAAGTGAAGCTGAAAATCCGCAAAGCGGACGGGAAGCTGTTCGAGTACACAATCACTCGGCGACCATTTTCGACGGTGCGGAAGGATGAGTTTCGCATGCTGAACGACTCGACCGGATACCTGAAGGTCAACACCTTCGACCAGGCTTACGATCCGAAGGCGATCGACGGGTTTATGGACCAAGCCATGAAAGCCAAGAACCTGGTGGTGGACCTGCGGTTCAACGGAGGCGGTTCGGTATTCAACCTATTGCACCTGGCGGGATACTTTGTGGACCCGAAGCTGAAGCTTGGCTTTATGCTCGACCGAAACAGTGTGACGCAGTTTAAGAAAGAGGAGAAGCGGGACCCGAAGGAGTTGGCCGAGTTGACGCCGTTTGCGAATACGATGATCATGACGCCGCGCAAAGAGGACAACCTTTACAAGGGCAACCTGATCATTTTGATCAACGCCGGTACCGGTAGCGCGAGCGAAATCTTTACGGCAGCGATGCGCGATTTGTACGGCAAGAAAACGGTCGATAAGGACGGCAAGGTCGTGGTCGATATGTCCAACCTATCGTGTACGGTGATCGGTTCGAAGTCGGCGGGAGCGGTGCTGTTCTCGACGTTTACGAGCGCGACGAACGGGTTTGCACTCCAAATACCGGTGGCGGACTATCTGACGCCATCTTCGGAGCGATTAGAGGGACACCCGATCGACCCGGACGTGACAGCGGAAGACCCGAAAATTCTGCTGCCGACCGCGCCAGACAAAGCCATCGAGGCGGCGCTGGCGATCGCTGAGCGCATCCACCTCCGCGATACGCGGGTTATCGGTAAGTAATCTTCATCCGCGAACTGCTAATCACTTCGCCGGTTTTGGCGTCGACGGCGTCGCTACTGACCATATCAAGGTCGCCGGTAGTGGGATCGACGTAGAGTCGGACGCGCGAACCGGGGCGCTTGACGGAGAGGATCGACATCGTTTTTCCTTCGAAGCTGCCGGTGCCTTCCAGTTCGAGGGTTTGGCATCCATCGAAAACGTCTAGGTAAGGCAGTTTTCGGTTGAGGATATACCAGGCGAACGGCGAGGCGGTAATGCCAGCCGAGCGGAGACCTTCGAGAAACTTACCACTTTCGCCTTTGAGGGTTAGGCTCTTGCCCTTATTCGGCTTGATATCGAGGGTGGTGCCTCGGAGAGTCCATGAGCCTTCGGGGCCGGTTTCTTTGATCTCGCCGGGGTGGAAGGTGAGTTCGTAGGTGCCGTCGTTGTTGGCCTGGATGACGGTTCGATTTTCGAGGCGACTGACGGAACGCCAAAGCTTTTGGGCGGTTTCGACGGCAGGCGCTTGGGTCTTAGCGGGGATGGCGGGCCGAGGCGAGAGGCCCTTGACCTCCCTGGCCGTCTTGGGAATGCCAGGGATTTCGTTGCCGGCCACGTAGCGATAGCGCCAGTCGGTCAACGTCTTGTTGTTGAGCGACATCTTGATTTGGGTGACGTGGTATTTGGAGTCGAATACAACTTCGGAATGAATCTTCTTTTTGGCGTCGTTGAGGACGAGCTTGCCCGCACCAACTGACCAACGAGGGTCGCGTTTGACCTCGGTGAAGAATTGGTTTCGCTGGACCGAGTCCACCAGCCAGGCGAGAGGCTCGCGCTGGACAATGGCGACGGAAGAGGACGACTCGGGAATCTTCAGCGGCTTTTGCGGCTTCATCGAGGCGACCTGGTTGAAAAGCTGGTCGAAGAATTTGACCTCGGTGGTGCGGAGCTCAACGATCTGCTGGTTGGGCATGGCCAGGACGCAATAGGACGGCGACATGTAGAGCTTGGACGGAATAGCGGCGGATAGGCCGTCACTAACGAAGACCGCAGCGGTCGTCATTTTGTTATGGGCAGCTTCGAGCTTATTGGCGATGGAAGCGGCTTCGGAAGTGGGAGGAAGAGGAACCGGACTCAGCAATAACGCAATGATCTGAACAATACTCATTTAATGCTTCCCTAACCCGGCGGGAGTGCGGTTTCGCCCCAGGAGCCCCGCGAGAGCCAACAACGTTACAATATACGGCAACATTTTCCAGATTTCGGACGGAATTTCCATTCCGAAGAGCGGCTTGCCGCTCATCTGAATCTGGACGGCGGTTGCAAAACCGAAGAGCAGACAGGAGAGGGCGGCGGGGATGGGTCGCCAGCCGCCGAGGATGAGGGCGGCGAGGGCGATGTAGCCGCGACCGGATGTCATGTCCTTGGTGAAGGCAGAGGTCTCGGTGACGAGGAGCGAGCCAGCGATGCCGGAGAAGATGCCGGTGCAGATCAGCGCGCCGAAGCGGACGGTTTGGGGGTTGATACCGAGCAAACGGGCTTTGTCGGGATCGCTTCCGACGCTTTTGTGCCGAAGGCCAAAGCGAGTGCGATTGGCTACGGCGTAGAGGATGATCGGCGAGACGATAGCGAGGCCGTAATAGAGTGGGAGCGGGAGTCGTTGGGCGTCACTGAGGATGTCTTTGCCGATGCCGGAGCCGACGAGGAAGGCGGTTCCACCGGAGGCCAGGAGGTTGATGGCCATGCCGGAGATGATATGGTCGATGCGGTAGACCTGGGTGAGCGTCCAGTGGAGGAGGCTGATGATGATTCCGGCGACGATGGCGAGGGCGACTCCGCCGATTGCTCCGAAACGCGGTGCGAAGGCGGCACAGACAAAGCAGGCAGTGAGCATTTTGCCTTCGAGCCCGATGTTGATGACGCCGGACCGTTCGCTCATGTATCCTGCCATCGCCATGAGGATGAGCGGCGCGGACATGGTGACGGTTTGAAGGAGGAAATCAACCATGATTCACCTGCTTGCGGCCATAGCGGACCGACGCGAACATGAGGATGACCACAGCGAGGACGACCATGGTGATGCCTTTGTCGACGCCGAGGATGGCGATGGCGGTTCCGCCCTTGTTGAGGGCACCAAAAAAGAACGCGCTGAGGAAAAGGTAGAAGGGATTCGAACCCGCGAGGAGGGCGACACCGAGGGCGTCGAAGCCGTATCCGGTGGCGAAGCCGTCGTAAAAGCGGTGTTCGAATTGGGCGACCTGGAGGGCACCGGCGAGACCTGCGAGCGCACCGCTGAGCATCATGGCCTTGACAGTGACCTGCTTGGTTTTGACGCCGGCGAACTGGGCGGCAGTCGGGTTTGCACCGGCAGCCTTTAGCTCGTAGCCCGACACGGTTTTGTTGAGCCAATAGCCGATGGCAATGACGATGAGGATTCCGACGACGAACGACTGAGGGATTTCCAGCTTGCCGATGGTGAGGAGGGGCGTGAGCTGGGTGTTGGCGGGCATGACCGAGGTCGAGGCGGTGTGCTGATCGGCTCCTTTCATCGGTCCGGCGACGATCGCGCGGGTCATGTAGAGCGCGATGGAATTGAGCATGATGGTCGTGATGACCTCGTGACCGTTGCGATAAGCCTTGATGACACCCGCAGGGAGGGCCCACAGCGCTCCGCCGACAATACCGACGATGCATCCGACGGCGACGCCGACGGGGCCGCCGATGGCGATCATGGCGTAGCTTCCGAAGCAGGCTCCCACGAGGTACTGGCCCTCAGCGCCAATGTTGAAGAGACCAGCCTTCAGGGCGAGGTAGACGGCCGCACCGAGGATGAGGAGCGGGGTCATCTCTTTGATGGTCCCACTGATTTTGAGGGCATTGCCGAGGGAGCCGGTGAAGATGGTCGCGACCGTCTCGCCGATGTTGGCCTTAACGACCACCAGCGAAAGGATGATCACCACGATGGAGCAGGCGAAGAGGATCGGGATTCGGACCTTCACGCCGCACCTACCATGAGGCGGCCGATGGCGTTGCGGTCACGGGCTTCGTGAGACATGGGCTCGGAGAGGTGGCCATGGCACATGACGACAATGCGGTCACAGAAGTCGAGGAGTTCGTCGAGGTCAAAGCTGACCACGATGGCGCACGCGCCCTGATCGCAGGCTCGGCGGATTTCTTGGTAGACCTTGGTGGTCGAGTTGAGGTCGAGGCCGCGGGCGGGCTGGAAAGCCAGGATCATTTGGGGGCTGATGCGGAGGGCGCGTCCAGCAACGAAGCGCTGTTGGTTGCCGCCGCTGAGGCTCCCCATCGCATCGGATAGCTTTCCGTGCTTGGTGTTGAACATTTCGGCCATGACGACCGCTTCCTCGCGCATGGCTCGGGTGAGCCTGCGGAATTCGGGGAGGCGTTGGAGGCCCAGGGCGCTGTTTTCGTAGAGCGACCAATCTTCGACCACGCCTTCGTCGTGGCGGTCTTCGGGGATGATGCGAAGGCCCTCGGCGATGCGGGTTTGGCTCGGCTCGGAATCCCATTGGTTGCCATCGAACGTGAAGTTGCCAGAGACGGGTTTGACGACGCCGATGAGGGCTTGAAAGAGTTCGCGCTGGCCGTTGCCGTCGACCCCGGCGATGCCGACGAGTTGTCCGGCTTTGACCTTGAGGCTGACTTCTTTGACGGCGATTTGGCCCTTGGAGCCTTTGACCGATAGTTGGTCGATGTGGAGGCGGACGTTGTTCTTGGTCGAGGCTTTGGGTTCGGGTCGCTCGATGACTTCCCCGCCGACGATTTCTTGGGCTAGTTGCTCGGGCGTGACGTCGGCGACTTCGTGATCGGCGATCTTTTTGCCGCCGCGAAGAACGGTGACGCGTCGGCAATGGTCGAAGACTTCAGCGATTCGGTGAGTGACGACGATGACGGTCGCGCCTTCGTAGGCGAGTTGCTTGAGGCTTGTGTACAGGGCGTCAGAGTCCTGCGGCGAGAGCATCGCCGTCGGCTCGTCGAGGATCATGATTCTGCTGCTGCGCCACAAGAGTTTAAGGATTTCAAGCTTTTGTCCACCGGCAGGACTGAGTGTGGACGACTCGGCGGACCAGTCGAATTCGAAACCCATCTTGGACGCGAGTTCGGTGGCCCTTGTCGTCATCGATGCCTTGTCGAGGATCGGTGAACCTTCGGCGCCGAGGACTAGGTTTTCTAGGTTGGAGAGCTCACCGATGATGCCGTAGTGCTGGCTGACCATGCCGACCCCGGCCTTGATGGCGTCGGCGGATGAGTGAAGATCGGCGGTTCTACCTTTGATGGTGATGGCGCCCGCATCGGGTTGCATCGCACCGTAGAGGGCGCGCATGAGGGTGGTTTTCCCGGCTCCGTTTTCGCCGACGAGGGCGTGGATGGTTCCTTGTTCGACCTCGAATGTGACGTCATCGAGTGCCTGCACCGTCCCGTACCGCTTGGAAATTCCCTGCATCGAGACGGCGAGGGTCATGACTGGGTGTACACCTCGAAGAGGGCGGCGGTGGTGTCTTCCTCGCGGCCCTGGCTCTGGAGGACGCCGAGGAGGCGATTCACGAGCTCGGTCAGAGGAATATCGGCGTTCATCTGCCCGGCAGCGGCCTCACAGTAGCCAAAATCCTTGCGCTGATTCTTGACCGAGAATCCGGGTGTCCAGTCACGATTGAGGATCATGCGTCCGTAATTTTCGAATGCCCAGCTTCCGCCCGCGCCGCTTCCGATCATGCTGTGGGCCTGCTGGATGTCGAGGCCAGCTTTCTCGGCGAAGGCGAGGCATTCGCACAAGCCGATCAGCGCGCCGCCAACGGCGATCTGGTTGGCGAGCTTCATCACCTGTCCCTGACCGGCCTCACCGACGCGCTCGGCGCGCTTGGTGTAGGGGAGCATAATGGTCATGGCGTGGGCGACGACGTCGTGGTCTCCGCCGCAGAAGATGGTGAGGGTTCCGTTCTTCGCGCCCATCGAGCCGCCGGTGATCGGGGCGTCCACGAAGTTCAGGTTCTTCAGCTTGAGTTCCTCGTGCAGGGTTTTGGCCATCGACGGTTCGATGGTCGAGTGATCGACGAAGGTGGTTCCTGGTTTGGCGTGGGGGGCCATCGCGCGGACGACCTCGGCGACGTCTTCGCTACGACCCACGCAAGAAAAGATGATTTCGCAGTTTTCGGCGAGCTCTTGGAGGGATTTTGCCTCGGTCGCGCCCTGGGCGGCGAGCTCGTCGGCTTTGCCGGGCGTTCGGTTCCAGACGGTGAGTTGGTGTCCGGCTTTGAGGAGGTGGCCCGCCATTGGTCCGCCCATCACACCGAGTCCGACAAAACCGACCTTCGCCATCGGTTGTTAAGTTACCGTTTTCGGGGCTTAGGTGGCAAGGCTGTTTGTGTGGAAGGGGTTGGGTTATTGGGTTGCTTGTGGGGAGTTGGGAATCTGTTTTCCGGCCTTATGGTTGGATGTCACTTATTCGGAAACACCGGTACAGACGTCTTTACCAGTGTCACGGCTCATTCCCTAAGTTCGCAAACAGAGTGCCGGTGCTTGTTTTGTGAGCGAGACGCTCACAGCTCCCAATCGACAAACCTCCTTCACCGATTGTCGGTGGGCTGCCCCGATTCACTTCGTTCATTTCCCTCTGGCGGGAACTTCGTGAAGCCCACCCTCCCAGGGGCCGCGAAACAAGCTTCACAGATGTCGCAGACAGCGCCACCCCTTTTCGGAGTTGAAACCGTGGATTCTAGGTCTTTAAGTGACTGGTCCCCTCCATCCCTGCACCCTTCCTCCCTTGGTGAGGAAGGGAATATGGTTTGTCACCAACGGTGGGAACACCGGTAAAACCCAGCTTCGCAGACGTCTTTGCCAGTGCCACGGCTGATTCCCTAAGTTCGCAAACAGAGTGCCGGTGCTTGTTTTGTGAGCGATCCCGATTCGCTTCGCTCATTTCCTTTCAGCGGGAACCTCGTGACGCTCACAACTCCCAAATGGCCCAACCTCAACAGCCGTTCGTGGCGGGCGAGTCGCACACATTACTATTACCAGCGAAGCAGGCTTCGCTGGTAATAGCGCGAACAAGTTCGCGCACTCCATATGGGTCTTACAGCATGGAGAGGGCGCGGTTGACTCGTTGGGTGATTCGGTCGGGGCCGAGGACGGACATGAGTTCGAAGAGGCCGGGGCCGGCGGTTTTTCCGGTTAGGGCGACACGTGTCGGGTGCACGATGGGGCCGAGCTTTTCGAACCCGTTGTCCAGTTGGAACTGGGTGAGGCGTTCGCGGTACTCGTCAACGGTGAGCTGTTCGGTTCCACAGGTGGCCTTGATATGCTCCAGCAACGGTCGGACGTGGGGCTGGCCAAACCATTTGTCAACGGCCTTCTGGTCCATCGGCGGCTCTTCGACGATGAAGAATTCGCATGCCTCCCCGAATTCGATGAGGTTAGTGACACGCTCCTGCTCTTCTTTGATGCACTTGAGGGCGTATTCGCGGTCTTTGCGGGCAAAGAGGATGAGGTTTTCGAACTGCGCCCAGATTTTTTTGCCATCCTTCTTGGGCTGATTGGGGGGCGTGTCCTCATCGAGGAAGGCATCCCAATACTGCTTGGTATAGGACTCGCTATAAAGCGCTTCCATCTCGGCGAGAACCTCTTCGGGTGACATCGAGCGGATGCGCACGCCGTTTAGCCAGCGAAGCTTCTCCATGTCGAAGCGACCGGGCGAAGGCTGAAGGCCGTCCAGGCTGAACGAGCGGATCAGATCTTCCTCGGACATGACCTCTTCGTCGTTGCCAGGGGACCAGCCGATGAGGGCGATGAAATTCTTGAGCGCCGACTTGAGATAGCCCTGCGCCATGTAGTCGAGCACGCGGGTTGCGCCGTGGCGCTTGCTGAGCTTTTTGCCATCGGCGCCGACGATGACCGGGCAGTGGACGAAAATCGGCGGCTCCCAGCCGAAGTTCTCGAAGAGGAGCGCGTGGATGGGCGACGTCGGAATCCACTCCTCGCCGCGGAGGATATGGGTGATTTCCATCAGGTGATCGTCCACCATGGCGGCGAAGTGGTAGGTTGGCATGCCGTCTGCCTTGATAAGCACGGGATCGGGGAGGACGTTGGAGTCGAACTCGATTCGGCCGCGAATAACGTCTTGCACGACGATTTTGCGATCGCGCGGGATCCTCATGCGAATAACGTACGGCTTCCCTTCTGCGATGGCGGATTCGACCTTAGCGGCATCGGCGTCGCGCCAGTCGCCACCGAAGTAACCGATCTGCCGTTTGTTGATCTGCTGGAACTCGCGCATCTGGTCGAGCTCTTCGGAGGTGTCGAACGCCTTGTAGGCGTGGCCCTTCTCTTCGAGAACCTTGATCCACTCGGCGTAGATGCCAGCCTCTTTGCGCTCGGACTGCCGATACGGTCCTTTTGGCCCGCCGATATGGGGCCCTTCGTCGAACTCGATGCCGACCCAGCGAAGAGTTTCGACGAATTCGTGCTCGCTATCCGGGTTGTATCGTGTTCTGTCGGTATCCTCTATGCGTAAGATACATTGACCGCCCTTGTTGCGGGCAAAAAGGTAGTCGAACAAAACGGTGCGGAGAGCTCCCACGTGGAGCAAACCCGTAGGACTGGGAGCAAAACGGACACGAACGGACATTATTTGTAATAGGGTACCGCCCTTAGACCTAGGGAGTAGCCGAAAGGGTACAACCTACCGTAAATATCGAATTCACGAAGGAAACATGAGCGAAGCCGCCGCCTGGTACTACGTAGGCTCTTTTGGACAGCTAGGTCCGCTCACACTCGAACAGATGGAAGAACTGATCGAGGGTGGCGTGATCGAAAAGTCCACCTACGTTTGGAAACCGGGCATGACGGACTGGCTTCCGGCGGGACACGTGACCGAGCTTCTGAACTCCTTCAAGATCATGGAGCCGTTTGCGAGTCCGCCTCCGATTCCGGGTTCGACTCCGCCGGTTAGTTCCCCGACACCGCCCCAAGAAGGGGCCTCGATTCCCGGCTACCGGTCGGTTTCTATGCAGACGTACGGTGTGAACCGCACGCTGGTTTTGCCGAAGAGCGACAAAAGTCGGACTTTGGCGGGGATTCTGCAACTGCTGTGCCCAGGACTTGGGCGCATGTACCTCGGGTATGCGGCGCTGGGCACGATCCAGCTTATTTTGACTCCGATCACCTGCTTTACGCTGTATTTATGGTCGGTGGTGGACGGCATTATGATCCTGAGCGGCAAGGTTCGGATCGACGGATATGGCCGGGCGTTGGAAGACTGACGAAAACGATCTTCGGGTTCATACGTCAGAATAGTATTAGAAGCCAATGAAAGTAATTCGGTTTTTGACGTTGATCGTTTTTGCGTTTGTGATTCAAGCGGCAGCTTGGGCACAGGCGCAGGTGCTGTTTAAGATCGACGGCAGAGGCGAGTTCATCATCACGCTGAACAACGCGGCCGCACCGAAGACCTGCGCCCACATCATGGATTTGGTGAAGCAAGGCTTTTACGATGGGCTGAAGTTCCACCGAGCCGAGAAGAAGCCGCGACCGTTTTTGGTCCAGGTCGGCGACCCAGATACGCGCAACGCACCGATCACCGATAAGCAGTATCGGGGCGGTTCAGGCGTGGGAATTCCGAAGGAAGAGAGTGGACTGCCGAACGACCAATGGGCGGTGGGATTGGCCTCGATTCCCGAAGAGAATATCCTCGGTGACAGCCAGTTCTACATTCTGCTGACGCCGGCCAAGTTTTTGGACGGCAAGTACACGGTGTTCGGCAAGGTGACGAGTGGCATGGATGTGGTAACCAGCATCGAAAAAGGCGACCGCATCGCCTCTGCCCGGATCATTAAGAGTAACTGATCGGCTAAAATCTCCTCGTGCAATTGATCAAGGCTCTTTTTCTACGCCTCGCATTTGGCGCGGTAAGCCTCTTGATCATCTCCTTCGTCACGTTTGTTGCCTCGGCGATGGCACCGGGCGATCCCGCCCGGTATATCGCGGGCGAGAAGGCTACGGAGGCCCAGTACCAGCGAATCCGCGAACAGATGGGTCTGAATAAGCCGCTGATGACGCGGTATGGCATCTATCTTTCCGACATCGCGCACGGGGACTGGGGTAAGAGCTACCAAGGCGTGCATGAGCCGGTGGCCGACATTTTGAAGCGCACGGTTCCGATGACAGCTAAGGTCGCGATCTTGGCGATCATTCTGGCCTCGACGATCGGCATTACGCTGGGGACGATCGCGGCGATACGCGAGAACCGCTTTGCGGATCGGAGCATCCTCACGATTTCGACTTTAGGGGTTACTCTGCCTAATTTTGTGTTGGCGCCGATCTTGGTGTACATTTTCGCGGTCAAATTGGACCGGTTGCCGGTGGGTTGGGATGTGGAACTGCGCGCGCCGGAGTGGATGTATCTGCTGTTGCCGGTCATCGTGCTTTCTCTGCGGCCGATGGCGATGCTGACGCGACTGACACGGGCCGCGATGGTGGAGACGTTGCGGCAGGAGTTCATTCGAACCGGCATTGCGAAAGGTGTTCCGCCATTTCGGCTTTACACCAAGTACGCGCTTCGCAATGCGATTCTGCCGGTGGTAACGACGATCGGCACGACGTTCGGGTTCTTGCTGACCGGCTCTTTTGTGGTGGAGAGATTCTTCATCATGCCGGGCATCGGCAGTCGAACCATCGAGGCGATTTTGAGCAACGACGTGCCGGTAGTTCAGGCGTGCGTGTTGGTGACGGGTGCGATGTTCGTGCTGGTCAACACGATTGTGGACCTGTTGCTACCGATTCTCGACCCACGCATTCGGGAGGCTCAGGTTTAGACCCATGCAACGAAAGAAGCTGAAAGATCCGTTGGTTTGGGCCGGGATCGTGTTCATGTCCCTGTTGATCCTGTTTGCGATTTTCGGGCCGATGATCCCGACGGGGATGAAAGAGCCGGTCCTGGATCCGGTGGGGAGTCCGCATATGCCTTATGGGACGCCGCATGCCCCGCTCGGGACGGACGAGATCGGCCGATCCTTCCTCCAGCGCATCGCTTATGGTGCGCGAGTTAGTTTGTTGATCGGGTTTGCGGTGCAGACGATCAACCTAACGTTTGGCGTCTTTATGGGCGTCGTGAGCACGTTCGCGCCGCGGTGGATTGCGGTTCCCGTGATGCGGTTGACGGACGGCATGTTTGCGTTTCCCGACATCCTGTTAGCGATTTTGATCATCGGGATTCTTGGGCCTGGATGGTTACCGGTTATCGTGGCTTTGTCGGTGACGGGATGGCCATCGATGGCGCGGTTGACGAAGACAACCCTGGCGAGCATCAAGGAACGTGAATTCGTGGTGGCGGCGCGGGCTACGGGCGCTTCGACGCCCTATCTGGTGATGAAGCATCTGTTGCCGCAGATCTCGGGGATCTTGCTGGCGGTTTCGATGATTGATCTGGCGGGCACGATTTTGGCCGAGAGCACGCTGAGCTTTTTGGGCATCGGCGTCCAGATGCCGACGCCGAGCTGGGGCGGTTTGATCAACAACGCGCGGGTACAGTTGAACTCGTATCCGACGGAGATCATTGCGCCGTGTTTGGTTTTGAGCTTGACGGTGTTTGCCTTGAACTTTATTGGTGATGGGTTGCGAGCGTATTTCGATCCGAAGTCGCGAAACGCGTAGGGGTTTCGTGAGCGGTCCCAATTCGCTTTGCTCATTACCCCCTTCGGCGGGAACTTCGTGAAGCGAGCAGTCCAATCGGCTGACCTCCCTTTATCGAGTGCTGGTGGGCTGGAAGCCCACCCTCCCAGGGGCCGCGAAGCAGGTTTCGCGCATGTCGCTGACCGTGCCACCCCTTTTTGGGAGTTGGAATCTTTGATTTGGGGTTTGTAGGTGACTGGTCCCCTCCATCCCTGCACCCTTCCTCCCTTAGTGAGGAAGGGAATTTGGGTTGTCGCCAACGGTGGGTGCACTGGTAAATCCCAACTTCTCGCTCCTTCGTCCTCGTCCCTTGGACTACGAAGGACAAGCAGGCGTCTTTACCAGTACCACGTCGAAAGAATTATGTGAGCGAGACACTCACAACTCCCGGTCGGCTGACCACTATTTGTCGAACGTTGGTGGGCGGTCCCGATTCACTTCGTTTTCCGATTCGGCTTCGCCTCTCGGAATCGTAGACATTTCCTCCGCCTTGCTCGGCGGGAACTTCGTGAAGCCCACCCTCCCAGGGGCCGCGAAGCAGGTTTCCCAGATGTCGCTGACCGTGCCACCCACTATGTTTAACCCTCAGTAGCTCTGGAGACACATTCAAATTTTGATCCTGTGCCTAGCCACTGAGGGCACGTAATTAGTTTGGTTTGCCGTTGATGACGTCCACAGCTTTTGCGAATTGGGCGTCTTTGTCCATCGTCGTCGGATCGAATTCGACATCGGGGTTGAGATCAACCTGCACATCGGGTTGGATTCCGCCGCTGATGTAAGCGCCTTCCTCGTCTACTTTGCGAGTGAGTGCGCCCGACTTCGGCAGGTAGTACCGAGCGATCGTCAGCTTGATGCCTGCACCGTCGCGTTGGCCGTACACCGTCTGGACCGAGAATTTACCGTACGTGTGGGTGCCGACCAGCTTGGCCTTGCCGTAGTCTTTGAGGACACCGGCCATGATCTCGGCAGCACTGGCCGAATCCTCGTTGACGAGGACGACGACCGGATACTTGAATTCATGCAGTTCGCCAGTTTCCGCGTTGGTGGGCACTTCGTTGCCTGCCCGGTCGCGGAGCTTGACGATGACATCGCCATCGACCCAATGGCTAAGGACCGAGACGGCGGCTTCAAGCGCGCCACCCGGGTTGTCGCGAAGGTCGATGATGAGGCCCTTGATGTTGTGCGATTCGACGGCTTTAAGCTCACGATCGAACTGCTCGGGCACCTCGAGGGCGAAGTTGAGAATCTTGATATAGCCGATGTTTTGGTCGGCGATGTACTTGCTTTCGACGTTGGGCGGGACGACCTTTTCGCGCTTCATTGAGAAGTCGATCGGGTCTTTGACGTTCGGGCGAACGACGCGCAGGCGTACCGTCGTGTTCTCTTCACCTTTGATGAGGAGGACGATGTCGTCCGAGTTCATTCCGCCAACATCCTTGCCGTTTACGGCGATGACTACGTCGCCACCTTTGATGCCGGCCTTGTCGGCCGGGCCGTCGGTGAAGACGGAGACGACCTTGACGCCGAGCGGATCGGGGAGCAGGCGTGCGCCGATGCCGTAGAACTTGCCCTGGGTCTCATCGCGGAACTCGGAGTTGACCTTGGGGACGAAGAAGTTGGTGTGCGGGTCGCCGAGCGAGGACACGAGACCGGTCATGGCGGAATACTTCAACTCGGTCTTGTCGAGGTGCTTGATGTAATCGGCATAGATGCGGGCGTAGTTGCGCTCGAAGACTTCCTCATCGGAGAGGCCGGTGCCGTTGGTTTTGATGCCCAGCAGGCGGTCTCGCTGGCCAATGGAAAATTGGCCGTTTTTGATGTCCTGCCAGAAGTAGCCGAACGAGAAACAGGCTGGAAGGGCGACGCCGAAAGCGATCAGTTTGGCGATTTTCATTGGGCGGCTCCTGCCTTTGCGGCGATGTTATCGTTGAGCGGGCTCTTGGCTCCGTCGTTGGCGGCGAGCTTGTCGTCGGACGGCTTCGGGGTGCCGGTCTTGAACAGGCCGGTCGCGAGCGTGTAGCCACTGCCGTCGGCTAGCTGACAGATTTCGTGATGCTTGCGGCTGTTGCCCATTTCGGTTCCGCTTAGGCTTGCGTAGCCTTTAGCGGAGAGCGCGAGGGCGAAGACTTCGGCAGCATCTCGGGTCGATGGATCGACGAGAAGCTTGATCTTCGGCGGCTTGGCGTTGCCGGTGTCGGTCTTCAGGATGATGGGCGTGCTACTGTTGTGGTTTTCGAAGTAGCCGTACGCTCCTGCGGGAGCGATCACGCTGAGGCACTTGCGCATTGTTTCGAAGTCACCGAGGACATTGTGGCGAAGATCGATGGTGACGTTGGATTTGCCGGAAATGTAGCTCTTCAGGGCTTCGGGAGCGCCGGATGTGAAGAGGAGGACGAACGAGCCGTTCTCTTCCTTCAGCGACGGAATGTCGTAAGTTCCCTTCTCCAGGGTTGTGTCGATGGTCTTATCGCCGTGCTCGAACGTAACCTTGATGCTGCCGGTCGTGCCCGTGATCAGATGCTCTTTGGCGTGGACTGCGCTCATGCTTTTGTCGAGCTTCATCTTGATCTGCTTGCGCATATCGTTGATGGTTTTGAAGTCGATTTTCTTGTTGAGGTAGTCGCTTTGGGCCTTGCGGTACTTGAGAATGTCTTCGGAGTTGACGACCCAGTGATCGTCGACTTCGCTGACCAAGTCGCCGACTTTCACCCCGGCTTTGTCGGCCGACGAGCCGGGAGCGACGGAGACGACCATCAGGCGCGGCAGTTCTAGATCGTCATCGACACCAGCGACCTTGATCTGGTTTTTGACCATCTTATAGTCAAGCCAAACGCCGACGCCGGTGTACTCGCCAGCGCGGGCATCCTTATAGGCTTTGAACTCGTTGGGATTATAAAACTGACTGTCGGCGTCGTTGAGGCCGGTAACCATGCCTCGAATCGCGCCGGTGAGAAGCTTTTGGTCGTCTTTGATCGGATCGACATATTTTGTTTTGAGGAGATCGGAGATGCCCTCGTAGTAGTCGCCCTCGGCGATATCGACCTGCGTGTCGCGGGACGCAAAAAGGTCACGCAGGCTTCCGTACCCACCGTTGGAAATCTCCTGACGCTCGCGGACCTTCAGACCGGCGATCGTGACGAATAGAAGACCTATCACGACCCCAGCCGATGTGATGCTTTTCATAAGAATTGGTTGGTATTACAAGAATACGCTAAATTGGCGCGCTTAGCTTCCGAACCCGCGCTTGATGCCTAGGTATTTCGCTTGCCTTGGTGGCGATAAAAGTCTTAACGATGGCCAACGCCTGTTCCGTTCCCAACACTCGCGCCCCCAACGCGAGAACATTGGCATCATTGTGCTCTCGCGCCATCGAGGCCATGTACTCCGTCGTGCATAAGGCACAGCGAAGATATGGATAACGATTTGCGCGGATGCTTACTCCAATCCCCGTCCCGCAGATGATGATTCCGTAGTCGGTATCGGTCGAGTTCAGCACTTTTGCCAGTTCGTCCGAGGCGTCCGGGTAGTCGTAGGAGGACTCGTCGGGGGCTCCGACCTCGGTGCATTCGTGGCCGTCGGCGCGGAGGTGGGAGACTAGCCAGCGGCGAAGTTCGATGCCGGCGTGGTCTGATCCGAGGACGATTTTCATTTCATTTCCTTTGCCGTGGCGGCGATGTACGGAATCGGGCTGGCTTTGAGCTTATCGAGGGCATCGGCGGGGATTTTCCACGCGCCTTTTTTCGCGCCTTCGAGGACTTCTATTTGAACTGCGGGGTGGGCGTCGGTGAAGACGTTTTGGATTTCGCCTTCCTTGACATCGCCAGCGGCGGCCAAGGAGCGGAGGGCGGAGACGCGGACGTATGGGTCGGCGTCGACAACCATTTTGTCGAGTGCTTCGCGAAGGTAAGGGCTCTTGGCGCCGAGGGCGGCGGGAATCTTCTCACGAAGGGTCGGGCTGTCATCGGCGAGACAGCCAAGGACGGTCTGCTTGGTGGCGAGACCCGAGTTGGCGACGACTCCGAGGCAATAAAGACGCACCGACTCGCAGGGGTCGTTGACCATGATCGAGACGAGGCGGTCGAGGTCCTGCGGACGCTTAGGATCGAGCTCCTTCAGCGCGGCTAGGCGAAGAGTCGCCATCTCTTGGCGGGTGGAGACCAGCAGGGTTTGCTCGCAGCCGATCTTTTCTTTGACGTTGGCTCGGTCGAGGGCGCCAAGCGCAGCCATCGCGAGCTTGCGGACATGCCAGTTGAGGCGGACGGTGCAGCCGGTGACGTCGGAGAAGGCGGCAAACGTGGGGTGTAGCGGAACACAACTGAGCGCGGCTTCGCGGGCAGTCTCGGTGGGTGGGGCGTGAAAGAAGCTGCTGAGGGAGGCCACTTCGGCGTCGGTCGGATTGTTGCTCAGCACCGTCGTGAAATAGGCCCGGGTGGCGTCGTAGGCGATGCCCGAATCTACGTCGGAAGCAAGCTTTTGGAGTTCGGGAACGACCCCTTTCATCGTCTTGATTCGATCGAGGTCGCGAAGGACGAAGCGCTTGCCGGCGCGAGTGCCAGTTGTAAGGATGGTTCGAAGAGATTCTTCGTCGCTCCAGACGGGGATGTGGTAGTCGGTTAGTTCCCCACTCTTTTGGCCAGGCTCATCGGTTAACGTAAAGTTTCGGAAGTCGTACTTCGTCAATTCGGTTTCGAGGCGCGACGTACCAAGGAGGTTGTGCGGCACTCCGAACGTAACGCCGAACACTGATTTCTGGTCGGGGTGAAGGTCGATTGTGACGGTCTGCCACTTGTCGTCGGAAGTGATGGGCACCATGCCTGCGCCCGAGCCGAGGACCACTTCGGTGCCCGCGTTGTGAGTTCCATCGGACCAAATTTGCACGGCGATGGGATTCTTGGTGGTGGCCTTGATGTCGAACTTTAGGCTCTTGGCGGTGCTGAATTTGGCCGACATCGGGAGAGCAAAACTGCCGGCGCGAAGGAGGCTGTATTCGCCGTAGGTGAGGACACCATCCGCGAGGGTTAGTTTGCCAGGCGACTCGACAGCCGACGATGGGACGGGTGCAGGGCCCTTCGGATCTCTATGCGGCGCGAGAGCGTTGGCGGTCGCCCATTGGGTGAGCAGCGTGCCGTCCTGACGGAAGTCAGGATTGAAGAGTCGCCAGTAGTCCTTTTCGAGTCCGGCCAGCGGGTCCGAAATGTTGAGCGCCGTGTTCTCACCGAACAAGTGATTTTCGAAGAGCGAGAGGTGGCTTTCGAGTCGCTTTTGGATACTCTGTTGGGTCAGGTCGAAGAGCGACTTTTCGAGGAAGACGTCGTCGCTGGAGCCGCCGAGATCGGCAAAGCCTTTGATGGTGAAATCGTCAGCCTGTCCATCGGCTTGGTCGACGTGGGAGCTGGAGATCGCCAAGGTGGCGGCAAACGGTCCTCGCTCGACGTTGTCGTCAACCACAAATTTGGACTCGTTGTACTCGTCTTCGATGAGGTTCTTGAACTCTTTGATGTCGAAGATCGCGTCGGGATAGAAGCGCGGAACGATGTCGAGTACGAGCGAGCCGTTGGTGGCGGCCAAGTACATAGACTTGAGACGAGCGACGGCTTCGAGCAGGCGGGTCTTGTCGCGCGTCTCCATGATGTTGGAGTACCGAGGGTCAGAAAAGTCCCGCTCGGCGACGACGAGCAGGACCTTGAGCTTGGTCGCATCGGGAGCAGGAGCGGGCACCGCCAGGTTGGACCAATCCGGCCCGACGATGAACGGCTTCCACTGTTGCTTCTTGTCGTCGTCGGTTAGGTACGGGAACACCGTGGAATCCTGAAGCGCGGCCGGATAGTCGGTATCGGGCTTGGGAAACTGCGGGTTCTGCACCTTGACCAAAGCGCTGAAAGCAATCAACGAAGCGAGCATATGTTTACTAGACTACTCTAGAAGTTCGAAGAGACGGACGTCATTTTCGGACATTGCGTGGCCGTCGCCTCGGGTGTATTGGAGCGCTTGTCGGTGGCCGATGGTACTGAGGTCCTGCGGCATCTTGCCGATCATGTCCAAGACAACCTTTTTGATCTTTTCGGAGTTCGCCTTGAAGACCTCCAGCACATCGGTAGCGTTGACCGCTTCGGTTCCGGCGTGGACGCCACTATCGTAGTCGGTGATGAGCGAAATGTTGACGACGCCCATGCCGAGCTCGTGGCAGAGATAAGCCTCAGGGTATTGGGTCATGTTGATGACTTCCCAGCCTTGATCGTGGAACCACTTGGATTCGGACTTGGTGCTGAAGCGCGGGCCCTGGATTACGACGACGGTGCCGCCATCGTGGCAGGTGATGCCATTTTCACGGATAGTTTCGACAGCGATTCGACGAAGCTCCTTATCGTACATGTCGGCGGGCGAGACGTGGGTGACGATCGGCCCGTCGTAGAAGGTGTCCAGTCGCCCTTTGGTGCGGTCTACGAACTGATCGCAGACCACGAAGTGCGTGGGTTCGACATGCTTTTGAAGTGAACCGGCGGCGCAGGGACTAATGATTGCTTGACAGCCGAGGGAGCGCATGGCCCAGACGTTGGCTCGGTAATTCACCTTGTGCGGGGGCAGGGTGTGGTGGCGTCCGTGGCGGGGCAGGAAGGCGACCTTCCTTCCGCTGACGGTGGCCAAAAAGACCGAGTCGCTTGGAGCGCCATACGGTGTATCCACCTTGACCTCCTCAACGTTCTGTAGCAGGCTGTAAAAGCCTGATCCTCCAAATACTCCTATCTCAGCTCTTTGATGCAATAGTTAATCTCCTCTAATCAGTAGCGAAAGGGCCTTGTGACCCTGGTAGATGGCCTGGTCCACGCGGGCACCTCGGCGAAGAATGATGTCCTGGGGAAGCCCAAACAGCTTCTTCTCCTTGACGGCCTTTAGATTGGCGAAACGGGCGTCGGCGGTGAAATCCTTGATTTCTCCGGCAACGATGATGAAGTCGGGATTCATCGTCATGAGCGACTCTGGATTGAGCGGTTCGAAGAGCTTCGAATCGGGACCGAGCGGAGTGGCTCCCATGATCTTGATGAGGTCGGCCTGGAACGTCTTGGCGCCAGCGATCATTTCGTGGCCGGTGGAGTCCGGGATGATCAGCGCGGCGGTGATCGGGTCTTTGAACTTGTCGCCCAAGGCGGTTTGGCGCTGCCTGTCGACCTTGTCGACGTATTCGGAAATGACGTCTTCGTTGCCGAGCTTATTGCCCAACTCATACACTTCTTTGATATAGTCGTCGACGGTATATGAGCCGATTTCCTGCACCTCGGAAATCGCTTTGAGCTTTTCGACTTCCGTACTGCTGTACAGATCGCGGTCGAGAAGAATGAGGTCGGGATGCAAGCGCTGGATCGCCTCATAGTCGGGCTTGAGATCGCCGACGATAGGGACCGACTTGAGACCGGCGGGCCAGTTATCCGCTTTCGAGCGACCGATAAGCGGAATTTGGAACTGAGACATCAGTTCGCTGGTGCTTGGACTCAGGCTTATGACATTGTGGTACGACTTGGTTCGCGGAATTCCGCCGTACTGTTGTGTTTGACCGCAACCCGCAACGAACGACGCGGCAACAAGAAGAACGCCCAGCAAGTGCTTGCGCATAGGTCTCATATTGTACCGAAACGCCCTGGGATTGCCAAAAGAGCCCGCTATTTCCGGGTCACTTTGAAGCGTCGGGAGTTGCTGAACTTGGAGAGGACCCCGTTCTTGCCAAATGCGATGACGCTAACCTGGTATTCCCCCGAGAGAACATCGTCGCTGAAATTCCATTCGAAAGACTCCCCGCTGGCCGAGAAAGCGCGCATGAAGCGGCTGGGAATCTTTTTGGGATTGGCGTTGGTGATCATCACGATTTCGACGCCATAACTGATGGCGCCGTCGACCGGATCCCACTTGAACGTGACGTCGTTTTTGGCGACCTCGCCGTTTTGCGGCGCAGTTAGATTCATGCGAACGAGTTCGCCCGGAGCCTGTTTGGGGGTCTCGACCGGCTCGGCGGGCTGAGGTTGTTTCGGAGTCGGCTTGGCGGTTTCAGTCTCGGGAGTGAAAACGGCATCGGCAATGGCCGACGTGCCTTTGAAGACGAGCATGATCGACTTCGAGTCTTTGACGGTGACTTGGAAATCGGTGGGCTTGTCGCCGGTGGACGCACTCAGTTCTTGGGCGGTTTCACCGTCGAGGACGATTTGGAGCTTGGACTCACCCGTATGACCGGCGTCGGAATCGGCGATGCCGAACTTGCCTTTGAAGAATTCGGAGCCCTTGGGCACGGAGTAGACCAACCGACCGGTTCGCTCGGGTCCATCGCCTTGGGGGAGGAGTTGGATTCCCTCGGCCAGAACGATGCCGCCAATAGAGAACTCGCGAGAGAGTTGGAAGACGGTGGACTGGGCGATTTGGGTAACGGGAGTCAGATCGACCAACCTTACCTCGGACTTCTTCGCGGTTTGCACCAACGAAGCGACGACGAGAAGAGGGAGTGCGCTGATCATGTTAGTTAGTTTAGTGGATGTCGATGGGCTTGGCGGACGGATCGGGCTTGGGGTCGTTGTCGCCCCTTAGGTCGATGGGATCGCTTCCGTCGCCGTTCTTGGCTGGAGGCGTTTCGTTGGTCTTGGCCGGCTTGGCATCGCTTGGCTCGACGGAATTCGTGTCGTCGCTCGGCTTGGGACCGTCTTCGGGGTTGATGCGAGGGCGGCCGTCGTTTTGAGGTCCGCGGTCTGGCATGGCAGGATCGTAGTCGGGCTGCTCGTCGTTGCGAGGCTTTGGATCCTGAGGAAGATCGTCACTCCGATGCGGGTACGGATCGGCATACGTCGGGGGCGTCGTGCTATTCACAGTCGGCATGTCGTGCGTGACGGCTGAGGTAGTTCCACCGGAGTTCCCGCCGCGAGCCTTGATGGCCGACATGATGCCAAGGCCGAGGAGCATGGTGACGACGAAGACGGCAATAAAGTAGGTGACCGCCTGGCTGGTCGGCATGGTCTTGGGCGTCTTGGCCATGTCTTTTCCGGCGTCGTTGGGGATGTGGGCGGTCGGATCGGTGGCGGGAGTCGGCGCTGCCGCAGCGGTAGGTATGGCGTCAACAGGATCGTTGGGGATGCGGATGGTGCCGTCGGGTTCGCGCACGACATCGGATGCGCCGATCATGTTTCCACTCCCATCGTAGTGGACCATTCGCTCGTTGCCGAGAAAGTCTTTCTCGATCCTGCTATAGCCGCCGTCGCTCATGTCGTTACTCAGTATAACGTGGGAGTGGGAACCAGAGTTTCGGCAAAATGGGTTCGCCATTCCCCATTAGTTAGAGGGTTTTGGCGTCGAAAAGGTTCGAACGAAATGGGAATGGCAGG